>CAZTDD010000001.1:0-12547 GCA_964612675.1 uncultured bacterium
ATCGTCGAGGGGGAAATCAGCGATGTATTTTGGAGGAGGCGTCTGCAGAAAATGCACAAGAAACTGGACAATCATTTCATCGTTTGTGGAGCTGGACGCACGGGGATACATATTATCAACGAACTGCATCGAACACTGCGCGATTTCGTTGTGATCGAAGAGAATCCCGAGAGTGTCAAAGAACTCCGCGAATATGAAAACATGGCTGTAATCCAGGGCGATGCGACGGATGACGATGTACTTCGCGAGGCCGGTATCGAGCGGGCAAGAGGACTCGTCGCCGGACTGCCGACGGACAAAGACAATCTCTATTTGACAATCACAGCCAAACAAATCAATCCCAAGCTCCGTGTGGTGGCAAAAGGCATCGATACAAAGGTCAACGCAAAACTGTTCAAAGCCGGCGCGGACACCGTTGTAACGCCGAATTTCATCGGCGGATTGCGTATGGCCTCGGAGTTAATCCGCCCTGCGGTCGTCTCATTCCTCGATCTCATGCTTCGCGACAAGCAGAAGACACTCCGTATCGAGGAAGTCACAATCCCGCCGGGTTCGCCGGTAGCCAACAAGACACTGAAAGACGCGAACATCCCCAAGAAGACCGACTTGATCGTAGTCGCTTATCGTTCACCGGAAAAAGAGAACTTTGAATACGCTCCCAAGGCAGAAACCCTTCTGGTGGAGGGAATGGCGCTAATTGTGCTTGGGGACGTCGCGAACCTGAATCGCCTCGAAGAATTGGTCGGAGTGTGAGACCGGCCCGGAACCCACCCTCTTTACCCGCAAAGCACTTAGGCAATAGGTGACAGAAGGATAGACTTAGACTATATAGGATTATGGAATCAGTCTGGAAAGGAATTTGAATGAACATCGTTATTCGAAGACTTATTGTATTTCCAATTGCGATTATTGCAACTGTTTCAAGTATGTTCTTGAGCGATCTGTGGGCCGCGGAGTTCGTCCCGATGACAGGTGCCATTGAGGTGTCGAATTATCCTGTCCCAGGGCAGAGTGACGTCGCGGTGGCGATGACGCCGGACGCCTACACAGTCACAGTGTGGGCGGATCAGACAGGACGCGACGGAAACGATCAAGGAGTCTTCGGCCAGCTGTTCGGCCCGAGCGGTGATAGAATCGGTGAGAACTTTCAAGTCAATGTCCAATACGCCGGTCGACAGACCGATCCCCGAGTCGCATTCTCTCCGGATTTTTCGCGCTTGATCATTGTGTGGGAAAGCGACACAGAGGCCTATGCCCGTCTGTACACAGTCTCGATGGATCCGTTCGCCATTACACCGTTTCGCGAGCCGTTCGCTGTCAGTGCCCTTGGCGATGCCTCATTTGGGGACAACTCGCGAAACATATCATTCTTTCCGGATGGGACATTTGTTATCTCCTTCATGTCATGGGACGGCGATATCGACGGGATCTCTGCAAGGCGATTCACAGAGGATGGCGATCCGATCGACACAATCGACATTTTTGTCAACGGGCAAATAGCGGACAATCAAACGGATAGTTCTGTGATCGCCCTGGAAAACGGTAGTTTTGTTGTAGTCTGGGAGAGCCAATTCGAGGGAGCACCGGGGCAGCTGGGAACGGACGGCGACGGAAACAGCATCCAACTGCAGATCATCAATCCCGATGGCTCCGGACGGTTCCAGGACAAATACGGCAACAGTGAAATCGTTGTCAATAGTCTTCCAGAAAAGAACCAACGATCTCCCTTTCTGGAACGCGGACCGAACGGCACTGTGTTGGTTGCATGGGAAGATCCGATGTTCGAAGATCCGTCTCTCCCAGGTGACGGAACCGGGGATGAAAACGTCGGCCGGTTTATCAACCCAAACGCCGAGTCCGCCGGTGAACTCTTTATCGGAGAACCGTTCGTGATCAATACAAATACAACAGGCGACGTCGATGAGGTCTGGCTCGAGAGAATCGGCAACCAGGGACATCTTATTGCGGCCTATGAATCCGACGTCGACCCCGATGGAAATCCGTTTATGATAAGTCCCGACACGGAAAACGAGTCGGTGATCATGACCGCCTTGAATCCGGAAGGGAAGTCGGTTGTGAATGCGGTTCTTGTCCCCGAGGACAATACAACCGGCCCAAATGACAATCCCTTTGTGGCTGCAGGGGATTCCGTCTTCGCCGTGGTCTGGTCACAAGAAACTACGCCAAAGGGGCCAGAGCGAAATTATATCCGCTTTTTCGAGAACCCGTTCGGCACGCCGGTGGGGGAATGGATGGTGTACTGAGAATGACAAGGGACGAGTGACAAGGGACAAATGACGAGTCGTGAGAGATGAACGACAACTCATTTCTTCTCACCCAAGACTGGCGGAGATTGAGAGCGGGTCGACGACTGCAGCATTAGTCGTGTCGTCACAATTAATACGGTCTTCGAGCATCAAGACCGGCAATCATCTGAAAATGCCGAACATTTCGAGTGAACAGCACCATCCGATACTCCAGTGCTGTCGCTGCAATCAAGGCGTCTGGGATGTCCAATCCGTGGCTCAAGTAATATGTATCTATGAGATCCTGCGCCCGGAGCGAAATGGTCTCGCTGATAGGCAGAACCTGTAGAGTGTTAATGAAGTCTCTGGTAGATCTCAACTCGACTAACGTCCGACTACCTCACAACAGCTCCATGGAACTGATAACACTGATCGTCATCACATCGTCCAAATGCTCGTCAGAGAAGAAATCTTCTCCCTGCTCCGCTCCCCGCAGCATGTCAATCAAAACATCCGTGTCAATCAGCGATTGTGTTCCAAGCGGTGGTTCCAACTTCTTCGCTCCTTTCGAACCCACTCAGCGCTGTCCCCGATGTCTGTTCGATCCCGCCAAATCCCAAACCAATCGCGCATGATTTCAGACTTGTTAAAATAGCTCTTTTCACTTTCCGAACGATGTACAGGTTCGATTTGTACGATTACCTCTGTTCCTTCCGGCAAAGAGATGGCGTTTGAAAGGGCAATGTTAGAGCCGCGTATGATACCTCGTTCAATAATGCTCACGCTCGGCATCTCCTTTCGATTAGCAGTCGTTCTCTTCCAACGGGTGGGTTAGCGACACCATCCAGGCACAGTGTTCAACTAATCTTCTGAGAAGCGTAAGCCACCAAAAGACCGTTTCCAGTAATTCTATCACAACCGCATCCGTACACCTAACCGATTCTAAAGCTCAGCTCGGCCTCTCCTCGAGCTGTGCGCCGTCCGGCAAGATCACCCTGACCTCGATCCCCGGCGCGACATCGACAGTCTGACGATGGGAAATTCTCGATTCCGGATCGATTACACGCAGCTCGTGCTCGCCCATAATCACATTGTCTATCGACCTCGACTGAGGCCGACCATCAAAGTAGATCTCCAACCGCTTCCCTTCCCAGCCAGATACTTCGACGCTGCCCTTCCCTCGCCGTCCCACTTTCGCACGTTCGTACGCCTCCTCAAACGCCGGGAGGCCTGACAGCAGGACAAAACCTACCAGGACCAAATAAATCCAACGAGAGAACCGCCGTTGATCGAGCAGTATTCCGACGATCCATGCCATCGGAACAAACATCGGCGTAAACAAATCCCAATCGTTCGTCGGCCCCAGATCGATATGCCAAATCAGACTGTATCCAAGCAACGGAACCCAAACCGTTACAAAGAACAACACAAAACGATCCCGCCACAGATACTGGAGTGTCCTTTTTGAGAACGAGATTATCAGCAAAGGCCAAAACGCCGAACCGCAGATCCATTGAATCTCAAGCCACTCCGAAAAATGACGGACGGAAAACAGCGGATACCACATCCCCGTCTCGCCGACATCGAATAATCGAAGCAAATGCTGACCGTACAATTGCCCGTGAAGATCGGCACCGAAAGCGTGCGCCCAGCGAAGAAATACAAAAATCAAAAAGAAAGGAATAAGCCCGAGAAACAAATCCCTCGCGTCATTGCCGCGCCCTCCTCCAATGACCCATAACAGAAGAACCGACGGAAACAAAAACCAACCCATCAAATGAACCCAACACAAAAAACTATAGACCAGCCCCACCCAAAAAAGAGATAAACGACCGCAGAGAGCCAGCGAACCGGCGAACAGATAAAGAGAGGTCGCGGCGACAATAAGTGCGTAATATTCGATATGGCCGCAGAAGACCCCTGTGAATCCCGCGGTCAATAAAAGAAACAGACACCAGCCGCATCGGTGTGGCAACAGCCCGGCCAAAAGAACAGAAGAGAAAACGAAAAGTCCGCCCGATAGAACAGAATATGCGTGTAGCGAGTCGATTCCGGTCCATCCATACGGTTCGGTGAAAACAAAAATGCTCCGAGCGAATGCCTGCGCCAGCAGCGACCGTCTGTAAAACCAGACACCGCCCTCGACCATGCGCCATACACGATCGCCGTCCGCCGTCGGTACCACTTCTCGAAAAAACCAGTAAACCGGCATGATCGCCAATGCACACAGGACGGCGAACCATAGATCGCGGGCACTTACTCGGCATCGGATTGCGGAATTCATAGGGAAACTATGGCTGGAATTCTACTGAGGTGAGAAGGGATGCCCCAACAATCAGAACTCCCGGAGTGCGTTGAGTTCGTCGCGATGGACAGCCGTGCTCCCCAGGAAACCGCCCGACCTTAGTGTGCCGCGTACGTGGTTGGAGCTTGCAACGATCTTGACGGCACTTTTTCGTTTTTCGGCTTCGTCGCAAAACGATTTCAGGACGGGCACGCTGGAACGGGGCAGCATGCCGATATCGGACAAATTCAGAATAATCCGTCTATAGCCAAGGTCGAGCAATTGTTTCAATGATCGACTCACAGCAGCGCTGTCACCGAAACTCCACGTTCCGCTGAAATCCAGAATCAGTACTTGGTTTACTTCACGTGTATCGATGTCCATAATGCGGCGATACCCCCTTCAATTTCGTTTCAAGTGTCTTCCCAAACTGCCGACCTTGCGGAAAGACTCCTGTGCCAGAAAAGGGGCATCTCCTCCCTAAGGGGGAATCTTGGAATTCGTAAATCAGTCAATCCCCCGGTTCGTCAGCATGATGTCGCCGCGACTCGATAGGCCGTTGGAAGGGTCATATTTGCTTCCGCGTGCGTTGGAAATATCATCAGTCCAGGAGCTGCCATACCACGCTTTATCGGGGCCAATGCCGCCCAACGCCCAATCGCCGGCCTTCAGAGGCTTGTTCCCGTACGCTTCCGCGGTCTCCTCGCGATAAGCCGGAAAATCATGGTCGGGCGAGGGATCATACGGGTCATTATCGACATAGTAATAATAACAACCACCGTGTTCCATCGGATTTTGAAAGGGGTCCTGTGGGATAGTCGTCATGTAAGAAATCGGGCTCGTCAGCGGCGCCAAAACTGCATCCCGGCCACGCGCCTCAAAATCCGCTCCCGCTCCCACCATGTTGAACACGTCGCGCAGACGGTCGTGGCCCCACTCCCTGTCGTCATCCCACCAATCGACAAGCATCAGACCTGTATCGGAACGCAGGATCTCGATTGCCGTCCCGATAGAACGTGTGTCGGCATAGCATCGCGCCACCTTGGCACGAATCTGCGCATTCAAGAAATTCGGCACCGCAATCGCCGCGAGAATGCCGATGATTGCAACGACGATCAATAGTTCAATCAGTGTAAAACCCGGGACACGTTTCGCTCGCATAATCACACTCCCAGGAATGATGGGCTTGTTGGCGTACCGAGATGGTATCATCCCTTCAAATTCGAAGTTATTCTTTCCACCAGTCGGGTAACATAATTTCGCATCCTTCCATGAACGGAGGGATCCTGCAAAGGAAGCGCCTCGATGGCGTCGAGTGCCGGCTTTGCCTTTTGTCCCAATTTATCCAGTGAGTTCAATGCGTACATGGAAACATAAACGCTGTTCTTTTCGAGCGAAGCCAGATCCAACAAAGTCTTGAGCGCCTTATCGACATCGTTCCCATCGGAATACCGGCCGAGCGCTTCCGCCGCCATGATACGCACATACGGGGAAGGATCCTCCAGCGCATCCATGAGCACCGATCGCTGTTCCCTGACAGTCTGTTCGCCGCGCATCAAGAGTCCCATCGCCGCCCAGTAGCGAACGGCGCTGTCCTTATCGTTCAATCCCGTTACGAGTTCTGCAACAACGCCCGGATCAAGCGACGCGGCCAAATCCGCCATCCCCATGATCCTCTTCAAGGGATATCGCTTTCTATCCCGTCCCATTTCATAGGCAGTAGAACCTTCGGACCGGCTGTGAATCTCGCCTTCTGGCAGAAATCCAACATCCCGGATAGAGAGTTCCCATTCCTTATGCGCGGCCCGTAGGCGCTCGATGACACCCTGATGTTCGGGCGAATGGGCCAAATTATTCACTTCATCCGGATCGTTCTCTAAATCGTATAATTCTTCCGCCGGTTTTGTTTCCCAAAAATAGGTTTTGGGCGGTTCGAGTTCTCCCTGGTCGTAGAGTCTTTTCCAAACCTGAGTAGTGGGCGTCTGGAACATGTAATTGAGATATTGGCCGTATATTCTGTGCGGCATATAGTTGCGAATATATATATATCGTTTATCGCGAACGGTTCGCACCATATCGTACCGCTCATCCATTCGTCCCCGAAAACCGTACCCGAACTCAGGTTGCTCGGCGTGAAAATCACCCAAAAACGCGTGCCCCTGCATGTGAGTGGGGGGCTTAATCCCGGCGAGGCTCAGGACGGTTGGTGCGAGATCGATGAAGCCGACAATTCTATCGGATTGACCGCCCGGGCGGTAATCGGGTGGAGCGAGATGTTTGAATTTATCCGGAATATGAACGACCATCGGTACCCGGAGACCGGAATTGTACGGCCACCGTTTCGAACGCGGCATCCCGGGGCCGTGGTCGCCGTAATAGAAGATTATCGTGTTGTCTTCAAGTCCGTCTTCCTTGAGCTGCTTCAGCAGACCACCGACCTGGCGATCCATCTCCGTCATTTTGTCGTAATACTGAGCCCAGTCGCGCCGGACCTCCGGCGTATCGGGGTGATAGGCCGGGATAGGAACCTTGTCCGGATCGTGAACCGGTGTGTGAGGTCGCTTTCGGATCTGACTTTCGTGAGTCGTTGTATAGTTGAACACGGCGAAGAACGGTTGACCCGACTTGCGGTTTCGCCAATGCGCGTCCCCGCTGGATTCATCCCAAACCTCGCCGGTTTTCTCGAGGTTGTAGTCCTCTTTTCTGTTGTTTGTACAGTAGTAACCGATCTCTCGAAGGTAGAGCGGGAACATTTCAATGCGATCCGGGAGACGCAGCATGCTGCGCATGTGTTCGGAACCGGTACACGGCGGATAAACACCGGAAATGATCGTTGTTCTGGCCGGTGCGCAGACGGGGGCGGTCGACCACGCATTCAGATAAATCGTCCCGTTTTCGGCAATACCGTCGATATTGGGCGTATCCGCAAATTTATCGCCGTAGGCCCCCAGATGAGGACCGTTATCTTCACTGGTGATCCACAGGATATTCGGTCTCGGTGCGTTCGAGGATGACGCGTGAGCGGCACTTTGAAAGATGGCATTTGCCGACACAGCCGAGGTTGTCGTTATGATGAAATCGCGGCGGGTCAATTCGTTGCTCATGGTTACTCTCCCGATTGTTGTTCAGACAGTGGTTTGTATTCGTATTGATTATCTGTGAAAAGGATGTGCCTGTCTACCTTCAGGTTTGACGGCGTCGCAAAAAGTCGGAAAAACGAATTTCAACCCCCTCCTAACCTCCCCCGATCTTCGGGGGAGGAAAAAGAAACGAGCGTGTCTGCAGCGTATTCTCCCCCAAGAGGGACACGCTTGCGTGGCCGCAGTAAGGGGAGATTCAGAGGGGTTGACACCTCACTTCCCGCATCCCGACGACTTTTTGCGACGGCGTCAGGTTTGTGGGTTGAGCCCCGCGAGCGGAGACGCTGTGTCACCGTAGGACGCCCGTTTTTCTTCTTGAAGTATGGGAAAGCCCGTTCGCTAGGGGTACGGGTGGCATAAAAGGACAAGCGTGGGCTGTCTATCGATAGCCAGCCTATACACAGACGTATAGTCTATGCCTTTGAGGCATTTGAGGAAGATGGTTGGCGAACGGTTAAAAATTCTTCGGCGGAGACTGACAACCATGAGCAGAATGTACGCCCATGAAAAACCTGTTCACGGCCATGGGTGTCGTGTTGACTGCCACTCCGCTCTTCCTAAAGACAACGCCCTCAGAATATTATCTCTCCAACAGCTTCTTCAGTGCCGTAACCAGACCGGTTTGGTCATACATCCGGGCAAGTTGATTGCGAATGTACTCGTCCTCCGGATATTTCTGATGGAGTTGTTTGTAAACCGCCAGAGCGTCGCTATATAGCTCCATATCCTCATACTCAGAAGCCAACAATAGTCTGTAACTCGGGTTGTCCGGGTCGGCCTTCTGGAGTTCAGCGATTTCCTTCTCGATATCTTGGATAACTTCCAGATCGTCTTTTTCCAGTGGATAGATCGCGACGTTCTTTTCAACCCCGCGCGTCGGCCCGATCAGTTCCGCTTCGATGAAGTAGACGGTCCCTCGTTTCAGAGGTTTCCGCAAATCCGCTTTCGACACGTCGAGGATATGACCGTCAACCACCCCTTTGAACGGCGAAGGCAAGCCACCCCCGGTTATCTTGATCCGGTATTTGCTCCCTTCTGCCGGTTCCTTGAGTCGTATGATCGGTGTTGTCGTTTTGATGACGGAGTTGCGGGGAGAGAGAACGTATTCTGTATCCGCCCGCACACCGGCAACCGCCATCAGGTCCTCGGTCGAAGACGATTTGAACATGGCGTTCATGCCGAGTTTGCTTGCGAGTTTATTGCCCGCTTGATCGGTTTTTGTATTCAATTCGCTGTCAGGTTGCAGATTGACGATCTTTTTGTCTTTGGTGACGATGGTTGCGCGCGAATTTTCTCCCGTCCATACGACGTCTCCGTAGTGAATCAAATCGCCTCTCTTGACCTGAACCCGGTCATCGGCGTCCTGCTTCTTGATTGTCACTTTTTCCTTCACGTTGAGAAACTTCCCGAAAACCTCGGGCTCTTCCGCCTGGACAGCACCCATTAGGAAACATCCTGTCATAACAGCAACGATAAGTCGTTTCATCCGTTTCTCTCCTATCGAACGGGTTGAAGTCTACCTTCTATGTTGGCCTCTGATCTTGACGGTACAGCGATCAGTTACCGGAGTGGACGATGAGAAGTCTTCAATCCCCTCTGCATCTCCCCTTACTCCGGCCACGCAAACACGGCCCTCTTGGAGGAGAACGAACTAGAAGCAGAACCTCTTCCTCCCCCGAAGATCGGGGGAGGTTAGGAGGGGTTGATACTTTCGTTCGTATACTTCCGGGGACTATCTTCGGTCCCGTCAATCTTCAATACTGAAAACATTACTTCGGTAGTATATCAGATGCTTGAAGCATGTGGATTGTTTTTGATTCATGTCGTTGGCTGCACACGCTCTCTTACATCGATAAGTTCAAATAATTCAACTGTTCCCTTCCTTCCACGGATTTCGTTTTGCCCTTTGCTTTCGGCGACCACCGAGTTTTTGACCCGTTCGTAAGTATCTTCGCTGATCAGGATCGCCGTACCATGTTTCTTGTTGATGCCCTCAATTCGTGAGGCTATGTTAACAGCGTCGCCGATACACGTGTATGAGAACCGCTCCTCTGAGCCCAGATTGCCAAAGACCGCGTGGCCAGTATGAACACCGATCCCGATCCGGAATGACTTTCGTCCCTCGGACTCCCATTTCCGACAGAGACGTTCGAGTTCGCGGATCATTTCAACCGCAGCCTTGCAGGCGTCGTACGCGTGAGTCTCATTTGCCACGGGCGCTCCGAACACCGCCATGACAGCGTCGCCGATGTATTTGTCGATCATCCCGTTGTTTCGAAAGATGACCTCGGTCCACGCCCCGAAATACTCATTCAGCAACTCAATCAGTTCGGTGGGCTTCATGCCCTCGGACATTGTGCTGTAACTGCGGATGTCGCTGAACAGCACGGTCGCCTCCCGGTCTTCGCCGCCGAGCTGAACAAGATTCGGATTATCGATAATCATATCGACAAGTTTTGGGTCGGTTTGTTTCGAGAAAATGTCCTTCAGAAACTTCTTCTCCCCAGCCTCACGAACGTATCGATAGGAGCTCACGCCGGAACCGGCAAGGAACATCGTGATCATCGGATGGGCAACCGGGAGGATCAAGTTCTGAGCGGAGAACGCCCAGAATGCCGCCGCACCGTAGGACAAAATGGACAGAAGAATCACGGCAATTCCCGCCTGAACTCCGAGGGTGGCGCCGCAAAGGGTAACGAAAACTCCACAACCGAGAGAAATGAGGCATTGGTACCGCGAAGAGAGAGGTTGCAGAAACTCACCGGAGAGAATCGTGTTGACCGCCTGCCCTTGAATCTCCACTCCGGGAATGAGCTGCCCCCCACTGAACGAGGAGACTCTGCAATGGGGGACTCGATAGAGATCGTGCAGATCGGTGGTATATGCACCGATCAATACGATTGCGTCTCGAAACACGTTGGGATCGTATCCTGCAAATTCCATCGTTTCCGTATCGCCCATCCAAACATAAGCCAACGGTATCATAGGAATCCGAGTTCCCGTGAAGTTGATCGCCATGCGTCCATGGTCGTTGAGAGGGATAATCCGATCGCCGATTTTGAATTCTCGTGTGGAAGTCCTCACGGACGCTTCAGCGGGAAGGCTTAGGAACAATTCCGCGACGGCTCTTGCAAACGAAGGAATTTCCTCTCCTTGATGCTCGAACTGAAGCGGAACCCACCGCAGTCCATTGTCCGAGTCCAAAGGGACGTTGATCGATCCGAGGTGGGAGTGTTCCACGAGAACTTTCGTTTCACTTGAAGAAGACGGGCCGACAAATGTTTTGATGGGGATACGCCGCCCCTCTTCGTCTGTGTAGATTTCTGCTTCCTGTTTGCAGGCGAGGATGACGTTTCCGTGGCGCTGCATCGCTTCGGCCATCACTTCTTCCGCAGTCATGCCGGGAGCCGGTTGAGGACGAATGTCCGGTTCGGCAAAGAGTTTGTCGAATGCGATGACCTTGGCGCCCCATTCGTTCAGGTTATCGATGACTTGGGCGAACAGCGCCGGGGACCACGGCCAGGTCGCCATTCTCGGGTCGATGCCTTTGAACAGGGAGAAAGAATTCTCGTCGATCCCGACGCAGATAATTTTGGCATAGGGTTCCCGATTAGTGCGCCAGATGAATCGTGCGTCGTAGGTCAGTGTTTCAAGAATGTCGCAGTTGATCAGAAAGACAGAACCGAATGTCAAAGTTGTACCAATAAAGAATGAAACAAGCCACTGAGTCTTTCGCGACCGGGCCATTCATCGCCTCCTAGGAACCTGCTCCGACCTTTTCTTTTTCAAGACAGCATTTCTTGTATTTCTTGCCGCTGCCGCACGGGCAGGGATCGTTTCGCCCGATCTTGCGTTTGCGGCCGCTGTCCCGGGAGAGTCGTGTGGGCTGCTGCGCCGCTTCCCCTTCCGCTTCCTGGTCGCCGGTGGGACGGCGCGAACGGCGGATTGCGGCGCGTTCCTTGGCCGTCATTTTTCGTCTTCGAACGCCCGAAATCGGAATTCTAGGCCTATCGGGAGGCGCTTCTTTGTTAACCTCGATACGGAACCACAACGTAACAACATCCTTTTGGATGCTTTGATACATATCTTCAAACAAACCAAAACTCTCGCGCTGGTATTCGACAAGCGGATCCTTTTGACCGTAAGCACGGAGCCCGACTCCCTCGCGCAGAGTATCCATCGTATGAAGATGGTCTTTCCACTTGGTGGTGACGGTTTGCAGCATGATGTGGGACATCACATGGCAGGCGAGATCCTCACCGAGATCGTTTACCTTGGCGTCAAAAGCTTCTTCTGCAAGTTCGCGAAGCCTTTGTGTGAAGTCCTCATAGGAATCGGTCAAGCAAAGCCAGTCGTCCGGGGATTCGTTCTCGGGCTGCTGGAGGCCGAAGTGAAACTGGACGGCGTTTGCCAAGTCTCTTACAGCGTTTTCTTCACCGGTGAATGCGCCGGGATGGCTGGCGGCCAGATGTTCGATTACGGCGTCGCACATCTCCCAAAGGTCTTTTCTCGGATCCTCCCCGTTCAGAAGATCGTTTCGCAACGAGTAAATCACTTCGCGCTGACGATTCATCACGTCGTCATACTTGAGGATATGCTTCCGTATATCGAAGTTGTGTTCTTCGACCTTTCGTTGAGCGGACTCGATGGCCCTGGTGACCATTCGGTGCTCGAGCACTTCCCCTTCTTGCATGCCAAAACGATCCGCGAGGCTTTTGATCCGTTCGCCTCCGAAAATCCGCATGAGATCGTCTTCGAGGGAAAGGAAGAACCGGGACGAACCCGGATCGCCTTGGCGGCCGGAACGCCCCCGCAGCTGGTTGTCGATTCGGCGCGCTTCATGGCGTTCGGTACCGAGGATGTGAAGACCGCCGCGA
>CAZTDD010000001.1:12557-255068 GCA_964612675.1 uncultured bacterium
TTTGATGTCGGTTCCGCGGCCGGCCATGTTCGTGGCGATTGTCAGGGCACCGCGCTGCCCCGCCTCCGCGACGATGTCCGCTTCTCTTTCGTGATGCTTGGCGTTGAGCACTTCGTGTTTGATCCCACGACGTTTCAGCATTTTCGACAGGTGCTCGGACTTGTCGATGGACGTCGTACCCACCAGGATCGGTCTACCTTCCTCATGGATGTCCAGGATTTCTTCGGCGATGGCGTCGTATTTCTCGCGTTCGGTCCGATACACAGCGTCGGCGTAATTGGTTCTGCGCAACGGCTTGTTTGTCGGAATCACCATAACATCAAGCCCGTAAATCTGCTTGAATTCCTGAGCCTCCGTATCTGCGGTCCCGGTCATTCCCGCCAGGATGTCGTACATCCGGAAGAAGTTCTGGAAAGTAATCGTAGCCAGGGTCTGGTTTTCCTGTTTCACCTTGAGACGTTCTTTTGCTTCCAGTGCTTGATGGAGACCATCGCTGTATCTTCTACCGGGCATAAGACGCCCGGTGAACTCGTCGACGATGATTACCTCGCCACCGCGCACGATGTATTCCTGATCTCGTTGATAGAGACTGTGAGCGACGAGGGCCTGCTTAACATGATGCGGCAGAGTCAGGTTTTCCTCGTCAAACATATTCAGCCCCATCAGCTCCTGGACTCGCTCCTGTCCTTCCTCAGTAAGGAGTACTGTTCGCTCTTTTTCGTCAACGGTATAATCGACATCTCTCTTTAAACGGCGAACCGCCTTATCGACCTTGTCATACATCGTGGTCGATTCCTCGGCAGGACCGGAGATGATGAGTGGAGTACGCGCCTCATCGATCAAGATGCTGTCGACCTCGTCGACGATACAGTAGTGGAGTTCGCGCTGAACACAGTGCGATTTGTGCATCGCCATATTGTCGCGAAGATAATCGAAACCGAACTCGTTGTTCGTTCCATATGTGATGTCACAGGCATAGGCTTCTTGGCGTTCTTCGAAGGTCATATCGTGCTGGATTACACCGACAGTCAGACCAAGCGCCTCGTAGATCGGCCCCATCCACTCGCAGTCGCGACGCGCCAGATAGTCGTTTACGGTCACGATGTGAACACCGTTGCCCTCGATCGCTCTCAGATAGGCTGGGAGTGTGGCGACAAGGGTTTTGCCCTCGCCGGTCGCCATTTCGGCGATTTTCCCTTGAAACAGCACCATCCCACCGACCAGCTGGACGTCGAAATGTCTCATATTCAGCTGGCGTTTTCCGGTTTCTCTGACGACGGCAAACGCTTCCGGTATCAGATCCTCGATATCTTCGCCATCCTGCAGTCGCGCTTTGAACTTATCGGTCATCCCCCGCAGTTCGGCATCTGTGAGTTTCTGAATCTCTTCTTCTCTTGCGTTAACCTCGGCTACTCTGGGGGCATACCGACGCATATCGCGTTCTTGTTTGGTGCCGAAGATCTTGCGCAAAATGTTGGAGACTATCAGCATTTTGTTTTGCCTCTGAGTTCTTTCGTTTACGCACTGGACGACGGTCTTCGGTTCGCGAAAGACGTTTCCGAACCGTCATTCCGAGGAGCGGAGTGAAATTCCGGCGATAGTAATTTCCCGTATTTCAAATCGTGCTTCGACAGCCTTTTAGTCTATCAACCCGTGTTGCTGTTCTCAACCGCGCGGGATTCCGCTCTGTTTTGATTGTCAACCATCTCCGCGATGATCGCGCACAATTCCTCAACCCCCCAACGTTTGGTCGCCGAGAAAAGAACGGGGGCAGGATCCCCCGCCGACAGAAGCATCTGGGTGACGCGGCGCCGGGTTTGTTCCAGCTCACTGCGCTTGATCTTATCGGCTTTTGTGAGCACGGTAATTACTTCCAATGGGCTGTGTGAAAGCCATTCGCGCATTTGTAGGTCCAATTTGGTCGGGGGGTGCCTTGCGTCAATCAGCTGTCCGATCGCCACCAGGTTCGCTCGCTTCTGCAGGAAGAGTTCGATACTCGATCCCCAGCGCTCTTGTTCAGTCTTGCTGACCTTTGCGAAACCATAACCCGGTAAATCCACCAAACAAAAACTGAAGTCCGGATCGCGAACACGAACTCGAAAGAAGTTGATCATTCGTGTCTTCCCGGGCGTTTTCGAGATTTTCGCAAGTTTTCTGTTGTTGCATAAAGCGTTGATAAGGCTGGATTTGCCTACATTTGACCGTCCTGTTACCGCGATTTCGGTCAAGTCGTGCTCCGGAGCATGCCGGATGTCGGGGGCACTTAGCAAGAATTCCGCCCCAATTACCCGCGTAGGTCCCGCGTTCATGTCAGTTCCTTCTTTCCACGTTCGATTCGGCCCATTTTGTGCGGTCCCCGCATTTGTCCTTATTTCCAGAAAAGGACCTCACGAAGCAGAGCGATTCCATGCATTTCCTTGACTCGGCGCGCCATTTCGTCTGCCAGACGATTGACATCCGCTGCTGTGGCTTGTCCACGGTTCACGATAATATTTGCGTGTTTCTCAAACACCTGTGCATCGCCCATACGCAGCCCTTTGACTCCGGCCTCGTCCAGATACTTGCCTGCGGGAACACGGAACCCTCCCGGTTCTTCGGGCGGCAGATTCTTGAAGAACGATCCCGCGCTTGGAAGGTCCGGCCCTGGATGTTTTGCGGTTCGCAGATGTTTGATTCGCTCTATTTCGGAGCGGATGGCCTGTGTTTCTCCGCGCCGGAGTTTGTGGAAGCGAGCGGTCAGTATGATATCGCCCCGTTCTCGTGCCTTGCTTGTGCGATAAGAGATCCCGAGTTCTGCTGCCGCGACTTCACGAAGTCGTCCCTTCATGTCAAGGATTTCCGCGCTCAAGAGAAAATCGCCCAGTAAGTGGCCGAACGCTCCTGCTCCCCCTGCCAGGCCGCCCCCAACCGAGCCGGGAATTCCGGCCGCGAACTCCAAACCGTGCCATCCTCTTTCAGCCGATTGTACCACCAGGTCATCCAGCGAGAATCCTCCCGAAACAAGGACGCCGCCTTCTTCACTCCACGAGATACGGTTGATTCTATTGACGATAGTAACACCTTCCAACCCCTCATCGGCGATCAGGATATTGCTTCCTCCAGCGATGAAACGTACAGGGATCCTGTTTCTACGACAGACGCTATAGACCTGTGGTAAGGCTTCCTGCTCTGTGATTTCGGCCAGGATTTCCGCGGCTCCGCCGATTCGAAGGGTCGTATAGTCGGCCAGGGGCGCGTCCTGTTTCAGGCGAACACCTTGTATGTCCTGCAGTTCGCTTAAAATACTCATCACAGGTTCCTTCACGGTTTTGTCGTATCCCATGGTATTTCTTTTTACAAGTAAACCACAAGGCAGGAGATTTCTCCGGCCTATGTGCACACAGAATGCGGCGATGGACCCGGGGGTAAGAGGAGTGAGATCGGTCGTGTAACTGCCTGTCTGTGCGGTTTACTCCGGCGGACGTCTTGTTCTAGACTACAGGATACGATCTGTGGTGTTTGAAAAGGTGGCGTCGGCTCCTTCCGGTCTACTTCTGGACTTGACTTGACTTGAATTGACGAGGGAAGGGATGTACGAATGGATACAGATCCAGCATTCCCTCCGCGTGCCGTGGTGACGGAACGCGTTTTGTTCTTGTGTTACATCGTTGAACGGAAGAGGTCCACTCGCTGACCGCCCGAAGAATTGCATTCTTTGCGGCGCAGAGAGAAAGTATGGAAAACTCCCATTCCCGTAGCGCTGTCGTTGTCAATGAAAACGCGGCTCAGCTTCGTTTGGCGGCGTTGGTTCTTGAAAAGGAGGGACTTACGGTCTCCGGTTTTGAGAACGCCGAAGAAGCCTTAGAGCGGATGGATCGGGAGAACCCTCCCGATGTCATCATCACCGACCTTCACATGCCCGGCCTTGACGGCTGGCGATTCTGCCGTCTGTTGCGCTCTCCCGAATTCAAACCGTTCAATCAAACACCGATACTTGTTCTGTCGGGGACCTTCTCGGGGGACGATGTCAGCGAGATAACCACCCAGTTGGGTGCAAACGCTTTTCTCTCGATTCCCTACCAGCCCGATCAACTGCGGAGTCATGTCCGCGACCTGTTGGCGGGTCGGACGCCTCAAGCCAAAAAGAGGGTCCTGATTGTCGAAGACAGCCAAACGCTGGCGAACCTCCTGGAGAGGAGCTTCCTGGATTACGGATACGATGTCCGCAACGCGTATACGGGCGAGGAGGCGAGGCGGATCTTCTCCACATACGCTCCGGACATTGTGATACTGGATTATTTCCTGCCCGATACTACCGGGGATACCCTTTTGCCACTCTTCAAGAAACCCGGTTCGAGAACGGTGGTTATTATCGAGACAGTTGACGTCGATCCGGAACGGGCTCTTCGGCTGTTGCATACGGGAGCGGACGCGTATGTGCGAAAACCGTTTGAGCCCGCATTTTTGATCGATCAATGTGAAAACGCACTCCGAGCACGGTCTCTTATGCGTTCGGAAGAGTTGCTCGAGACACGAACTTCCGAGTTGCGCCGAAGCGAACAACGGTTCCGGAGTTATTTTGAACTTCCGCTTGTCGGGAGTGCGGTTGTATCGCTCGATATGAAATGGATCGAGGTCAATAACTAATTATGCAAATATCTCGGGTACCCACGAGGTGAACTCAAACGTCTGTCGTGGAAGGACGTCGCTCATCCAGAGGATCGTGAAGAGGAACAAAAGCAGATCGACCGTCTTGTTTCAGGTGAGGCGGAAGCGTATACGAGAGAACAACGATTTCTCTGCAAGGATGGCTCCGTCGTGTACGCCAATGTGTCGATGGGATTGGTGCGCAGCGCGGATGGAACCCCCGAGTATTTTGTGGCATTGATCCAGGATATCAGTGAGCGCAAACGCGCCGAGGAGAAACTGCGACTCCTTTCATCGGCCGTGGAACAGAGCACGGAGGGACTGGCGATTGTCGACCTTGAGGGCACAATCATGTATACAAACAGAGTGTTTGCCCGTATGCACGGCCATGAACCGGACGAAATTACGGGGAAACACCTGGGTGTTTTTCACACGCCGGAACAGATGCCTACCATCGAGTCCGCCATCGCACGAACGAAGGGAAAGGGTGAATTTGACGGGGAGATCAATCATGCCAGGAAGGATGGGAGTATATTCCCCGGGTTGATGCAGTGTTCGCTCTTGCGCGACGACAACGAGAAAGCTATCGGGATAATCGGGGCGCTCCGTGATATTACGAATATCAAACGCTCGGAAATGGCTCTCCAAAAAGCCCATCAGGCTCTTGCGGTGAAGGCAGCCGAATTGGAGGGCGCGAATGAAGAACTTTCGGAGTATGCACATGTTGTCGCTCACGATCTGAAAGCTCCGCTGCGTGCCATTCACAACTATGCGGATTTGCTTCGCGATGACCTTGCAGCCTCGCTTCATCCACCTCAGCGAGAATGTCTCGAAGGACTTTGTCGAGCGGCCCGCCAGGGGAACGAGCTTGTAGACGATCTCCTTGAACTCACCCGTATCGACGGTTCAAGCGCACAGATCGAAAAGATCGACATGCAGGCGTTCCTTCGCGATTTTTTCAATTCGATGGACCTCCCTGCAGATGTGGATGTGGTCGTTCAGCAAGAATGGCCCGCTTTGGAAGCGGAGGAGACTCTCCTGCGACAGATCCTCCAGAACCTGATCAGCAACGCAGTCAAATTCAATACGAAGAGTCCAAAGCGGATTGAGTTGGGTTGCCAGACGCGAAACGTCGATGATGTCGAAACCTATGAGATTTTCGTAAGGGATAATGGAATCGGCATTGACCCTACATATCATGAGCAAATCTTCCGCGTCTTCGAGCGCCTGCATTCCTTACAGGAATATGAGGGGACAGGTATCGGCCTTGCTATTGTCAAGAAAGCGGTAGCCACGCTGGAAGGCAGTATCCGCGTTGAATCCGAGCCGGGACAGGGCAGTACCTTTTACATCAGCCTTCCTAAATCGCATTGGCCGGCCTAGGAAAGCGCAGCATTCTCAACGCGGCCATTTCAATCACGTACGCACGAAGACACGTATCGGAGGCCAGAACCAACATGTCCGGACAAGGTGAATCAAGCGCCCAAACACAGAGTACTCGAAGGGACTTTTTGAAAGCCGTCGGTCTAGGAGCGGCGATTCCTGTTTTCGATCGAGTGGCGTCTGCGGTAACTCCGGCGGAGAATAAACCGAACATTATTCTCTGCATGACCGACGATCAGGGATGGGGGGACGTGCATTTCCACAGCAACGAACTGATCGATACTCCCGTGCTTGACCGCCTGGCTAAGTCCGGCGCGAGTTTTGATCGATTTTATGTCAGCCCTGTTTGTGCGCCCACGCGCGCGAGTCTGCTCACCGGGCGCTACAGCATGCGAAGCGGCGTTCACGGCGTTACACGTGGGCAAGAAACCATGCGCAGTGAAGAGACGACTATCGCCGAGGTGTTCAAGAAGGCGGGATATGCTACAGGCTGCTTCGGCAAATGGCACAACGGAGCGCATTTCCCCTATCATCCGAACGGTCAGGGATTTGACGAGTTTCTCGGTTTCTGTGCAGGCCATTGGAACAATTATTTCGATACGACGCTCGATCACAATGGCAAGATGAATCGGGTCGAAGGGTATATCACCGATGTATTGACCGATGCGGCAATGGGCTTCATCGAGAAAAACAGAGAGAGGCCGTTTTTTTGCTATCTGCCGTATAACGCACCCCATTCCCCGTGGCAAGTACCGGATCGCTATTTCGAAAAATACAAAGCACGTGGACTCGACGATGTAACCGCTTGTGCCTATGGGATGTGTGAGAATATCGACGATAACCTCGGTCGCCTCTTCCGCAGAATCGAAAAACTGGGTTTGGAGGAGAACACGATTGTTCTCTTTCTAACGGATAACGGCCCAAACAGCGATCGCTATAACGGAGGTATGAAAGGAAGAAAAGGCAGCGCACATGAAGGGGGAATACGCGTGCCGCTGTTTATTCGCTGGCCGGGACAGATTGAAGCAGGAACGAAGGTCGAACAAATTGCGGCCCATATCGATCTGCTGCCGACATTGGCTGCGTTGTGTGGTATTCCGATGCCGGAGACAAAACCGCTGGACGGTTTGAACCTCGCACCGCTCCTCCAAGGCGAAACACGGGGCTGGCCCGACCGAAAGATATACACACACTGGGCGGGTCGCGGCTCTGTGAGAACCCAGCGATGGCGTGCGGTAACCAACGGAAAGTCATGGGAACTGTACGATATGCAGACCGACCCTCAGCAGAAAGAGGATGTTGCCGAGAAATACAAAGACATTTTGGAACAGCTCCGAAGCGCGTACGAACGGTGGTACAAGGACGTGACAAAGAATGGTTTCGATCCCATCCCTGTACCAATCGGCTATCCTCAAAGCCCGGAAGTGACCCTGCCGGGCCATGAGGCCTATCTCTATCCGGAGAAGGGCAAGGGAATCAGTTATGTCGGACGGAGCGGATGGGCGAACGATTGGGTGACGAACTGGACGGATGCGGATGCTTACCCCTACTGGGAGGTCGACGTTGTAAGATCCGGTGAATATGACATCACTCTGAATTATTGTTGTCCGAAAAGCGATCTCGGTGCGAGAGTTCGTGTCGAGATCGGCGATCGGTTTGTTGAAGGAACGATTGAAAAGGCACAGGATCCCGAGCCGATTCCAAGTCCGGACCGTGTACCTCGGAAAGAGGTTTATGAGAAGGTGTGGGCTCCCTTGAAGCTCGGTACTGTGCAACTCGGCAAGGGGCGGACACGACTGAGTGTGAAAGCGCTCTCAAAACCGGGCGAGCATGTAATGGAACTCAAGGCAGTTGAGATTCGGAAGGTGGGAGGATGAACTGCGACCACCCCCAAGCGGACAGGCTGTGTCAGAAGCAGCCGGGAAGCGAGAAAGGAATCTCTCCCAAGATTGACAGGCTCGCAAAGAGTCGACGGTTGGCATCGGAAGTTCCCTCTCCCCCCGGGAGAGGGTTAGGGTGAGGGGCGATTCTTGCATTGGATTCGCGTATGATGATTATCTTGTGTATTCGTCAGAGACAGGAAATGAATCAGAGGCAAAGGGCTTTTGTGATGACAAGGTCCCGTCACGTACAATGGAACATCAGCGCAAAATGCAACACTCCCTCACCCCGGCCCTCTCCCAGAGGGAGAGGGGCGATCATTGCACTGGATTCGGGTATTATGACTATCTTGTGTATTCGCCAGAGACAGCAAATGAATCAACGGCAAATGGTGTGGATAATGACAGAGGTCTGTAGCACACAAAGGAACGTCAGCGGATAATGCAATGTCCCCTCACCCCGGCCCTCTCCCAGAGGGAGAGGGAGAAGATCTCTCCAGACTTTTTGCGATGGCGTCAAGATTGGGGGCGTCGGAAAAAGTCGGGAATACGAATTTCAACCCCCTCCTAACCTCCCCCGATCTTCGGGGGAGGAAAAGGAATGAGCATCTTTACGCTGTCTTCTCCCCCAAGAGGGACACGCTTGCGTGGCCAAAGGAAGGGGAGATACAGAGGGGGTTGAAAATACGGGGCTTCTCAACACATCGTCACGTCTGCTGCTTGCATTTTGGTGCGTTATGACACAGCCTCGGAATTGGGAATGGCACCCAACTCCATCTCCTTCCCCCAAGCGGAATTGGGGGCACCCAATTCTGATTAATCCGTGCCCTGGATCGATTATTCGGTGTTATCGAATATTCGGGGGCGAATATAGTGTCGATGAATTGCTGATGCCCAACAATTATAGATAATCCTTAATTCTATTTCAGGAAAAACTCAAAAAAACGATAGATGATTTCATTGGACTCGGGTGTTGGTGAATGCCCCTCGCGGTTGGTCATTGCAACCCGGTTAGAGAAACCGAGCAAACGGTTTACCGCGATCGAATGATTCAACGCCTTCCAGCGAGCCGGACGATCCTCGGCTCCTCCTGAAACAAGAAAAGGACGCGGACACATGAGGACATGAAGTTCATGCAGATCATGTCCCTCTTCCATGAGTGTTTTATACGCCCCGGTACGCGGGTTTTCCTCTGTCGGGCCGCCGGGAGGTCTCTTTGAACCAGGGACTTTCCCGAGATACCAACGGTCCCAGTAATTCACGTTCGGACGGCTCTCATCGAACACAATACCGGGATCGGACCACGCGGCGCAGGCAAATTCGTCATAAAGACAGGAGGCAGACATCGCCCATTTGCCTCCGTAGGAATGCCCGACAATTCCGATTCGGTCTTCATCGACCTCAGGGAGACCGGCCAATGCTCGGTGACAATTGGCCGCGACGTAGGCATGGAACGAAAGCGGCTGACACTCAGCCACACCGGTATCGGGTTCACGTGCCGAACCGCCGGGCGATCCGATGGAAAGGGAGACAAATCCTCTTTTGGTTAATTGATAGCCGAAATCACGCAGTTCCTTGCCAAGCCCTGCACCGGTTTCGGGATCGTAATAGGGAACGACAACCGCTGGAAAAGGACCTTTGCCGTTGGGAACCAACAGATAACCGTCTGTAGTCTGCCCCTCGGGGGCGATGTCGACACGTACGGAATACTGTATGAAATCTTCGCGGTTTTTCTTTTCCAAGCGTTTGATTTTGGGGCTTTCCAGCAGCGGCGGCCACGGTCCCATCACGCCATGCCAGTAATTGAGTATCTCTTTTCGCTTCTCTTTCCATGCCTCCGGTGTCTCCACTCGGCTTCCATCCGCAAAATATAGAGGAGAGTCGTAATCCCCGAAATCATTTGCGAGTTCCAGAGGTGGGCTGAAGTACGGAGCGAAATCCAACGGGAGGCTGTTTTTCGAGATTCTTGCTTTCTCCAAACCATCCGCGATACAGGGCAATTGCGCAATGGCGATAATGAAGAAAAACAATACGGATATTCTGAGAAAATCGATTCTTGCTCGCATATTTCATCCTCTGATCACAGGCTGGAAGCCTGTGCCACCCAAGGTTGCGATGGTCACCTGAGTGGCACAGGCGTTCTAGACACATTCATGAGCGATAATAACCGATAATAACTGATCAGAACTGATCAGAATCGATCAGACAATTACCTCTTTGTCTCGATCCCATCGCACAAGCCGTTTCTTTTTCAGCGACTCGACCGACATGAGGAATGTTGCTGTTTCGATAAACGCTTGATCTTCGTTGCATCTCGTTCTCGTTCCGTTTCTCACGCAGTTGACGAATTCCTGCTGGTGGTTGGGAAGATCGGGCGTTTTTGATGGATCGAACTTCATGAAGGGTTCGCCGTACGGGATTTTTCCCGACTCGATCAGCGGTGTATATTTCTTGGATTCCCGTTCGGCAAACACATCGAACGTGCTCACCGACTGAGCGATCGTGTCGAAGCGAAGTGTCGCCTCTTTGCCTCGGAACTCCGGTGGTTGAACCAGAGCGGCTGTGTTCATGCTACAGTCGAATGTGACGGTGCGTCCTTCCTTTTCCCAATGGTAGATCGTGTTCCAGGTATCGGGGACCTCGCGGCCGTCCTCCAGGAGGGAGTTCAGTCCTGTGCACATGCAGGTATCGGGGATACCGTGATTCAGCACGGCTTGCACGAAATCGAGTTCATGCGAAAGCAAATCGCCTGCAACGCCCGTACCGTAGTCCCAGTAGCACCGCCAATGCCAGAAATGCTCCATGGAGAAGGGACGTTTTTCGAGCGGCCCCAGCCACCGGTCCCAATCCAGGTCCCGGATGACCTCTTGCGGGTCGGGTCTATCGTAGACGGTATAGCCGCCATACCAGCGCCAGATGTTTCGTCCAAGGGGACGATTCTCGAACCGGCCCGTCCTGACGAGAGTCACCGGCCCGATAACCCCTTCCTTGATTAGTTCGGCTGCCTGGATTCCTGCCGGCAAAGCTCGTGCCTGGTGTCCGAGCTGCATCACAATGCCCGTTTCCTTAACGGTCTTCAGCATTTTCTTCCCTTCCTCGATTGTGCGGGTCCAGCCCTTTTCGACATAGGCGCCTTTCCCCGCCTTGGCGGCATCGATCAGCATGAGCGAATGCCAATGGTCGGGAACGGCGATAGTCACCGCATCCACGTTCGGATCGGCCAAGAGATCGTGATAATCCACATACGCTTTTGCATCGGGATTCTGGCTAATATGCAAGCCCTTTTCCCGGTGTGGTTTGTAGACGTCGCAAACCGCAACAACCTTTGCGCCTTCCGCACGGCTAAAATGCCGGCACAGGGTTCCACCGCGCACCCCCAGGCCGATACAGCCGATGCCTACCGTTTCATTCGGCGATTTAGCGGCCAAAACTCCGGGCGCTGCAGCGCTCAGGGCCGCCAGTGTAGTGGCTCCTTTTCCTGTTTTCTCAAGAAACTCTCTGCGCGTGATACTGTTCTGTTCGTTCATGAGTGCCTCCGAGTGGTTTCGGCGGTTGCGTGCCTGAATCGCCGATTTGGATGTTAGACGAAAGACACGGCACGAACCGACCTTGCACGAGCTGTCAGAACCTCAGGATTTGTTCGGACATGGTATTACGTTAGCGGAAGCCCGAGAGATTGTTAAGCCGTAACGGCTGATCTCCGGTTCCTGGTTTATGGTCTCCGGTTCCTGGTTGGGCGATTGGTAAGCACGTTGTTGAGGTGTTCTGATGGGACTTGAAGCATGATAGGATTCGCAAGGTCTATTTGGAAAGGCGTTATCTGATGACAGTGAGATCCGAAACCATGAAAGCGGCCGTGTTGCACGGCATAGGGGACATTCGCGTTGAAGACGTGAAATGTCTGAACCCCGGTCCTTCGGATGTGCTCATCCGTGTCCATGTCTGTTGTGTGTGCGGATCGGACGTCCGCATTTTCAATCATGGTAATGAGCGCGTGATTTACCCGTCCATTATCGGTCATGAGATGGCGGGAGAAATCGTCGAAGTGGGCGATGAGGTCACTAGATATAAGCCGGGAGACCGAATCTGTGTGGGATCGGATGTCCCTAACATGGAGGAGAGTTGGGGAAAGAACGGGATGGGGAACCTCTGCGACATCAATTACGCGGTCGGTTATCAGTTTCCGGGAGGATTCGCGGAGTATTGCCTCTTGAACGATCTCACGCTGCGGTATGGTCCGGTGGCGAGAATTCCGGAAGGCCTGCCCTACGAAGAAGCGGCATTGGCAGAACCTTTGGCATGCTGTATCAACGGACTTGAGAGATCGTTCCTTCAGCCCGGAAAAACCGTTCTGATTATCGGTGCGGGGCCGATCGGGATCCTTTTGGCACGCGCTGCGGAGGCATTCGGTGCGACATTGACGGTTTTAGTGGATCGCGATGATAACCGGGTCCGATTAGCAAAGGAATCAGGCGTGAAGAACGTCTTTGACAGCCGAACGACTTCGCTGCGTGAGTTGGATGAAGGATTTGACAAGGAACGGCAAGGATTCGATGTGATTCTCACGGCGTGTCCCAGCCCGGAAGCGCATGAGGAAGCGATTGAAGTCGTAGCCAAGCGCGGAGTCGTGAATCTTTTCGGCGGTTTACCTTCCGATGCCCGCAAAATATCGTTTCTTTCGAATTTGGTTCATTACAAAGAAGCGTACATAACAGGGGCGCACGGATCGACACCGGTACAACATCGATTAGCGCTGGATTTGATTTCGGAGGGGCGGATTGACGTGGCATCGCTGATTAGTCATCGATTTCCCCTGGAGAAGATCGAAGATGCCTTCTCAACAGTTATGGAAAAGAGGGGCCTCAAAGTGGCTGTTCTTCCAAACCAGCTGGACTGAACTCACTCCAACTCATGGGATGCTGAATATGAGAGCCGCAGTCCTTACACACAACGGCTGTATAGAAATCCAGGAGAGAAAAGATCCCACAATTTGTGGCGATGAATATCTCGTCCGGATCGATTCTGTCGGTATATGCAACTCGGATATTTTCCGTGCGTTTGCCGGTGGGGCCTACCAGTATCCGCTTGTGATGGGTCACGAGATTTCGGGGGAAATTATTCAGGCGGGTCAGGATGCGAGGCGATATTCTCCCGGGACAAAGGTTGTTGTGTTTCCTCTTCTCCCGTGCGGAAAATGTCCCGGTTGTAGGGAGAAACGATGGGCGCTTTGTCAGGATTACGATTTTTTTGGGTCCAGACGGGACGGAGGGTTCCAGGAATACCTCGCCGTCCCGGAGTGGAATCTGATCCCCGTACCGGACAGAACAGATCCCTCTCTCGCCTGTTTATGCGAACCGATCGCTGTTTCTATTCACGCAGTCAAGAAGGTCGCAATTTCTGGAGCCAAAAGAACGGTCGCCGTAATCGGGGCGGGCATCATCGGCATCTGTGCAGCAAAAATGATTCGGGACAAAGGGCATCATGTCACAATGATCGACCGGAATGAATTTAAGCGCAGTTTGTGCGAAGAGATCGATGTATCGACGATGCCGATTACTGACGCCAATCGTTTGGAATCAGAATTTGACTGCGTGATCGAGGCTACCGGTGCGGTTGCGATGTTTCATCTCTCCGTTCAATTAGCAAAACAGGCCGGGAATGTGACGTGGCTGGGGAATATCCAGAATGATATTACTTTCGAGAAAAAAGAGATTTCGTCCATACTTCGCAAAGAACTTCACATCCATGGAGTATGGAATTCGGATTATCAGGAAGGACTGAGTGACGATTGGGGAGACGCGCTCGAATTTATCGGTTCGAGTGATTGGCTCCATCGCGTAATCAGCGATCGAATTTCATTGAATGAGTTGCCCGCAATGTTGGAGAAAATGTATCGACTGAAGTCAAGCCACGAAAAACATGCTGTTCATAAGGTAATTGTCGATATCTCATCCGAAGATCGCGGGTAGAGAGCCTTATGGCACTGTTTCTTGTTCTTCATATTCCGGGCGCGATTGCCGGAGAAGACGGGCGATCAGGAAAGCCATTTCGAGGGCTTGAGCCCCGTTAAGCCTCGGGTCGCAAGCAGTCGCATATCGCTGATCGAGATCCGATTCGGTTACACCTCCCGATCCACCGATACATTCCGTTACCGCCTCTCCGGTCAGTTCAAAATGGACACCGCCGAGGAAAGTCCCGAGTCTGGAATGGAGGTCAAACGTTTGCTCGAGCTCGGAAAAGACCGCATCGATCCGCCGGGTCTTTCGTCCTTCCGCAGTCGTCTCGGTGTTTCCGTGCATGGGGTCGCAGCTCCACAAGACAGGATGCCTGCTTCTGGTGACCCCGCGGACCACCTCGGGAAGCACGGCGGCGACTTTCTTTTCGCCGAATCGGGTGATGAGTGTGATTCGTCCGGGGTCGCGGTTCGGATCCAGCACTCGGACCGCTTCGAGGAGCTCATTCAGGTCGGTGCTTGGTCCGACTTTGATTGCCAACGGATTTCGGACCCCTCTGAGATACTCGACATGAGCGCCATCCGGGGCTGATGTCCGGTATCCGAGCCAGAGAAGATGAGCGCCGAGGTTGTACATTCCGCTTTCTTGTGATCGTGTGAGCGCCTCCTCGTAGGGGAGAAGCAGCGCCTCGTGAGACGTGTAGAACTCAATGCGGCGCAGATAATCGGCGCTTCGCGAGGCTCCAACGGTCTCCATGAAGGCAATCGCGTCGGTGATCGCATCCATGGCCTGGCGGTAGGCGTCACGGTAGGGGCTGGTTTCGATGAACCCCAGGTCCCAGCGTTCGGGGTGATGCAGGTCCGCGAAACCGCCCTCGATAAGGGCGCGGATGAAATTCAACGTGGCGGCGGCGTGATGATAACCGTCGATCATGCGCCGGGGATCCGGCTCTCGTCCCGCCGCCTCGAAGCCGCTTGCGTTCACCAGACTGCCTCGATAGACCGGCAGCCGGACTGATCCCACTTCTTCATAATCGGCGCTCCGGGGTTTGGCATACTGTCCTGCAAGCCGGCCGATACGGATTACCGGCTTCCGAGTGCCGAATGTCAGTACGAGACTCATCTGGAGCAGAACCTGGAGCTTGGCTTTCAATGACGGGCCGGTACAGTCTGCAAATCTTTCCGCACAATCGCCGCCTTGGAGCACAAACCGCTTTCCGTCGACTGCCTCGGCAAGCGCTGTACGAAGCCGATCGATCTCCCCCTGTACCACAAGGGGAGGTTTCTGTTGGAGAGACCGGATGCAATTCTCCACCTGCTTCTGGTCGGCGTAGACAGGCTGCTGGAGCGCCGTTCTGGTTCGCCAGCTCTGCGGAGTCCATTCGCGGCCGAGGCCGATAGGAGGCATTTCGTGTTTGTTCGGATCTTCGTTTGTCATTAGTGGTCGCCAGTTTATTCGATTTGCAGAATAGTACCGGAGATACGGATGTCATGGAACTGGATCAGCGATTGGGCAGCGATTCCCCCCTCTTCACTCCCGGCGAATTGTGTGGGTCTGTTCATATCGACTTCGTGGGCGTGCTGTTGTACACTGAGCAATCAGCCGTCCTTGAGAGGACGATTTCAACGACCGAATACGGCCGAATACCGCAACAAACGAGAGGATTCATCATGACACAACCGAGCCTCAATCGACGCCAATTCCTAGCCTCGACGCTTTCTACCGCAGTACTTGCCGGAGGATGCAAATCAATGCCGTTAATCGGCGGCCGGCCCGGGAAGGATATGCGATTCGGACTGGTAACGTATCTGTGGGGCAAAGACTGGGATCTGCCGACGTTGATCAGCAATTGCGAGAAGAGCCAGGTTTTAGGCGTAGAACTGCGTACAACCCACGCGCATGGCGTCGAACGAGACCTGACTGCTTCCGAGCGACGTGACGTCAAGAAGCGTTTCGATGATAGCCCTGTTGTACTGGTCGGTATTGGCAGCAATGAGCGTTTCGACCATCCCGATCCCGCGGATCTCCAGGAAGCGATCGAAGCCACAAAAGCATTTGTGAGATTGAGTCATGACGTGGGCGGCAGCGGTGTGAAGGTAAAGCCGAACAGTTTCCATGAGGGGATTCCGCATGAAAAGACGATCCAACAGATCGGCGAGAGCCTCAATGTCGTTGGGAAGTACGGGGCGGATTACGGTCAGGAAATCCGGCTCGAAGTCCACGGGGAATGCAGCCCGTTGCCGATCATGAAATCCATCATGGAGGTTGCCGATCATCCCAATGTCGGGGTCTGCTGGAACAGTAATGATCAGGACCTCGAAGGCCGTGGCCTCGAGTACAACTTCTCTTTGGTGGCGGACAGATTCGGTGAGACTGCACACGTCAGAGAGTTGAACATGGGCGACTACCCCTATCAAGAACTGATGAATCTGTTTAAGGAAATCGATTATGACGGATGGATTCTATTGGAAGCCCGTACCGATCCGGCACACCCCGTGCAGGCGTTGATCGAGCAGAGACAGGTTTTTGAGCGCATGGTTTCAGGCTGATTTTCATATTTCATCAATAGTCGGGAGAATTTGAAATGAGAACCGTCAAGTTTTCGGCGATCTTCTTGATTCTTGGTATTGCGCCTCATATCTTTTGTGGTTCTCCGATCTGGTGCGAAGAAGACAAGGGAGAAAAGACTTTGCTTGCCGGAGCGGCGAAAACGAATATTACGCCTCCGCTGGGGACATCGTTGGCCGGTTATATGCGGGATCGAGCGGCGACCCATGTGCATGATGATCTCTTTGCGCGGAGCCTCGTGATCGATAACGGTGAAACACGCGTTGCGTTTGTGATTTGCGATTCGCTTGCGATTTATGGAAAAGACATTGATAAAGCGAAGCAGCTGATCCGAGAACATAGTGGAATCCCGCCGGAAAACGTACTTATCGCCGCGACTCATTCGCACACCGCGCCGACGGTCGTGTCGGTTTTCCAGAGCGAACCGGATGAAGAATACGCGAGTTGGCTGGTAACTCGAATGGCGGACAGTGTGCGAATCGCTGTGAATAACCTCCGCCCCGCAAAGATCGGCTGGGGCATGGGAAGTGAAGAATCGGAGGTATTCAACCGGCGGTTTTTCATGAAGCCGGGAACGACACCGCCGAATCCGTGGGGTGAGACCGATGAAGCGGTCAAGATGAATCCGGGACACGAAAACCCGAATATTGTCAAGCCGGCGGGACCGATCGATCCCGATGTGGCTATTCTTGCTGTCCGGAACGAGGAGGGTGACCCGATTGCCGTGCTTGGGAACTACACGCTTCACTATGTCGGCGGAGGAAGCGGTAGCGATGTGAGTGCGGATTATTTCGGTGTTTGGGCAGAGATCATGGAGCGCGAACTAGGTGGAAATATGGCGAGTACGAAACCGCCCTTTGTGGCCATGCTGACCAACGGGTGTTCGGGCGACATCAATAATATCGATGTCCATAACCGTCTGGAGCAGCCCCACAGATATCACCAAATGCATGCAGTGGCGCGCAAGGTCGCAGATGAAGCCGTCCGAGTAGTCGGTAGCATCGATTATCGTGACTGGGTTCCTCTTGCGGCGGAAGAACGCATTTTGGATTTCGGTGTACGAAAACCATCGCAAGAAGAAATCGATGAAGCGAAAGAGATCTGGAACAAGGCGGAGCGTCCTCTCAAGACACTACGCGAGATCTACGCGCGTGAAACGGTTTTGCTCGCGAAGAGAGCCGATAGGGTGCAAACGCCCGTTCAAGCCATACGAATAGGAGATGTCGGTATCGCGACCTTTCCCGGGGAAGCATTCGTCGAACTGGGACTCGAAGTCAAAGAGAAAGCCCCGTTTCCGATGACATTTTGTATCGAACTTGCAAATGATTACGTAGGCTATATTCCGACTGTTGAAGCACACAGTCAGGGCAGCTATGAGACATGGCGTGCCCGTTCGAGTTTTCTGGAAAGAGGCGCCGCACCATCCATGGTTTCCACAGCGTTGAATCTGCTTCAGAACTTACGGAGTACACACTCGAAAAACTAATCGTACACTATCTAAAATATGCCTAAAAAAAACCGAGTATTCATTCGGACTTTTCATACGCAATTTCATCGATATTTTATCTGCTTGCTTGCGCTTGTTCTGCTCCTAACGGCGGGATGTAGCGGACTCAATCGGAGGCTGAGCTCCGGTGTCGATCGATCGCCTTTCCCCAGAACGGGCATTCGCGAAAGTCTGTCGTCCTCCGGGTCTCGTCATGTGCGATACGGAGGCCCGATTGCCCCGCCTCCATCCGTTCTGCCAAGATGGGAACCCGAGATTGCGCCACAGCCGACAGAGCCTGAGGAAGAGGAGGAGGCTAATTGGCATCGCGATATTGTCGCAACCAGTTTTGATATTCTTCGAGAGAGAAATCCGCGTACCGCGTGGAATTCAAGGAAACCTCTTCTGATTAATCCCTACCATGTTGCCCTTCCGTTCAATGATCGATTACCCGGGCATGAGGAATACGGTCCGTGTCGCGGCCGCTGGGTAGAGATCATGAACGAGGAGATGGACCGGCGCGTTTTCGCCCAGTGGGAAGACGTGGGGCCGTGGTTTGTGAACGATGCGGACTATGTATTCGATGAATCGGGCGCAGTCCGGCCACTCGCGGAAAAACACCTGGGAAAACGATTGAATATATACGCGGAAACGAAAAGAAGACGCAGAGGACGGCGTCCGCGCACGATTCGAAACGCGGCCGGTATCGACCTCTCCCCTTGGGTGATCCGGTCGCTTGGAATCACGGGCAAAGGAATCGTTCATTGGCGTTTTGTGAATGAAGAAGACGTTCCGGATGGACCGTGGAAGCAGAATGTCCCCTGAGGCATCGGAGGAAACGAATACTGTGACAGGTATGAGACTATGGTGAAACGTATGAAGCATTTTCTTTGTATCGGTATAGTCTTGAGTCAATTGGCATTTTCTTCGGGTGTCCCAGACACGGCGTTCTGGCAAGAATATCACGAACCCTACCGCATTAGTGGCGGTAATGCGGTCAACGACGTTCGCACCGTTGCCGTGGATAGATCCGGAGCTGTATGGGCCGGAACAAGAGCGGGACTTTTCGTTCTTGGTAACGGTGAATGGACTCAACAGAAGGATGTGACCGACGGTCCGATATATGATTTGGATTTTGATGAGGATGATGTGTTGTGGGTTGGGGCATGGAACGGTCTTTATCGAATTCACAACGGCGAAGCTGTAAAAATCAAAAAGATCTCAGATCCTGTGTCGGCGGTTGCAGCAGCACCCGGCGGTCCAGTCGCCATGGGACCGGACGGCGGGTGGCGCTCCACAAAGGGCGAATGGAGTCGGATGGAACAGAGTTGTTCGCGGAATGTGCGCGACATTCTCGCTGTTACGTCTGATGATTTATGGGTTGCAACGGGAATGGGGCTTTACAGGCTGAGAGCATGGGGGACTCGCCATTATCATCATGGAAATGAATTGGTTTCCGGTGAATTGACTTCGCTTGCAAAAGCGCCGGATGGTCGAATATGGATTGGTAGTCTGGGAGGAATCGATGTTTACGAGAACGGGACACGCGTGGCGCATTATACATGGGAGAAGGGTTTACCTCATTATGATATTCGTTCGTTGACGTTTGATTCGCAGGGCAGGCTTTGGGCCGGCACGGCGCTTGGCGTGGCGCGATTTGACGGAGAGACATGGTCTCTTCGACACAGCCGCAGCTGGCTTCTCAGCGACGATGTACGGGATGTGGCTATCGATCAAGATGGGACAGCGTGGGTGGCGACCGCCGGCGGTGTCAGCGCTATCAGGCGCAAAAAGACGACTTTGGCGGAAAAGGCCGACCATTATCTCGATATTTGCCTGAAACGTCATATTCGACCGCCCGGTCTTGTTGAAAAGTGTATTTTCCCAGATCCAGCGGACCACGAGACCTTCCGCCCCCGCGATGATGACAACGACGGCCAATACACGAGCATGTATCTTGTGTCGGAGTCTTTTCGATACGCAGTGACAAAGGATCCGGCCGCGAAGACCAATGCCGACCATGCGTATGACGCGCTCGAGTTTCTTCAAACCGTTACGGACACCGATGGATTTGTCGCACGGACGGTGATCCCAAGTACGTGGACGGAGATGGCGGATCCGAATGAGGACGTTTCTCCGGAGGAGGCTGTCGAGCGGCGAGTGGACGATCCTCGCTACAAAATCGTTCGAAAGCGATGGCGTCCGTCGGCGGACGGAAAGTGGCTATGGAAAGGCGATACCAGTTCCGATGAAATAACCGGCCATTTTTTCGGGTATTATTTCTATTACGAACTTGCAGCAGATGAAGAGCGAAAAGAGCGCATCCGCAGGCATGTCCAAAGAATTATGGACTATATTATCGATGGTGGATATGTATTGCGGGATCCAATCGACGGAAAAGCAACACGATGGGGCGTATGGGCTCCGGAAAGACTAAATGGCGATCCCGAGTGGCGTGTCGAGAGCCCTATCAATTCCTTCGAAATTCTTTCCTTTCTAAAGACCACATACCACATCACAGGCGATGAAAAATATCAACGCGAATATGAGAAACTGATCGGCGAACATCATTACGCTGAAAATGTCCGCCGTCCGAAGGCCTATGCTTTATCGGAACGAACGCATATCGACGACGAGCTTCTCATGTTGTCGGCGCCGGGACTGATTCTGAACGAAGAGAATCCTGTATTACGATCGATCTATATGGAAGGATTAACCTGGGCGTATAGAACGGTGGACGACGAACAGAATCCGTACTTTAATTTCACATTTGGTCTCATAGGTGGGGAGAATTTCCGTTTGAAGGAGAGCGTGGAGTTTTTGAGAGACGCACCGCTCGACCTTGTCCAATGGCGGATAGATAACTCGAAACGTGAAGATGTTGCTCTTGTAAGGCGACCGATGCTTGAACCGTTACAACTGGATCGGATGCTGCCGCCGAGTGAGCGCGGTGTGATGCGATGGGACAAAAACCCGTGGGAGGTAATCTCCGGCGACTTCAGCGATCCGGAAGGGCGGCTGGAGAGTAGCGGCGTGTTCTGGCTGCTGCCTTATTGGATGGGACGCCACGCCGGATTTATCGACGAACGATAAAATGGAAGAAGAGCGAGACATTGAAATTCGATTTGTCGGTCCGAGAGACGTTCCGACCGTGTATAAGTTCATCTGCGAGTTGGCCGAGTACGAGCGACTCCGGCACGAAGTTATCGCCACGGAGGCGGATATTTATGCTTCGCTGTTTGGCGAGCGCCCCGTGGCGGAGGCGCTTCTGGCGTTTCTGGAGGACAAACCGGTAGGATTTGCCCTGTTTTTTCATTCGTTTTCGACCTTTGTAGGAAAACCTGGGATTTACTTGGAAGATCTTTATGTGAAGCCGGAGATGCGTCGGAAAGGTGTCGGACTCGCGTTGCTGCGACACGTGGCACAGATTGCCGTGGAGCGAAGTTGCGGTCGTTTGGAGTGGGCGGTATTGAATTGGAATGAGCCCTCCATTCAGTTTTATGAATCCCTCGGCGCTCGTGCGCTCGATGAATGGACGACATATCGTCTCACCGGAAAAGAGTTAGATTCTCTTGCTTCGAGAGTCCGGCGACATCAAACATAATCACTGGATAGAGCCCATGGCAATCCAACGGATCAAAATCAACCCTAACGTTGCAAAACAGACTCCTTCTGCTGGCATTTCGAAATCTCTCCCCCCGTTCACTGGGGGAGTTGGAGAGGGACACTAGATCGCACTGCCGGTGCTTTTTTCCTCAGGTCCTCCAATTATCCATAAACATCGCTTTTGGCCTTTATCCACGAGGCTTTCCGGCGGCGCTTCCGGCCGGCCTCTTCTCATTTTTGCAACCATAGAGTAGATGTAATGGACAAGAACGCTGCGGGATTCGTTTTTTCATACTCTCGAACAAATTCCTCTATGATCCTAAATTCGGCAGTTGAAGGTGTGGTTGCGAAGGTAAACCGCTGATTTTTTGATAGTAGCGTTCATTCTCCGCTTTCACCCAAATGGTGATCGATTCTTTATCTTGTCGAAAGGCCGATCACCAACGCTGGCGCGGCCCTTCGACGGGCTCAGGAACCGCGTTTCCCATTCAACTGCCGAATTTAGGATGATGGAGACATCCAGCTGGTCTCCGAAATACATGAAACGTTAATGTATTCTCCGAATCCTGCGTCGAGCACGCGAATATCTGGATGAGCAAGAAAAGCATGCCGACAAAGAATTGGTGTTTCATGATTTCAGTTGTCTTTCGGTTTTTGCAGCTCCCATCCCGGGGAAGTCGACGGTTCCCGGCCGGGCGGCGGCGGCTCGACCAGTTTCTCATACAGTTGCGGTCTGCGGGATCGTAAATACCGTCTGCCGTGACTGGTCTCGATTTTCTCCGGGGTACACAAACCGACAACTACGTCATCGCCAAGCGCGTTCGACTCGGCGGTGATTTCTCCATAAGGATCGATTACCATGGAATTTCCATTTTTAATCGTGTCGTAATCTACACCGATATTGTTCGTGAAGACTGCGTAGACACCATTTTCATAAGCCCTTGTCGGCAGCCACCGCATCAGCCAGGCTCGGCCTTTCGGACCGAGGAACTCCTGTCGGCAGCGTACGGGATCCCGTTGCCGATTTTCCCACACTTCTCTGGAAATCTTTCCTCGCCCCGGCATTGGCGAATCCAGCCCGCAGGTTACATGCGGCATCAACACGATCTCCGCTCCCAAAAGGGTCGTAATTCTGACGTTCTCGGGCAGATTATTGTCGTAGCAGGTAAGAATTCCGAATGTACAGCCAAACAGATCGAAAACTGTATATCGGTCTCCGGCAGTTATATGTGGGTTGATGAAAGTATGGAGCTTACGGTGTTTGGCGATAAAGCCTCCCGGAGTCACGACAATATACGTGTTGTGCAGGTAATCCTCTTCGACTTCAAGAAGACCCGCCGCTATGCCAATGTTATACCTGGACGCAAGTTTTACAAGCCGGTCGGTTGACGGTCCGTCGGGAATAGGCTCGGCGAGATGAAGAAGTTCCTGACGAGTTAACGTCTGGAGAAAGGTATAATTCGAGATACACATTTCGTGGAAACAAACCAACTCCGCTCCGCGTTCGGCTCCCTGGCGTGCGAGATCTTCGATTCGGCGGAAATTATGGTCTTTGTCGCCGTCCTTGCCCTCGAACTGAGCTGCACCAATTCGTATGTCACGCATTGATTTCCTCCACTAAGTCGGTATCCCCAGCAACGACACGTCTGCGTCTCCTCATACCGATCAGACTGTATCCGATTCGATTGGATCTATAAACTGCTGGTGTGCGTTTGCGGTTTGAGCGTGCCGGATCGTCAAGTGAAAGTCCGTTCCTTTCAATGTTCAAAGGGTCCAATGTAGGTGTTTTGCTATGGTATTAGGTATTTTCCTCGGCTTGGCTGCGGCCTCCAGCCAGTCATTGTCTTATCTCTTTTCCCGTCTGTTTGTACGCCGCTTTCACGAGAGCGCCGTTGTTTTGTTGGTGCTCTCTCACATCATCATGGGACTATTTTCGCTTGTTTTGCTTCCATTCGCTGTGCCCGAGCAGATGCCTGCCTGGAGCGATTATGCGCTGCCGCTTTTGGGGAGTGCGGTATTTTATCTTCTGGGACAGTTGTTTTTATTCATGGCCTTGCGTAAATCCGCCGCGTCACGCGCGTCGCCGTTGCTTGGCCTTAAAGTATTCATCTTAGCCATGATCTCTCTATTATTCCTGGGACAGGAATTCTCTACATTTCAATGGGCCGCCGTGATTCTGAGTGTAAGCGCGGCGGGCATGTTGAATTGGTCTGGTGGGAGGATGCCATGGAGCAGCGTTCTTTGGATTCTCGCGGCATGTCTGGGATATTCTTTTTCGGACCTCAGTATTAAACAGCTTGTCGGTAGTTTCATTCATCTGGGACTCTCGCACGCGTCTGTGTTAAGCGTTTTTCTCTGCTATATTCTTTGTGGGGTTATCAGTCTGGCGTTGTGGGCGTTTTTGCCGAAAGTAACCCGTAAGATGTGGGTTTACGCAGCGCCCTTTGCGGCGATTTGGTTGTTGGCGATGCTTTTTCTTTTTGCATGTTTCGGGCAGATCGGTGTGGTGTTCGGCAACATCGTTCAGTCTACGCGGGGGATTATCTCGATTCTTCTCGGTTCTTGGGTTGCCTCGGCAGGTTGGATCGAGATCGAAGAGAAACTGACGTCTTCGGTCCTTGTGCGACGAATCGGCGCCGCCTGCCTCATGGTCGCGGCAATCGCGCTGTTCTATCTCGGCGCTCGGTAGGCGGATGCTCCCTGAGCAACAGGAACCGCTTTTCTTGACTTGGCCATCCTGCGAAAAGGAGTTCTTCTCATTTTCGTAGACAAGACCGAAGGGCGCTCTCGATATCGGTATAACTGAATGAAAAACCAGACGCCTTTAATTTCTCCGGATGGACGCGAGCACTTGCGAGCAGCAATGCATCCGCCATTTCCCCCAGAAGCAAGCGGGCCGCGAACGCAGGTAAGGGCACAATCGTCGGCCGCGAAAGAACCCGGCCCAGAGATTTCGTGAACTCATAGTTTGTCACAGGCGACGGAGCTGCACAGTTTACCGGACCGTAAAATGTTTCTTCATGGATACAGTGAAGGATCGCCGAACAGACATCATCGACCGCGACCCAGCTCCAATATTGTTGTCCGTCGCCAACAATACCCCCCAACCCGATAAGAAAAGGAGGAAGCATCTTTGGAAGCGCACCGCCTTTGCCGGAGAGTACCATCCCGAAACGGAGGTTAACGACGCGAATCCCCGATTCGGCGGCGGCCTGGGTAGCCGTCTCCCATTCCTGACAGACTTCGCTCAGGAATCCCTCGCCCGGCGGGCTTTCTTCCGTCAGAACCTCGTCCCCGCGATCTCCGTAATAGCCGACAGCAGATGCGGCCACCAGGGTCTTCGGCGGGTTGCTGAGAGAATTAAGCGCCTTACAGAGAAGCTGGGTGCCGTGAACACGACTATCTCGGATTTCCTGTTTCCGCTTGTCCGTCCAGCGTCCCGAGGCGATATTCTTGCCCGCAAGATGAACAACAGCGTCGGCGTTTTCGAGACCGGATGTGTCGACTTCATCGCTGTCGGGGTCCCAGAGAATAGAGTCTTCGTCCAGTTTCGACTTGGAACGCACTAGTCGAATGACTTCGTGATCTGTGGAATCGAGATGGGACCGAAACGTAGTTCCGATTAACCCGCTCGATCCGGATAAGAGGATTCTCATGGCTTTTCCACCCTTTCGCAGAATTTACTGAGTCCCTCTGTAAAGAGTCTACCAAAACTGAGGAGAGAGAGAGATGATTGCCGGGGGTATAGCGTAAGATTCGCGATCTGTGAACAAGGAGTATGCCGTGTCTCTCCCGAAATCGGTTTCCAATTGGTAGATTCTTCGGAGGGGAGTGACTGTATAGAATACTGATCTTCCGATGCGCATACGAGCATCGATTTCCTCAGGAGCAGACGAATGAGTCCAGACGATTTTGCCAGCGAAAAGACTGCAGGGAGCGACGCAAACGAACTCGCCGACGGGTCAAGGAAGACCGGATGCACGGCGACTGAAAGCGAGGCGAAAACGGAGAGTTCTGTCGAGAGCGTGACGTTAGAACAATCTTCTTTTCATCTGTTGTATCCTCCTGTGGAGAAAATTCGTACGATTATCGTCGATAATTTTCCCGCTCTCGGGAAATTGGCGGCACTTCGTTTTATCGAATGGGCCCAGAAAAATCCAGGCGGCGTTGTTTCATTGCCGACAGGCAAGACACCGGAGCATTTCATTCAATGGGTACAGCGGATCATTCGCACCTGGAATACTCCGGATACACGGTCTCTTCTGGAAGAAAACAAGCTCGATCCCGGCAAGCGCCCGGAGATGAGAAGTCTTCATTTCGTACAAATCGATGAATTCTATCCGGTACATCCCTGGCACGAAAACAGCTTCTACAATTACGTGAAACATTATTACATCGAAGGATTTGGTTTGGACCCGGCGAAAGCCATGCTTATCGATTGTTATAAGATCGGCCTTCGTCCAGATCAATCGCTTGACGCCGTGTGGCCCGACGGATTTGTCGATCTGAATCTGAGACGGCGTCCCGGAAAAACGCCGCTTGAGTGTGAACAAAAGGAACTAATCCACCGTATCGATCAATGGTGCCAAGAATATGAGGACCGTATCCGAGATCTCGGCGGTATTGGTTTCTTCCTGGGCGGGATCGGCCCGGATGGACATATCGGCTTCAATGTGCGCGGCTCAGGCCACCATTCGACTACACGTCTGGCCGCCACGAACTATATGACTCAGGCGGCTGCGGCCCAGGATCTTGGAGGTATCGAGATCGCACGCAAGCGGTTGGTCATCACAATCGGATTGGGAACAATCACATACAATCCCGACTGTACGGCCATCATTATTGCCGCAGGTGAAGCGAAGGCGGGCGTTGTCAAGAAGGCGGTGGAGTATGAGAAAGACGTGTTGATTCCCGCTTCGGCGCTTCAGTCGCTTAGAAACGCGCGGTTTTACCTGACGCGGGGTGCCGCCAAGGATCTCCATGAGCGGCAGCACCATCTGCTCACCATGTCGGATTCGATTTCGGACCAGCAGACCGAGCAGATTGTTATCGACCTTGCTCTCAGCAAAAAGAAACGTCTGATCGACCTAACAAAGCGCGACTTTGACTCCGAACGATTTGCGGCGGAACTTCTCCGAAAAAGATCGGAAGCACCGGAAGACTTGGCGACGATGGTCCGCGATCGGCTTGTGGAACGACTCGAAAAAGGAGGAAGAGCGTATACCGATACTCGTTTCCTGCACACAGAACCTCATCACGACGATGTGATGCTCGGTTATTTGCCCGCTGTGGTTCGGAATATGCGGCAGACCACGAATTCGCATTTTTTCGCCACGATGACCAGCGGTTTCACCGCCGTGACCAATCAGTATATGTTTGATCGATTCCAAATTCTTCGGCGATTCATTGACACGCCGGCATTCGCGAAATTGATGTTCGAGGGGTATTTCGATCCAGGCAACTCAATCGCTCGGAATCGCGATGTGTGGCAATATCTGGATGGTGTTGCGGCAGGCAGCCAGACAATGAAGGAAAAGGGTACCGCAAGGCGCCTGCTGCGCGATCTCATAGAAATCTACGGTCAATCGGGAATTGCCGATATCAAAGGGCGTATCGCCGACATCGAGCACACGATCAAGCACGGTTATCCCGGGAAGAAAGATCCTCCGCATACACAAAAGCTGAAGGGGATGTGTCGAGAGTGGGAGGCGGAATGCTTATGGGGATACTTCGGCTGGAATTGCTCCAATGTGCGTCATTTGCGACTGGGTTTCTATACGGGGGATATTTTCACCGAAGAACCGACGGTCAGCCGGGATGTCCCGCCGATACTCTCGTTGCTGGAAGAGGTTAAACCGAATTTGCTCAGTGTCGCACTCGACCCGGAAGCGAGCGGTCCCGATACACATTACAAAGTCCTGCAGGCAATCACGGAGGCACTTCGTCAATACGTCGAGGCAACAGGCTATAGAGACATGCGGATTTGGGGATATCGTAATGTCTGGTACCGGTTCCATCCCAGCGAAGCCAACATATACGTGCCGGTTTCTTTGAACATGTTCACCATCATGCGAAGTGCGTTCATGAACACGTTTGTTTCTCAGAAAGAAGCTTCCTTTCCAAGCTATGAACACGACGGTCCTTTCTGCGAACTGGCACAGAAAATTCAAGTGGAACAATACCAGGCATTGAAGACCTGTTTGGGCCGTGAGTGGTTCCAGGAACATCCGAGTCCGCAGATGCGTGCAGCGCGTGGGGTCGTTTTCTTAAAAGAACTTGATTTAGATTCGTTTTACTCGTGTAGCCGCGAGCTCCGCCGGTCAGCGGAGAACCGGTGAACCGGGGACGACTCTCTTCTGATTCACAAGGGATGGGTCCTGTGGTAGGATTTCCTCCGTTGCATCCTGCTTCGCGTATTCGCTGGAAAGGAAGGTTTCTATGAGTAATGCAAACCAGTTGTCACGTCGATGTTTTCTGTCGGGATTGGCGGCAGTTGCCGCCGGAGCCTGTTCATCTCCTCAAATCGCACCGAGGTCGGCAATCGGTCGAGGCGGCCGTGCGGCGCCGAGTGAACGAATCACCTTGGGATTCATCGGTGTCGGAGACCACGGGGTGAAACGCAATTTGAAACGATTTCTTCCCGAACCCGACGCACAGGTTATCGCCGTCTGCGACGTCGACTCTCAGCGCCGTGAAGAGGCTCGGCAGATTGTCGAGGCGCACTATCAATCCGAAGGATCTCTCAACGCATATCGAGGCTGTGCCGCGTACAACGATTTCCGGGAAATTATCGCCCGCGATGATATCGATGCGGTAATGAATTCCACCCCCGACCATTGGCATGTCATTCCATCGGTGATGGCCGCCGATTCGGGGAAAGACGTGATGTGTGAAAAGCCTCTGACATTGACGGTACGGGAAGGGCGAATTCTCAGCAACGCGATGGAACGAAACAATCGTGTCTTCCAAACCGCCTCCGAAAACCGTTCGGTTCCGGAGTATCATCGGATGTGCGAGTTGGTGCGAAATGGTCGGATCGGTAAGGTTCAGACAATCCGAGTCAGCCTTCCCTCAGGGCACTGGGTTAACGAAGCCAGCATGGAACACACCGAACCTCCAAAAGGATTCGATTACGATATGTGGCTCGGTCAGGCTCCCTATAAGCCCTATTGTGCGGCGCGATGTCACTGGAATTTCCGCTGGATTCTCGATTACTCAGGTGGCATGTTGACCGACTGGGGTGCGCATTTGATCGACATCGCTCAGTGGGGAAACGACACGGAGCATACCGGTCCGGTTGAAGTGAGCGGCGACGGCGAATTCCCTCTGGATGGTCTTTACAATGCGGCGACACGATTCCGGATCGAATGTACATATGCGAACGGTGTTCGGTTGATTGTCGCTTCGCAGGAGCCCGGGATCCGATTCGAAGGAACACAGGGATGGATCGGAAATACGGGCTGGCGGGGAGAACTTGAAGCGGAACCGAGAAGCATTTTGGAGGAGGAAATCGGCCCCGGTGAAACACACCTCTATACCTGTAGGGCCGGTGAGCAGCGAAACTTCCTGGACTGTATCCAATCCCGCAAACCGTGTTACGCGCCCGCAGAAATCGGACATCGGACAATCACTATCGCCCACATTGGACATATCTCCATGATGTTGGGACGGAAATTGCGGTGGAATCCAGCCACGGAACGATTTGTCGGCGATGAGGAAGCAAACGGTTTGCTCTCACGCCCGATGCGAGAACCTTGGGTGCTTGAATGAGGTCTACAAGTCGCCCTCGCATGAGAGAATTCTCACGGGTTTTCATGCGGTAGGATGTTTGTTATGATGTCCAAAAGGGAAGATGTCGCTGTCAAAAGAATGAATTTTCTCTTTGAATTGTAATTTTGTTGATTTCTCCCGGGAGCAGTACAGGGATTCCAGGCGAGCAGTCTATGGATCTCTGCGGTTTACTCACACTAGTCGAGCTTCGGAGACGACCCCTCGGGATGGTTTTCCGTCAGTAAACCGTTTCAGATGGTCGCACGGGCGGGATTGCGTAACCCTTTTCGGGAGATAGCAGGAATGAGAATTCTTGTTGCCGACGATAGTCAGGAAAATCTCCTTCTGCTGAGCTCCATCCTACAAGAGGTCGGATACGAGGTCGTAACGGCAAAAGACGGTGCCGAGGCCTTCGAAAAACTTGCTCTAGATGATTTCGATGTTGTGATCTCAGATGTTCTGATGCCGGTTATCGACGGTTTTCAGCTATGCCGGGCAATTCGGAAGAACGAACGGCTCCACACCATCCCCATTATTCTGTACGCTTCCACATACAGCGATACTACAAAGGAAGATCGTGCCCTCCAGATCGGTGCCGACCGATTTCTGAAAACCCCCACAGACTCAGATCGGCTGGTTCAGGCGATCCGGCAAGTTGTACAGGAACCCGGACCGCATGGACAGGATTCGGACAAGCCGGCTACGGGGAACGACTCTCCCTCTATTCAACTATACAGCAAAGAACAGGCGAGATGTCCGGAGGAAAAGTCTCATCGCATCGAGCAGAAGGTAGAGGGATATGAACGCCTTCAGAAAGAGCGGACACTTCTCTTCAACCTCTCCCTGGATATGTTGTGTATTGCCGCGTTTGACGGCTATTTCAAGGAGTTGAATCCGGCCTGGACGAGGACGCTTGGTTGGTCCAAAACCGAGCTGCTGGAAAAACCCTGGCTTCATTTTGTCCATCCCGAGGACAAACAAGCGACCGTTGAGGCGGGCAACAGTTTAGCGGAGGGCAAGTGTCTTGTTCAGTTTGAGAATCGGTATCGATGTAAAGACGGTTCGTACAAATGGATTTCCTGGACTTCATCGCCAACGCCTGAGATGAGACGGATATTTGCAGTCGCTCGCGACGTTACCGAAGAAAAACAAAAACAGGAAGAACTGGACGAAAGCCGGCGGATGCTCTCCACGTTGATGAGCAATCTTCCCGGAATGGCTTACCGCTGTCTGTATGACAAACCCCGGACGATGAAATTCCTGAGCGACGGGTGTTTGTCGCTAACGGGATATCCTGCCTCAGACATGCTGGACAACTCCGGGATTTCTTTCGCTGACATGATCCATCCTAAAGACCGAAGAATGGTTCGGGACACTATTCGGACCGAAATCGCCAACAAAGGGTCTTTTGAACTCGAATACCGGATTCGGACTTCAGCAGATGAAGAGAAGTGGGTTTGGGAAAAGGGACGGGCAATTCTGGGTGAAGAAGAGCAGATCCTCTTTCTGGAGGGGTTCATATCCGACATCACCGAGCGGAGACGTGCGGAGGAAGCGCTACACGAAAAAGAGCAGGCGGATCGGAAGTATCAACGGCAGCTGACGGTGCTGCATGAGGTTGTCGCAACTCTGTCAACGTGTGAATCATTTGACGATCTGTGCCGGTCTGCGGTGGAACTCGCCTGTACTCGACTTGGGTTTGAACGCCTGGGGATTTGGTTTTTGGAAGGGAACCATCCTGCAACTGCCGTCGGCTCCTTTGGTATCGACGAGCAAGGGCACATTCGAGATGAAAGAAATATCAGACTTTCGTTGTCGGAGAATGATCGTATTCAGGAAATTGCCTCCGGCGGATTATCGTTCATCAAATTCGAGGACCAATCCTTATTAGACCACCGAGGCGATCCTGTCGGTCACGGTGAGAATGTAGGAGTTCCCATCAAGAGTCCAGAGGGCACAATTGGATACATTGCCGCGGATAACCTATTCAGCGGGAACCCGTTCAGTTCTCGACAATGCGAACTTCTCGCCTTGTTTGGATCTGCCTTCGGTCATCTTTGCGTGATACGCCGTGCCGAGGATGCATTGACACAGACTGCCGGAGAACTCCGCGAATTGTTTGACAATGCTCCCATTGCCTATCACGAGATCGACACAGAAGGGTATATCCTTCGAGTCAACCGCACTGAGCTGGATATGTTGGGGTATTCCGAGGCGGAAATGGTAGGGAGACCGGCGTGGGTATTTCTTTCGGATCGGGAGGCCGCACGCAGGCAAACACTAGCGAAACTCTCTGGTGCGATGCCTCCGAGCCGCGGAGACGAACGGGTCTACCTGGGAAAAGACGGTTCGTTGCTTTATGTGCTTCTTGAGGACCGGATTCTTCGCGATGCAGAGGCCAGGATCACCGGACTGCGGACGACCATGCAGGACATCACAGAGCGGAAACAGGCTGAAGAGGAAATCGAAAGTACTGCAAAATTTCCGGAAGAGAATCCGAATCCGGTTTTACGCATAAACAAGGATGGCGTTTTGATTTATGTTAATTGGCCGGCCGGCGTTTTTCTCGAGGCGTGGGAATGCGCGGTCGGCGATTGTGTACCCGAAGAGATACGGAGAATTGTAGACGAGGCGATCCTCTCGAATCGCCCGTCCGAAATCGAGGTTGATGTTGGGAGCATCAGTTATGCGGTGACATTTGCACCGATTTCCGAAGCTGGATACGTCAACCTCTACGGTCGCGATGTCACCGAACAAAAACGCGCAACGCAGGCTCTCGAAAACAGCGAGAGAATGTACCGCAATGCCATCGAGGTTGGCAACGCGGCAGTTTACTATCAGAATTACATCACAAGCGAATATGAATTCGTTTCGGATGCTATCTATTCCCTGATCGGCTATTCTCCTGCAGAATTTACGCCCGCTCTGTGGAAATCCATCACGAGAGACCGGAACCTGCTCGGCGACTTGGCGGAATTGTCGTTGGAAAACGCTATCGAAAAAGCGCGGAGCGGAGAGGGAGTCAGCTGGCGGGCGGACTATCTTATTGAGACACGAGACGGTGAACATCGTTGGATCGCAAACTCCGCAGTGCAGGTTCGGGACGACGAAGGGACGATTGTGGGCTCACTGGGAATACTCCAGGACATCACCGAACGAAAACGGCTCCAAGAGGAATTACTGCAATCGCAGAAAATGGAAGCAGTAGGAAGATTGGCGGGCGGAGTCGCACATGACTTCAATAATCTGCTTTTGGTCATTAACGGCTATGCCGATTTCATACTCCAGGGACTCGATCCTGATCACCCCTACCGCACGTATGTCCAGGAGATCTTTCGTGCGGGGGAACGTGCCGCGTCATTGACAAGGCAACTGCTGGCGTTCAGCCGCCGACAGGTCCTCGAAACGAAGACCCTCGTTCTCAATGAGGTTGTTGCGAACATGGAGAAGATGCTCCGACGGCTGATAGGAGAAGATATTGAATTTAATACGATTCTTGATCGGAACCTTGGTTCCATTAAAGCGGATCCCGGACAGATTGAACAAGTCATCATGAATTTGGCTGTGAATGCGCGGGACGCGATGCCGAATGGAGGCAGACTGGTTATCGAAACCTCGAATGTTGAGCTGGACGAGAGCTATGCTCAGCAGCGAATCGAAGTGGAACCGGGACCGTATGTCGTGCTGGCGATAACCGACACCGGCGTGGGTATGGACAAAGAGACACAGGCTCGTGTCTTCGAACCGTTCTTTACCACGAAAGAACAAGGAAAAGGAACCGGCTTGGGACTGGCGACTATTTACGGAATCGTGAAGCAAAGTGGAGGACACATTGCTGTATACAGCGAACCGGGACAGGGAACGACGTTCCGGGTTTACCTGCCACGGGTGGGTCAGTATCCGCTTCCCGACAAAAAGAAAAACGTCGAATCCCATTTAGGGGGGACGGAATCGATATTGGTTGTGGAAGACGAAGAGGCTGTTCGGAAGCTGGTTTGCGATGTCCTCAGTCGCTCCGGCTACAAGATAGTCTCCGCATCCAACGGGGAAGACGCATTGCTTCTTGTTGAAAAGCATAACGGTCCGCTCGATCTTGTCCTGACTGACATGGTAATGCCAAAAATGGGCGGTCGGGATCTGGTCCAGCGTTTGACGGAGATCCGACCCGGCATCAAATCCGTGTACATGTCCGGCTATACCACCGAAACCGTTGTGTCTAACGGTACGTTGGAGGCGGAAACGAATTACCTTCAGAAACCGTTCTCGCCCGAGGATGTTTTACAGATAGTCCGAAAGGCTCTTGACACACCGGCTGGGGAGAGTTGACAGACCTTCTGCCTGGGCGTAGGAGATTATCGAGAGGACACTGGGGGGTCTTGATGTGCTCGGAGGCATTGATGTTAACCATTCTTTAGAGAGGGCGGTTGACAGGAGGGGTGAATATAGTATCCTCCTATTAGTTATTATTCTTATCTAAGAAAGAATGGTTTTGACGGTCGTGCCAGAGAGCGAACTTGAAAACCGTGTGCGAGAGTTTTGGGACGCCTGTAGGGCGGCCGGATTGCGAATCACTCCGCAACGCACGGAGATTTTCCGCGAACTCGTTCAAACCGACGAGCACCCGGATGCCGAGTCGGTACATAACCGTATCCGTGATCGTATGCCGAATGTATCGCTGGATACGGTTTATCGGACTTTGGCTTTGCTTGAGGAATACGGTTTGATCCGCAAAGTCGAAGTATTCAGCGAACGTCTGCGATACGATCCCAACATGAAACAGCACCATCATTTTGTCTGTAGCCGATGCGGTGCCATTTACGATATTCATGACCGCAAACTCAATCGTGTACAACCGTCCCCGAAAACGCCCATTGGTGGTGAAGTCGAATCCGTGCACGTGCAGTTCCGGGGAATATGCTCAAAATGTAAATCACGTTCATAAATGAGTTTTTTCGCCGATTTTCTATTATCGAAGAAAGGAGACACTAGAATGGCGACGAAAGACAATCTGGAGGCGGCTTTTGCAGGAGAAAGCCAGGCGAACCGCAAGTATTTGGCATTTGCCAAAAAGGCGGAGAATGAGGGATTTGCACAGGTAGCGAAGTTGTTCCGCGCTGCGGCGGAGGCGGAGACGGTTCACGCACACGCGCATTTTCGCGTAATGGGCGGGATCCAGGGAACTGCTGAGAATTTGGAAGATGCGATCTCAGGCGAAGGATATGAGTATCAGCAGATGTATCCTGAGTTTCTCGCCGAAGCGAAAAATGAGGGGAACAAGGCTGCTGAGGTGTCGTTCAAAAACGCGCTGGCTGTTGAGGAGATTCATCACGGTCTGTATTCGAAAGCTCTCGAATCTGTGAAAAGCGGCAATGATCTGCCTGCGGCAACCGTTCACGTATGCGATATTTGCGGCAATACGGTTTTTGGAGACGCTCCCGATAAATGCGACGTCTGCGGCGCACCGAAAGAACGGTTTTTTGAAGTGGCGTAAGAGCGGGGTTCTGATATATCGAATCTCCGATTGTGAAAGGAAGCAACAAGATGGTCGAGAACGGCACCACAGCATGGCGATGTACGGTTTGCGGTTATGTCCACCGAGGATCGGATCCACCCGACTTTTGCCCTGTTTGCGGTGCCGGTTCGACGGCCCAGGCCATCCGAGAACATCTCGCATAATGAAGATCTCTCTACTTCCCGCCTTTCCATGCCCCCGCCCAAAAAACCCTATAGGGGCACGGATAGTTTTGTGTTCGATCCACCGACATTGGCCTCATCTTATGGTTGTGCTTAAATGTCTCTCCATATAGCACGTCTGAGAAACAAGCCCGGTTGTTTTTATTTCTGACTAGGGTACGTGCCAAAGAAGAGGGAATTCGATGACAATGAACAACATACGACTCCCCATTTTTGCCATCATCGCGATCGTGTTAGCGACTCCCTGTAACGGGTTGTGTGAAACGCACGACAAAACAGTCTTAGTCGAGAGTTTTGAATCGGATTTCTCGGCTGACAGATGGACATTCTCGAACGGTCCCGAATTTCCCGGTGCGGAAGGGAATTTCGCCAGAAGCGCAACAAACGGTCGAAAGAGCGAATATTGCGGTGCATTGTCCTTCAATTTCGAAGATGGAGGAAACTACGTTTCGGCTACCGTCGACGTATCCGCTCAAACGTCAAATACCAATGGTTCCGGTTTCGCGGGCCTGCGCCTGGATATCAAGCGTCCTGTGGGAAATTCGGTCGTGTTCCGCTATACGGATCAAACAGGCCAGGTCCTGCAAAAACGGGTTGAATGTACAGCTGGGACCTGGACGTCGGTCACTGTGCCGTTTTCTCACTGGCAGAACCACTGGGGCGGCGAGAACGACGGTCGGGTGCACGGCGCACCCAAGCAGTTGGGAATATTGATAGAAAACGGTGAACAAAAAAAGGGAGAGTTACTTTTTGATAATTTGAGATTGATTGCCGGATCGACGGAGGATCTTTTCGTCCATGTTTCATATACTCCTTACACCTTCGATGGTTCGGAGGAGTGGCGGCTGACCTCGAAGGGCGACAGGGGCAAGAGTCATTTCAAAGAACAGAAGTGGCACCTCGATTTCACCTCCGGCGCCGATTGGCTGGGCCTCCGTGTGCCCGACCGGGTTCTTCTCGGTAATGTGGAAAGAATCCGGTTGCGCGTGAGAGGTTCGGCGAAGGGGCATCCCGTCCACATTTATCTACGTACGCATTTCATGACTTTTCACAAAACCATAGGCGAGTTTTCGGCAGACGGCGTTCAGGAACTGGTCACTGAAGGACCGCCCGGGAACGGTTGGAAATGGTATGGAGGGGAAAATGATGGAAAACTCCACGGTCCCTTGCGGTTTGCGGAGATCCGAATCGAACGGAACGGCAAATTTGATCAATGCGAATTGAAAATGGAAGAGGTTTCTCTGGATGTCAATTGTCTTCCGCAGAAACGATGTGTGATGACCGGGGAAGTAAAGGAACTATCGGGAGAAAGTCACTTTGTAGCGACTATCCGGGCGCTCAGCGAGAAACCGCTCCATGGAGAGATTCATTGGACACTTCGCAACTGGGACCAACAAACGGTCGAAAACGGCAATGAGAGAATCATCCTTTTACCATCTGCGAAACCGACGGAGGTTTTGGTCCCACTGCCCTCGGTAGACAACAACACGAATTTCGTCGAGGCCGACTTCCGTTTGGATGTTCCCGGTCAAGATGTGCCCAACGTCCAGCCGTGTTGGATGCGTCCTCATGAGGCTCATGGTGACTCTAAGATCGTTCCGGATTCTCCGTTCGGGATGGGACTGTATTTGTACCGGTACGGTAGCGATCCCGAAGGACTTGCGGAAATGGAAAGAGCGGCCCAAATGGCGCGCGACGCCGGTGTCAAATGGTCCCGCGAAGAATTTGCCTGGGCCAGAATTGAACCGAAAGAGGGAGAATACAATTGGGATTTTTACGACCATGTAGTCGAGTGTGCAAAACGAAATGGGATTCAGGTCTACGCCATTGTCGCTTACTGGACCTATTGGACTGAACAGTATACGGACAAAGGGATTGCGGACTACGTTAATTATGTCAGAGCCTTGGTGAATCGTTACCGGGATGACATTCATCAGTGGGAAATCTGGAACGAGCCGAACATCTTTTTCTGGCAGGGACCGAAAGATAAATATGCTGAATTATTGATTCAGAGCTACGCGGCGATCAAGGAAATCGACCCAAGTGCCGAGGTGCTTGGAATATCGACAGCGGGAATCGACACTGAATTCATCGAACGCATGCTCGATTTGAATACCCCTTTCGATGTGTTGACGATACATCCTTACCGAAAAACTTTGGATGATCTTGGATTTATAAAAGAATTACGCAATGTTTCGGATTTGGTCAAAAAAGCGGATGGGACGCGACGGCCGGTTTGGATTACGGAAATGGGATGGCCCACCTATACGCCGCACAATGCTCTGGACCAGAGTTTTCGTCCTACGAGTCTTCGGAACCAGGCGGAACTGATCGCGAGAACCTATTTATGCTCCATTGTCTCGGGAATTGAGCCGCGCACGTTCTGGTACAATTTTCGGAACGATGGATACGATCCGATTTATTTTGAACACAATATGGGAATTGTAACCCGCGATTTTCAACCCAAACCGGCATATCATACATACTCGGTTCTCGCAAAAGTCCTCAAGCGAAAGAAACTCGATAGACGTGTTGAACTCCCGGGCGGGGTACTCGCGTTCCGTTTCTTAGCGGAGGAAGCCGGCGAGAACGACGTCATCGCGTTGTGGCATCCGAAGGAAAATGCTGTTGTCTCCTTGCCCATTGACGCCGACCGTGTGACAATTCTCAACGCAGTAGGAGAGAGCAAAGAAAGGGCCGTGAAAAACGGTACGGTTGAGATTACCCTGCGGGAAGGCGCAGCTGTGTATGTGTCGGTCCCGTGACCCAATCGAAAATTCCTGACTAAAAAAAGGAGAACAAGACAATGATGCGACGAGAATTTCTGGCAACCTCTTCGTTGGCCGCGACCGCCGTCGTTCCCGGCGCGATGGCAGCGGGAACCGAACAGCAGTATCTCGAGTTACGGGAATACCACATGCTTCTGGGCGATAAACAGGGGAGGCTGCACGATTTCTTGCGCGATGCGGCCATTCCCGCCTTGAACCGACTCGGGATCAACCCGGTGGGTGTGTTCCGGCTCCAGTTCGGCCAAAGCCGCCCGACACTTTACGTCCTTCTACCTCATCCATCGTTCGAATCCGTCGTGACGCTTCATGACCGGCTGGCCGCCGATGATGAGTTCACACGGGCGGGGAGTGAGTTCCTGGATGTTCCATTATCGGATCCCGCGTATGTCCGCATGGAGAATTCTCTCATGCTCGCATTCAAAGATATGCCGAAAGTAGAAATTCCCGGCGCAGTCAAAGGTAAACGGTCACGTATTTTTGAACTTAGGACGTACGAGAGCCACAGTGTGAAAGCGGCGAAGAAGAAAGTCGAGATGTTCAACGAGGGAGGCGAAATTGCGATTTTCCGGAAGACTGGACTGCATCCCGTGTTTTTCGGCGAGTCGATTATCGGTCGACAGTTGCCGAATCTGACATATATGCTTGCATTTGAAAACATGGATCAGCGCTACGAGAACTGGAGTACCTTTGTGAAACATCCGGATTGGAAAGAATTGAGCGCCGATCCTCAGTATAAAGACACGGTATCCAATATTTCTGACCTGATTCTCAGGCCGACAGGTTATTCTCAAATATGACGAAACCGCCTAGTATGCGGTAAGGAGTTTGTTTTATGCGTCGATTTGTTTTGAGTGTTGTTCTTGTTTCCATTTCGGTTGGGCTTGTTTTTTCGGCTAGTGTGGAGGAAGTCGCGCCGGGCGTATTCTTTCGTGTGGAAGACAAAGGGTGCAACAACGGGTGGATTGTCTTCGAAGACTATGTCTTGGTAATTGACGCGAATTTTCCCAATGTTGTTAAGGAAGTGATCGGCGACATCCGGAAAACAACGGATAAACCGATTCGTTTTGTTCTGGACACCCATCATCACGGCGACCATGCGCTGGGGAATTGTGTTTTTTCCGAACATGGAGCTACGATTATCGCCCAGCGTGACTGTGCGGATATTCTGCGAAGTCCGGAATTGATCCAGTCGTTCGAAAACTGGACACGCGGCAAACCGGAATATAGAGATGTCAGTCCGTGCTCGCCGACTTTGACATTCAACGACCGATTGGTTTTCGATGACGGCAACCGCCGCGTCGAGATTGTCCACACCGGCCATGCGCACACCGCTGGCGATACGGTAGCCTATTTACCCGGGGAAAAAATCCTTTTCACCGGCGATTTTTGTGTTAACGGTGCATTCAACTATCTCGGCGAAGCGTACACCGAGAACTGGATTGAAAGACTGACGGATATCCAGGGGTGGGACGTCAAAACCGTCTGTCCGGGTCATGGAGACACAGCCGGCAAAGAGTTGCTCGAAACACAGAAGCAGTGTTTTATCCAGCTTCGAGAGCAGGTGGAGGAGTGCGTCAAGCAAGGCAAAAGTCTCGATGAGACTATCAAGACCATCGATATTCCCATGTACAAGGAGTGGACCGGCGTCGACCCAAGAGACCGAAATATCGAGCACGTCTATAGAGAGGCGACCGGTCTCATCACTCCCTGGGAAATCGCCAAACTCGACTTGCACGCAGGGCCTTCGCCCACGAAAGACTCGCCCGGCTGGTCTCCTCCCAAGAAAATCCTTGTTCAAAACATGAACAAAGAACGATTGGCGAATCTCCGGTTGTTGGCTCCGAACGTCGAGTTTGTTTCTGTGTCGAATGACAGAGATGTCGCAGCGCATATTGAGAACGCGGACGCGATTAACCGCGCGATTCGTCCGGAACACCTTCGAAAGACGAAAAATCTACGATGGGTCCATTCGCGGACGGCGGGGGTCGAGCGATATCTGTTCGATGAATTCATCGAGAGCGATGTTGTGCTTACGAACGCGCAGGGCATGTACGGTCCCGCAATGGCCGAGCATGTACTTGGGATGATCTTAATGTTTACGAAGGCGTTGGCAAAACAACACGAACGCAAACTGGAAGCACGCTGGGGGCAGGACCGGAGTCAGCCGGTGAACGATCTCGCAGGTCGTACGATGTTGATCTTGGGTCTCGGTGGTATAGGCAAACAGGTTGCGCAGCGGGCGGCGGGTTTTGAGATGGTCATTCTCGCTATCGATCCACAGGATATTGAGAAGCCCGATCATGTGCGCGCAATTTATCCGCCCAGCGAACTCGACCGGTTGTTGCCCCAGGCGGACGTCGTCGTCTCAACAGTTCCGCACACGGAACATACGCATCGCTATTTCGGGAAAAAACAATTCGACTTAATGAAACCGACCGCGTACTTCATCAATGTGGGACGTGGCAAAACCGTGGTTCAGGAAGAACTGATTGAAGCGCTGAAACATGGATCGATTGCCGGTGCAGGGTTGGATGTAACCGATCCCGAACCGCTTCCGGCGGACCATCCTTTGTGGAAATTGGACAACGTTGTGATTACACCTCACATGTCCGGACGGACAGCCGAGAGTTTTCATCGGGGTTGGTTGTTGTTTCGGGAAAATGTCCGGCGTTTTGTTGCAGGTGAACCGCTCCTGAACGTTGTGAATAAGAAGGCCGGATATTGATTCGCACTGCAAAAACAGACAGGGAGGGCGAATCTCCTGATGAGCCGTCTTATTATTTCATTGCTGACGGCTCGGCGGGAGCCTCGCCCTCCCGGAAAGAATAATTTCGGCGATTTCTACAAGGCGAGTTTCAATATCGCAATGATGTCCTCTCGGCTCAGCTTTTTGAGTTGGCCGAGCGTTCCCATGAGGAGCGCATTGTCGGCGATGGACTCAATTTCGCTTTCTTTTATGCCGAGCTCGGACAGACTTGTCGCGACACCCCACTGGTTGAATTTGGCTTTCATCGTGGAGACACCCTGCTCAATCGAATCGGCATCCCATACCTCCTTTGCCCACCGCACAAATCCTTCTCTGTTCTGTTCTTTCACGTGAAGAATCCAGGCGGGGAAAAGAACCGCCAATCCAGCGGCGTGCGCAACGTCAGGGTGGAAAGCGCTCACGCTGTGCTCGATAAAATGGGTCGCCCAATCGCCGCCATTCATTCCCACTCCCGAAAGTCCATTGAGTGCGAGTGTGGTCGCCCATGCGAGGTTTGCCCGGCTGTCGTAGTCCGATGGTTCTTTTTGTAAATGATCCACACATTTGATAATGGCTCGCATTAGGCCCTCGTTAATCGAAATTGTTGTTTCCTGCCTCGTTCCCATAAAATGCGATTCCATGATATGGGCGATCGCGTCGATGCCACCGTAGGCGGTTTGGGCGGGCGGAAGAGACTGCTGGATAGTCGGATCGACAATTGAAACAGTCGGGTAAAGCGCAGGACCCGCGAGCGGCCATTTCTTCATTTCCTCTTCGTGTGTGATAACTGCATACTGGTTCATCTCGGTCCCGGTTGCGGAGAGTGTGAGAACATCGAAGATCGGCAGTGCCTTTTCGACAACCGGCTCACCGCCGAACGCGGTCCAGACATCGTCCATCAGACAACCCGCCGCCACGGCCTTTGCGCTGTCGATCACGCTCCCTCCACCGACACCAAGGATGGCGTCGACCTTTTCTTGTTTCGCCATCGCAATCGCTTCACGAACTTTTTCGAGGACGGGGTTGACTCGGATGCCCCATAGCTCGACGCAATCGACTTCGGCGTCACGGAGCGAGGCCATAACCTGGTCGTAGACACCGTTCTTCTTGATCGAACCGCCGCCTGCAAGAAAAAGAACCTTCTTACACAGACGTCCTTTAACGGCTTCGCCGATTTGTGGAATCGAATTCTTCCCGAAAATAACCGCGGTGGGATTGTAAAAAACAAAGCTGTCCATGATTCCTCCTTGGGCTCAGTGTTAGCGGTCACGAGATTCTCGCGTTTCGTGCGATAAAAATCCTTTAGCTGCGCTTTATTAGATCTCCTGATTCGTAACATGGTGCAAAATAGCAGGCGGGGTGTCAAGCTGGTCAAGATCACGTTTACACAGGCATCCTTGACGGTGGGGGTAGCGGCAATGTGCCGGTACTATACGTTCCGATCTTTGGTGATATACTTACACATTATTAGCCATGTGCGAAAACAGGTTTCTTTGGTTGACCGGAATGGAGTGAAGACCGTGAATGAAATCATCTTTCTCGTGGAGGAGGCCCCGGAAGGTGGGTATACGGCCCGGGCGTTGGGGGAGTCCATTTTCACAGAGGCGGATGATTCGACACAGTTGCAGGACCGAGTGCGGGATGCCGTTCGCTGTCATTTTGATGAAGAGGACGAACCGCAGGTGATCCGTTTGCACTTCGTTCGAGAGGAAATCATTGCCTTATGAGGATTCCTCGCGATGTGTCAGGGGCTGAGCTGGCCGGTAGTCTTAAATCAATGGGCTATGAGATGACGCGCCAAACAGGCAGCCATCTGCGATTGACGACTTTGGCGGAAGGGGAGCACCATATTACCATTCCGAAGCACGCGCCCTTGCGGGTCGGGACGCTTGCGGGAATCTTGTCTGAAGTTGCGCAACATTTTGGAATGACCCGTGAGGAGATGTTGACGCGGCTGTTCGGTGAAAAGAAATAACATGAATGGGATGCCGGTTGCAGAGTGCACGAAAAACGATAGGGCGAGTGAGCCGCTTGCCCGGAGATCAAATATCATATTCCACCCCGTATTCGTGCAGCTTTCGAATGAGGGGACGTCTGCTTATAGCAATCAAAAGTCGGGTGCTCACGCTGATCTTCGCAGACTGTACGTCTAAACAGATGAACGCGATTCAACAATCGACCCAGATCTGCTGATACCAATTTGCACTTTGACCTCTGAAATTAGCTATCCGATGCCCTTGTCCATATCGGCGACGACCACGCCATCGGGATTCTTCCGAATATTTCATATTTCTGCCGCACCCTCGCATAATAAATTGCGCCGGGCTCATAGTCTTTATCGATAAACACCTCCCGGAATTGCAGTGAATCCGGTTCCCATGTTTGGATTACTTTGAAGCCGGGATTCGATTCGTGATGTCTGAGGAGTTCTACGCGTTCGATGATGTCCGTCCCAATCGCTTCGATTTCGAAAACGGGATCTTCATCCGTCCACACAACCGATCCCATCGGCACTTCATGCAGTGAGAAATCAAGGACGATTTTCGCACCTGTCGTTCCGTAGGTCCGGCGGTTGTACAGTCCGTGGAAAAGATCCTCCCGTGTCAACCGTTCCGCGAGAATCGCAGTGATTCCGTAATGCGGAAGACCGGGATGCGCACGATGTTCGTCGGACGAAGCGACAGTCGACAGCTGAAGTCCCTGTTCCCAAACGTCCTGCGCATAGGTCGGTGTTTTCAGGCTTCTGGCGTCGGATGTGAAGAGACTGCGTTCGAAAGCGAGGGGATGATCGGGATTGTAGGCTTCGCTCAACCCATGCGCGGAGTAGATTTCGAAATTCCTGCGAAATTCAGGATTATCGACGGAAAAATCGACACCGCTTGGAAATTTTCCCGTATGGTGCGGGATCGTAAGCGCTTGTTTCTCGTTCAATGCAGCCCAGAGTTTTGGAAGTGAGACTTCTTGCGGGCTGAGCAACGCACCGGGCCGTCCCCTGAAATACACATTGTGATGGCCGTACGGTTTGCCAAACGAACATTCATAGGCCTGCAAAGCAACGAAATGACCGGGATCGTTGTACTTGTCATTGAGGGCTGTGTATTCCTCCCAGCAGAATTTATGAAGCCCGCGTGTGTATCCCTCCTCCGTGGGATGGATCGCGTGATCGGTCATCGCGTAAAAATCCAGGCCCGTTGTATATCGCGCATAATTGAATTGATCGTCTCCCACACCATCCCAGCTGAAATGTGTGTGTGAGTGAAGGTCGCCCCAATAAATATTCAATTTCGGAGGCTTAGTTGAAACACGAACGGGATTTGACACAGCCTGGAGCTCATAGCGTCGTGTTCTTGCCTTCAGTTGTAAAATCCCGGATTGTTGCGGCGTGATTTCGAATTCGGCGTATCCCTTTCCCGGTTGAATTACTACTTCCTCCGGCAATTCGGCTTCCCCTATTTTGATTGACGGCGCGATGCGTGCGCTATGCTCGACCGGGTTATGCTCCTTGTCCAATAGCGAGACAAGACACCGCACGGGCTTACCTGTCACGGCCTGAGAAGGCGCGTGAAGCAGCATGCTTACCGCCGCGCCGGGGCGGCACGTAATTTGTGGCGGTTCTTCCAGCATTCGAAACTGTCCGTCTCCACCGGAATCGAGTGCGATGAGGATAGGCAACGCAGATGTCGAGACAGCGGAGGCGCGGTATCCGGTCGAGCCCTCGGATCGGTCGCCGTACACCAGAGAAATCATATCGCCTGCTTTCAAATCTCCCTCAGCCACATGTACGCGAACAACAAACACATATCGTTCGTATCGCCCATCGAGCGAGAGTTTAGCGTGTTTGACAAGGATGTTATCCGTTTGAGATTCAACGATTGTTTCAAGTTGAACATCATCGCGCGAAGAATACGCCTGAACATACTGATCTGCCTTTGGATCGGTGGACTGAAGCCGGTTGGCGGAGTTTCGAGGGCCTGCGTGCCACGCGTCGGGTAGTTGAACACGGATACCGCCGCCTTTGCTGATCCCATTGTCTCCGACGGTGTATGTCACCGTCCACGTTCCGTATTCGCCCGCGATGCCGAAATCGGGCGAGACCTGAGCCTTTCCTTCGTTCGTTTTCTCTTTTGTCATTAACGCCTCGGGCGGTTCCGCGGCGGCGTGTGATACCAGCCCAAGCAAAATGAAACCTATTGTCATTATGGAAAATCGCATGGCAAAACCTCTCGCATTGTTGTTTGATCTACATGATCAGCATGGTGCGGAATGAAAGGTGGGATGTCAAGATAATCAAACAGAATCCGCTCATCGGGTGGAGGCAAACGACGGGGCACGACGATATCCAGCGTGCGCGACGAGCGGCGTTCTTAAGCCTAACGTTGCAGAACTGACCCCTTCTGCTGGCATTTCGAAATCTCTCCCCCCGTTCACGGGGGATTTGGAGGGGGCATCTGGATCGCACTGCCGGTGCTTTTTTGCTCGGGTCCTCCAATTATCCATAAACATCGCTTTTGGCCTTTATCCACGAGGCTTTCCGACGGCGGTTCCGACCGGCCTCTTCTCATTTTTGCAACCATAGGGCTAAGATTGTGTTATTTGTGACACCCCGTATTTGTGAGGTGATTGACAGGGCGTAAGCTGCCGGATATCATAGTTGTAAGAAAAGATTTCAAGCTCTTGTTCGTTTCGAGCGTGGTGTGCAGAGAGGACAAATTGCGGAAGTGAGGATTATCGTGAGAGATTATGAAAATTCAAAGACAGAAGAGGAAGACGATTCTACGGATTTCCCTTTGCCTCATGAACAACATGACATGCCTCTGAACGAGCATGTTCAAACGTATGACCTGATGAATAGACGTGAGGGAAGACGACCGTTCTTAAAGAGGGTTGGTAAGACAGTGTTCGTCTCAGCTTTGTCTGTATGGGGAAGTTACATTGCAACTGGGCTGTCGACACAAAGGCAACAGGCCGAAGAAAATGCCCGAGAGGAACGGGACACGATTCTCGCTCGTATTTGTGGCGCGTACGTTGAAGACGGTGTGGCACTTGTCCCCGCTGCACATCACCCTTTTAAGACCCCCAAGGAAATCAAGTATACAGAGATCCAAGGAAAAACGGTACTCAACAGAACTTCTTTCAGATTCTATGAAGTTGAGAGAAGGTGTGGGGAGGCCTATTATGATAAGTTCTACAAATCGCGCCTAAGTATAAGGTCGGTTGAGAATCTCGATGATGTGTTTGAAGACGAAACAGCCATATTGTTTGGGAGTCAAGTGTCGAACTGGAGTGCCCGCGACATTCTCGGTTCGCCCTGGAGAAATGACGTCAATCTTGACGTAAAAATGGAGGGCGGAAGCGTAGAACTTATGTGGAATCTAGTATCACCTATAGATGCGGATAATATTACATATAGACATTACATGATGGAATGGAGAACAAAGCCGCACCTAATTGAAGACAGGCAAGGAAGAATCTACCAAGCGCTTTTCAAAGACAACGTGCCGAATACTGATTACCTATTGGTTACAGCGATTCCTAGGAAGATGGATTCCGCCGCCCGAGTCATTGTGTTTAGCGGAGTTCATGCTGCGGGGACGCTGGCGACTAAGTTTCTCTTGGAGCGCCCTCCTGACAGTGTTTTGGAAGCCCTTCACGATGCGAGGCTTGGTGCTTATTTTCAGGTCTTATTTAAAGTAAATGTTGCGGCAGACAGCAACGGGCATCCTCACCCCGTGGGTCTGGAGCTTGTGGACTGCACGAATCTCCTTACTAAACCACAGCAGATCGAAAGCATGCACGGTGATATTGCATGACTCGTATCGTCATCGATATGCTCGATTACTGTACACCGATTCCCCCCCTATGGCCACATTTACTGCCGCCCTTGTAAACTTACGACAGGCTAATTCCCCGCTACCGCCCACAGCACAAGACACGCGCCGATTAGAGAAATAACCTGCCTCTGCGTCGTCGACGTCCGGACCCAGGCCCGTATGCATGTATACAAGCCGAGTCCAGTGGCTGCGGCGCACGCGAGGAAGAACACAGACAGGACTGCGCCGGACGTTCCACTTCCCAAGGCAAACGTGCCGTTGAGCCAATGGACTGTCCACTTCGCCAGGAAAGAGGCGGCTCCGAGCCACACAAGAGCTGCAGGAATACTGATCAAGAGATTCTTCCGATTCATCTTCGTACACCTGCCTTTCACAGAGATTCAACGGAACCTCAGCGGCAACCTCCTGCTTTTGCATTAGTATCTTACTCTTGCTCTGAAAGTCATTCAAGCATTTCGTGAGAGTTATCTCACGCCTCCGTCAAGTAGCGCCGGCAGACTATGTGTGCTAGATTCAATTACAATGAATACGAGAAAGACGACCTGCAATCGAAGAAAATTCCTGCAAAATGCGGGCGTTGGCCTTGCTGCGATCACATCGGTGATACCGCAAGTAGCTGGTGCGCGCGACGCCGGTACCAACCTGGCGAAACCGTTGCCGCGACAACTCGATTGGCAGGACTGCGAACTCGGCCTGGTCTATCATTACGACCTCGATGTGTTTATGCCCGGCGGGCATCACCACGAACGCTCGCGCAAAGAAATCCTCGATCCAAATCTTTATACCCCATCGAAACTCGATACCGACCAATGGCTGGAAGCGGCAAAACAAATGGGAGCCGGGTACGCGGTTCTCACAGCCACACACCACCAGGGCTTCCTGCAATGGCAGAGCGACCTCTATCCGTTCGGCGTGAAACAAGCACCATGGCGAGACGGAAAAGGCGACCTTGTTAGGGACTTTGTTGAGTCTTGCCGGCGATACGGCGTCAAGCCGGGAATCTATATCGGTATCCGCTTCAACGCCTATTGGCAGGTATATCAATACGAAGTAAACAGCGGAAAAGGCGGTAACGACGAGAAACGTAGAGAGTATATGCGAGTCTGCGAGAGACTGGTCGAGGAACTTTGTTCCCGGTACGGCGACTGGATCGAGATCTGGTTCGACGGGGGCGTGATCACGCCCCAACAGGGCGGTCCCGACGTGCTGCCCATTGTCGACCGGTATCAACCCAACGCGGTTTTCTATCACAGCCTCCAGCGCGCCGAACATCGCTGGGCGGGCAGCGAGACGGGAACGACAGGCTATCCCTGCTGGGCGACGATCCCGACAGTGGAAAGCCAGACACGAGGTCATTCCGGCGGTGTCGAACGCACCCGGCTGCTCAAACACGGGATACCCGGCGGGGATGTCTGGTGCCCCGCGATGAGCGACGCACCGATCCGGGAACACGACTGGCTTTGGATCCCCAACAGCGAACACAAATTGCAGCCGCTCGAAAAACTCGTAACAATGTATTATCAATCCGTTGGAAGAAATTCCAATTTGATTCTGGGAGCTGTTCCCAACCGCGATGGCTTGATCCCAAAGCCCGATTTCGAACGATACGCTGAACTCGGAAAAGAAATTCGCCGACGTTTCTCAAAACCGCTTGGGGAAACAACGGGCGAAGGGAATACAATTGAAATCACATTGCCGGAAACGAATCTCGTGAATCATATTGTGGTCATGGAAGATATCGCCCGCGGAGAAAGGATACGCTCCTACAAGGTAGAATGCCTGATGGGAGCAGACGAGTGGAAAACAGTCTGCAAGGGCGAATCGGTCGGGCACAAACGTATCCAGCACTTCGAGCCCGTTAGAACACGCCATATCCGTTTGCGTGTAACCGAGTCGGCCGCGAAGCCTTTAATTCGGAAAATAGCAGTCTATTTTGTAGAGTCATAACACAAACGTTTTGAAGTGTAGGTCTTTGGGGTCATTGAATGAATTAACAACCGATTATTCTCGATAAAGACAGGAGAAGACAAATGAGTAACACAGATCTCAAACGACGGGATTTTTTACGCACAACGGGGCTTACCGCCGCGTCGGCTGTTGTTTCAGGGGCATTCCCGGCTTTGTCGTCGTCGGCTCCTAGATCGACGCCGAATATTATTGTCATTTTCTGCGATGATCTGGGATATGGGGATCTGAGTATTTTCGGCCATCCGACTATCCATACACCGAACCTCGACCGTATGGCGCGCGAGGGGCAGAAATGGACCAGTTTTTACGCAGCTGCGAGCGTATGTACTCCAAGCCGTGCCGCGATCATGACTGGACGCTACCCGATTCGCAGCGGAATGTGCAGCGACGAGAGGCGGGTATTGTTTCCCGATTCCGCAGGTGGGCTGCCGGAGAGCGAAATTACGATCGCTGAGGCGCTGAAGACACGAGGATATGCCACCGGCTGTATCGGGAAATGGCATCTGGGTCATCTTCCGCAGTATCTCCCGACTCGACACGGCTTCGACTCCTATTTCGGCATTCCGTACAGCAACGATATGGATAATGTTTCCGGCAAAGGGAGAGAAGCGGTTGTTAATCCCAAGGCGGAGTATTTTGATGTGCCGCTCATGCGGAACGAGGAAATCATAGAACGGCCCGCCGATCAGAATACGATCACGAAACGCTATACCGAGGAAGCGCTCAGGTTTATTAAAGACAACAAACAAAAACCGTTCTTCCTTTATTTGGCCCATAATTTACCTCATGTTCCGTTGTTTGCGTCGAAACTGTTTTTGAATACCAGTCTTCGCGGAATCTACGGTGATGTTGTCGAGGAGATCGATAACGGTGTCGGTCGGATTATGCATCTCCTACGTGAGGAAAATCTGGCGGAAAATACCCTGGTTGTATTTACCTCCGACAATGGTCCCTGGCTCTCGTATGATGAACAGGGGGGCTCGGCGGGATTGCTGCGGGAAGGAAAAGGAACAACCTATGAGGGCGGAATGCGCGAGCCGACGATTTTCTGGTGGCCGGGTCAGATTAAGCCGGGCGTTGTTGCAGAGATGGGATCGACAATGGATCTCCTTGCAACCGCCTGCCGCTTGAGCGGCGCGGAGATTCCGGACGATCGTGTAATTGATGGGGTCGATTTGCGCCCGGTGATGTTTGGCACCGGTCCGAGTCCGCGCGACACGTTGTTCTATTATCGTGGCGAGAGCATTTATGCAGCGCGAAAGGGACCATTCAAAGCGCATTTCACGACGCAGCTCTGCTATGTCAAAGACAGCAAGAAGAGGCATCACGACCCGCCGCTTTTATTTAACCTGGAACACGATCCCTCGGAAAAATACAACATAGCGGACAAGCATCCCGATGTAATACGAGAAATCAAGGAAGCGGTAGAGAAACATGAGGCGACCGTTGTCCCGGTCGAAGATCAACTAGCCAAGCGGCTGAAGAAGAAATAGAGGCGAGCGATCATTCGTACCGAAGTTGAGCTCGTCCACCATAGTGACGATCCATTCGTATGCGCGAGGTCGCTAATCGAAGCCCTCGCGCATATTATTTATACCCAAAGCACGGTTCTCGGTACGCTCCAACAGTCCCTTATACAGGTCGAGCAGTTTCTCCATTTCCGTATCCCGATCGCCTCGCTCCTCGACCAACGAACGATTCCGCGCTCCCCAAACACGGCGCTTCTCCGTATCGCGCAGTAACTCCAACATCCGTCGGCGTAGGGCCTCCTCATCGTGGGGAGAAACAAGGAACCCGTTTTGACCGTCCTCGATCCACTCGCGGTATGCCGGGAGATCGCTCACAATCACCGGCAGCCCGGCTGCAAATGCCATCAGAAGAGAATGCGGCGTGCTGTCGACGTCGGGAATGGAGACAAATACGTCACATACGGAAAGCCAATCGATCAGTTCCTCTTCATCCACCCAATCGAGAAACTGAACCGACTTCTCGATACCAAGTTCCGCCGCTAATCGTTCACACCGGGGTCGCTCTGGTCCTGAGGCAAAACAAATCAATCCTGAATACTTCGATTCCTTGTGTACCTCGGCGAACGCACGAATAATCCGATCCACGTTGAAATACGGAATCATCCGGCGCATGGAAAGCACCAGCAGATCGTCCCATGGATTGAGGCGTTTCTTGGTCTCGTGGAGGGGTTCCGTGCGATATCGTGAGACCTCAACCCCCCATTGGATTTCCACAATCGGCGTGGAGGGCCGCGCGAACCCTTTCGTGGCTTCCGAGAGATCTTTGGCGTCGGTTGTAATCAGATCGGCTCGTCTCAGACTCCATTGAACCGCACGGCGCACCAGGGAACTCTCTTTCGGCTGCACGAGAATATCTGCGCCCCAGGCGCTGAGTACAAGCGGATGGAACCCCGAAAGAGCCGCCCAATAGCCATAGCCGGTGATATTGTGACCGTGAACAATGTCCGGTGAGATCTCTTGAATACGCCGTCGGACCTTTCGTCCGGCGACCAGATGCCGCAACGGTCCCCCGCCCCGCTCCGGCGCGATTTGGTGGACATAGACGCCTTTCATCTGTTCCGGACGATCGGTAAGAAAATGAACCTCGTGCCCGCGTGCTGCAAACCACTCGAGCATATAACGGTTATGTCGTGAGAGGCCGTCCCCGATATAGCAAATCCGCAATTTCATCGTCGTATCCCCCTCCGAATCCATTCCAAAGGACGCCAGGCCCGGTGGGTAAAAACGTATCTATAATACGGAACGGGGTCGGGGCCAAATTGTTTCTTGAATTGGATCACACCGGGCAGCCCTGCACTCGAAGCGAAGTTGTACGTTCGGCATCCGCGCTGAATAGCGTCCTCAATCGTCCTGCTGAGCAGCAGATTGCTCGGATTTAGTTTCGAATACTGTAGGTCGGACGCCCCACTCCAATAATGCGCCTCTGTCGGTGAGTAAAAAACAATCGCCGCCGCCATCGCTTCATCATTCCTTCTGCAAAACCAAAACGACATGTGTTTCTCCGGAGCATCGACCCACTGGTCCAAGAAAGCCGGATCGAAAGCCAGATCGCCCTCCCAGCGTTTCATCGACTGTGTGTAAAGACGCTTATACCGTTCGATACCGTCCGCACTGTTGTCAATAAGAATTTCCAAACCGTTGCGTTCCGCTTTTCTGATCTTCGTGCGATGCCGTGAAGCGTAGCGATGATTCCAAATCGAATCGAATCCTTCTCGCAGGTCAAGCCTGTGCGTCTCTTGATGTTGAACGCGGCTCGATTTGCAGGACAATTCCGTTCCCGGCCAGGATACTACCAAAAGCTGAGGACAGCGAACGGAGAGTACTCCTTCAAAACACTGTTTCTCCTCTTCCTCCCCCAACGTCCGGCTCGCAAGAAACCCACCGTAAGTCCCCCACGGCATGGACTCCAGTGTCTCGATACCGAAACGCCTCCGCACGGCTATGCATGGAAACAAAACGCGCTCCCCATCAAATTCAAATAGAATGGTATTGTCCCGATACCGTGAGTCAAATGCGCACAACGCGCGGCACCATAGCGGAGTCTGAAAAAAAGAATACGACCCCACACGGGATAAATGATCCAGCCAATCGGCTTCGCAAACTGGATACGTAACCTTACATGCACTGGGAGACACCGATGGGCTCCTGAAATGGTCCATGTTTAAGAGAACAAGAGCATTCGCGACAATCACAACAACCGACGGACATGCAGAAGACCGCCGAAATCAGGGCTGCGCAAGGAGTTCCCGTTTGGCGGCTTCCATGTCACGCCACATCCAGATTGTCATCTCACCGATGCCACGGTTCGACCACGCGTAATAGGGAATCGCGGTAAACTCCTGTTTCTTTCTCTCGACAGTCTCTCCGTCTTTCGACGGGAAAAGTCCAATCGCTTCTCCTCGGATCACAGTCAAGCCTTGGAGCAGGTGCTCTTGGAACTCCGACGTAAGTTCCGCATCGTCCGGCAAACAGATATTCAAGGCTCGTCCCCCGTTATCCGCCCATTCCGCACAATACACAATCGGCCCTCGTTCCAGAGCCACTCTTCCGACATTTTCTTCAACATTCTCGTTACAGAGGACCCGGCGGATCGGCATAGGTAAATCCAACTCGATCTCGTCCCCCTCATCCCAAAATCGATCGATTCGTACGAATCCTTTTCTCGGTTCGATCGGCACCGGCTCTCCATCAACTCGAAGGCTGATATCGCCTTTCGTATCGTCGAGATATCGATACAGTCCTCCGGGGATCGGATACCCGCGAGCCCAGCACGGAATGCGAACGAAAATGGAGAATCGCGCCGGCTGGCGGGGCATGACCTCCATTCTGACATATCCATCGCGCGGATAGTCGGTCTCCTGTGTAATTTTTACGATATTGTTCGGAGTTTCGATTGTCCCGCTGCACTCGATGAAGAAGTTGACATAGATGTCGTCTTTTTGTGTGGCATACATATATTGAGAGACGGAAGGGATAAATCGGACTACGTTCGGTGGACAACAGGGGCAAAAGAACCATTCTTTCCGGTCGGCGGAGGCCTCTTTATACATGCCGGGTCGGTCGGTAACCCAGCCCTTGTTGAATTTGAACTCTCCGGTCGATTCGAGCGGATTGGCGTAAAAGAACCGATCTCCCCACAACGACACGCCTACTGGAAATGCATTATAAACCGCTCGTTCCAATACATCGATGTACTTTGCATCGCCGTGGAGCAAAAACATCCGGTGATTCCACATCGAGTTGGAAATCGCCGCACAGGTCTCGGCATATGCGGTTCGGTTCGGGAGCTCATACGCGTCGCCGAATCCTTCATTTTCGTGCCGTGAACCGATTCCCCCTGTAATATAAGTCTTGGTGGAGATCATGTCGGTCCAGATACGGTCCAAGGCGTCGATGTATCTCTCATCGCCGTTCACCCGCGCAACATCCGTAACACCGGAATAGAGATACGTCGCTCTCGGGGCTTGCCCGACCGCCTTGCTCTGCTCGACAAACGGTTTGTGATCTTGTGCGAAAGGCCCGTGAAGCTCTCTTCCCCGTGCGTGCCCACGTTCGTCGATGAAGAATTTGACGAGGTTCAAATATCGCTCATCGCCGGTCACGAAATAGAGCTTCATCAATCCCACTTCGACCTCAGGATGCCCCGGCGTGTTTCGTATTCCATCAGGCCCGAAAGTCTCTACAAGAAGATCCGCGTTCTTGATCGCCACTTCCAGAAGGGTCCGTTTCCGTGTGCAGAGATAATGGGCGGTTGCCGCCTCGAACAGGTGACCTGAAACATACAATTCAAGGCCGGATCGGATATTCTCGAATCGTTCGCCTTCCGAGGGATTCTCACCCCGACGGAGGCTGAGGGTTTTACGGGTGTTGAGGTATCCGTCTTCTTCTTGTGCCTCGGCGATTTGATTGATCACACCGTCCAGAAATCGGTCCAGTTCGCGATGATAATCGAGAGCCAATGAATAGACCGCGCCTTCAATCGCTTTGTACACCTGGGCGTCGCTAAACCAGAGTCCCCGGTGACTTCCTTCCAACCACCCCGCTGCCCGCGCGAAGTTATGAAGAATGCCGGTCTCGTCGCATTTACGAAAAACGAGGGGTATCGTGATGTCGCGGTTTACCTGGATTCTTGGAGCCCAAAACTCGTCCGTCAGGTGAATGAAATCGAAAGGAACCGCCCGGATGGTGCTGTATCGCTCTTCCGACGCAAAAGGGGTCACTGCGTAGAAACTCGAAAGGAGAAGAGCAAAACCGATGAGCGCGTAGTTCCGTCGAAGCCGCCTTCCAAGCATACCAAGCCTCCACAAAGATCGCCGGCATCCGCCTGCCGGTCGTCCAATGAACATAGGAGCCAAACCTCGAAAGATCAAGACCATATAGACAAAGTTGCCGACAAGTGTCTATGACGGTGTCGCAAAAAGTCGACGGGATAAGAATAGAGAAGTCTTCAACCCCCTCCCCTCTGTATCTCCCCTTACAGCGGCCACGCAAGCGTGTCCCTCTTGGGGGAGAAGATGCTGCGGACATGCTCGTTTCTATTCCTCCCCCGAAGATCGGGGGAGGTTAGGAGGGGGTTGAGATCCGTATCCCAAACTTTTTGCAGCCCCATCATCTATAGGAGGAAGGAAACAATGACTGGTGCGCAACAAGGCCTCAGGAGCAACGGGTGAGAATCAATTCGGTGAGCTGGAGAAGACTGTCGACGCCCTCCGGGTGGGTGGCTCTCTCATGTAGAAGCAGAAGATCTTTCTGCGCCCGCTCGATGTAACGTCTCCCGAGCGCATTGGAATACTCGAACGAGCCCTCCGCCTCCATAGCGCTCCTGAGTTTGTCAATTGTCTCTGGAGAATCGTACTGTTCTTGAATGAGAGGAAGGATATCGGGCTGGCGTTCAAGCAAGTGAATAAGCGGCAGCGTCAGTTTGCCGTTACGGAGATCGCCGCCGTGCTCTTTTCCCATCATTTTCGACGAGGATGTGTAGTCGAGAATATCGTCGGCCACCTGAAACGCCATCCCGATGTCATGGCCGATCCGCGACCATGCTTCGACCGTCTCGGGATCGCATCCTGCCAACTCACCGCCGGAGGCGGTAGCGGCCGCCATCAGGGCGGCGGTTTTGTACTCAATCGTCTGTAAATACTGCTCTTCGGAAGTCAGGAACTGGTGAACATGACGCAGTTGCTTAATCTCCCCGAGGCACATCTGGCCCGTCGCGATCGCCAACGCATTCTGAGAAGGAATCGAACCGCTTTCAAGAAGAAGACGAAACGCTTTCGAAAAGAGAAAATCTCCGACTAAAACGGCAATCGAGTTCCCCCATCCGTAACAAACCGATACCTCGCTCCTGCGCGTCGTCGCTTCGTCGATGATGTCGTCGTGGGTCAGCGTTGCCAAATGGATCAGTTCAACAGCCACTCCGACCTGCCGAACCGGCAAACCGCGTGCGCCGAATGCGTGAGCCGAAAGCATCACCAGTCCCGGACGGATCCATTTGCCTTCCGTGGCTAGAAGATGACGCGATACGCGCTCGACGATCTCGACACGCAACTCTTTCGGAATACACTCACAATCGTCCGAGAGCAGCAGCTCGTGAATATGGTTCCGTTCCGCCGCTGCGATAACGGAATCGTGGTAGAGCGCCTGCAACAAAGTCATTTCTTCGGCAACCGGTTCCCAGATTCGAGCAAGACTGAGAGCGGTCTTAGTAGTCGAAGAGGCGTTGGTAAGAGGGGAAGTCCCAGGGGAGGCTGTGCTCATTATCCATCGAATGATGTCGAATCAGGCCCATCAGGGCCACGTGAGTCGAATTTGAGTCTACAGATATGCACTACCGAGTCAAGATCAGCGGTTTGCGGAGTCCCCGAAAACCCGAGAGACTTCATCAAAATCAGTCACCCCGGATAGGACTTTCTTCATCGCGTGTTGCGGCATCGATCCCATTCGGCTCGATGCCGCCAAACGGAGGATCTCCTCCTGCGCTTCTCCTGAACGAACTGCATCCTTAAGCCTATCGGTAACCGGAAGAATCTCAAATACTCCTGTTCGTCCACGGTATCCGGTGCCCGTGCATTCATAACAACCTTTGTGAGTAAACAACGTCACGCTCGACGCCTGCTCGGGGGAAATCCCGAACCGCTGAGCATCGCGGGGACGCAGTCTCATCTCGGATTTGCAGGAGGGACACAGTTTCCGAACCAATCGGACGCCGATCAGGACCGAGAGGCCACCGGTCAGCGTTTCCGCATTAAGGTCATTACTCAAGAAACGCCTCAGGGCCGAAACAACGTCGGGACTCTCCAAACACATAATGGCGCGCCGGTTTCCGGACGATGACTGCAGTAGCATCTCAACGCTCTCACGGTCTTCCACACGGTCTACAAACAGAACGTCCGCATTCTGTCGAAGAATGGCTTCCACGGCCTGCTTCCCTCGAAGACCGCCCTGTCCTTCCGACACTTGCGTGATACCCGGCAAATCCAGATGGATTGGATTCTCAAGAGTTACGATGTAGTGCTGTCCGTCGTTCAACTGCTGCAAAATCGCATAAGCCAGCGTACTCCTTCCAGACCGAGGCGGACCGGTAACGACAATCGCACCGGACCGCTTCTGTAATTCTTCTTGGATCGCGGTCAATTGCGACTCATCGAAACCCAACTGAGCCAGCCCAAAAATCCCTTTCCGGCGGTCGACAAGACGAAGCTCCATCGACTCACCCAGATCCCCGGGTCGAACTCGTATGTGAACCTCCACGTCCGCATCATCCATGCTGGTAACGAAGTATCCGGTCTGTGGATAAGAAGCGGATGGGTCAATGTTTCCTTTCTTTCGGGCCGACGGAAGGATGACATTCATAACCTGCCCGGGCAGGTTGAAGGCCGGGCGCATTACCCCGTCGATAGTGAACGTAACAGCGATTTCTTTCCCCTCAGGCTTCAGCTCCGCCAGTTCGGCTCGAGACCGGAAAGCGTGCAGACATAACAGATAATACAACTCCTCCTCGCCACCGGTATCGACAGCGGACACCGGTGCGCCACTCACCAACAAATTCGCCCGAGACACGATGATCTGGTCCAAACTGAACACAGGTTTGATCGGAGCCCGGCATCCCGGACAGTGGGAATAGTCATAGTCGGTGTAGTCGCCCAGGCGCGACAAATTGTATCCACAGCGCTTACAACGGACTTTCCGGCCTTCCTGGAGCGCACGCACTCCGAGATAGGCAAGCATGCCAATGATACCGGTAAAAAAGGCTACCGTGCTCCAATTCGGGCCTGTCAGCGTTCGGCGGGAGTAATCGCGTTGCACATACCGCCACGGTAGATACCACACGAATAACAGCGCAAAAACCGCACCGACGAGAATCTTCCAGTTCTCGAAGAAAAGTTGTCTCCATTTCCCGGAACCGTATAACCGTTTCAGGCGCTGCCACCAGTAATTCACCTCTTTCTTCTTCTTTTCCCGATGACGAACGACCTCTTCTTGAGAAACCGTAGGAATGGGGGCAAACGTCGGGAACTTGGTGGCTCGGGCGAGCCTTCCCGAGATTTGCTCGAACATCGATTTCTCCAAAGTGGAGAATTTGTGCATATGTTTATGGGCTTCCCGCAACGCGGCTTCCGCATTCTCGACCTCATCGACATCTAGATAGGCCTGAGCGAGATATAGATACACATCGGCAAGTTCGGGTTTTTGCTCCAGCGCGCGCTGCAAGAGTCGGACGGCCTTCGCAGGATCCGCCCGGGGCGGCCTCAACAGGCTCTTCGCATGGACAAGATATGTTTGCGCCAGTTCGTCCGGCTGTGGATAATCGTGCTGTGCGAGTTCACGGTAGATCTCTTCGGCTTGTTCGTATTCACGTTTTTCTACATGTCGCTCCGCGACTCCAAGTAGGTAGCGAACACGAGCCTCCCGAAGGCGGCGAACCTCCGCCTTGAGTCGCTCCAACGCGGTCGCAGACTCGATAAACCCTTCTACTTTCAGAAGACGCTGAGCATCGGACCAATCGACCTCCGCTCCCGACCGGGTCGCCGACTGCTCGACCCATGTCTCGACAACCTCCGCAACCTTACGTTTCTCTTCTTCGCTGAATTCGGGACCTTCGGCTCCCGAATAAGCCTCTCGCAGGAATGATATGGCTTCGATAAATCGCCTCTCATCAACTGCCTGTTCCGCCGCAGCCAGGTCGTCCTGATCTACTGGGTAAGCCGAAACCCGTTCAATGTCATCCCGCCGGAGAGTGACTCTGCCGTCTCTTGTCTCGATAACCACATCGGTAGTGCGCTCCTCGACCACTTCACCGAGCAGTCGTTTTCCGTTCTTGAGGTGAAAAACCTGCTGCCCCGCCGCTACCAACGCCTCAAAGCAAATAAGCAGCGCGAGCAAACAACGGATTACACGCATCGAGAATTCTCCGCGATTAAACACTGATAAGCCTCAGAGGCCGGATATAGGAGACTGTAGCATGAGCGGCACAAGCGAAAACAGTGAGGATCGTAGAAGGTCGTGCAAAACGAAGAAGGTCCATCACTTACGGACAAAGGGATACTTATCCTCCCACGGAGCATGTAAAGGCGTGCACAGCGTACCGTGGCTGACCAGCCCGTTGGTCATGTCATAGGGGAGAGTTCTTTCGAATTCACGATCCATATCCGGACCGACCGACCGGCAGAAAAAAGCGGAGTTCTTGTTCTGTTGAGCATATCGCAGGGCGGCTGGATCCCCGGTGCTGTAAAACTCGGCCATCATCTGGTAGCCGGGTTCTTGATGATACTGTCCCTTATACCAGCCCAAGGTGGCTGAATCGGTGACGCCTTCCTGTTGAAACGGATCGTAAATCGAGGTGGTCAGGTAGGCGATCGGGGTCGTCACAAATCGGTGCTGCGCTGGATCGCCGTCGAGATGCGGAGGCCACGACTGATTGTCCATTTTGTACATGAGATACGCCTCATTGACCGCTTTTTCTTCCGCGTAGACTTTTGCAATAGTGGCTTTCAAACGCGCGTTTAGAAAGTTCGGTACCGCGATAGCCGCAAGAATTCCGATGATCGCCACCACGATCAGAAGTTCAATCAAGGTGAAGCCGTCTTTTCGGAGACTCGCCATTGTCCACCTCCGCGCCTTTCTCTTCGAATCGAAACCGTCCGAATCGGATAGGTTATTGGCAACTGATAGACAATTGTGAGTGAAACTCTCACGCCCTATCGAATACTCTCAACAAGACGTTCACGACGATTGCTGACGGCAGGAAATCAACCCATACACGGATCTAGAGAGGTTCGACCTTATAGATCACCCAACGCCCATCTTCAATGTGAAGACGATACAAATCCTTTTCAACACTCTCCGGCTGGTTGCCCGATTTGACAACCTTCGTACAGCGGACTTCGGCTTCCGTCCCGCTGACATCCACTCCGAGCAGCTCGCCTATCTCCTGCTTCATTCCGCCTCGGGCCAATTCCTGGCGATAGACAATCTGGCGGCGATTGATGTAGTCCTCGCGCGACATATTGATAAACGACTTACTGAAACAGTCGTACTCCGCCCCGAATTTCTGCTGATTCCAACAATCGAGATACCGCTTCACGACTTCCTCGGGGCCGTAGCCGACGGTATGGGTCACCCTGTGGACTGTGGGTTCCTCCTCGTCTTCGAGGATACCGTCTCCCTCCAGCCCCTCTTTCTTGCGCAGTTCCCGCAGCACTTGATCCAGGGGTTTGTCGCTACCGGCCACTTTCCGAAGAGCTTTGAGTCTCTGGGCCTCATTCGTTAAACGCTCGACCAACTGCTGAATGACACCACGCTGATCCGGATCGAGAACATGCCCACCGGCTTTCAACAGCTTCTCCAATGCACGCCGTTGCTCGTCCGGGAGAACTTTTACCTTTTTCGACTTGTTCTCTTCAATCTGGTATCGTGGTTGATCTTCAACAGAAGATTCACGGTTTTTGGCTTGCTGTTCCATCTGTTCTCCGAAAAAAGATCACATCTTTATATATACATCCGATACACTGTAGAGTAAACACCGTAACAAAAATAAGACACTATCGCAGATGAGGTCAACCGTCAAACCTATTCCCATTTTCGCCTCATACCTCGTTCGGGCGTGCGGACCAGGCACGGCGCTCCTTCTGAGCCACCTGCTTCTTATACTGACAGTCTCTGTCGCCGACGCACAGGAACCCCCGCTCGACACCATTATAACCATCCAAGGCCAACAGGTCCGGTGCAGGGTCCTTCGAATGAGTAATGGAATGTTCATCGCCCGCATCGGTAAAGGTGTACTCAGTTTTCCTCTCTCCGAGGTAAAAGCAGTCTATATAGAAGGTAAGAATCCATATGGAGAAGTCGAGGTCTCCTCGGCTACCAGTTCCGTACAAATGACTCTAAACAACCGGCCTGTGGACGTCGTAGCACTTTCGCCACTGAGGATACTTGACGTGAGTTCAGAGACTATAGTCAGACGACCGGGAGGGCGAACCTATGAACGCAAGGAGTACATTCGGGGATACCTGAGCCATCGATTTGACCAACCTCTTCGTGAACTCAGGGTGTCTTTCTCATTTCAAAATGAAAAAGGGTTCCATCTTGGCGACCAGGATGAAAGCTATTTTGTCGTCTCAGAGGGTCAGATTCTCCCATTCGTTCTGGATCTTACACAGCCGTTCGGGCAATCGCAGATCGCAAGAATCGTCGTGTCCGTCATCTCTTTCCAGTCGCGATTTCAGAGACAACTCAATTACCAGGGACGATAACCTCAAGGAAAGTCGCAGAATACCGCGCCTCGAAGACTATGTATTCAGCCGTGCTTGCGCCTCCGCGATCACATCGTCCAAAACCCGCTCCAGCGGACCGGGTACATCCGCTCCCGCCGCCCGGACGTGACCACCGCCTCCGAAATGACGTGCCGACGCCGCCACATCCGCCTCCCCCCGCGACCGCCAGCTGATACGAATTCGGTTGTTCTCTAATTCTCGCAAAAACAACGCGATATGGGTGCCTTCCAAAGAACGGGCATATTCCACCAGATCTTCATCGTCCCCCCGCTGCGCCTGAGCCTGTTCATACATCGAACGGGTAGCATATAGATACGTGACCCGGCCATCCTCCGTTTGGGCCAATGTCGCCAAAACAAGAGATGTCAGTTTCAACCGAGAGAAAGACACGGATCCATACACGATTTCATAGATCTCGGCGGGATTCACCCCGGCGCTCAAACATTCAGCAGCCACCTCGTGGGCCTCCCTGTTTGTATTCGCTAAGTGAAAAGACATCGTGTCGGTCAGAAGTCCGGTATAAATCGCCTTTGCCACCGGCAAACTCATGGGGTGATTCAACTGTCTCAGAAGGCGATAGACCAAGACAGTGGTCGCGCTGGATTTCGTGTCCCTCATTTCCAAGTCCGTCAACGACCCCGTGCGGGGATGATGGTCCAGACAGATCTTCTTGGCGGGATGCTTCGCCAAACGTTCCCACGCGTCTCCCGTCCGCGTCCAGTCCGGTAAATCCAGAGCGCAGATCACCCGGACATCCTCCAAATCGATAGAATCGTCCAGTTTCTCCAGTTCATCGGGACGATACAGAAAAGAGAATTCCGAAGGCGGATCGTCGCTCAAGACCCACCGTGACGTTTTGCCCAACTCCTCTAAAATACGCCGAAGAGCCAGTGACGAGCAGATCGCGTCCCCGTCCGGACGAACGTGACTTGTCAACAAAAAATGATCTTCCTCTCGGATGATTTGAGCAATCTGTTCCGACATGCCTTCTTTCACTCCTATTCCAGGTGCCCAATTTTGGGGAAACAGTTACTATACGGACCATGGGAACTGTCAGGAAGTGCCGTTGTCCGCGCTGATCCTGTTACAAATGGGCTTCTCGACGGCAATCGTCCCGTCGGCATGAGGTACATCGGTTGATGCGGTATGGAACTCGACAAGAATATCTGGCGCTGGGCGCATGCCTGTTGTCGCTCTATTTGCTGTTCCTCCCCGCCAATCCGTTAACTTCTCCTGACGAGGAGATTCTCCTGAGGACAGCGGTCTCGTTGATCCATGGCAACCGCGGGGCGGTACCGCCTCTCCCGATGGGATTTGCGACAAAAACCGGCACAGACGGCCGTGAATATGCACAATATGGTTTGGGCCTCCCTGCAGCCGCCGGCCCCTTCCTCGCAGCAGTTCTCGTATCACAGGGACGTCTCGGAGATGGGTTTCAGGTCGTCGCTTACCGCCCGTTTCGGCTATCCGCGGCCATTTTCAACCTGCTCGTGACCGTATGTACCGTTCTACTCGTTCGGCTGTTGCTCATGCGACTCGGTCTGTCGCGGCAAGCAAGCCTCGCGGGTGCGCTTATGTACGGTGTTGTCACCGTCGCGTGGCCCCACGGCCGGACCTTTTTCACGGAGCCTCTCGCTGCGCTCTGCATCCTTGGCGCTGTCGCACTCTTGACCCAAGATAAAGCCGACCGTCCAGCCGTGCTGCTCTGCGCCGGTCTCCTCTATGGCTGGGCAATATTGACCCGTCTCGACAGCCTAATGGCCGGTCCGGGCATCGCCTGGTCGCTGGCCTACAAAGCGACCCGTCCGGCGGATTTCTTGCGGAGGTCTCTTCTAGTCGGAATACCGGTTGCCCTCATTCTGGCTGGAATAGCCGGATACAACGCGTATCGTTTCGGGGGTGTTGTGAGTACCGGTTACGAGGACCAGACAGAAGGTGTGCGTTTCTCGACTCCTCTTCTGGTCGGTCTTCACGGCAATCTGCTTACACCGGGTAGAAGTCTCTTTGTGTACTCGCCGATTCTGATCCTGGCTGTGCCCGGTATTGTCACCCTCTGGCGAACCCACAGGGCTTTCGCCATCGCCGCAGGCCTCGTTGTTGCGGGATATCTGGGAGCCATGAGCAAATGGCAGAACTGGGCCGGAGGATCGGACTGGGGGCCCCGCCACATCTTTCAGATTACACCCTGGCTGGCTGTCGCGGCATCACTGTGGTTCTTCAGCCAGGCGCGGCGAGGACGATGGATATGGCTTCTCTTGGCCCTTTCGCTGGCTGTGCAGATCCTCGGGCTCCTCACAGACCCTGTACAGGTAATCCGGGAGGCGAACCTGGATTACAATGTCATCGGCAAACAAATGTCGGTCTATCATCCCCAGCGATGCACTCCGGTGCTTCATACTCAGTGGCTGGGCACAAACGCTCCCAATTTGCTCCTTGTCGACCTAATGAGAGAAGAGCCCATTTCGAGCCTGTTGTTTCTCATACCCCTATGTACCCTTGGAATGTGTGCCCGGTTTCTGTTTCTATGTTTGCGGACAAACGAACATGTTGAACGAACCATCTCCACAGAATAAAGCCTCGATCGAAATCGCACCGATTGTCGCGATGGAAACAGACGGCCGCTTTGTGCGACTGAGTTTTGAAGCACCGAATGTCGGAAGCCGGGCGTTCCCGGGGCAGTTCTTCGAGGTATCCTCACATGGATGCGATGACCTCGGGAACCCAATCGGGAACGAACTTTCTCCGTTGCTGAACCGTCCGTTCAGCATTCACAGACAAACGGGGGAAGGATTCTCCATTCTAGTGGAGATCGTCGGGCAGAGTTCCAGCAGACTGGCCGCGCTTCGGCCCGGGGATCATGTCCGTGTAATCGGCCCTCTGGGACAAGGACTCACAACGATTCCCAAGGACGTGGACCGGCTTGTGTTCGTTGCCGGCGGTATCGGAATCGCTCCGTTTATGGCATTCGCTCAGTTCGCGAAAGAAAACAGGATGCCCTGTTGGCTTTACTACGGAGTCAACACCGCCAAAGACCTCGCATTACGTGTAAGCGATCAGAGCCCCTTTGGTTGCATATTACTCGACGAATTCACCTCTCTCGGGTGCCGTTGCTCTCTCGCGTCGATGCTCGATGACTCGTTCTTCGAAGGCACCGTAGTGGATTTGCTTGACCGGGATTACAACGATAGACATGGTCCATTCGAGGACACAGAAGGCCGGGCCTTGCTGATCGGATGCGGTCCGCAACCGATGGAGCGAGCCCTGGCGGACTGGTCGAAAGAGCACAGACAGGAGACCTACCTGCTGATGGAAGAAATGATGGGCTGTGGATTCGGAATCTGCCGATCCTGCGTGGTTCCTGGATTCGATATCGACGAAAACGGCGTCAAAGTCAAACGAAATTTGGCGGTTTGCCGGGACGGACCGATGATTCGCGCGGACCGCATCGATTGGGAGAAAGACTGGACGTGACGAATCAGAACTCAATGTCCCAGATTGATTTTCGTGTACAAGTCGCTGGAATGGATCTGGTCAATCCAATCATTCTGGCGTCGGGCACCTGGGGCTATGCCGTAGAGGTGCCGGAGGTTCTCGAACGAATCGACTGGACCCGGCTGGGTGGAGTCGCATTAAAGGGAATTTTCTACGAATCGCGCCGGGGAAACCCGACCCCGCGTCTCGTCGAAACTCCCGGCGGGCTGCTCAACGCGATAGGGCTCGAAGGTGTCGGCGTGAAGAGCATGGTCGACACGATTCTGCCGTCCCTCCATCCCAGACAAACAAAGATCATTGTGAACGTCTGCGGCACGAGTATCGACGAGTATCGGCAAATCGCCGAGGAACTCGTGGAGCACGCGTTTGACCTGTTCGATGCGATGGAGGTCAACATTTCGTGTCCGAACCTGGACTGCGGCGGTCTGGAATTCGGCACCGATCCGAACGTAGCGGCAGAAGTAACGCGTACTGTACGCGCTGCCGCGAAAGGGAAACCGGTAATTGTCAAGATGGCCCCGCTCGTGGCCAATATCGTCGCGATTGCGCTGTCGGTAGCGCAGGCTGGTGCGGATGCGCTCTCGCTGGTGAACACCTATCCCGGTATGGCAATCGATCTCGAACGACGCCGTCCGGTTTTGGCAAAGAATTTCGGCGGCGTATCGGGACCCGCCATCAAGCCGCTCGCACAGCGCGTCGTCTGCACAGTTCACCGCGCTCTTCGCGAAAAGGGCTTCAAAACGGGGATCATCGGCATGGGAGGCATAAGCACCGGACGAGATGCCCTCGAATACATGATCGCGGGAGCTGATGCAATCTCGCTCGGGACCGTCAATTTCACCAACCCCCTTGCGTATGAGACTGTCTTGAGCCAGATGGAAGCGCTCATGCGGACACGATTCGCAGAAACATCGGATGAAGGCGACCTCTCCATCCAATCATGGACCGGGAAACTCGAGATCAACTGATAGGTAAGACCGACCGGCCCTATAACAGGCTGAAGGCGCCGACCCTCATGGTCCGACGCCTTCTATGGCAAATCCCTGCCTTTAGCCTGGTGCGAGAAGACCGGCGTCCTCATCCCGGATACCGGTCATGAACATCTAGCTTAGTAGCGGACAGGTAATTTGGTTTTGAACTCCATACGACTCATACAACCGCCGATACAGCGCCCTTTGATCTTTCATAGAGCTGGATCTGCTGAAGAACCAACTCGGCGCATGCCGGACAATAGGTGTGCGTAACGGTCTGCTCCTGCAACAGTGTGTGAGAAGAAGGCTCTTTCCACCTCTCCCCTTGTTTCACTTTTCGACATTGACAACATTGAACAATCATGATCTTTGCCTCCACGACAGTTATCGTCAGGAGGCGTCAAAACTGAAGAGGTGGAGAACTGATTCTTATGAGGACCGTACTCTCAATAATTCAGCAGCTGGAAATGGGATGTCCGGCACTCAATGCGGTCTCGACAACCTCCCCGCTTACCGGGACGTCGTCCTTGGCCGAGCTCCAAACCGGCCCTACAATTCTTGGTGTTTGTCTCGAAATGATGTACGTTTCTAGAACGGTTTTCAAAACCCATGTGCCTGACAACGTGAAGAAGGATTGAGGAATCCGGTGTGTCCGGGCTTCCTTACGCTTCGTGCATCGGTTGGGTTTTGAACACAAATCTGAAGGTTGAAAAGAAAGTTTCGTATTGGATCGAGGAAGGAAACTATGAGCGTAGCCGAAGCGAAACAAGGAGAACCGAACCATCCTTTTCGAACGCACACCTGCGGAGAACTTCGGATGGAACATCAAACACAGGAAGTCCGAATCGCCGGGTGGGTCCATCGGAAACGTGACCACGGACAGTTGATTTTCATCGATTTGCGTGATCATTACGGAATCGCCCAAGTCGTTTTTCATTATGACCGGAATAAAGACAACTTCGACCTCGCGCAGAATGTCCGCAACGAAAGTGTAATCAGCGTTCGGGGCACTGTGATGGCCCGCAGCGACGAGACAGTGAATAAAGCGCTGCCGACAGGCGAAGTGGAAGTGTGGGTGGAAACGATAACCGTGGAATCCTTTGCGGAACCGATCCCCTTCTCCATTGCCGACGAAGAAAAGATCAACGAAGAACTCCGCCTGAAATGGCGGTTCCTGGATCTTCGCCGAGAGCATTTGCACCGGAACATCGTTTATCGGGACAAGATTATTCGTTTCATTCGCGACTACATGCACAAACGGGATTTTGTCGAGATCCAAACCCCGGTGCTGGCAAACAGCTCACCGGAAGGGGCGCGCGACTTCCTCGTGCCGAGCCGCCTGAATCCCGGGAAATTCTATGCGCTACCCCAGGCGCCTCAGCAGTTCAAGCAACTCCTGATGGTCTCCGGATTCGATCGCTACTTCCAAATCGCGCCCTGCTTCCGCGACGAAGATGCACGGGCCGACCGGTCGCCCGGCGAGTTCTATCAGCTGGATCTGGAGATGTCGTTCTGTACCCAGGAAGACGTTTTTGACGTTGTCGAGGGCTTGTTTACCGAAATGACCGCCGCCGTGAGCGATAAGAAACTCATGAAGAGCCCGTTTCCCCGCTTCCCCTATCGAGAAGCAATGGACCGCTTTGGATCGGACAAGCCGGATATCCGTTTTGACATGGATATCGTGGATGTCACCGAGATCTTCCGCGAGAGCCAGCTCCGCATCTTCTCTCAGACGGCACAGAGTGGAGGTTCGATCAAAGCCATTCGGTTGCCGGGCGGCGTTCGGGAGAGTCGCTCCTGGTATGACGGTATGGAAGATTTCGCTCGAAAGCGAGGAGCAAAAGGACTCGCTTATTTGCTGTTCCGGGGTGACCGTGTCGACGGTCCCATCGTTAAGTTCCTATCGGATCGCGAGAAGAAAGACCTGATTGAGCGCTTAGGCGTTCGCAGCGGCGATTCGGTCTTTTTCAGCGCGGGAAAGTGGCAGGAGACATGCGAACTGATGGGCGAGGTACGCCGAGAACTTGCGCAGTACCGAAATATGATCCCGGACGATTGCCTGGCATTCTGTTGGGTCACAGATTTCCCGATGTACGAGTACAATGAGGAAGAGAAGAAGATCGACTTCTCTCACAATCCTTTCTCGATGCCTCAGGGCGGTATGGAGGCGCTCGAAACGAAGGATCCCCTGAACGTCTACGCATTTCAGTACGACATCGTTTGCAATGGTGTCGAACTCTCGTCGGGAGCGATCAGGAACCATCGTCCCGACATTATGTATAAGGCATTCGCCATTGCCGGATACAGCAAGGAAGACGTGGATGAAAAATTTGGGCATATGATAAGGGCCTTCTCGTATGGCGCACCGCCCCACGGAGGTATCGCTCCGGGAGTCGACCGGATCGTGATGATTTATGCTGAAGAGCAGAACCTCCGCGAAATCATGGCCTTTCCAAAGAATCAGCGGGCACAGGACCCCTGTTCTGGAGCGCCGAGCGAAGTGAGCCAACGGCAATTAGACGAGTTGTTCATCAAACTTGATTTGCCGGAGGAGGAATAGAGGCAACAGATTGAGCAAGAGAGAACCGAAAGATGGGAAAAGCCAGAGGCAAAAGAAGACCAAAAGGAACCAGACGAACAGGAACCAAAGGTCAGAAGTACGAGTATTCGAGATAAGATAGAAAGTAGAAAAGACATTAGAGAGTAAAAGTCAACAGAGAGTAAAAAACATAGAGAGTAGAAGACATAGAGAGGAAAAGGGTGCCACCCCCAATTCCGCTTGGGGGTGGCGGACTCCTACACCACGTATTGGCTGCTCACCCAGCGTCTTAAGAACCTTCAGCTTGGTGTTGATAAGGTTCATACCATGCGACAAATTCGAAGAATATTGTTTCCGTCTGTGTTTAGAGTCTATGGATTACCAGCAATTGCGTTGCTGTTCGCCGGCCTGTTTTTTCCTGCAACACTATCCGGTGAACCGGTAGTCGGAATCATCAGCGGGAGTTTTCCCGATACGCCCTCCGCCGGCGACCCGCTGTCGCTCTCCCCATTCTTGAAGGAAAACGGGATCTCCTCCGTTATCGTCGATGCATTCGAACTCCTGAAACCGGAAGGAATCAGTCCCGAGGATTTTGATATCCTGCTGTTTCCGAACGGGGCCTATTTTCCTCTGGAAGCTCGGGAGAATTTCGTTCAGTACCTTCAGTCGGGCGGGTGTTTTATAAGCCTCGGAGGATATGCATTCGACCATCTCTGCGAACGAGAAGGCGGCCGCTGGGTGGAGAAACTCGTCACCGATCCTGAGGAGTGGTTATCCGGACGAAAGGGCAGTCCCGGAGACACCATGGGACTTCGGCCGGAGCAGATCTCTGTCTTTGACCCTACATACAAATTTCAGAGGGTCCGCAAAATCGTCACCGCGCCCGGCCAACAGATGCTGAAGAAGCAATTCGACGTTGAGACATTTGTGCGGGGTTTCGCGGCCACTGCCATGTCGGGGAGCAACAATCCAGTCTTTCCGAGAAATTACGCCCGCTGGATATCGCTTCTGGAGGCGCGAGACCGATACGGCCGTCCGTCGGGCAGCGTCCTGGCGGCAATGTTCCACCATGACGGTCCGTACAAGGGATCTGCGTGGGCGTTCTCAGGCGTCACGAGTGCTGACCTGTTTTCACGACCGGCGAGCCCGCTCCGCGGCAGCCTGGTCGAAACGATTCGCAACCTTCGACGACGTGTTTTCCTGGTGGCCTCCGACACTCATCAAGTTTCGTATCTAGCCCAGGAAGGGGTCGCCCTGACCGTTCGTCTCGCGAATTATGGTCCGGAATCGTTCTCCGGCCGGATGTTCGTGATGGCGGGAGATACCAGTGTAGGGGAAGCGGATGTGGCTGTCGCTCCGGAGACCGAGCATGTGGCAAGTTTCTCCGTCGAGTCGACTGCATTCGCTGAGTCGAACGGTCTCTACAGGGTAGAGATCCGCGAAGGGGACAACGTCGTAGATGCCATTCACGGCGGAGTTGTTCTTCTTGGCGAGGCAACCAGCGGACCGCTGTCGCAGATCGACGTGCGAGACAATGTATTTACTATTCGAAACCGACCGACATTCTTGTTTGGAACGAATCAAACCGGCATGGTCTGGTTCACACCGCTGGAGAATCCTTATGTCTGGCGTCACGATCTATGGTGGATGAGAGATCACGGTTTACGAATGCTTCGACTTCTCCATTTCTCTCCGTACGCTGCTCAGGGATTCGAGGGCAAGGGCGCCCATGAGCCGCAGGACCTTGCGGCGACACCCCCGGAACGCTTGCAAAAGGAAACCGATGCGCTGGTCCGCCTCTGTCGGGAAGAAGGCGCGATATTGTTTCTGACACTCCATGATTGGCTCGAGGAAGAGCTGTCGCGGTCGGATCTGCAGGCCCAGAGGAAGTGGAATCGATTCTGGGCCGATCGCTACAAAGACGATCCTCATGTAATATTTGATATCCAAAACGAACCCCACATCGGCTTCTCCGACAACCCCGATATTGTACGCCTTTGGAACAACTATCTACGTGAAACCTATCGGACGGATGAGGCGCTTCGGGCTGCATGGACTGTGTCTCCACCTGAAGCATCCATTGGATCGATTCCGTTCGTTGAATGTCCAAATGAATGGGACAGTGTTCGCCAGCTCGATGTGAATATATTTCGGGTTCAGCTGTTGGAAAGGTGGCTCGAAGAGAATGTCGAAGGTGTGAAAGACGGCAACCCAAAAGCTTTGGTCACTGTAGGATTCCTCCCTGACTTCCAAAGTGCGGAAAAATTACTGGCTACGGAGAATCTGGACTACGCCAATACCCATTATTACGGCCCCCTTCATGATTTTCCTTTGCATCTCAAGATGTTGGACCGATGCTTCGAGGGAAAATCACTCACGTTGGGGGAATTCGGAGCGCAAGAAGCACATCATGCAAGAGTAAACGGCGAGGAAGGTCTCTTCATCGAACCGTCGGTCGATCGGTATCTGGCGGTTGTTCACGAATCGATAGGACTCGGTGCGGGATTCGTGCTCAACTGGTGTTTGAAGGATATGCCGGACGCCATCTTCCCCTGGGGGCTTACCTATGCCCAGGACGGAGTAGACAAGGCCTGGGCGAAAACCTACCGAAACACGGCTTTGTTCTTTTCCACATTTGTACCGAGCCATGAAACGCCGGAAGTGTTTCTGCTCGTTCCCGACGCTCACCGCTTGGGCGGCCGCAGCTGGGAAATTACTCGCGGAATCTTCACCTCGATTGAATGGCTGCTTTCGGAGCACGTTGATTTCGGGGTGATCAATGAACGAGATCTAAACCAGCTCCCAGAGGGTGTCAAACTCCTGATCTGGCCCATCCCGTATTGTCCGAGCGACGAAACCTGCGTCGCCGTGCACGCCTTCGCCTACGGCGGTGGACATGTCTATTTTTCCGGCGATATCGCTTACGATCGAAATCGAAAACGTACCAGGACCAGCCGGTTCCAGGCACTTGGATTCACTCCCCCGCCTGAGTTTCCACCGCTGCAATATCCGGAAAGTGCCGATATTCCTGCCGCCGCATCCGTTCAGATCGGCTCGGGCACAATGACGTTCCTTCCCTGGCCTGCCGAGCTCTACCCCGATCGTATCCAGGGGGAGAGCCCCTACGCTCATCTTATAGAGGCATCTGAGGTCAATCCTATCGAGATAACACCGGACGATCCGGCGCTGCACGCCTATCGAGTCCCGGAGCGAACCGGAGAGAGCTATCTGTTCTTCCGGATGGATCCTGACCGCACGCCGATCGAATACCGTACAGTCATCAACGCAACGGACACGGTTTTCTCGGTTGGTGGGTATCGCGGAGCCTTGTTCTCGTTCAACCGGCGCGGGGAGTTGATGGCATACGAAGGACAGGGGCGGATGAGCATCGGCGGAGAAGACAGAATCAGGTCCACTGGAAGCGTCATGCTCCGAGCGCTTGGTTCTCAACCACTAGCCGACTCCAACTACCTGGCAGTCTTCCCAATCGATGAAGGGACCGTAGAGATAGAGAACAAAACACTGGAGAATCCTCTCTGCCTGGTCGGGGAGTTTGTCGACACGGAGTGGCGAACGTACGAGACGTTTGAACCGGTAAAGAAGAACGACGGTTTCATCTCCGTCGAAATCGACAATGATCGCGCAACGTGCATCCTCATCCTCTGCGAGAAAGAGAGAGAATCTGCAGCGGCCCGTTGGATCGAACGACGATTGCGGCTTTGACACCGTATCCATAGACCGACACGCTGAGTCGTCGATCTGCGATTTCGATTCAAACCCGCCTTTGTTCGAGAACGCGCCGCCGCTAGACTGAAAGATAGGTTCATTCGGGTAGAACAAAAACGGGGAGGATCACACATATGCGAATTCTGATCCTGGCTTCTGAGGTAATGCCCTTAGCCAAAACAGGCGGGCTGGCCGACGTCGCGGGTGCGCTTCCGATCGCGCTGTCACGACTCGGTCACGATGTTGCTGTGTCCCTACCCAAGTACCGAACCGTCACACAGAAGAACGCGGCGACCGAATTACTCGCCAATGTGTCTGTTCTGGTCGGAGCGGAATTCATACAAGGGCAGATCGAGAAAACAACCTTATCCGATACCAGCGTACCGGTGTTTTTAGTCGCACAGGACGGCTACTTCGACCGGGAGAACCTTTACGATTACAACGGCAGAGGCTATCGAGACAATCTCGCTCGGTTCAGTTTCTTCTGCCGAAGCATTCTGCAGTGGCTGGAGCGTTCGGACTGGGTTCCCGACATTATCCACTGCAACGACTGGCAGACCGCTCTTGTCCCACTATTGCTGAAAACCGAATACGCCAACCATCCGAAACTGAGTAAAATCAAAACACTGTTTTCCGTGCATAATCTCTCCTACCAGGGGCTGTTCCCAGCGGAACAAATCTCCGTTGCCGGGATCGGCTGGGAACATTTTCACATCGACGGTATCGAGTTCTGGGGACAGATCAATCTCATGAAGGGCGGGCTGGTTTTCGCCGATCACATCTCTACTGTCAGCGACAGATATAGCAAGGAGATCCTGACAAAGGAATATGGTTCGGGACTCGACGGGGTACTCCAAAGACGAGCGGGTCGGCTGCATGGAATTCTGAATGGTGCGGATTACACGACCTGGAACCCCGAATACGACGAGAACCTCGTTCAGACATATACACCCCAGACAGTAACGACCGGCAAGGCTGCGAACAAACAGAAACTGATCGAGGAATTCGAACTCGCACCGGACTCCATTGACAAACCATTGGTCGGCGTCGTTTCCCGGCTCGCTTACCAGAAAGGGATCGATCTCTTCATCGAATCGGTTCCGGACATTGTCGAACGCGATGTTCGGCTTGCTGTGTTGGGGATGGGTGAACCGAATTTGGAAGATGCGCTGCTTCAGTTGTCGAGGGAATTCGAAGGAAAACTCGGGGTCAAGAACACATTCGATGACCCGCTCTCGCATCTCACCCAAGCCGGAGCGGACTTGTTCATTGTCCCTTCCCGGTACGAGCCCTGCGGATTGACACAGTTGTACAGTCTGAAATACGGTACGATTCCGATCGTTCGCAACACAGGCGGCCTTGCAGACACAGTCACCGATGTCGACAAAGATCCCGAGGGGAATGGCTTCGTATTCGACGATTCTTCCTCGGAAGCGCTGGTCGGGGCTGTCGAGCGAGCCCAAAAAGTGTTCCGGGATAAGCAGCGCTGGAATGAAATCATCCAGCGGGCGATGTCACAGGATTTCTCATGGAATACGTCCGCAAAATCGTATGAAGACTTGTACCGCCTGATCCTGCAAAGCGACTGACAAGTACGCAAAAACCCACAGTTAGGTACAGCAACGAATATGGTTTCGAAGAAGAAGATCAACCTTTGTCTATTCTGGCATCAGCATCAGCCTTCGTATTACGACCCGGACGTCAACGAATTAATCATGCCGTGGGTGCGGCTGCATTCAACAAAAGACTATGTGGACGTCGCCCTTGCGGCCGAACGATTTCCCGATGTCCATCAGACAATAAACCTCGTTCCGAGTCTTATCGAGCAAATCAGCGGCTATCTCGACAACAGCCTGACCGATACATCCCTTCGACTCTCTCAGAAACGTGCCGAGGAACTGACCGAAAACGAGAAACGCTATCTTCTCAATTACTTCTTCGATGCAAACGAGCAGTGGATGATCCGGCCTTATCGGCGTTACAAGAATCTCCTTCGACAAAGGAACTTGTCCATCGAGCGATGCCTGACTCAGTTCTCGCCTCAGGATTTTCGCGATCTCCAGGTCTGGTTCAACCTTGTTTGGATCGACCCCCTGTTTCGAAACGATCCCGAACGTTCTCTCGCCAAGTTGATGGAAAAGGGGGAAGGATTTACGGAAGAAGAGAAACAGTCGGTTTTGGCCGAACACCAACGCATCATGACCGAGGTGGTTCCGACACATCGTCGTCTTCTGGAGAACGGAATCATCGAGGTAACGACAACCCCGTTCTATCATCCGATTCTGCCTCTGCTCTGCGATTCCGACTCCGCCAAAGAAGCCCTGCCGAGAGATCCGCTCCCCAGTCCCGCCTTCCGCTCTCCGGAGGATGCCAAAGTCCACGTCGCACGCGCCATCGAGCAGTACAAGGAGCTATTCGGCTGTGCGCCGAACGGGATGTGGCCCGCGGAAGGCTCCGTTTCGGAAGAAGCAATGAGTCTGCTGGTCGAACAGGGAATCCAGTGGGCAGCAACGGATGAGGGAGTCCTTTTCCGATCGGTGGTGAAGAGAAGCAAATCCAAGATCCATCCATACCAGCCGTTCAAAGTAGAAACCCCCGAAGGACCGATCACGATGATCTTCCGGGATCACCGACTTTCGGATCTTATCGGATTCGACTACTCCCGCTTTCCGTCCGAGCGAGCGGCGGATGATTTTGTCTCGCGGCTGCATGAGATCGGGCAGGACCACGACGGACAGTGCACGATCTTTGTGATCCTCGATGGCGAGAATTGCTGGGAATATTACCCTGACGACGGACTGCCGTTCCTGGAGGCGCTGTATTCCCGGCTCAGCTCCGACAAGAACATTGAATGTTGCACCGTGAGCGAGGCACTGGAGAAACACCCTCCGAAAGAGACGATCACCCGGCTTTTCCCCGCCTCCTGGATCGATACAAATTTCCGAATCTGGATTGCAGGTTCCGAAACCAATCAGGCCTGGGATTATTTGCGACAAACACGTTTCGCCCTGGTCCGCGGTCAAGACAAACTAACCGACGAAGAGCGAAAGAAAGCGTGGGAGCAAATCTATGTCGCCGAGGGAAGTGATTGGTTCTGGTGGTACTGCGAGTATCATCCCTCGCATCACGCCCTCACTCTCGATCGAATCTTCCGAAACCGACTCATCGAGGTGTACCACATCCTCGGGCAGGAGCCGCCAAGCCGTCTGCTCCGCCCCATTCGCGCGAAAGGTCAGGCGACCCCGGCGGCCGGCGGCCGGCTCTTCCGCAAACCGAATCCGCTCGGAAAAGGCTTCTTCGAGTGGGCGGGAGCCAGCGAGTATCTGGCGGGCAAAGCGGGCGGCGCTATGCATCGGACCAGCTTCGAAATCACACGCATTCTGTACGGTGTCACCGAAAATTTCCTGGCGCTTCGTATCGAAACCACTCCACGCCTTGCGCATTCTCTCTCGCTGGGCCAGTCGCAGATTCGTTTGATCTGTGTGTCGCCGATTGAAAAGGAAATCGAATTAGACGATAGAAACAAGAATCTGGAGGCGGTTCAAGTTCAGAACGCGTTCGTAGTATCGCTCGATCTTCAAAACTTCCTAACTTCTCCTGAAAACGCTGTAACAACGACAACTTTCGAATTCTCTCTGGAGGTATCGGAAAACGGCGAGACAGTCGAACGCTGTCCGGAAGAAGGCATCTTTTCGGTTCCCCTGCCCGGCCCTCATCTGCATCTCCAACGCTGGTTCGTGTAATCTTTGGAGGGACTATGCCGATGGCATCCAGCTAGAGATCACTGGAAGACATCATCGGGGCGAGCCTCCCGGTGAGCCGAAGAACAGAAAGAATCGGCTCAGCAGGAGCTTCGCCCTCCCGAGCGTAACAGATTTGGGGACGGAGCCATTTTGAGCGCTGCTAAAAGTAAAACCACATACGCCTGCTCCGCATGCGGTGGCACTCAGCCGAGATGGTTCGGTCGATGTCCGCAATGCGGTGCGTGGAATACAGCCTCCGAGGAAGTCCAACAGTCAGGCGAACCGCGTACTGCGGCATTCGCCTCGGCCAAAATGAAGGGAAACGCCCCCGTTTCGATAACAGAAGCCGCCGGGGACGAGACCGCCCGCCTCGTAACAGGCCTCTCCGAAGTGGATCGAACGCTCGGCGGCGGACTCCTCCCCGGTGCCGCACTCCTGCTCGGTGGAGAGCCCGGCATCGGGAAATCTACGATCCTTCTTCAAATCTGCGACGCGGTCGCTCAGCAATATGGTACGGTGGTCTATATCACTGGCGAGGAGTCGTTATCCCAGATTCGGCTTCGTGCCGAGCGGATGGGCGTCCAGTCGCCAAATACGCTGGTCAAGGCCGAAACCCGGCTCGAAGAGATTGTGGCAACCATCCGAACTCTGCGTCCGTGCCTGGCTGTGGTCGATTCAATTCAAACCACCTACTGGAGCGAGCTGGGGGCCGCACCGGGGAGTGTTGGACAGGTACGCGATTGTTCCGCAATCCTGATCCGGCTGGCGAAAGAAACAGGGACGCCCGTTATCCTCGTCGGACAGGTGACGAAGGAAGGCAGCATCGCCGGCCCCAAAGTGATGGAACATCTCGTGGACGTCGTTCTCTACTTCGAAGGCGACCAGCACTATACCTACCGCATTCTTCGGGTGACCAAGAATCGATTCGGTTCGACCCATGAGATTGGCGTGTTTGAAATGACCGGGAAAGGCCTGAGAGAAGTCGACGATGCGTCGATGGCCTTTTTAGGCAAAGGGTTCAGCCGCCCGCCGGGGTCGCTGGTTACGGTAATTCTACAGGGGAACCGTCCATTGCTGTTGGAAGTGCAGGCCCTGGTGACCCCGTTCCATGGATACGGATTTCCAAGACGGACGTGTTCCGGTGGAGACCCGAATCGTATCGCTATGATTCTGGCGGTATTGGAGAAGCGCCTTGGAATTCCTTTTGGCGCAAAAGATGTGTTCATCAATGTGACGGGAGGGTTTCGACTGGACGAGCCGGACTCCGATTTGGCTCTGGCGCTGGCGATGGTCTCCAGCGATCGGGACGAGGCGTTGCCTTCCAGAACCGTGGTGTTCGGCGAGTTAGGCCTTTCGGGGGAAGTTCGCGGAGTGAAGGGCGCTGAACAGCGGGTGGCCGAGGCTTGTCAGCTCGGATTCACCAGCCAAATCATGCCCGCGGCAAATCTCCGGGACGTCGAAACAGCCTCGATTGAACAAGCGGCCCCCCAGGGAGTAGAATCACTGCTACAAGCCATTGAAAGAGGATTCGGTGCGGAGATGCCCGATACGACTCCGTATTCACCGAGCTAGACAATGAAGAGCCCCTACCTTCGTGCGGTTCGCATAATTTTCATCCTGCTGTCGTGCATCCTCAGCTATACCTACCTGCGACCGTTCGTTCCGTATTTCGATCCCAGCGGTTACAAGCTCCTGATCGCATGCCTTATCGTCGTACCCTGTTTTCTGGTGTATGTAGAGAGTCGAATCAAGGTCCTGTTTACTCAGGAATTGGTCATGGGGCTTTTCGGTCTGGTTTGTGGATTATCGATCTCCACGCTGATACTCATCGTCATCCCCGAAAGCACTCCCGAGGAAACCAAAACACCGCTCCGCGTCGGCACCCACTTGCTGTTGGGTTACTTTGGAGCCGTAGTCGGCATCCGTTCCGCCCATCGCTTGGACTTCACAACAGCCAAGTTCATCACCCCCAGCGAAAGGCGGCTCTGGGGTGCGAAGTTTCTGGATACCTCGGTATTGATCGACGGGCGCATCGCAGATATGGCCGAGACGGGTTTTCTGGAAGGCCTTTTCATTGTGCCGAGCTTCGTTGTCGATGAACTCCAAGCCCTCTCGGATTCGACAAACCACCTGAAACGAAGCAAGGGCCGCCGTGGTATGGATATCCTGTCGCGCCTTCAGAGCTCTTCGTATATGGAACTGGAAGTGCTTGCTACCGAGCACCCCGGCCCGGACGGTGTGGACAAAGGCCTGATGCGCCTTGCCAAACAACACGGCGGAACAGTCTACACGCTCGACTTCAACCTCTGCAAAATGGGGGAAATCGAACACGTGCAAACAATGAACCTGAACCAGCTCTCGCAGTCCATGAAGAGAGCAGTGCTGCCCGGCGAAATCCTATCGGTCCATGTCCTCCGCGAGGGAAAGGAAGAACACCAGGGCGTCGGATACCTGGAGGACGGCACCATGGTGGTCGTCGAGCGTGGAAGAAAATACATCGGCAAGGAAATCAGTGTCGAAGTATCGTCGATTCTTCAGACCGCTGCAGGCCAGATGATTTTCGCGCAGGTGCACAATGGTCAGTTGGATTCGAGCGAGCGAGCGAAACTACCCTCTTCCGGACGATCCCTCCCCGAGAAATCGGGCGAAACTGCATGAACCGGCAGAGATTCCCATCCCTTTCATCGCCATCGCAGCCTGCGCTACACTGATTCGGCACCGTAGACTTTCATAAACGGGAGCGGTTGCCGGGAACAAGCTCGTTTTGCAGACAGCACCCAATGTGAAACATCCGGTGTTCCGAGCGATTTTCATAGCGCCTGGCTCAAATCGACTTCTGGCAACAATTCTATAGTCAAGCGGTGGAAAGTAGTGTCTATGGATAGCCGGGAGAATTTGGGACAACAAGACCAACTCATCGTCGATGACAATGTAACCGACGAGGATGCGCAGTGGCAGCCGGTCCGAGCCCCACAAGCGAGGAGCTTCGATCGTCCGCCGCTTGTATCGGTCGTCATTCTTAATTACAACGGCCAGACTTTTGTGCGTCGATGCCTTGAGACGGTACTGAAGGATAGCTACCCCAACAAAGAAGTAATCCTTGTGGACAACGCCTCCACCGACAACTCCCTCCAAATGTCTAGGATCTATTCCAACTTCATCCGTGTGGTCAGAAATCCCAGGAACTACGGATTCGCCCGGGGATGTAACGAGGGCATCAAGCGAAGCCAGGGTTCTATTGTTGTACTGCTCAACGTCGATACCTGCGTCCGGCCCGGCTGGCTGGAAGAGTTGGTGTATGCCATGGTCCAAGATCCCACGATCGGCGTTGCGGGCTCGAAGCTGCTCTTCCTCAACGGAAAGACAATCCAGCATGCCGGCGGAATGATCGCGGCGAATTGCCTGTCCCAACACATTGGGTACGGAGAACCCGACAACGGGCAATATCAGGTGCCTCGTGAGGTAGGATACGTCACCGGCGCTTCCATTGCGATCCGCCGTGAGTTATTGGACGCCGTGGGATTATTAGACGAAGGCTTCACGTTGTATTACGACGACTTGGATCTGGCCCTCTCAGCAAGGCGTCACGGATACAAAGTCGTTTACGTCCCCTCATCCGTGGTTCTGCATTTTGAAACGTATGGAACAGAGAAGAATTCAAGGACATACTATTATCGATACCATCGTGGAAGAATTCGTTTTCTGATCAAGAATTACGGTCTCCGGTATATATTCCGCACGTTCCTCAAAGCCGAGGCCGAATGGTATCGAATGGCAAACTTGAAGAGACAATTCCTTCCGCTTCTGGGGGCGTATCTCGTCAACCTACCCAAGGCCCCCTATTTCCTCATCCGCGGCTTCATTGTCCGCCGCACGACGAAACCGATACTGCACACGGAAGGACAACCTTGTCCCCATCCAACGACTCGGTAGTATTGGACCGGGGAAGCGTTCCATCCGTCGGTCGCCACGCCTCGATCAGCGGCATCGATGATTTGACAAGGAAAAGGCTTTTGCGAGTCCACAATTGCACTCCTGTACTCGCGAGACGCCGCTGTTCTCTATGGAGTGGGAACAGACTACATTCAGTTACTCAATACTCTATCCATCTGTGTATTCTTGTATCCAGGATTGGCGTAGGCGTAGGGGCGGTTCCTGTGATTCCGTGAAAGACTCTCAGACGCGGCTTGCCATCGTCGACACCTTGCTGAAAGAACCACGTATTCTCGAAATCCCATCTTGGGTACTTGAACGGTTCATGGTCTCCTCGATCCTCCACAGCGTGCCCCATTCCATTTCCATCTTCACTCTCAGCGAGATTGTACGCAATCAGAATGTCTTCCTCTTCGCGCCCCTTTACAGTTGCCACGGTAAACGAGTCCTCTACAACACCCCCCGCATTGATCCCGACCAGTCCACCGGCGTAGCGCGACCCCATAACCGTTCCGGCTGCATAGCTTCCTCGGATGGTCGCGAAGTAAGCGCCAACATCGCCTAGTTGATTGTGGCCAACCAACCCGGCCACGGCCTCCTCTCCGCGCACCTTGCAGTCGGCATACGACTCCTCGATTTTCCCTTCACTGTTCATACCGACCAGCCCACCAATACCCCTATGTTTTCCATAGACACTTCCAGACGAAAAAGACCTCTCGATGATCCCAAAGTTCTTTCCCACCAATCCCCCCACAAAGGAATAACCTGCAGCATCACCGATCGTGTAACACTCAGAAATACAACCGTGATTCTCTCCAGCAATTCCACCGGCGCCAAATGCCGTCCGCCCGATATTTACGTCAGTAAAACACTGAAGGATGTTGCCCTGATTCAAGGAGACGATTCCACCGACCATTTCGCTGTCGCATTCAACAGAACCGATAACAAAGCAGTTCGAGATTGTCCCATTATTCGTATTCAGTAGCGCTCCAGGAGATCCATTCACGACAATATTCTCAATGCCGAGGTTTCGTATCAGACCAAGGTTATAACGAAACACAGACTGGTGATCCAAATCCAAGTTTCGAATGACATGACCGTCACCGTCGAAGATGCTGGAACCCAGTTGGATTTCTGTGAATGATCTGCCGGACGCGTCCAAGTCATTCGTGAGAATATAATTCTGTTTCTTTTTCGGATCGACCACATTTAGCTCGTCGAATATGGCAATTTCAACGTATGGCAGACTTTCATCAGGAGTTGGAAACACAGGCAACGGCGTCCTCGTCGGTCGATCTCCCAGCGGAATGGTCGGCGTTATCGTGGGGGTCGGTATTTCCGTCGGAGTCGGTGTAAGCGTCGGCGGCAATGCGATTTCGTGATGTCCGAGAAACCCGTCAGCATAATTGTAATAAACGTCGCGCACTTCTTCACTGTTAAAATAAAATGAATAAGTCCCAGAGGGAAAAGTATCCTCTATAATAAACAAGTAGTCAATTTCATTCTGTTTTAAAGGTAGATCCGTACCACGATAATAGGGGTTCTGTTCATTGTAATACAGCGCAACAGGCATCACTTTCTCAGCGTCAGGAGTAAGCATATAGACATCGTTTTCGTCAATCGTACGCCACTCGACGTTGATGCGGTTTAGAGATTCAGAGCCATATTTCACAATAACATGGAGATAGGTTGTATCCTGTATTTCTTGTTTCACGTAACGAGTCGAAACATCGAGGGGCGCTATAAGAGAATGCTCACCGAATATGTAGATCGACTGACCCGTCGACGCCAGGATGGTCTGATCACCAAGTATCTTGACAGTCACAATCTGACCCGCCTCATCTTCGTCAACAGACGTTTCTGCGATCAGATTTATTCCGTCACGTATACTGAATAGTCGTATTCGATCACCGTCAACAATAACAAGATATTCCTTGTTTTGAGCGTACAAATCGGGGCACGTGTGCATGGCAAGAGGAGTTCGAAAGAAAGGTGATAAATCGATTTCTCCTAGATTGTATTCACGCTGTAAATCTCCCGAACGCCCCCAATACCGGCGCATGATGTTGTAGTCGTTGGGACTACTTGATGTCTGCCCTGTATTGTTCAATGTGAATATATCCGGTACCCAATCTTGAACGACGGTCCCCTCAGCAATATCGAGTGTATCCGGCATCCAGAAGGGGAGAGACAAGGTTTCAAAATAATATACATAACGATTGCCGCGCAGCCTTTCCTTCAGCAGATCGCCCTGCAAATACTGATATGCACGACCGCTTTGGAGCGATACAATCGCAAGCGAATGGTAATCCCCGTTTACGGATGTGCTATACCGATATGCTGATCGGGAGATAGCATCCGGGTCAAAAGGACTGTTGTAATTGACATTACACCTCATATGTTTCTGGAACCAATACCACAAATGTAAGCGGAATAGACCATGCCGCCCGTCATCTGATACGGCCAGCAACTCTCCTCTCTTTTTTCTAAGTTTTAGTTCCGCCCCCGAGCATTCAAATGATATCCCCCAATAAGAGAGATCGTCATCCAGGCGATCCAACTCAGAAATATGCCTTTCCCAGTTCGCCTTATCGGACCTGTCCTGCGCTCGAATCTTATCCTTGAGGAAGTCGGAGAACTCGTCAACTGGAACGAAACTCGAATCGAATTCAATCAGACCGCTGTTGTAGTCTATTCCATGCCAATACCCCCATGTATCAAAACCCATAATGGCATCCTCAGTTGTTATTGCGGGTACCAATTCGCATCTTGCATCTGACTCCAGTATCAGCGAAACACGTCGCGCAATCTCCAGTGTTTCGTCGTTGATCACATCCTTATTCAACTTGCGCAGACAAATGCCCGATCGAAGTGGAGATGACACCAAAGACTTGTAAGAATCGGCGTCAAGCGTTGCGACAGGCGTCCCCAATGTTGTTTCTTCCTTTTCAAGAGAAGTCGTGTAGATATAGCTGACGGGATTGTCGCCATTATCCGGCCAGCACGAACATATGTGATTGGAATCGATAAAGAAATGCGTCATAGAATGACGGTGTTGGAGAATTCCATCGGAAATATATATCTTATTCAGCAGTTCAAAATATTCAGCATCGTAAACATAGAGAACCTCATACTGGACAATGTGTGGACCGTATTCCTCATGTATCTCCTCTATATTCTCGCTACCAACGACAAGTAGCTTGTCCCTATCAGGAGAGATATCGAGAAGGCTGCCACGGATTGGGATTCTACAGGATGTCTGGAATATGTCTTCACTGCAACGCCCTATAGTCGAAAAAGAAAGAAAGATAAATGAGGTCAAGAGAAGCGTAGCGATAGACCGTACTGTATAGGCTGACCGAGTGTAGGGATCGGCATGATTTGCAAACGTCAGGATTCTTTGATACACAACGGATTTGACAACAATTTCGCACCACACAATTATCCCCCGGGTGCCACCTGTAACTGAACCAGGAAGGCGGCCACTCAGGTCAGCCGGATTGGACTGGATGCAGAGCGCCTTCGATCGGAGAGCACACAGAATGGACAACCTCTCATCCCTACGCTCAAATCATCCAACTAGCATAGACCTAGGGAGAGTATAGCCTGGGCGCGGTGTCCTCGACAGAGTGCTTACGAGGAGTCCGTCATATGATCCCAAGTCTCCATAAGGCGTCAGTTTGCGTGTTTCAGGCAATCTCTCCAAATCCCGGATGAATCAAATCAACGGAGTCGCGGTCGATCAGCGAATGAGGCCTTGAGAGACGGCATGAAGCCAGGAACTGAAATCGCTCGGTGTGCATAGGAAAGAAAGGTTCACGCCGACAGGTTGGCTGCAAGAACCCGTTCGCGCTCGTGGCGCAGTTTTCGAAGGTTCTCCTCGACCTGGACGGATGCGCGCGAGGTCTTTCGGCGATGGGGATTATAAGGACAGCGTAGGCAGGAGAGAGTGAAATGCGAGTAGATTCGGAGAAGAGTCTCGGTGCTTTCGACCTCTTCACCAACGTTCTGAATCAACCAAGTGCGGAACTCCGATAGCGTGAGTTTGGACTCGGCAATGAGACAGTCGTGACCTTCCCAGTAAGGGCATGATGGTTTGGAGGCCATCGTCCCTCTCCTCCCTCCGAATTAACGGCCCTAAGCACCTGAAAACAGATAACTTAATCACCGCCAGGGACAGCCCGTGAACTCCGATCTCCGATTTGGTGTCCCTGTCGCATGTTGTTATCGGCAGGTGAGAGTCCAATCCTAAGCGATTGCCGGAGTTTTCTCAGAACGGGTCTTACTGTTAGAACGAAACGCTGTATGCTGTTCCAGCGTCAATCACTTGAATAAACTTAAGATAGTATCATGAAAATGCTCTTCGACGTGGAGAACTGCCTTAAAATAAGCGCACAGTGCAGACAACTTTCGGTCGGTATTCCTGGTATGGATTTGCTGGATCAGATCGAGAGTGGCGGGATAGAGAGCCATTCCAAAGACCCGTTGGACTTTCGGATCGCGGTGCAGCTCCCAGAAGACATCCTCGGCAGGCTTGAAACCGTTGGGAGTCCCGGAAGGCTTGCACAAGGCAAGCCCTTTCTGAGCCTTCTCTGCAGCTTGAGCGAGTACTCTTTTCGCCTCTTCCAGAATCGCGTTCAGAAGCGACTGCCGTGACTCGATCTTGCTTCGAATGTCCTCGATGAATCGGTCACGGGGAAATGCCGTGTCAACCGGAATCTCATTCAAATCCCCCCGGCGTGTCCCTGCGATGTGCGCACCGACTCTCCCGGTATCGATAACCGTGACCGACGCCTCCCTCAACCGCCGCTCAAACTCTTTCGCGAACATCGCAAGAGTCCGAGACGTTGGAACGTCTCTGCCCTCTTTCCCGGAAAGCCACACAAGGGGTTCATAGATCACCGCTTGTCCCGCTTCCTCGGAGTGGAAACCCAGGTGCCCTTGCTGTTTGTCGATGTTCTGGTGCTTGCGACCCAGTGCGGAGCCAAGAACATGAGATTCGCCTCCCTCGGCGCAGTAAGCGAAGTCACACCCCAAAAGGTAAATGGGGTCACAGCCCAAATTCACTAGAACCTCAAGGGCCCCATGGACCACCGAAATCGGTTTCCGAAACTCAACCGTCTCTCCCACCACGCTGCGAAGCCAGGAAATCGTCGGCGATTCTCCTGCATTTAACACAACCCGAGGGCCGGGCCAGCGCTGAGGAATCTCAAAATAGACCTCCGGATCGTATACAAGAATGGTAGCGCGTACCGGTTCGGTGGCCTCGAAATGCATCCAGTTAAGAGAATTCGGGTCGCAACTGACGACGACATGAGGTTCGATACCAAAACGCTGCAGAATCGAGTAAGCGGTGTCAACGCAAACAAGAAGCGGCCGAGTTTCTAACCTAGACAAAGCTTCAAGATCTCGCTCAAGCGAAGGACCGGCAGATATCAGAACACCAGGATGTCCGGCGCACCATCCTCCGAGTCGCCCAATAGGAGGATCGTTCAAGACACTCGGAAGATTCCGCCAGATATTCTCTTGAATCTGTGGCCCACATTCCGAACAGAACCGCGCCTCGGCTGCGGCGCGTTCCATCAAGGCATTGACCGCCTGTTCCACTTCACAAAGATAATCGTCATGTCGCTGCCGGGAAACAGGATCTCTTAGCAACACCACCTCAGCTCCGAGGAGTCTCGGCAGAAGCTCGGATACAACGTTCTCGATGGCAGTGAGGTCGGAACCAAGGACGATTCGCAGTCCGGGATGGCCGAGGACCTTCGAAAGATCGAGACGCGCTAAAACCTCGCGAAACAGATCGACGTCCGGCTCGACAACCACTGCGCCTGACATGCGGTTGCCCAATTCAAGACAGGCAGCCAAGAACAAATACCCGCATCCCGAACCCAGGAAGATCGGTAGACAGTCTCCATTAGGAGCGGAACTCCTGACAGATTCCCGATATACGCGAAGAGGATCTGTTACGGAAACGAGCGGTTCACCGCACGAGTCTATTGGTACAGGCCACCCATCTTTCGTGTGCTGAAAACGATACGTTTCCTTTTTAGGACGGTTTTGAAGCAAAGCTACAGCTGCAGAATTGAAAGTCTGTAAAGCGGACAGGTTTCGTTCAAGAGGATTAGCGCTCACGTCGTCCTACACACTCTCGCCAGGTATCGATCGTCGCCTTCATATCGTAATGCAGAACCTCGAATTCACCGGACAGAGTACGAAAGTGAGCCCGACTATCGGCGTACCGCTCGTCGCTCAAAACACTGACCGGCGAAACATCCGGACAATCCCGCCATTTTCGCCCCATCATAACAAAACCGCATTTCTCGTAACAGCGCCGGGCGGCGATATTCGGAGCTGCAACCTCAAGTGAAAGGCTGTCGAAGTTCCAGGCGGAAAAATACGCCTCTTCGAGCGTTCGGATACCATCGCTTCCAAATCCACGACCGACAAACCTCGAGTCGAGATCGATCCCGAGAACGGCATTCCGGCTCTCTACGGAAACGTCGGATAACGTGAGCCATCCCACCAGATCGCGGGCATGGCTCTCGATAGCAAAGGCATACACACCATCCGCCGAGACCCGCACGTCAAACCATTCATCCCAGCCCAAGGACGTTGTAGGCCGGTGATTGTAAGGGGCCAGAAGCGGATCGCTATGACGGCCCCATAGTGACATTCGCTCGCAATCCGTACGACGGAAACGACGCAGCACTGTCTTTGAACCCAACAAGTAGACGCCATTGTCCGGCACCGCCGGTTGGTACTTATCCTTTTCCATGTGCCAGGCTCGCCCGGCGGAAGACTACAATCGCGAGAGGAATTTCAGGTCCGCCGCAGGGAACGCGTAGCGATCGAAATGGGCACGAGGGATCCATTTGATCTCGCTGTGATAATTCGCTCGCGGCTTTCCGTCAATATGTTCACACAGATACACATGCAGCGTGATCGTGAAATGAGAATACGCATGGTTCACCGTGGCTATGTGCTCAACCGGTCGAACATCTATAGCCAATTCTTCTTTTGACTCTCGGATCAACGCCTGATAGTGAGATTCACCCTCTTCGATTTTTCCACCGGGGAATTCCCATAGACCTCCGAGCATTCCGCCAAACGGCCGTTTCCCGAGCAGAAACCGTCCGTTTTTTCGTATCGCCGCCGCAACGATTTCATAATGCGGCACGGCTTTCCGCTTGCGGCGTACCGGGAGATCCTCTTGAGATCCTTTCTTGTATGCTTCACAAATTCTCTTGAGTGGACATTCGGCACAAGCCGGCTTTCTTGGGGTGCAAACTCTCGCTCCCAGTTCCATCAAAGACTGATTAAAATTCCCAGCTTTCTTCGACGGAACCAATAGCTCCGCGAGTCCCCAGAGAGACCGAATCGTACTCGAATCGTCTATGTTACTCTCAATATGAAAAAGGCGTGCTAAAACTCGTTTTACATTTCCATCTAGTATGGGTGCAGATACATCGTAGGCTATGCTTACGATCGCACCCGCCGTATATTGACCGATACCGGGAAGTTGATTCCATTCATCGACAGTTCGGGGAAAAAACCCCTGGCGTTTTTCTACAATTATTCTCGACGTTTCGTGGATTTTCTGCGCCCGGCTGTAATACCCCAATCCCTCCCACAACTTCAGTACATCGTCACGGTCGCCGCCCGCCAATTCCTCCACGGTGGGGAATTTCTCGATAAAACGATTAAAATACGGGACAACCGTCTCGACCCGAGTCTGCTGAAGCATAATCTCCGATACCCACACATGGTAAGGATCTCTCGACCTACGCCACGGCAGATCTCGTGCGTTCCCGTCGAACCACTTCAGCAACGAGCGACGCACTGTCTGCGTTTTCTGCCTTGCTTGTTCAGTCAGGTTCATTCCTATCGATCTCCACGGAGAAGGACGCACGCCGAGCCGTTGCCATCGAATCTAAAAAGATGCTCAAAAAAGGACGCCATAATGAAAAAGGAACAACGTGATGACCGTTGTTCGATTTACGTGATTCGGCAGGTACGTGAAGAATCCGCCCTTGGTCACTTCAAGAGCCGACTGTACAGTATGATGTCAAACTGAGAGGTTTATTCCTAGGGAGATAATTCATGCCCGATCAGAGACCATCCTCCGCGGCGGTCATCGATGACATCGCCAACGGTTTCCGGTCCTCACAAATTCTCCTGACCGCCAACCGGCTGGGGGTTTTTGCAGCGATTGGGACCGATGCACTCGGTGTCAAAGAACTTGCTTCGACGCTGAATGCAGATACCCGCGGAGTTCGTATCTTATGCGATGCACTCGTGGCCGTTTCGCTGCTTGAAAAGAGAGACGAGAAATATACGAACAGTCAATCTGTGCTCGATTGCCTTCTGCCCGATTCGCCTCATCCCAAGAGCGCCATGCTTACCCACACGGCTGTTCTGTACGAACGATGGGCAAAGTTGTTCGACACCGTCAAGTCCGGTCAGCCTCCTTCCGATGAAGAAATTGATCTTTCGATTCCGCGAGATAAGCACGGTTTCACATTGGCCATGGCGGATGTGGCTCGTGTCAGCGCAAAGAACACAGCCGATCGCCTGGATCTTTCCAGTGTCAAGCGGCTGCTGGATGTCGGTGGAGGACCGGGATTGTATGCAATCGAGTTCGCGGAACGGTATAAGCAACTCGAAGCGGTTGTGTTTGATTTCGAGGAACCGTGTCGCATCGCTCAGGAGAACATTCAAAACGCGGGCCTTGCCGACCGAGTTTCCGTCCGGATTGGCAATATATTTGAGGACGATATAGGAACCGGCTACGATTTTATCCTTCTTTCCAATTTTATTCACACGTTCTCGTACAGAGATAGCACTATCATCATTTCGAAATGTGCCCGGGGGCTCAGTCACAGCGGCCGCATCTGTGTCAAAGACTTTGTATTGGACTCGGACCGTACAAGCCCGGCGGGTGCTGCTGTCTTCGCCGTGAATATGCTGGTGGGTACCAAGGAAGGTGGATGTTACACCCTGGAGGAGATCCAGAATTGGTTTCACAATGCCGGATTACAGACGGACAGCATTGTTGAACTGACGGCACAATCGCGTCTCGTGATCGCAGAGAAAGAACGCTAAGCCGTTCACACAAATCTTCAATACCGGTCGAAGTACATTGCCAAAACCGGAGGGATCAATGATGAACAAAAAAGAGAATCGCTTCAAGAGAAACGTTCGATCGATTTCCGCCGCTTCTACCGTTTTCCTCGCATCGATAATCGTCGCGTTCAGCTTCAGTAGTGACTCTCCACCAACGGTATCCGCCCATGAATCCGAGTTTCATTCGCACGAAAAAGAAAATCCTTGGAACAGCGCCACTGAACCCAAAGATTGGTGGGAAGAAATTCGCGAACGTCACGGTCATGTCGGTCCCTGGAACGTCCTTGGATATCGAATCGGCAAGGCGATTCTCCGCGAGATGCAGGCAGAATGGGGAGACCATTCCCTGGTTATCACCTGCCACATTCCTCTAGCCACACCCTACTCCTGTCTGATTGATGGAATCGCGGTTGGTACGGGCAACAGCCAGGGCCGCCTCGATCTGCGTATCGGTGAAGTCGCTGCTCTTGATTTTATTCACGTCAGCGCACACAGAAAGGAAGCGGAAACCGAAGAAATTCTCGTTGCCAAACTGAATATGGATTATCTTAAGAAAATCGAACTCGTCCCAGGAGCGGATTTGGAGAAACTGGCAAAAGAGTGCTCCGAAATTAAAGAAGAAGAATTATTTTCATTTCTGGACCGATAATCGACCAACGGAATAAGGGTAATATTATGTTGTATCGTCTCTTTCTCCTTGCGATTCTTTTCGCATCGATCTCCTCTGAGAACTCTGCACTTGGCGCCACTGAGCATCGTACGGAAAGGTTTTCTTTGGGTGCAGAGGCGGAGAATATTCTCGTGTGGGGCCGTGGGACTGAACCAGTTCGAGGGTACTTTGACGAGTTTCTCCCTGCCCTTTTCGAACGGACTTTAGTCTTTGAAACGCTGAATCTTCCAGGCGAATCGCTGGAGTGGATTTTCACAGGCAACAGGGGCGGGTTTACTGTTCAAGTAGAAGAACGGCGAATTCACCTAACGCAGAGATACTATGACTCCTTCGGATTCAATGAGATCGAAGACGAGAAAGTGAACGCCTCCCGTCATCCGGAGAGGAAATGGCGGGAGTCATCCGCTGCGTTGGAAGAAGAAGTCAACCGTCTCAGCGTCGTTTTCGACCACAAACTGGCTCTCTTTGTTCTTGTAAATGATAAGCCGGTTCTCGAACAAACCTGTTGTCTGGATGTGTCCCGCCATCAGCTGCGTATCGGCAGCGACAAGGCGGAAGCATCGGGAGAGTTGTTGATACCAAAAGCGGGAGAATCCAGAAGCCTTGTTCAAATCGACACAAGTCGCCGCTATCAGAAAATGATCGGCTTTGGCGGTATCGCCACGCCGACGGCCTACGCGCAGCTGAGCCCGGAAGGAAAACGAAGATGGTGGGAATTGGTTTCCGAATATAATCTTCTGATCCAGAGAGAATATCCAATCGGTACGCGTCTCAATCGAGAAATGAATAATTGGGATGTGCTCGACTTTGCGACACCCCATTATTATGGCGACAATTTTCCCAACGGTGAAATTAGCGACTTCGACTATATCAAGACGCTGCGAAAACTGGGCGGAAATGTCTGGTTTGAGTTTTGGGCTCTACCTCCATGGGCGACACAGGATTGGAGAGACAGCGAAGGAAAACTCCACAAAGGCGTGGGCGATCCCGATATTTATGCGAGAGCCATGGTCCAATACTGTAAAACCTCTGTGGAGAAGGCGGGCGCTCCCCCCGACGTTGTCGGAATCCAAAACGAACGCCATCAGCCGCCGGAGATTTGGCATCAGATGACACGCACTCTCCGCCGTGAGCTGGACAGCGCGGGATTCGACTCTGTTCGAATTCACATGAGCGATTCCGGTTCGCTGGAGGGTGGAATCGAACGAGCACGCGCGTTTCGGAAATCGGAGGAAGTGTGGGAAATCCTGGACTATGTCGCGACTCACATGTACGACTACCAGAGCTTCTTTACGCGTCCCGACGACTATGATGCCCGCTTAAGAGAATGGAAAGACGTCGTGGGAAACAAACCATTTCTATCAACAGAACTCTGCATTAATAGACCAAGATATCAATTCGATACCTATCGCGTGGCCTTCACCATGGGTCAGCTCTATCACAAGAATTTAACGCTGACAAATGCTTCGGCGATCTGTTATTGTTGGACGCTGCTCAATGTTGTTCAGCCATCGTATGGCGCAACGCGGTCGCTTTGCGTGCCGGATAGAACGCACGGTTTCATCCCTGCCGAGTCGAGCCATCAGCTTCGTGTTTTCGGGGCCTACAGCCGCCACGTTCATAAGGGAATGGTGCGAGTCGAGGCAAACAGCAACGATCCTGATCTGCTCGTTACAGCTTTCTCCGACGATTCCGGCAGAATCACTGTTGTGTTGATCAATCGCAGCGTAGATCCAAAGAATGTCATAATAAAAGGACAAAACTGCCAGTTACCGATACGCGAGCTCACTGACTGTTATCACAAAAACGCATCGATACGTGCCCATGCGCCGGGGCAAACCACAGAGGTGGATGTGCTGATCCAGCCGGGGAGCATCTATACTTTGTCAAATGTGCCTTTACACGAGTTGCCCGACCGTTCTGTTATCCAGTGAACAGTAGACAGGAACCCCTCATTGAAACGAAACGTTACCCGAGAGACGGGAAAAGTCCCATAAAGTCATGCATGTACTTGCCTAGGCCGACCATTCGACAATCCCCTGACCGGAACCGACTCTGCCTGAGCCTGAGTTGACGGTGACACCAACCGTAACTCCGGAGATTCCGGAGGTTAACGTGGAGCCAAATTCGGTGATTGTGACGGACGATGTCTTTTCTTCGCAGGATCTCAGCGGAGGCGAAGACAGAGATACCACATTCGATCGAGGATTGGTCATTCGATGGGAATTCCCGCAGACCGATTACAAGGAGTTTCACGTGTACATGAAAGACTCTTCTGGAGAGTACCTGTTCCTCGGCAGAGAGCCGACAGGTGCCGGGCGTATGCTGGTATGGCGGGAGGATGCCGGGATGATTGCTCCACGGTTCCGCGAAGGACCGCATTTCGGCGAGTCATATCAATTCCGCGTGTTTGGTGTTACCCAGGGCGGCAGGCCACCGTTCCGAGGACCGATTGAGAACGGAGCGCCCGTCGAGTTCAGGAGTTCGCCGTTGGTGCCTGCACCGACACCTGAGGAACCGGCGCCATCTCCGTCACCAACAGTGACGCCCTCGCCGACGTTGACTCCGACATCTGTGCCAACGGAAACTCCGCCACCGCCGCCTATTGAATAGCGGCGCGAAAAGAGGGATGCCTTAACCTTAGATCAAAGAAGGGCAGGTGATCGTAACCACCTGCCCTTTCCTTTTGTGTCTTCGAATCGCATCGCTGTGGAGGGCGACTCAACCCATGCTCACGACTGCATGCGCATTCGATTCTTCTTGAGGCGCTTGATCGCTTTCAAGTGTTTCTTCCGTTTCCGCACACTCGGTTTCTCGTAATACGCATTCTTTCGAATGTCCTGCGGAATGCTCTCCTTGATGCACTTTCTCTTGAATCGTTTTAGAGCCCCCTGGATGTCCTCATCCTCGCGGAGTTCAACAAGTACCACTACTATCACAACCTTTGCATCGAGATAGCCGATTCTTGGTCCGGTGGAGCCACAGACACTCGAACAGGGCGAAGCGCCTCCGAGTCGGCCTGTTCAAATCGCCGAAGACCCATGAACATGTGAATCGGATTCGGGGGGTCCCCGAATAAGTTCGTTATTGTACACAATTCCAGGGGGAGAAGTCAACAATCCCCGAGTGTAATCCCACGATGCTAAACTGGGATCAGGTTCCCAGCCACCGAAGGATCGACGATACCGGTGGAGATCTCTGGAATGTTTCTGAAAAAACGGTTAATTCAGCCACATTGAGCGGGAATCTGGTTCGAAATCCGCGATCTGAACGTAGCCAATGACTTGACACCGATACAGAGTGTCTCATAATCTAATCGAGATACCAGAAGTTGCGGCGGACCGGGTTCGCCGCAACTTTTGATGATCGCTTGGGTCCCGTATCGTTACCCTATGGGATCGCAAGAAGGTTTGGTTGAATACACTCTCCTCAATTCGGAGCCGCGCGCGGTTCCGAACCGGAGAGAACAGACAGCAGATACATCCAGTCGGATGATTGGCACGACTCCGTTAGAGAAGATCGGCAAACTGGGGACCACCTGGAGGGTCGCCAACGGCACGCCGGTTTGGGAGGGGGCGAAAAGGATAGCCCCGTGCGAGCGGGCAGTCCAAAACCTCCCCGAGAACGACCGAGCACGATCCACGTAAGTCCCCGTTCAAACGGCCCGATCTTCGAGCGGGAAAAGAATCGGTTCGGGGTGAAGGAGGCAAATATCGATGGCCATCCTAAGCATCCGTGGTTTATCCAAGACCTATAAATCCGGGATGTGGGGCAAACCGGTCGTCGCGCTGGACGATTTGAACCTGGAAGTTGAAGAGGGCGAGATCTTCGGCTTTCTGGGTCCGAACGGCGCAGGGAAAACCACAACTATCAAAATCCTGTTGCGGATCATTTACCCGACAACAGGCACAGCATTCCTGATGGGGCAGGAACTGGGGCAAGCCATCCAGCATCGGCAAATCGGCTACATGCCCGAGAATCCGTATTTCTATCGTTTTCTGACCGGGTACGAATTCCTGATGTTCTATGGACGCCTGTCGGGTCTGTCCGGCCGAGAACGGAAACAACGGGCCGAAGAACTGCTCGACCTTGTCGGAATGCGTTTCGCAAGAGACGTTCGTGTGGGCAACTATTCGAAAGGAATGGTGACCCGCATCGGCCTTGCTCAGGCGCTCCTCACGAACCCCAGGCTGCTGTTGATGGACGAGCCCATGTCCGGCTTGGACCCGATCGGACGCCGCGAGATTCGAAATCTCATCATGCAACTAAGGGAACAGAAAATCACGATCTTTTTCTGTTCGCACATTCTTGCGGACGTCGAAACGATATGCGACCGCATTGCGATCCTCAGCAAAGGCAAAATGGTGAAGACGGGCACCGTATCGGAAATCCTCGAGGAGCAGACAAGCGCGGTCCGTGTTTCAGTAGGACAGTACAACCCGCAGCTGAAAGAACAGCTGGAAGCCATGGCGGAAGACGCCCGGGAATCGGGAGGGCTCCTCCATTTGCGTGCAGCAGACCGAACGGCGGCAAACAATATCTGTGAAGCATGTATCCAAGCCAATGCCGTGATTCATGAGGTGACTCCGGAACGTGGGAACCTCGAAGACTACTTCGTTCGGGAGGTGGCGAGCATTGAATGAGATCTTAACGATAGCGTTCAACACCCATCGAGAAGCGATCCGGAACAAGGTATTTTACATTATCCTTGTATTCACCTTGCTGATTTTGGCCTCGTCCATCGTTCTGGCGACCTTGGCCCTGGGCGAACAGGATCGAGTGGTCAAACACTTGGGCCTTTCTGCCATCAATGTATTTGGATTGTTGCTTGCGGCGTTCGTCGGGGTCAATTTGGTTTACGAAGAACTCGACAAGCGTACGATTTACACAATCATCGCGAGCGGAGTTCGGCGGTCTCAATTTCTGCTCGGGAAGTTCTTGGGGTTATTACTTACGGTGGTTGTCAATGTGGTGATTATGGGAGCGATCCTCAGCCTGCTCTTGATCGTCATGCCGGGTTGTCATCTCACACCTTCCCTGCTCTATGCGATATTCCTGTTCTTATTCGAAATGATGGTGATCACTGCAATCGCCGTCCTGTTTTCATCGTTTTCCACTCCGGTTCTTTCCGCTGTACTTACGTTTATTTGCTACATCATCGGACATCTTTCGGAGGATCTTCTGGAGTTTTCCAAACGTTTGTATGACGAGGGCTCGGTGGCCATGTCGTATTTTCTCACGGGCCTCTATTACATTCTGCCGAACCTGGAGATTTATAACATTAAGAATCAGGTGGTGTATCAGGAAAGCGTCGGCCCGTTCCTGAATTGGGAGTATCCGGCAGCCGCAATTGTGTACTCAGGGATTCTGATGTTAATCGCTGCCGTATCGTTCGCGAGAAGAGATTTTAAATAAAACAAAGGTGCGTTGCCGGGGAAACCCACGGGACTGAGAGAGGTTTTCCACTGGATCGATTCGAGACAGAGGAGATTATGAGAAAACTCGGCGTTTTCATCCTGGCGGTTGTTTTGGTTGGTGCAATGTATTGGCTCCAACGTGAAATCGTGCGCGAGCGTTCAGGGTACCGGGTTGAAGAAAAGATCCTGCTGGTTTCCGACAATCCCAAAGTAACCAAGATCGCCGCTCTCGGTTTTGACAACCTGATTGCCGACCTCGGCTGGATTCGGTCGATCCAGTACTTTGGGGGGAATTTCACTTCTCTGGATGAACCCAAAAAACGTGAGGGCTTCGTGCGGCTGATGGAAACATTGGTGACGCTGGACCCTAACTTCGTTTCCGCATGGAAATTCGGCGGGTTCGCTTTCAATGAGTCGGTGAGGGACGCCACGCTCGCGGTCAATTTCCTAACCCGGGGAGCGGAGAAGAATCCGAACGAATGGCAACTCCCCTTCGATGCGGGTTTCATTTGTTACTATCAAGTGGGGAAGACGGAAAAGGCGAAAGACTATTTTGAACAGGCGTACTCACGGAGTGAATTCACAGAGGGACGTCTGGCCCGGCTTCGATTCGACAATCTCACCCAGTCCGAAGGACGCATCGAGCTGGTACGTAATACAAGTCCAGGTCCTCTCGGAGAGATGTCGGGACTCATCGGCTTGACCGACCACACTATTCAATCCGCCTCACCTGAAATCGACGAGGCGACTACCGCAGCGGTGGTCTTCGGTCAGAGAACACGGCTAGCCAATACTACAACGTTCGACATTCACGTAGCGAACAACGATCAGAAAATCGCGATATTCGATATTCGAGTAGAATACGAGCCGGATTCCTACCGCTACAAAAATGCTACGGCTTCCGGAGAACTCGGTCGGGGAACATTCGAGGTACAGAAGGTCGAGGAAGGCCGGCTGGCGATTCGGGGGAATTTCACCGACCCCGATTGTCCCTCGTATGTACCGCGAATGGCAATCGAAATGGACTTAGCAGCCGGGAAGTTCTTGAGCGCGTGGGATCAGTACGTTCGCTACTACCAGGCTGCGATACAACGCGGAGACGAGGTCAGCGCGACAATTGCCGGCGACAAGCTCGATACCATTTACAACAACAAGTGCATGGAGATCCTGAACCGAGCTGTTGGGGACTATCACGAAAAATTTGGCGAATATCCGTCAACGGATATGCACGAGCTTCTGGAGACCGGTGTCCTGAAAGAGACCGTCGAAAAAATGATCGAAGAGGACCCATCGCAAGCGGAAGCCATGCAAATTCTGACGTACGGAACCGGCAATTTGGCTCATTTGCTCTGGGAACGCAGAAAACCCGAGGTCGAGCAACTTCAGTCGCACATTCTGATTATTGAAGAGAGAGACGGGAAGAAGGAACCAATTGTCTATCCGCGATACGAACTTCTCGCACGGCAGCGAGCCATTTTGAGAGGTCTGCAGAGGATCGTCCAGGCATTTGAAGAAGAAAAAGGAAGAAAACCGGAATCGATGGAAGAAGCCACCAGTACCGACTGGTTCAAAGAGAACTTCCCCGATGGGTTGCCCGAAGACCCGCTGGGCGGCGAGTATTACCTGGAGGACGGCGAGGTCAAAGTCAGAAATCTGAAGTACTAAGGAAGCCCTTCGAGTAGATCCTCACTTGTCATTGTGGGACACCAGTATTTCTCGATATGCTTGATAACCAACTCCGTGCCCTCGTCATGGCTCACATAGGGCGGCTTTTCAGGGTTGTACATCGTATCCGTCAGGTCTCGAACGAGAACGCAAGGAATTCCCCACCGGGTCATCTGCCGAATCCCGAAAGAACGTCCCAGCACACACATGTTGGTGTGGACACCCATAATGATTAAGTTTTTGATGCCTTCCTGCTGGAAGAAATTGTAAATCTCGTGACCGTCATCGGAGATGCCGTCGTATTTCATGATCGGGATATCCGGGTGCTGGCGGGTCCATGCGGGATACCACGGTTTCTCTCCGGTATCGCATCCGCCATCGGAATCATCAATCGGTAGAGGATGCTTTGGCAAATCCAGGGGTTCAGGTGTCGGTACCTGCGGTGCCAGAAGCATACGTCTTCGTTGCGGCCAATCGGCATAGAAATACAACGTTTCGGAAGGCGCGTGGACGATTTGTATGCCCTTATCGTGAGCGGCTTTGATGACTTTTGCCATTTTGCCCGCCAGATCATCGCAACGTTGGGTCGCGCCCGAACACCAATGCTTATCCCACATGTCGCAGATCAGGATGGCTGTTTCCGCAACAGGAATATCTTTTTCGAAGAAGATCTCGTTCCACTCACCGCTTCCTTTGAAAGGCTCCACACGCGTGCGCAGCCGCAAATGGAGAGTCCCTTCGGGCATCGGTCTGTCCGGTGGGGGGGACAATTCTACAGCCTCAACCTCTCGCTCCGCCGTCCAGAATAGGGCATTCGCGATCATCCGACGAAACGTACTGTTTTCAAAATCCTGGACTCCCCCCAACGAGGTGTAGAAGATACGAGCGCCCTTGTACTTGCGGGTCCATGTCACCGGTTGCGGTTGCTCATTGGGAATGGCCGCTTTCATCAATAGGTTCGTATCGGGGGCAATCGGTACGTTTTTGTAGAGGCTGTATCTCGACTTCATCATAGTAACACCGTCGAGAACGGGATGATCCTTCGCCCCCGGTTCGATGACCGCTTTCTGAGTGGGGCCGTTTCCGAAGTGACCGTGGTAGTTTCCTCCCAAAATCAACTTGTCGAACTCCAGCCAGTTCTGGAAACCGTGACTGGCTGTACGCACAGCGACAATCGGCCGTCCTGCCAGGCAGTAGTCTTTTACGTTCTGCAACTGCTCACCGTCGATCCGCAACCGGCGTGTGAAGAAAAGCGCCACGTCACAGTTTTCGAGCGCCTCCGTCCCGGGTAGATCCTCGAAACCGCGTGCTTTGATCAGCGTACAGTCTGTGTTGTAACGCTCTTCAAGGTATTTCTCGTAAGCGGTTAACGAGGTATCGGAATCATACTCCTCCGAACCCGATACCAGGCAAACGTTGAGCGGAGCAGCCATCGCCAACAAGGAAGAGACCGAAAAAAGAAAAACGAAACCCAAAGTCAATCTGAAACTACGCATACAAAAACCTCCATATACTTATAACTCAAAACCGTACATCATTACGGTGCGTCTTTTCTGGGTTATCCGTTGTCAGTCTTAACTATCCGGGGTCCAATCGCTCGCACGAAGAATGTCACCGGTGCTGTTGAGTCCATTCGAGGGATCGTACCGGAAATAGCGGAACGAGGCCCCGGCGTAACCGGGTGCAGTGAATCGTCCTTCTGTGTCCCAGACAACGTGCTGGATGCCGGGATATTCAAAGACTGGATTCGAATCGTCCGAAAAACTCGGCCCGGCACTTGCCACGAGCCATCGAGTAGCGGGTCCGCATTCATTCCCTCCCCTGTCCCATTTGGGGTCCCAGTCCGGCTCGGTACCGAACGTATAATGGGCTTGGGTTCTCCCCCATGAATCGGCCTGTGCGAGCGGACTCACATAAAAAGGATCCATCGGGAGGTTTCCGATGTATGACGTGGGGCTGGTGAGGCGATACAGCCCAGCATGGAGCGGGACGTCGGAATCATGATGATTCTCGGTGTACGTATTCCAATCCAATCGGTACATCTCTTGAGCCTGGCCCATCGCGCGCATGTCGGTATGAACACGCGCGATTTTTGCGCGTGTCTGCGCGTTCAAGAAATTCGGCACCGCAATCGCAGCGAGGATACCGATGATAGCGACCACGATCAGAAGTTCGATGAGAGTAAACGCCTTCCTTCGGTCCACTTTTCTAATCCCCCTTAACTAGGTGATGAAACAGAGACCCAAAGGTCCACCAAGTATTCTTGCATGTTCGCCGCCAATCCGCAATTACAAAAGAGGACCGATGATTTGCAGACAGGAGACGGCGATTCGCGCAAACATAGCAGCTGAATCGGAATCGCCCCTCAGGCGAAGTGAGCCCCGGAAAGAGAGTAAGGAGGGCGCGGACATGCCGCAATCAATAGAATCGTGCTGAAAAGAAGGAACGTGAGCCCCAGAATCCGTATTCGACCGGGACGGGCAAGTACGAGGCCTCGCAATCCCCGAAGCGCGATGGAAGGAACACAGAGCAGCAATACCCCCAAAAAGAAGATGCCAACAGAAACCGGGGCGGCAATGCTATCGATTCGACAGTAGTGTCTAGCCGCCCAGCAGAACGCTCCCGTAACAATGAGAACCCAAGCCATAGAGCGAATCGAGCGTTTCCGATGTTGCATCCACGCGAATTCTTTCAGGACATCGGGCCAGACAATGGACAGGACTCCCATTGTGAAAAGAAACGAACAGGGGAAGAGATAGACATCAGTCGGCATAATACAATTCGCGTAAGAACGGCGAGTCTACGAGTACGACGCGTATCAGCCGCTCGATCGAATACCGGAATGCAAAAACGAAAGAAACTCATTTCAGAGCATCTTCAAGTCCCTGAGCCAAGGTCTCCTTCGGTGTGAATCCAACCCATTTCTGAGCCTGTTCTCCGCCTTTGAATACGATCACTGTGGGAACACTCATTACACCGTATTGCGTCGCAAGTTCCTGATTCGAATCCACATCGACCTTTGCCACCTTTGCACGGTCGGAGAAATCGTTGGCGAGTTCCTCGACAAACGGAGCTAGACGTTGACAGGGGCCACACCATTCAGCTCCAAAATCAACAAGAACAGGAACGGAAGACTGCAAGACTTCTTCGTCGAAATTCCCTTTGATGTGTATAACTTCAGACATCTGAACCTCCTTGATAGCGTCCTCATTTATGAAAAAGCAGGTTTAGCAAATTATATCTCCCGGTACCCCGGAGTACAAGCGAACACATTTCTTCTGCCGGTAGGCAAGCTGAATCCAGCAAATTTGTCTCCCCTCTTGCGGGGGTCCACGCTAGACGATTTTGAGCGCTCAAGGACTAGAACCCCTAACGAATCCCGTCTACAATTTAATTTCAGACTACGGGTTGACGCAATGGGCCTTCGAAAGAAGAGGTTGTTTTTTATGTTTCCCACGCGGCCGTGGGCCGGATTCACTCTCATCGAGCTTCTCATCGTTGTCGCTATCATCGGGATCCTCGCAGCCATCGCGGTTCCCAACTTCCTCAACGCCCGGCTGAAAGCACAAATCGCAGCCACAACCGGCGACATGCGCGCCATCGGTTCGGCGATCGAGATGTACGCGATCGACAACGGCAAATATCCGAACACCTACATTCCCGGAACGACCACGTTCATTAACCCCAGAATCTATCGATTCAGACGACTCACCACGCCCGTTGCTTATATGAGCGCGAGTGTGCGCGATGTTTTCAACCATATCGACATTGAGCCGAACGCGGTTTATCCGTTCTGGGGGCCGGACACGATGGACCACAGGCGACAAAGCACCTGGTTCGATCACCCCGATATGCAGCAGATCAAGAACTACAGAGGTGGCTGGGCAATCATGAGTTTCGGCCCGGATCAGGATTTCGAGTCCACAGAGAAGCAGTACTTGGTTTGGTTCGATGCAACGAACGGTCTCGACAGCGATGGCGACATCTATCGCTTCGGACCGTAAATATACGCAGGTCAACAGGAGGCTCGTAAAATGAAGAAGCTGCTTCTTCTCACGGTGCTGTGTGGGTGTGTATCGATTTGTTTCGGACAGGACGAGGAAACGCTGCAGGAAGATAAATTAACCTTCAAGCCTGAGTATGGAATCGCTTTTGACGGCGAATCGACGTATATCATTGTTGAAGACGCAACAGACTTCAACCTCGAAGCGTTCTCGCTGGAGGTTTGGGTACGGTTCAACGCCACACACGAAAATCAGGTGTTCATGAACCGCGGCGCGGCGGGCAGAGATTTCACATTCTACCTGTACGACCGCCTTCGTTTTCTCGTCGGGAGCGATGACGGGTACAACCATGCGAACGGCTTCGTTCCGCCCGCCGATACATGGCTTCACATCGTAGGGGTCTACTATCCCGACGGCTGGAAAGCTCTTTACTACAACGGACACCTTGTTGGAGAAACCGGCGAATTCTCTTACATGGCGGAAACGGACCATCCGTTGTACATCGGTGCGCTGGAACCCGGAATGCGTCATCTCGACGGCGAGATGGAGAATCTTCGGGTTTGGAACCGTGTGCTGGAAGACGATGACATTACCGAGCTGCTCAATACCAATCCTGAGGATGAGAATATCGATGACATGAAATCGAAGGGGCTGATTGCCTACTGGGCGTCTCGTTCAATGGAGGGAGAAGTGGTCGAAGACCTAACAGGCAACGGACACGATGGCGTCTTCCACGCGCATTCGATAGACGAGAGCGAACTGAGCTTCAAGCCGGAAAGCGGGTTGTTTTTCGATGGTGAAACAGTGTATGGAATGGTGGATAACGGAGAACCATTCAATGTCGAGCAAATCAGTGTAGAAGCCTGGGTTTATCTCGATCCGGCCAATAAATCGAGACAACTTGGAACCAAAGGGATTGTGAGCCGCAGCGTCCAAGCCGAGATGTTCACGCTGTTTATTACCTCACATTACGGAAATCGTATTCACATGAATATCTTCGATTACGGTGACGCCCAGGCATCTATTCCACCGCCGGAATCCTGGCTCCATGTGTGTGCAACATTCGACCTGAACCAGATCAAGCTGTACTACAACGGAGTCCTAATGGACGAGGTGGAAGCGATTGCCGATCCCGCCTGGTCGGACTGGGGCGACATTCCCCTGTTTATCGGCGGGATCTCGGATGTCGATGGGTTCATGGTCAACGAGGGATCGTTGTTCCAGGGGATGATGGAAAACATCCGAATTTGGAACAACGCACTGAGCGAAGAAGAGATTCGAGGGATGCTCGCCGTCTCACCGGAAAACGAAGACATCGACCAGATGAAGCAGGATGGTCTGCTCGCGTATTACTCTACCAGATCGCTGGAAGGAGAAACGCTGATAGACCTCACAGGGAATGGCAACGACGCAATGTTCACAGGCACAGCGTCGGTGGAGAACTGGAGCTTGCACTGAGTGGGACCGTCAGGCCATGCAAAACTCAGGTCTGCATGGATAATACGAACAGGGGAACATACACCACGGCTTGTTACGTGCTATGTCCTTTAGACCTGGAGAATCGTAATGAATCACGCAGTCCCAAAACTTCTTGACGTGGTCGCCCTATTGGAACCCGTCGACGAAGATTCTCTCTTGGCTGGCGATGTGGGGACGGTTGTGGAATTGTTGCCGCCCGACGCAGTGGAAGTGGAGTATCTAGACCGACAAGGACATACGCGGTGTGTTGCCACAGTACCGGTCTCGAAGCTTCTCGTCCTGAACCGTGAACGGACACCAGTGGGATGAAACGGCAACGACGCGATGTTCACAGGGACGGCGTCGGTTGAGAACTGGAGTTTGCACTGAGGCGCGGCACAGGTCATCGGTAGAGATCTGTGCGACAGTAGATGATGGACATAAAACTAACCGTCACAACCCATGAAGAGCAGGCGAAACAAGACCGCGCTTACTGGCGAAGCCGAACGCCGGAAGAACGCCTGGACGCTGTTGAGAAGCTGAGGATCGAGGCAGGGAAATTCCTCTATGAATACCCATCCCGACTTCGAAGAGTTGTTACGATTACTCGAAGAACACCGCGTTGAGTACATGATCGTGGGCGGTTACGCCGTGGCTTTTCACGGTCATCCCCGATTCACGAAGGACATTGATTTGTTCTTTGATTCCACGGACGAGAACGTGCACCGCCTTCGGAATGCCTTAATCGCCTTCGGATTCACCGAGCAAGATCTGCCCTATGAAGCCTTCATGTTGAAAGGCAATGTGTTGACGTTTGGCATCCCTCCGACTCGCGTTGATCTGATCAATAATATCGATGGCGTCACCTTCGTAGAGGCGAGACCCAATTCCGTCCGTGGTACCTACGGAGAAACCGAAGTGACGTTCATTGGCTTCGACGACCTTGTGAAGAACAAGAACTCAACACGACGCACCATGGACAAGGCAGACGTGGAAGAACTAACACAGCAAGACGAGGCTCCGAATGAGTGAGAACGCTACCGGCCTGGGAACGGATACGTAGAGAAATGGGCTCTCCTACGAATACCACGGCCGTTCGCGATTTAGTTTTCCGGAGAGAATCTTGTTGGCGATAATGACGTCTTCCGTCACCTGAAAATCGAATATCCCCGCCAGAATAAAATCGGCTCCGTTTTCGAAGGCATAGTGAAAGCCTTCGCTTGGATGAATCGCTCCCGCAGCTAACACTTTATACGCAATCCACGGCTTTTTCAGGCTTTTCATGGATTCAGCGGTTTCTTCGGGATTAATACACCAAATATTATCGTGGTCTTTGTCGTGATCCTGATACCGTTTCACATCTACGTTGAATTCCAGACGATTCTCTTCCGGCGTTGCGGACCAATAATGATCGTGATGAATTGTTTTGACATAAAAGTCGGCGTCGATGCCCTGCTTTTCACATTCCATGGGAACGTGCAGAGAGTGTCCACCGACTCCCGCGACAATTCCGTTTTGTTGAATAAGACTCACTGTTTTCTCGATTAAATCGAGCCGCTCGTATTTCACCCACCGGTCCGCGAGCGAACCCATCAGAAAGGCCCCCGATGCGCCGTTATCGATGGCGATCTTTATCGGTGTTTCGATCTCTTGCGAAAGCGGATGGCACTGGGCAAGCCATTGAATCCTCCCACCCCGTTCGTTCCAATATCGATTGAGGAGTGCGGTCGTGCGGCTGTCGTTGGGACGGTTGCAGACATTGGTGACGACTGTATTGATACCGTTTTCTTCGCATTTTTCAAATGTTTCGAGAATCTTCTCATCTGTGAAATAATTCTTCAGCAATGGAGAAACATAAATTAAATCCCTTGCGTGCGCATAGCCGCCGATCAAGTTTCCGCCACAGATCAGGCGGCTGATCGACAGATTACCGATTTTTCCCTGGGGCAATGTATTCTCGGAGTGTCCCGGCTGTCTCAACATATTCTTATCTGCGGCGTTCGCCAGAAGGGTTTTTTCTTCAAGGCTGTACCCAAGTGAAACCGCGGCAGCTGAACTCGCAAAGAAGCAACGACGGTCGATTCTCTTCTTGGGCATGGTTTTGCTCCCTTGTTGATGTCAACGATCACAAGTTGACAAAAAATTTCCTGGACAGCATTGATTCGATCTTGGCCCAATTCCATTGCTTCGCGAGTGCGACAATCTCGCCGACCGTCACACCGCAGATCAACGGCCGTTCGGGTCGTATTTCGAGCTTATAGTCAATCTTTATCCTCTGTCCGACCATGTCTTCCCGAAGGAGATGAACGAGTACACTCGTATCGAATAACAGAAGCTCTGTAAGCGGAATCACGAAATCTCTCGCAGTGCAGACTCGATTTCTTCATCGGTTTCGCCGCCGGGCCAGCGTCCAATTATCGCGTTGATGCCGGATTTCGGGCCTTGGGCACGTCGTAAATCCGAAGGGTGAAGTTCTAGATCGAAGGGTTTTGGTTCAACAGACCACACAGAGACGTCACCTTTCGCCGGTTCGATGTGATCAGATTCAACACGCAAAATCGATCCTGAGGGGCGGTAGACCGCAAGTCCGGAGACAACGGCGATTTCGCCCCACACAGTCTGCAGCTGTCTTTCACACATTTCGGTGGCAATGCCACGAATCGGGGAACCGCCGCTCAGCACAATCGTAAACTGCTTGTCACTATGACGAATCATGTCGATTGTTCCGGCAATACGCACTCTTCTGCTTTTTGGGGTCTGTTTGCGGAGATTCTGAATGATCTTGATTCCCTCCGGTTGCACAACGGTCTCGCTCGTTCCTTTACGTTCTCCGTTTCGCAGTTCCAGCGACTCTATACCCTTTTCGAAGGCTCCCGAGAATCGAGTGAAGATCTTCAATAACCCATCATCGTACGTATCACTGTTCTCATGTCCTGCAAGACATTCGTCGAGGCTTTCCCGGCAGAATGAAAGAGCAGACCGTGAATTATCGACAAGAAAGCTCCCCTGACCGAACCGATCCGGAGCTGTTGCCGCGAGGGGCCGCGCCTCAATTTCAAGACAGGTTGATCCACTCGATATTCCAACAACCAGGAAATCGGCGGCGGGCTCGAGCCATGCAGGCTGCGGTCCACGACTTGTGCTTCGTCCTTCGACTTTCAGAGGCAACGCGGCCTGAGAGCCCTGTATCAGAACATTTAAAACGCTCTGAAGCACGGATGCAGATATCCTGCTCCCTTTCGACTGAGGACCACACAGCCTGATTGTGTATCGCGCCATCTGTCCGGCCCTCCTTTCGTTTTTTTTTTTACTGAAAACGCCACCTCTATTAGCCTATATCTTCCTTCGATCCATCGGACTTGTCCAGTTTTTGAAGTGTGTGCTGGCGTGGCATGGTCCCGGAGTCCTGCTCCCGAGCCAGCAACAGGGGGACTCGGGTACCGAGAATTTTGGACTGTTGCGGCCCCGACGCCGCTTGGGAATCCTAGGACCATTCCCTTGCGAACATCGTCCAGGTCGCCGGGCTGCGTTTCGCCCGCCTGTCTTACTATGCTTCTAATGTTCCAACCAGCAGACGATGTTTCGGGTCGGGGATAGAAAACCCCAGTTTTTGCAGACTTTCCAAGTGCAGATCCAGCGCTTTGCATGCATTTGTAAAAGCTTCGGACAACGTTGCTCCGCTGGTGATGATCTCCGGAAAGTCAGGGTATGCCACTGTGAAAACCGGTTCCGCCGGCTGGTAGCGGATGGTAAATACGTATCCTCGATACTCGTGATTGGTTTGCATCATAGTCCCAGTACCTCCAGAAGTCTGCGGATATACTCCGGGGAACATGTCTTTTGCTGACCATGCGGCTGCACAATGGTCAACACCTTCCCATCCTCTCGATGATAGGTCCGGTGACTGCCTCGGCTGTTGAGCAGAACAAAACCTTCATAGCGCAAAAGGGCCTCAACTTGTGAGAAAGGGACGTCCGCCGGTGTTCGGCGCATCGTCTATTCATCGCTGAGTCCTGCTATTTGTGTAAGGTCCGACAGCACCAGTCGCCATTTCTTCAACCGTAGTACGTTTCACCACATTCGTCCACCCTCTCGGCTGGCCCCGATTGCTCGTCAACCCGGGTGCCGAAGCCACAAGAGGTGAGAAAGAAAACGGCGGGTGGCAAGATGGATAAGCGGTGTCTGTTGGAAATGAGATCTCCGTCCGTGCCCGCAGTCGACAGGATTGCGCGATTTCGTTGGTTCTCTGGTTTGGATGACAGGAGAGTCTGAAAAGTCAGGCTGCTGTCTTTTCATCATCTCTCTTCTGGCATGGCACCCACTTTTGTCTCTTATCAGCCGCCCAAGAAATCCGTTGTCGTCTACCCCGAAGGGGTGAAGTATTATAGCCAGTGGGCAACGCCCCTGGATAGAATTACTACGGAGTTATTATTGGTACCACTTCAAAGAGGACAAGCCCCAACGGGGCGTGGTAATCATGCCTCAATCCTTCTCCGACGTTTTAATCCATCTCATATTCAGCACGAAAAACCGGTATCGATTTATCACGCCCGCCGTAGAATCCGAATTGTATGCCTATATATGCGGAATTGCCCGGGAACTGGGATGTCCGATCCTGAAAATCGGCGGCGATTCAGACCATGTGCATATCCTTTTCAAATTGTCTCGCACCGAAACAATCGCGCATTTTGTAGAAATGGTGAAAAAACGCTCATCAAAGTGGATCAAGTCAAAAGTCAAAAGGCGATTCATTTCGAGCATTCCAATGGCAGGCGGGCTACGGGGCGTTTTCAATGGGTCAAAAGAACGTCGAGAATTTGATCGAATATATCGAGGGCCAAAAGACGCACCACGAGACGACTACATTTCAGGAAGAGATTACGACGAGAAGTATGTGTGGGATTGAAAGTCTTACTTCGCCCCGTTGGGGCTTAGGATATATTCCGGTGTCCGGTTCCAGGGGCGTTGCCCGCTGGCTAAATTACATGACCCCTTTGGGGTCAAAGAATATCAGGCCGTGTCTTGTGAGTCTGGATATAGCGTTCCTAGGAAAAGAAAGTCGCTCCTGGCATGGCCCCCTTCATGTTTCGATGCGGCCACCCCCAAGCGGAATTGGGGTTGACACCCGTGTGCACCGAGCATTGACTCTTACTTCTTCGTCGCCCTGATTGCTTTCAAACGGACAGATCCGGGCAATCAGGGCCACAGTCTGTCCACGTACCGACGAAAGCTCACAAAGGAAACCCGATTGAGTACAATAGTGCAAAGTCATAAGTTTGCATTCTGAACTTCGGGAAAACAGAACCTGGAGGAAAGCGGAGGCCTTCCTCGAAAAGCAAAAGAGTCTCCGTGTTGCACATGGTTCCGAGCGTGAAGCGATGCGACGAGAGCGGACGTTCAGCAAATGCCAACGATAAAGAGAATTGGTCCATATCGGTTGTTCTTTTACGCAAGCGACCGCGATGAACCGCATCATGTACACGTGGAGCGTGATGAAAAAGTAGCGAAGTTCTGGCTAAATCCGGTTCGACTCCAAAGAAGCGGTGGCTTCAATCGGAATGAAGTCAGCCGAATTCATACGTTGATCGAAGAAAACAATATCGAGTTGGCGGAGGCGTGGAATGAGTATTTCAGCCGTTGAATTCAATATCCCGGACGCGACAAATGTTTTGATTACGGAAGATACGTTGAGTGTCGAACTGAACGACGGTAGGGCTATCTCTGTGCCATTAGAATGGTATCCCCGACTCGTCCACGGTACCCCCAAGGAGCGAAACAATTGGCGTTTGATTGGCCGGGGCGAAGGAATCCATTGGGAAGATCTCGATGAGGATATCAGCGTCGAGGGACTGTTAGCTGGAAGGCCGTCTGCAGAGAGTCAACTGTCGTTCAGGAAGTGGCTGGCTCAACGAAACCCTGCATAACAACCGACTGCATCGAAAACGGGTAGCCCGGATCGCTTTCAAATAAACGACTGATGAAGGAATGAGAGAACCCCTGAGGCCGTAGATTCCGCCCCTCTCATGGATGTTTTTGCCCATGGACCTCCGAGTAAAAGAGCAAAGCGACCGAAAGGAAGCCACCCCCAAACGGAATTGGGCGTGGCACCCTTCCATAATGAGATTCGTATTCTCAAGCCGGTCTAGGCACGCTCGATCTCCCGTCTCAAATCGTCAAAATCACCTCACCGATTCAAGTTATTCACAAGAATTTTCGGTTCGGTCATCTCCTCCATACTGTAGCGGACGCCTTCGCGGCCGAAACCGGAATCCTTGATCCCACCGTAGGGGAAATTGTCGGTACGGAACGTCGGAAAATCGTTGATAATCACACCGCCAACCTCCAACGTCCGAAACGCCTCTTCGATCAAGCGGCAATCGTGAGTGAACACACCCGCCTGAAGACCGTACCGGGACCGGTTCACCTCCGCACACGCCTGAGAAAAGCGGGTATACGAATCCAATGTCACAACCGGTCCAAAAACCTCCTCGGATTTCACACGACATTTGCGGGGAACATCTTCCAATACCGTCGGACGCACGACCGATCCTCGACGTTTATCCCCACAGAGTACACTCGCTCCGTGTTTCTTGGCTTCCCCGATCCACTCCATAACCCGGTCGGCGGCAGCTCGATTGATACACGGTCCGACAACGGTCTTCTCATCCATCGGGTTCCCCACACGAACCGCTTCCGTCGCTTCCAAAAACAATTTTTGGAACTTTTTGTAGACCGGTCGGTGGGCCAATAGTCGTTGGACGGAAATACAAACCTGACCCGCCTGTACAAACGCACCAAGCGCCAGTCGCTCCGCAGCCCAGTGCAGGTCGGCGTCCTCGTGAATCACCGCTGCCGCGTTTCCTCCTAGTTCCAAAGCGACCTTTTTCTTTCCGCAGATCGATTTGAGATACCAGCCGACATGCGCGCTGCCGGTGAAACTCAACATGTTGAATCGCTCGTCGCGAACCAACTTCTCCGCAATCGGGATCGGACAATGTACAACATTGAACGTTCCCGGGGCCGCTCCCGCCTCGTTGACAATGTCGGCAAATTCCAAAACGCTCAGGGGAGACTCCGGCGGCGGTTTCAAAACCACCGAGCTGCCGACGGCAATCGCAGGAGCGAGTTTGTGCGCGGTCAAGTTAATTGGAAAGTTGAACGGCGACAACGCGATAATCGGCCCGATAGGGAACCGCTCGACACGCGACACATAGCCCGCTGTCGCCGGGACAATATCAATCGGCACAACCTCGCCACCGAAACGAATTGTCTCTTCCGCCGCGAGACCGACTGTCATAATCGCCCGATCCACCTCACCGCGAGCGAATCGCAACGGTTTTCCGGTCTCACGGACAACCAGTTCCGCGAGCCTTCCGCGCCGTTCGCGAAGCCCTTCGGCGATGTTCAGCAGGATTCGACGTCGGTCTGCACGCGATAGCGCACGATTGGTCTCGAACGCTCCCTCCGCGGCACGAACCGCGGAATCGGCTTCCTTCCATCCGGCAACCGCCACCTCGCCGACGACAGAACCGTCATGGGGATTTGTCACTTTATCCCACTCTTCTGTTTGTACAGACCGGCCATCGATGAAATGTCCTCTCTTCTTCGCCATGCTGTTCCTCCTGGGGGTTATAACAGAGATGTCTTCTTCAATACGTAATCTTTGACGGGTCCGCAAAAAGTCAGCGATAAGTGAGAGCGGCGTAGGGTGGGTTCACGGGCGTCGTATCGCACGATCGTCTCTGGCCGATGCTCGCCCAAGCCCGTAGCCCACCAATCTCTTCTTGCGGGAACAGCCTCTTGCTCCTTCGTCGCCCCCATTGCCTTCCTGTGGACGAATTCGAGCAATCGGGGCCACGCATGAAGCAAGGGACCTTGTCCAACATGACTTTTTACCAAGCCATCAATCCTCATCAGCCGATATCATTCTTGCTACGCCGCGACCCGCCCCTTTCGTGCCAGATCATTCAGCCGGTCTATCCAAGATCGCATCTCGCGAAATTCTTGAGAAGTGAACAGGGCCGACCGCCAAAGGGCTAGCGAATCATTCTGAAGCAAAGGATCGAGGGATGGATCGAAAGAAAACCCTTCCGTGTTGGAAAACAGAGCGGTTTTCGGTGTCGGAGAATAGAAAGCAATTCGAATCTCGGAACCCACACGATGAACCGCTTCGGCTGTGTGGCGGATCGAATCCAAGGTCTGCCCCGGAAGGCCCGCGAGGATATACGTACCGATCTCGCGAGCGGTGTATCCCGCCGCCCTCAAATGTTCAACCGCTCGAACATAGTCGTCCGTCGTCACTTTTCCACCCGATTCTCTCTGGAAATCGGGATCGTCCGACTCCAGGCCAAGCCGGATCGTTCGCACACCCGCGCGAAACATCAAATCCGCCAGCTCGCGATCGATGCTGCTCACATGTAAGGCGTTGGGTGTATGAAAACGTGCCGGTAACGCTTTGCGGATGATGCCTTCGAAGATCGGTTTGCTATGCCGTTCGGAATCCAGTAACAGCGCATCATCAAAGAAAGCGACATCGACAACACTTTCCTCCGGCAACCCGCGCTCCAGCTGATCCACAACCCAGTCCGGCGGAAAGGTTATTGTCGTGGGGTGAAGATGTTCGCTGGCGCAATACGTGCACCGGAACGGACACCCCGAACGAGTCAGCAACGGGATCGAACGCCGGCAGGTCAGTTTGTCGTAATCGGGTTCTATCGGTTCCGTGCATGCTTCGAGAATTTGTTGAGAACTCGGGTTACCCAAAAACGCCGAAGCGCTCTTGATTACAGTCTCCCAACCGGGCTCGGTCACGACAACATCCGCCTCGCTATGTTCGCGTGCATGCTCCGGACAAAGCAGCGGATAAATGCCGCCAAGGACTACCGGAACCTCCGGCCAAATCGATTTGCAGAGACGGACTATCGAAAAAGCCCCGGAGTACCAGTACGTCGCCATACAGGTAACGAAGACAACATCCGGCGGAACCGGTTCACGCAGGAATTGCTCCACACGATCGCACGGCGGTCCATACCGCTTGAAACGGCGAGGTATGTTTCTGAGAATGTCAGGTTTGGAAGTTTCTTCCGCGTAGAGATGGCCGCAATCGTACTCATTCAAGCGATGTCGTTGGGGTGGAGGAAACCCCTCAAGAAGAGGACTACGCCTGTCCAAACAGTCGAGCATGGAAACCTCGACCCCCAAGCGCTGAAGAACGGTAGCCAGACGCAGGAGTCCCAGGGGCCGCATCCAGAGATCGAATACACTGAAATCCTCGACCCAGGGCCGGATCAATAACGCACGAATTCGCTCGCGTGACGATGACAAAAGCCTTCCCCTCGTCAAACCCGTTAAGCTTCGCTTTAATAAAGAACACTTTTCTCTGTTACAGGGTAAACCAATGTACCGTTCAGCGATATCTATCCTTGTGTTTTTGGGGTTGTTCCAAGTCAGTGGATGCAGCGCCCAATCCGACGGTTCTTCGGAGGATGAAATCAAGAAGGAACTGGGAATACCGGAGTGGGCCCTCCCTCCCCTGCGGACAGCAACGATACAAATCAAGGATGTCACTGCCGAGGTTGAACTCGCATTCACTACGGAGGAAGTCACTCAGGGGCTGATGTATCGGAACAGCATGGAGGATGACCACGGAATGCTGTTCGTTTATCGCCAGCCGCAGTTCCTGTCCTTTTGGATGAAAAACACAAACCTCCCGCTTTCCATCGCGTTCATCCGTGTGGACGGGACAATCGACATCATTCGCGACATGAAGCCGCTCGATACCGGTCCTCGGTACCGATCCAGATACCGTTGTCAGTTTGCGTTGGAAATGAATCAGGGATGGTTTGAAAAACACGACATCCAAGCGGGAGACGAGGTCATCCTTCCACAAGAAGTGAAGGCCTACCTGCGGGGCGACACTACCGGTGTCGGCAAATGGAAGGATCGATAGGCTGCACGAAAGAATCGCCTAATCGCCCCAGTCCAGCCGATGATCGCCTTCCGAAGTGGAATCGTCTCTGTCGCCGGTGTCGATATCGAGCGGCGCGTGCATGTCCTCAATATGTTCCCCTGACCGAAAGACGAGAACGAAGCATGTCACCACCAGCCCAATAACAAGGACATTGGATACCAGGAAGATTGTCCATCCATATATATTCATGGTCGACTCCTAACCATTGTTTCCTAACCATTGTTCCTATCCGTCGTTGGAAAGCATGTAGGTCTGATAGCGCTGAACCATGTTCTGCCAGGACAACTTGACGAGAAGCCCCAGGAAAAAGAAGAACACGAGCATCCCGAACAGGGTATATTTTTCCAAGGATTCCAAAGGCACCCACTCCGGCTCTCCGTCGAATAGGAACGAAACATATCCGTAAACCCACGCACCGAAGGCCGTATCGATGATTAGCGGCAGGAATTTTGTGATCGCCCAGGAACCGAGAATCAGGATCAAGAAAACCGGGCTGATGAAGGTCACAACAAAGCCAAACCAGAACGGCAGCTTCATATTGGCCCCGTAACTCCCTTCCTTCACGCCCGTTGCCACTTTGATGATGAATATGAAGAGAATCAGCTCGGAAAGCGCCAATAGGGGAATCCCCAGATTACCCGCATATGTATCCAATGTTGAAAGAACATAGAATTCGTCTGTCAATATCACAGCGTTCGCACCGAGAAAGGTGAGCATAGCCAATATGGTAACCGAACTTCGCCGATTCATGTTGAACCCTTCTTCGAAGAACGCGATAGCGGGTTGAAGCATCGATAGCGACGATGTCACACCGGCCAAAAACAGCAGGAAGTAAAACATCCCCTGAAAAACCTGCCCCGCAGGCATCTCTGCAAAAATGTGCGGCATTGTCACGAAGCCCAGACTGAATGCATTCGCCCCGGCAACACTCTCCATCTGACTCATTCCGAGAAAAACAAAAGCGGCGGGAATCACCATCAGCCCGCCAAGACACACTTCGCAGAACTCATTGGTCGCGCTGGCTGTCAGGCTGGAAAGAACGACGTCATCCTCCTTGCGTAGATAGCTCGAATAGGTCATTACGATTCCGAAACCGACGGAAAGCGAGAAGAAAATCTGTCCGCACGCAGCGAGCCATACCTCCGGATTGCGTAATTGCGCCCAATCCGGATTCCACATATAGCCGAGACCGTTGACAAGATTTTGCGATGGGTTGGAGGGATCAGGCGTTCCGAGGGTCAGGACACGAAAAACGATGATAATCGCCAAAAGCACGAGAAGCGGCATCGCGAAAAGGCAGAACTTCTCGATTCCCTTCGAAAGCCCCCGGTAGATCAAGTAAAAATTAATGAAGAACGTGACGAGAAAAAAGAAATAACAGGTTCCGAGACCGCTGAAGAAGTCCCCTTCCTGGTTGCCGGTAAACTGCTCGAAGAAAGTAGTGTACTCTCCGCCGGCTCCCAGCGACGCTTTTCCGGTCAACGTGAACCAGGCGTACGCCAGGCACCACGATTCAACGCACACATACCACATGTAAATCACAACGGGGATAAACAACCCCAGAGTCCCGAGATACCGCAACGGCCCTCCCTTGGTGAGGACACCGAACAGACCGGGGCAGGAGGAGAGACCGGAGAGTCGACCCGCTCGCCGGCCCATAATCCATTCCGCCCAGCAGATCGGGATACCGAGTAGAAGGAAAGCCGTGAAATAGGGGATCATGAATGCGCCGCCGCCATTCTGGACAGCCACTCCCGGAAAGCGAAGGAAGTTCCCCAAACCAACGGCGCTACCGGCGACAGCGAGAATGACACCGATGCGCGTGCCCCACCGTTCTTTGACAAATTTGGGTTGCTGGGTCTCAGCCATGTAACGGGCCTCCGATAGTAGGGATCAACGTGCCCCGTAGTCTAATGGGTAAACCGGTCCGACCTCAAGGCGTTCCAACAAGCCCCGTCTCAGATTTCTCGCCACCCCCGTCCTTCTCCCGCGGAAAGAGGAGCAAAACGATTTGCGGCCCCGGCAAGATTGGGCAAGTGCCTCATGCGTCGCGGGAGTCAAACGTCGGACTGTAACCAATGGATTTGATTTTACTGGACTTATGGAATAGCAAGGCGCTGGAAATGCACGAAAAGGGATTGGCAGGTATAGGGTCTGAAGACAGACGTCTCAATCAAGCGACAACGTCAATTTGATGGTCGCCGTTATTCTTTTGTTTCTTCTCGGACTCCCCATCCTCCGACTTCTTCTTCTTCGATTGCCGGTAATAAGGCAGAGCGATATTTTCTTTGCCTTCGTATTTGCCGGACTCGCCGAGCTTCATAAGGCCGGTTGTGAATGAGGGAACGAACGGGGTATCTGTGCGAATGTTGTCCATGGCCTACACCCCCCTCTCCGAAGGGGACTTTTGGTTTTCTACAACTGTTATCGGACCGTTAATGTAATAACTTGAGGCATTCTAACCCGCAACATTTGCTCGTATCGTACCTCTTCTGCTCATTTGCCTGAATTTACGAAACTATGGGAGATCTGGCGACACAGGAATAACAGCCCCTACAATGAAGGGGATACCATTGAGGAAAGGAACAAGTGAATGCGGTTTCTGACGGTATGTGTGTGGTTGGTAGCGCTGGGATCGGGTCTCAACGTGGAGGCTGAGGTCCGCGCACTCTGGGTAACCCGCTGGGATTACAGAACACAGGACGATGTCGCGGCAATCATAAAGAACAGCGCTGCCTATGGTTTCAATCACGTCCTTTTTCAGGTACGCGGCAACGCCACCGTCGCTTATCCGTCGAATATCGAGCCCTGGCCTTGGCGGTTGACCGGCGATTCTCCCAAGTCGACCGGCAAGGATCCAGGCTGGGACCCGTTGCGCATAGCAGTTCGGGAAGCCAAGAGGCACGGTGTTTCTCTCCATGCCTATATGAATGTCCTTCCGGGTTGGCGAGGCCTGGAGGCTGCCCCAAAAGAATCGGGGCAGCTCTGGAGCGTTCATCCGGAGTGGTTCATGGTGGATGCGGCACGGAAACGGATGAAACCATACAAGACCTGGTATAGCTTCCTTTCCCCGCATCATCCCCAAGTGAGGACCCATCTGAAGAAAGTCTTCGCTGAAGTGGCGTCAAAATACGATGTTGACGGCATCCATCTCGATTACTATCGTTATCCCTCCGACTACGAAGCACAGCAGGTCTATCCTTCAGCCGGACGCTCGCAGCTCGTAAGACACAAAGATTTCTCCTATGACAAGCACGCCTTGAGCGGATTCAAAAAGCAGACGGGCAAAACACCCTCGGAAGCTCCCGAAGAGTGGAACGAGTTCCGCCGTGAGACTCTGACGGGCCTCCTGCGCGAGATGCGGAAAGCGATGCTCGACAAGAAACCACGCTTGATCATTTCATGTGCGGTACTCGCGGATCCGGACAAAGCCCACAATGTCTATTTTCAGGAGTCCTACGAATGGTTAAAGGAGGGGCTCCTGGATCTCGCTCTGCCAATGAACTATGGCAGGAAGTCCTTTGACAAGAATTTCGAGGAATACGTTGAAGCGACAGGGGCCAGTGGTGCGGGACGCGTAGTGATGGGATTGAGCGGAGCTCATTCCACCAAGGAACTCCAACGCCAGATTTCTCTGGCCGAAAGAAAACGTATAGCGGGAGTCGCTTTGTTCGCCTATGCCTCCCTTTTCAAGAATCACAGGCCAACAGAGAAGGCCGCCTCGATCAAGAGAGTCTTCAGTGACCGCTAAGCGCAGAGAAAAGGAGCCGTTCAGCATGCCAGGACCGCTCGACCATATCGCCACGATTCGGCCTTACACAAGCAAGCGTGCATCGAGTTTCGACAAGACCGGTGGGAATCGGGACTGTTGGCGTATCGAACCCGGCGAAAGGAAGACTCTTCTGGAGACTGAAGGACCCGGTTGCATTCACCATATATGGATGACAATCAGCCATCCCGACCCGCTCAGCCGCAGGAACATGGTCCTGCGAATGTTCTGGGACGACGAACCTCAGCCAAGCGTGGAATCGCCCGTTGGCGATTTCTTTGGGCAAGGCTGGGCCGAGTTTTACAACTTTGTGTCTCTGCCGATCGCGGTTTCTCCCATGGAAGGACGAGGATTGAATTGTTTCTGGCCGATGCCGTTCGGCTCGTCGGCGAGAATCGAGGTAGAGAATCAATCGGAGCATCCGTGTGAATCGATTTATTTCTATATCGACTACGAGTTGCGCATCCACATGGAGGAAGAGCTCGGCCGGTTTCATGCATGGTGGAATCGCGAGCTGACGCAGCCGATGCACGGTGATGAGAACGAGTGGGAAATCCTCCGGCAGGAAGACAAGAATTCGTCCGATCGCGAGAACTACCTTTTCCTGGAAACGGAGGGACGGGGCCACTATGTCGGTGTCAACTACTATGTGGACTGCCCGACGCCGATATGGTACGGCGAAGGAGACGATATGTTCGTGATCGACGGGGAGCCCTGGCCTCCCTCGCTCCACGGTACCGGCACCGAGGATTATTTCAACTCGTGCTGGTGCCCGAAAGAGACTTACACACACCCATACTTTGGTTATGCCCGGGTCAATAACAACATCGGATGGCTTGGAAGGACCCATTGCTATCGCTTCCATCTCGAAGACCCGATCCACTTCTCAAAGAGCCTGCGAGCAAGCGTGGAGCACGGCCACGCCAATTGTCTGACGCTGGATCTGGCGAGTGTGGCGTATTGGTATCAGGCCGAACCCCACAAGCCGTTCCCGCAGTTGCCCCCGCGGGAGAAACGCCGACCGATGCCGGAGATCACATCCAGGGAGATCCATCGCTGGCGTCATGCCTGGCGAGAGAAAAGGGGCGGAGGTCCCCTGTGGGGCAACGAGGAGTAACGGGAAAACCGCTTCTTCGAGGGCAGATCTCCCCAGAACGGCTTGATTCAATGATATGAAGCCCCTCTACTGGTCAGATGAGATAAAATCACGCTATCGTAGTACTTATGGGATGGCTCAAGCCCACTTCCACCCACTGGGGTGCTGTGGTACACCATCCCTTGTATGGATATAGAGTTGTAAACCCCAAAAGTAAGGAAAGGATAAAGCGATGAGGCGGTTCTTTCATCCAATCGCTCTTGTACTCTTAGGAAGTCTAGTTTTTGTGGGATGTCAGACATCCACCGCAAGAAAGAACACTGGATCCGAGAAAACCTCGAAGGCGAGTGATTTAAAACCTTTCGATCTGGAGACAGGGATGCTGACCGTGGCGTACGCTCCGGACTATCCTCCTTATGAATATGAAGATAAAAACGGGGACCCCGCTGGAATCGCTGTCAACGTGATCACAGAAATCGCCCGAAGGCTGGACATGGAGTTGCGTTTTCGGCAATTGCAGCGGGACAAGATTATGGATGCGTTACAGGACGGCACAGTGGATGTAACCGCGTGGATGCCGTACAGTCCTGCAAGAAGCAGGGAATTCGCTCTTTCCGTGGGGTGGGGAGAAACCACGTCGATAGTGTATGTTCGGAAAACGAGCAAATTCGACACCGTAAGCGATGTCGTACCGAAAGTCATGGCCGCCTCAAAAGGCAGCCTGGAGCAAGACGCCTTGCTACGAAAAGGCGTGACGCAATTGATCGCAGCAGAGAACATCGACGAAGCACTCATGAAGACAGTGACGGGTGCCGCGGACGGTGCGGGATGTAATCGAGAGGTTGCCAGAATCGTCATGGAGCAGCACATCGGTTGGAAGACATCTTTGCGGGAACTCGCTCCCCCGTTGGCAGTGACCCCGCTCACCATGGCGTCACGAGAAGGAAACGAGACTCTTGTGTATCACATCAGTCGAGTACTGCTTGAAATGAAACGGGACGGCAGCCTGGAACAACTGACCGCCATCAGTGGAGCCGCGTCCAAAACATCCGGTTGAGCCGAGAGCACACACGGATTTTGTGTCGGGCAGGTTCTTCCGGGTGCCGTTTCTCAGCCTGTCCGGGAATACGGCAGCCTGGAGTCTCGCGCGGTCGATGAACACCCGAAACGAATACCGGCCGCAGCCTGTTCACTTTCGGTTGGGAGACCGTTCCCATGGGTCCGAACGTGAAATTCGATACAACGCAAACTACCAAACCGAAACTCAGGAGAATTCTTGCAGTTGATGATTCCAAGCTGAACGTGACGCTGCTGCAGAAGAGTCTCTCCATGGAGAACTATGAGGTTCTTCCCGCACACAATGGTGTGGAAGCGATCGAGGCAGTCAAACAAAACGACCCGGATCTTGTTCTGCTCGATGTGATGATGCCCGGAATGGACGGGTACGAGGTATGCCGGGAGGTCAAGCGATACTGCAAAGAGAGCGGCAAATTTATCCCGGTCGTACTGCTCACCGCGCTGGACAAGGTCGAGAACAAGGTCGCTGGATTTGATGCAGGAGCGGATGACTATTTGGTCAAACCGCCCGCTCGAAACGAGTTGCTTGCACGCGTCCGATCCATGCTTCGCATCAAAGACCTTCAGGAAAGCCTCCTGGAAACGAATCAGGATTTGCAGGACGCGCAGAAGGTTATTGAAGAAGAACTGAGCATCGTCGGTCAGATCCAACGGTCGTTCCTGCCCACCGAGTATCCGAAACACTCACAGATCGACATTGCAACCTATTACCTACCCTCTTCGATGGCAGGAGGGGATTACTACGATGTGATTGAGGTCGACAAGAATCACTGGGGACTCCTGATGGCGGATGTGACGGGACACGGTGCGTCCGCCGCTGTTGTCATGGCCGTCACACACCTGCTGATGCGATCCTTCGTCAATACGTTCCTCTTTCCCAGCACGGCCCTGAAAGTCGTTAACGAGAAATTGAACGCTCACCTCTCCTCGGAACACTTTGTCACCATGTTCTATGGGATTCTGGATACACAGAATATGAATTTCATATTCAGTTCCGCCGGTCACAATCCGATGTTTCTCTATCGAGCCTCCAACAACACAGTGATCGAGATGAAAACAAATCACGGATTCCCCCTGAGAGCGTTTCGAAGCGATAACTATGATGAGGGGGAGATCAGTATCGAGCCCGGCGATAAGTTGATCATGTTCACCGATGGCATCACGGAGACAATGGACAACGAACGACGAATCTATGGTGACGAGCGACTGTCGGAGATCGTGTGCCAGGTGGGGTCCTATTCCGCTCAGGAGACGATAGACGCTTTGATCATGGACTGGGAGGAATTCCGCAACGGGGCTCCCGTTCGCGACGATATGAGCCTGCTCGTTCTCCGGCGATCGCCGGAGTGAACCTGCTTCGCACTTCGAAAGACTAACGCCTTCGATTTACTAAATCGGCCAGAAATCCCAGCGCCAAGAGTTGCAGTGAAGAAAGCAACAAAACAACGAATGTTGTGTCCAAAAAACGAATCCCCAGCGAATAACAGATAACCGCCACGCCCACTGCAGCGAGAAAAAGCAAAAGGCTCAATGGGATGAAGATCTTGAGTGGATTGAAGAGAAGGACGCTGCGGACCATCAAAAGAATGAGATTCCACGTATCCCGAATGGGCCGAAACTTGGAGGATCCCTCTCTGACATAATAGTCGATAGAGACATATTCGACGTGCCGGGACTCCGAGAAAAAAAGAAGGGTCATGGTAGTCGTCAATGAAAAACCGTCCGGCAGCAGCCGCCTCGCTTCCTCGAACAGGTCCCGGCGAAAGAGCCGCATCCCGGAGTTCAGATCGGGAATCCTGCGTCCCGATAGGAATTCCGCGAGCCGTCCAAGAATCCACTTGGCGGGACGGCGTGCAACGGGGACTTTCGCAGATCTTTTCGTCCGCGCCCCGACAACCATGTCCGCGACTGTGCGCTGAGCGAACAGGTCGGCCACGGCCTGGGGCGGGTAACTTCCATCCGTATCCATTAACAGAATCCAGGGATGCTTCGCGAGACGAACACCCGTCTTGACCGCAGCGCCGTATCCACGATTGGCCGTATGCCGATGCACCTTCACCCCTGTCTTCTCTACCAGCTCAGCAGTCCCATCGCTTGACCCATCATCCACAACAATGATCTCATAAGGCACGCCGAGATCCTTCAGAGAGTTTCGGACCCCTTCGACCGCCTCTACAACAGACGAGGCCTCGTTGTAAGCGGGCAGAACGGCAGAAATCCCGGCGGATTCTGTAGAAATGGATGGCTCCATGTGTCACTTCTCAGGGACGAAAGTCCCAGATTTGAACGCGATATACAAAACTCTTCTGGACCACTACGGCCATCGTGATTGGTGGCCGGGCGACACCGCGTTCGAAATCATCGTTGGTGCGATTCTAACGCAGAATACGTCCTGGAAGAATGTTGAGCGGGCTATCGCGAATCTCAAGACGAAAAAAATGCTGACCATCCGCGGTCTCACACGTGCTAAAGACACGGAGGTAGCCGAAGCGATTCGACCGTCCGGCTATTACAATCTCAAGACGCGTAGACTTCGGTCGTTCCTCGATTTTCTCAATGACCGGTTCCGTGGGAATCTTCGTGCGATGTTCCGCCGGCCTCTGGATGCGCTTCGGGAGGATGTCCTTTCAGTGAACGGGATCGGCCCGGAGACGGCCGACTCGATCTTGCTTTATGCAGGCGATCTACCTGTTTTCGTCGTGGATCTATACACCAAACGTGTCGTCACTCGACACGGGTGGCTTCCAAAAGAAGTCGACTACCAGAATATGCAGGAATGGTTCACTCGCCTTCTGCCCCAAGATGTGGATCTCTACAAAGATTTTCACGCCCAGCTCGTCGCAGTCGGAAATGAATTCTGCCGGGCCACACCGAAATGTGAGCACTGTCCATTAAGGAAATACCTGAACCGAAAGGGGCCGATTCAATGAAGCCGATCTGCCGTGTAATACATACCGATTCTCCGATCGGAAGACTTCTGATCGCAGAATCGGACAGCGCAGTTATCGCTGTCCGGTTCGGCTTACCTGGAATGAAAGACTTGAAAGCCGATCGGTTCTTTGGGAATTACACACTCGATTCAAAGACAAGTGCGGTTCTTGAAAAGACAAAAGAAGAACTAGATGAGTACTTTGCCGGGGAACGAAGAACATTTACTGTCCCCTACCGTTTGGAAGGAACACGGTTCCAGAAGGCGGCTTGGGAAGCTGTTGCGCGAATCCCCTATGGTGAAGTACAAACGTACTCTGAGATCGGCCGTGCAGCGGGTAGCCCGAGGGGCGCCCGTCCGGCGGGCCAGGCGGTTGGGGCAAATCGATTGCCACTGCTTGTTCCTTGTCATCGGGTGGTCGCTTCCGGATGCACGCTTGGCGGGTTCGGAGGCGGGTTGGATAAGAAGAAGTTTCTCCTGGATCTTGAGAGACAACATTGCGGACGAGCTGAAATGACAGGATAGGCAACGGGGTGGCACGATGAAAGATGCAGAGGGGTTCATCCGGCAACTTGCCGAGGATCACCAATCCGGGGCGTCAGAAATTGTCGCCCGTGTCGCAGAGTTTCTTCGGACCGATATTGACGAGTGGAGTGCAGACCTGAAGAAACTCGCCGCGTTCGGCCTTCAATGTATCGGAGCTCAGCCAAGCATGGCTCCCCTAATTACTCTGTTCAACGATTTGCTATGGAAAATCCAAGAATCATCGAGTGGACCGGCTGGGGCGGATCAAGTGCTTGATTCGTATACCGCACGGCCGGTCTTCCCCGCCCTGCCGGCGGATTTCTGTCGGCCCGGGAGCTGTGTACTTACAGTGTCTTACAGCTCTTCCGTCCTTGGCGTCTTGCGGGCGTCAAAAGACCGAATTGACCGGGTCATTTGCCTGGAAAGTCGGCCGCTCAACGAAGGGCGCACAATGGCGGAGAAATTGGCGGAGAGTAATATTCAAGTGACTGTCGCTGTCGATGCCGCTGTAGTCGAAATGGCCGCCCGAGCCGATTTTGCGATATCGGGAGCAGACTGTGTCTATCCGGACGGCCTGGTCAATAAACAGGGAACTCATATGCTTGCCCTTGCTGCACGGAGAATGGATAAACAGGTCGTGGCTGTCGTCTCCGAATCGAAATTGATAGGACAAGACGCCGCGGAACGTTTTATGGAAATCTCGGACCAAAATCCGAATGAAGTCTGGGCATCTCCACCGGAGAATATTTCTGTAGAAAACAGATATTTCGAGAGTACGCCATTGGATTTATTCGACTCGTTCTTCGTCGATTCCAAGGTTGTTGATCAGAATCAGCTCCTAGCCGAGTTGAAAAGACTTCGCATCCATCCCTTATTGACTGCCTCCAAATAATTACGCTATTTCAGTGTAAAATCAGATAGTATCGATGAACCCGATTCATTCACGCTTCTCCTACACCCAACTTCATTAAGTTAACCCTATGGTTGCAAAAACAAGAAGAGGCCGGACGGAAGCGCCGTCGGAAAGCCGCATGGATAAAGGCCAGAAGCGATGTTTATGGATATTTGAGGACCTGAGGAGAAAAGCACCGGCAGTGCGATCCAGATGCCCCCCCTCCGACTCCCCCCGTGAACGGGGGGAGAGATTTCGAAATGCCGGCAGAAGAAGTCAGTTTTGCAACGTTAGGGTTTATGCTCCCGCCAGAAACAAAAAAAATGTCATACATCATCCAAAGGAGTCGATGAATCCCTGGATAAATTCACCGAAATCTTTTTCCTCTTGGATTTGTTTTTCGATCTTCTTACAGGCGAAGAGTACCGTCGTGTGATCCTTATTGCCGAAAAATGTGCCAATTTCCGGCAGAGAGTGATTTGTCAACTTTCTTGACAAATACATCGCAATCTGCCTCGGAAGCACAACCGATCGTGATCGTCCCCGCCCCATAATATCGGAGGCTTTGATCCGAAAATGCTCGGCGACTCGTTTTTGAATCTTGTCGATTGACACTTCCCGGTCGCGTTGCGTGAAAAGGTCGCCCAGGATCTTCCTCGCGCTTTCCGTTGTCATTTCCGTGTTGCTGAACTTGACGTGCGCTCCGAGCCGTATGAGCGCCGACTCGAGTTCACGGATGGAGGAAGTCACGTTGGTGGCCACGTCTCCGAGAACCTCATCCGGTAAACGAATGTTCTCTTCTTCCGCTTTTCTTTCCAGAATCGCCAAACGGGTCTCATAATCCGGTGGAGAAATCTCGGTAATCAACCCCCATTCAAAACGGGAGCGGAGGCGCTCCTCCAGTTTCTGGATCTCCTTCGGCGGTTTGTCGCTGGAAATGACGATCTGTTTTCGGTTGTTGTGCAACTCGTTGAACGTGTGGAAGAATTCTTCCTGGGTTCCTTCTTTTCCTGCAAGAAAATGGATGTCATCAATCAGAAGCACATCCACTCCCCGGAAACAGGATTGAAACTGGAACCGCTCGTTTCTCTTGATCGCTTCCACATATTCGGTAAGGAAGCGGTTGGCAGAGATGTAAACAAACCGCAATTGAGGATGATTATCGGCCACGTAATGACCGATAGCCTGCATCAAATGCGTCTTGCCAAGCCCGACACCTCCGTAAATGAACAGAGGATTGTACGACTCCGACGGATTGCGTGCGACTGACAAACAACCCGCATGAGTCATCTTGTTGCTCATCCCCACAACGAAGTTTTCAAACTTATAGCGGTCATGCAAGGTCTGATACGAGTTGATCGGTGGGAAACCGGAACTCTCCGTCTCTTGCTCGGATTCCGCTGTATCTTCGTCGTGAGAAGTCACCTCAACCCTGACGCTGCGTCGTAGAACGTCTCGGAATGCGTCGGCCAGTAGCTGACCGTACGAACGCTCGATCCAATCCTTACGAAAGCTTCCCGGAACACCTATTCGTACAGTGTCGTCATCACAGGCCAACAGCGAGACGTCTTCGAACCATGTGTCGAAATCCTCCGGAAGCATTCGTTCTCTGAGTAGTTGGCGAACTCGTTTCCATGTGTTTCGCAGGCTCTCCTGCTTCGTTAGTGTGCTTACTACCATTTCGTTTTGTCTCCCGCTCTAAAAAGCAAACAATCATCCCCCTCGCGTCTCGTTCCTACAAGCGGTAGAACGTTAACGGTTGCTGAACCGGTAACTCATTTGGACATCACCAACAGGTTGGGCATCCAAACGAACAACATTGAGGGGATATTAGGGTGGAGCGATATACTCGCGTCCCATCTTTCCTTACCTCCCGACTTACTCGCACCAAAGGCCTCGGTTCCCACAGTTGTCTCTATGGACAAGTCGAGATGTCAACAGGCCATATCATGGTTTGACAGAAACCCAAGTCCAACAGAATACGGCTATAGCGTACGCTGCAAAATCAGTTTCAAAAAGTTATCCACAGGTTACTAACAGACTGTGGATTAAGTACTTAGGCCCGTCAACGTCATAACGAATACCAAAGGAACGGTTTCCGCGCAACTCCAAAATGAACATTTTTTTCACACATCAGGTAGCAGGTTCCCTAAACCGCTATCAGGAGCGGCGTTATAGGGCTGAAGTATTTATTCCTTCGTAGATCTTCCATGGCTCCGTTTCGTACCGATTTATGAGGGCAAAAAGAACAGATCCCATTGTCGCATTGGAAGTTAGTTAGGTTCCAATTCCAGTTTCCTAAAGAATCGCGACTTTCCTGCGCGAGCCGCGCCACATACGAAGGAAACGAAACCTCAAGGTGACGGCACGCGTTCCGGTCCCTTGTACGGTTGTCGAGTTTGTCCATATGCTAAGGTCTCAAATCAACCATGACAACACAATTATTCGAAGAGAACCCTCATGATCGCGGCACACGGCGTGCGTTAACGCTGGCGCTCACAGCGATAAGCATACTACTCGTGCTGCGGCTCCTTGGGATTCGTATTGGGCCTGCCTGGCTGCTTGTTCATCGCTACGATGTTCTTTTGCCCGCAACACTAATCGTGGCGGCATGGCGTCTCTTAGCGGCACAAAGCGCATACCTGAGCAGAAAAGCCGCCACAAAATGGATACTCGGGATTACATGGGCTGTAACATTTCTTTTTTTCTGGCCGCATATCGATTCAGATGGAGACTACTACTACGGTTATCTTCGGTCAATTCTTTGGGATCACGATTTCAATCTCTCCAATGAGGCTGCCTGGTACGCCACGGGTTGGATGAAAGGTCTCGAGAACGCTCTCAACACCACAACAGGCTATATCTTCAGCGCCCATACAATCGGTCCCACACTTTTCTGGCTTCCGTTTGTGCTCGTGTCGCACGCGGTTGCAACAGTTCTCTCACACCTCGGATATCCGACACTGACCGACGGTTATGACCTGGTGTATCGTTTCGGCGTGTCTTTCGGTACATGGACATTTGTATTGGCCACTTTTCTGATTTGTATCCGGATTCTGGAGACCTGGTTTTGCAGAGCGGCGGCACTCGTTGCGGTCCTGGGAATGTATTTGGCGAGTCCTCTGTTGTGTTATGGCTTTCACTCGGGATCGTTCTCGCACGGATTGTCTTGTTTCGCCACCTCTCTCGGGCTGTTGATGTGGGTGAAGAACAGGGGACGTTTCACCCTACTCGGTGCGATAGGGATCGGATTTCCCCTTGGCGTAGCGTGTATGATCCGTCCGCAAAATGTGTTGTGGTTACTGCTTCCGTTGCTGGACTATTTCCTCTCCCTTAACAAAAAGAGCAACCTGAGAGAAGCAGGCCTTTGGCTTGCGGCGTTCGGGGGTTCGGCAGGCATAGGTTTCGCACCGCAGCTGACGCTTTGGTACATTGAACGGCTGAGTTTTCTATCCGCGCCTCAGGGGCCGGGATTCGTCGATGCGGGCCGTTGGAATCAACTGCAAGTCCTGTTTCATCCATTCCACGGTCTTTTTCTGTGGCATCCACTCCATTTTGTCGCTTTCATCGGCTTGATCGGGTTTGCCATGAGATATCGACGCTTAGGATGGTTATTGATACTGGGGTTTGCGCTGCAGGTATGGATAAACGGCGCCGCGGAGGATTGGTGGGCAGGCGGAGCATTCGGACTTCGGCGTTTCGGCAGCTCGCTGCCGGTTTTCATGGTGGGCCTGGGATATCTTCTGGATCGTGCCATCGCCGATCGCTCCATGTGGACAATCAGCGTTACTGGAATCGGCTGCGCCGTGCTATGGAACGTTCTCTTGTTCGCACAGGTTCTCGAAGGTCCGCTGTACTATGTAAACCCGATCGAATTGGGGTCGATCTGGTCGGATCAGTTCACTGTTGCTCCGGAACGGTTGGAATTATGGTTAACTCGCGCACCGCTCGTACGGTGGCTTTGGATTGGCATCGCAGATCGGGTATGGCCTCTTCTTGCGGCGTGGTTTGCACTGGTCTCGGTTCTAGCAGCATTATCGTTCATCACCGTGAGGACGACTCCTCGTGTACTTGCCTTGTTCCTTTCCGGCAAATCCAGCGGAAAGAGTCTTTGGGCGGCCGGTATGGCGGGATGTTGCGTTCTGACCCTTGTGATCGTTTTCTCCGATCGCGCCACCACCAGCGTCCCTATCGCATTCCACATAGAGGAAGACAATATTGAGATACGAAATTTGTCCCTCCACAGTCCGGCACAATACGAAGGCGGATATGCGCAGTTTTCGCTCAAACCACGAGAAGAAAGGTCTTTTCGTCTCATCAAGCCACACCAGACAAACGCATTGCTTCTCGTCGGTGCTCAAAAAGAGAACAGTGTCCCGGAAACCCAACCGATCCTGAGCGTACAGGCAGGAAAATCAAACATCGCAATCACCGGACAACAAATTCCTCCCTCCTGGCCGTCAGCGGTTCCCCCCGGTCATCGTCCCGCCGCAGCATCCATTGCCCGTGCAAAATACAAAGGACTGACAAGTACGGCACCCCGCTATGCGTATGCATGCCCGATCCCCTTGGGTGCAAGCCGAGCGGTTGAAACGATTCGATTTGAGAACCTCACCGATGATGTTGAGCTCGCTATTGACGGAATGGCTTTTCTACCGGGTGCTTCCCCAAGGCCGAAAAGCTCCGCACTGAGGATAACGGGTCCCCGCTTCCAGCGCACAATTCCTCTCGAAGATCTCGCAAATACCGATTATCAACATCACGTGTTTCGAGATCGCGATAAGGGCCCCTGGTCTTTTTTTCCGCTGCTGAAGCCCGGCATTCTCGAAAGCAACGGAATCCGATTCCACATACTCCCCTCTTTTGACACAACCGGGGAATGGTCCGTCGTGGGAATCCTACACAAGGATACTCCGCTATCTTTACCGCTAACGGCCGACCGCTATGAAGGCATTTCGCTGGCCTGGGTAGCCTACGGAACGTATGTGCTCAAAAGCGGACGATTGCCGTCGGAGGAAATTGCCGTCGTTCGTCTGCTTTATCAAGACGGTACCGAGGAAAATCACAGCATTGTCAGCCACAGAGATATTTATGATTATCGTGACCCCTATGTGCCCACCCGGTCGCTTGTGTATCAAGAAGCGCTCTATCAGAAAATCTGCCGAACGGATCTACGCATTTTGAACTCCGAAAAAATCGTAACCGATATAGAGATTCGTCCAACCTGGAACGAAGGAGAAATCGGCATCGCGCTATTTTCGGCTACTGCATGGAGGAAAGGATAGTCTCTGGTTTCTGGTTTTGGAAGAGATAAATCCCATGTAGTGAATTGAATTCATCGAGAGAGCCAGTGGAAAAGCAACCAATAAAGTTCACAGTATTCCAGTTGAATAAATCCACGATCGCAGCGTGGGTTATCGGAATAATCTGGATTGCAGTCGTAGCATGGGTCGCACTAAATAAATATGACAGCCTGGAAGCAGGGTACGATTTAGCCGTATTTAATCAGCTTTTTTGGAATACAATGAACGGTCGTTTGCTCGAGAACTCCTCTCCTTGGCTCCAACCGTATTTTGGCACCCATTTCGCCCCCTTATTACTTCTCTTAACGCCTATTTACTCGATCTTTCCGAGCCCGGTGTGGTTGATCGTCATGCAATCTATGACACTCGGAATCGTAGGATCGTTGTTGTTCTTGATAGGCAGATCGATCGGACTTAACGCGTTTTTGGCCATCAGTCTTGAGTTGGCTTATCTTCTGCATCCTTCCATCCAAGGCGCCGCTCTGGATGATTTCCACGTCGTTTCGTTCGCACCGCTTTTCTTGAGTGCAGCGATCCTGTGTATGACAAAGGATCGTGGGCGTTGGATCTGGTTTTGGTTGGTCTTGCTGGCGTGCGTCCGCGAGGATATGGCGCTGTTGGCGGCGATGACGGCGTTCGCCTGGTGGCTGCAAAAACCCGGGGAAAGGAGCCGATTGATACCCGCTCTCGGTCTCGCATTCTACGGGATATTTGTACTGTTTGTTTGGATGCCCGCGCTCCGAGTAGGGACACCGGCACCCTTTCTCGCGAGGCTTGGCATCGAAGGGGGATATGGCTCCGCAGTGTTCGAAGTTCTGAGTCCCGTACGTTGGTGGGACTCAATTTCGACACCTTCACGGCTGTTCACACTCTGTACCTTGGTCTTTATGACAGCTGGAGCGATCTTTCTCGTTCCCCGCTGGCTGCCTGTTTTGTTGATTCCGGGTATCGTCTTTTTTCTGGGAGTCGATCCATTGCTCTACAAACTGGAGAAGGGTCTCCCCACACATTACACGCTGATTTGGGCATCGGTTTGGTTCATCCTCGCCCCGTTCGGTCTGTATGAATGGAGTCGCCGATTTTCGCTCAAACGAACCTCGGTTGCGTTGAGCATATTGATTCTTGTAAGCACTTTCGCGGTGAATACTTATGCCGGCTATATTGGTGTACAAGATATCTGGAACCGTCGGAACCGATATCTGTGGATGTCCCCCGCGCCTTATGCCGAGCAGGCTCACTCCATAGCGAACAGCCTTTCACCCCATTTCCGAGTAGTCGCCTCTCACCATCTGATCTCGTTGGTGTCGAATCGGAGATACTTGTGGGTGGCGGAACAGCTGCCGCTGTTGCGGCAGGATCAGTTGCCGGTGTTTCTTTTCGTTGAGACAAGTGTGTTGGAGAATCCTAACGATTATGAATACCGTAATTTTCGTTGGGCTCTTGAGGAGGGGAACTGCACACCGATCCTGGATACACCCGGGTTACGCCTTGTTCGATTCGACGGTGTTGAATGATATAATCTTCCGCGTCTAGGAAAACGGAGGAAATCGGTATGAAACCAGCAGTTTACCATATACCTGTTTTGCCGGGAGATTTGGAAACAACGGTTGAGGAAAAAGTGGGGCGCCTGTTCGACGCTGCCGGACTTATCGACTGCACGCAACAGGGAGATCTTGTCGGAATCAAGGTCCATTTCGGCGAAGAGGGAAACGAGACCTTCGTGAAGCCGTCTCGTCTTCGCGTTGTCATCGAACGCCTCCAGCAGAACAAAGCAAAGCCTTTCTTCACCGACACCAATACCCTATACACAGGAATGCGTTCGAACTCAGTGGATCATACACGTCTTGCGGAAAAACACGGATTTGGAATTTCCGACACAGGAATCCCCGTAATTATCTCCGACGGTCTGGCGGGTGAGGACGAAGTGGAGGTCGAAATCGGCTGCAGACATTTTAATCAAGTCGGAGTGGCCGCAGGGATCGCTTCAACCGATTCCCTGATGGTCATCACCCACGTGACAGGGCACTGTGCGTCCGGACTAGGCGGAACCATCAAGAATTTGGGGATGGGATGCAGCAGCCGAAAAGGAAAACTCCAGCAGCATTCGGCCCTCAAACCCAAAATACGAAGCGAAAAATGCACCGGGGACCTCCGCTGTGCAAAGAAGTGCCCCGCCGACGCGATTATCGAGGTCAATGATAAAGCGCAAATCGTTGAAGAGAAATGTATCGGCTGCGGTGAATGTATCGTCACCTGTCGATTCAATGCGGTGACATTCAATTGGGATTTAAGCGGCCCCACGCTCCAGGAACGGATGGCGGAGCACGCTCTTGGTGTTGTAAAACAGAAACGAGATCGGGTTGGCTACATCAGTTTCATGACCACAATGACCAAGGAATGCGACTGTTTTGGGAACAAAGAGAAAGACGTTCTGGTACCTGCCGTTGGCGTGGCCGCGTCACGCGATCCCGTGGCCCTCGAACAAGCATGCGTGGACATTATTGAGAAGGCCACCGGGCGATCGTTTCGCGACACATTTCGCTGTCACGAGTTTTCTCGCATGCTGGGGTACGCCGAAGAAATCGGACTGGGAAGCCGTTCGTACGAACTTCGCACAGTCGATTGAGTTTCCCCGACCACAACGAATTGCTGAGCTGTCTCTGTTTTTTCAGCATAACATGTCCACCGGTTATCCGAGTGTTTTGGAATAAGAATGCGCGCATCGATTAGTCGAATCACACCATTCGCCGCCGTGATGGGGGCTACGTTTCTTCTACTCGCTGTCTCCGGATATCCTCCCGTTCGGGCATTTCGTATTCTAATCGAGGGTTCCTGGGGGAATGCGGCCGGACTCGCTCTTTTGCTCACAAAGTCGATGCCGTTGATCCTGACGGGGCTGGCCGTCGCGATTCCCTTCCGAGCAAAACTCTTCAATATCGGCGGAGAAGGACAGCTGTATCTCGGCGGGATTAGCGCCGCCATCGTCGGAACAACGGTAGCAGGGCTTCCCTCAGCCGTACACCTCCCTCTCACCATAGGAATCGGTGTCTGTGCGGGAGCCCTATGGGGAGCGTTTGCGGGGTTTCTGCGTGCGAAACGCGGCGTACACGAGGTCATCGGCACGATCCTATTGAATTTCATCGCGCTGTACCTGGTCAATTACCTTGTTCTCGGTCCGTTGTCGGCCGGTGAGGGAATCGGCAGGACACATTTCCTATCGCCGTCCGCCACGCTATGGAGTCTGCCGTTTCCGGGAAACAACAGCGTACCCACGGGTTTATTCGTGTCGGCGGGTTGCGCTTTGTGTTGCCAGTGGCTTCTGTATCGCACACAGCTGGGTTGGAACACCCGTGCGATTGGTGAGAACCCCGTCGCATCGAAATACGCGGGCATCCGGATTCACGGATACATGATCGGCGTGATGGCTTTTGCAGGCGCTCTGGCCGGCCTGGCGGGCGCACTGGAAACCTCGGGCGTTCACCGCACATTTTTTGCGAAATTCTCATCGAGTTACGGATTCGACGGCATCGCTGTCGCGTTCATGGCGCAGGCTGAACCCTGGGCGATCATCCCCGCCGCTCTCTTCCTCGCAACGCTTCGCACCGCCGACCAGGCACTTCAATTCGAACTCGGCGTGCCTCGCGAGATGGTCCTAATTTTAGAGGGAGTCCTGATTGTCCTTGTGGCCGTTCTTCATCAACGGGAAAGAGCCAAACGTCTGGAGAGAGTTGTCACATGATCACAACATTACTCCATACCGCCGGGATGAAAGCGGCACCGATTCTGTGGGCGTCGCTCGGCGGTCTGTCAAGCGAACGATCGGGCATTATCAACATCGGTCTGGAAGGGATGATGCTGGCCGGTGCTTTCTTTGCAGTTGTTGGCTCGGCCTTTCTTCATTCCCCGTGGCTGGGGCTTTTCTGTGCGGCACTCGCCGGGGGATGTTTCGGATTGCTTCACGCCTGGCTATGTATACGGTGGCGTGTGGATCAAATCGTGAGCGGTATCGGCATCAATCTGCTTTCCCTCGGAATAACCGGGTTCCTACTGTTACGGGTTTTTGGCGCACATGGAAATTCGCCTGCGGTACCGAAGTTCAATTCGTTCTCAATTGATTTCATTCATGCTATTCCTTTCATCGGTGAGCCGATCGCCCGGTTGCTTTTCCCGCTCTGCGCCCTGCACCTGATTCTTGTCGTCGTGGTCGGCCTGATGTGGTGGTTGTTCTGGAAAAGCGTGTGGGGACTTCGGCTTCGTGCAACCGGCGAGAATCCTCATGCGGTCCGCAGCGCGGGCCTCTATCCACACCGCATCCAATATGTAGCAGTAACGTTGAGCGGAGTTCTTGCGGGGATCGGCGGCGCACAGCTCTCGATCGGCGATGTGAGCGCCTTCAGTATCGGCATGACAAACGGCCGTGGCTTTATCGCGTTGGCCGCGCTCATCTGCGCACGATGGCGGCCGGAGGGTGTTTTGATTGCGTGCCTTTGTTTTGGATTTGTCGAGGGCCTTGGCGAGCACCTGCAGGGGTATATTCCCAGTTTGCCATCCGAGAGTTACCTGGCACTGCCTTTCGTGTTAGCCCTTGCGGCGCTCTCAATCACGCGTTGGAGCGCCACGCCACCGGCCGCTTTGGGGCAGAAATAGGGACATCAGCCTCCGCTTTTACTTCTCGGAGGCGATGTGCGCTTCGTACGCCTTCGCATCCATCAGAGCGCTCGGCTCCTCCGGGTTCTTCATTTCAATTTTCAGCATCCATCCTTCACCATACGGATCCTCATTGACCAATTCCGGCTTGCTGGCCAAAGATTCGTTTACCGCGACCACTTTCCCCGTAACCGGCGCATATAAATCGGCCGCAACCTTGCACGATTCAACAACACCAATTTCCTGTTCGCGAATCGCCTCGGTGTCCGGGTCCGGCAATTCCACGTAGACAATATCGGTCAGTTGTTCTTGTGCGTAGTCGGAGATGCCGCAAACCGCATGATTGCCCTCGACACGCACCCATTCATGGGTCTTGGTATAGCGAAGATTCTCGTCGATTTTCATGTTTTATACTCCTATTATTGGGATTTCTTCTTTATTTTAACTCGACTGGGAACGAAAGGCGGAGTCTCCTCCCGAACCGATACAGAACGTCCACGAATCTCAACCGCATCCGGGACGCTATCGGGCTCGACATACGCCATCGCGATCCCTTCCGACCGCGTGGGTGAAAATCCGCCACTGGTTACGGTGCCGATCCGGTTTCCATTCGACAAAACCGGAAACGACTCGCGGGGCACCCCCCGCTGAGTCAACACAAACCCTTTCAGTTGCCGGGAGCAGCCTTGTTCTTGCTGTTTGACCAGCACATCTTGTCCGACAAAGTCATCTTTTGACAAATGGACAACCCATTTTAGACCGGCTTCCAAGGGAGTAATGTCTTCCTCCAGTTCGTGACCGTACAACGGATAGCCCATCTCGAGGCGGAGAGTATCGCGGGCGCCGAGTCCGCACGGCTTACCGCCTCCCGCCACGACCTGCTTCCAGATATCCTGCATCAATTCGGGCGGGCCGCTCAATTCGAACCCGTCTTCACCCGTGTAGCCGGTGCGGGACAACGGAATCCGGGTACCCTGGAACTCGATCTCGCGCCATCGATAGAAGAACATGTCGCTGACATCCTGCCCAACGATACTCGCGACGAGTGCCTCAGATTCCGGTCCTTGAACCGCCACCATGCCCGTATTCAACGTTTTGTCTTCGATTTCAACGGAGGTATTCCATTCCTCGCGATGCTGTTCGAACCATTCGACGATCTTCGTGCGGTTGCTCCCGTTGACCACAAGCGCAACATCGTCTCCGTCCCCGCGATAGACGAGAATATCGTCCCGCGTGCCGCCCCTGTCGTTGCAGACAACCGTGTAGCCCACCTGCCAGGGCTTCAGACGGGAAACGTCTCGTGTAACCAGGCGATTGACAAACCCAAGGGCCTCTTGTCCGCGTATCTGCAGACGTCCCATATGGCCGACGTCGAATATTCCGACAGACGAGCGTGTAGCATTGTGTTCCTTGGGGATGGATTCATACTGGACGGGCATCTCCCATCCGGCAAATGGGACCAGCTTCCCCCCCGCTTCACGATGGAGTTCGAATAAACATGTGCGTAACAAATTCGTTTCAGTCATTATGCCTCAACAATTCCGATTTTTTTGACGTATCTACTAAGCATAAACGATTTGGCATATCTTTCGGAGGAAGGTTGCCCGTCAAGGACGTCCCACGACTACATCCTCAGCGAGAAAAGCCGCGTCCAAGTGAACATCTTCTGAACGTAGATACGCGACCAACCAGTATCGTCCTGATTCGTTCGGCATGGTCAGTTTCGCAGTGAATTCCTGTCGGCCATTTCGAGGCAGTTCAACGTCTTGCCGCGCCTCCGCGTGCTTCTTTTCCCAGGGCCGCTCCGTGAAACGGTCGCTGATCAACCACCAAAGATACGCTTTCAATGGCTCTTCCGAGAGATTCACAACTTCAGAACGAACTTGCATCGCAGCGCCATTGCGAACATTCGTGACGTATCGTCCCGCCTGATCGAGAAGGGCCATTCGAACGATTCCGGCTGAGGCCGTGTCAATCCGTCGAGAACGACCGATATGAGTCGCTTCGATGTCGCGACGGTACACATGGATGTTCAGATTCCGATCCTCAAAAGGAATCGCCTCTGTTTCAGGATACCAAGGTTGGTATTTCATCAAAGAAACCCATGTTCGTGTCCAATTCTCGAATTTGAGATACTGCGGTGATTCGAGCAGCGGGTGTCCCGGCAGAAGCTCGATTGTATTCACGCTCCCCACGAGATCGTTTTGGAGCCAGCGCGCCAATTCCATCGCGCTTTCTGTGGCGTCGGAGATTCGCTCGCCGTCGGGAGCGATTGACCCCTGGAGACTGGGGCGATAGATCTTCTCCAAATCGGCGTCATAATCTTTCACCAAATGAACATTGACGGCCGCGGGAGGCATCTGGCTGTTTTCACCAATGAGTAGCGCACCGCGCTCCGTATCGATCGTCGGGAGAAGTTTTTCAAGCACAGCATTCCAGTCCGCGGTCGTGGCATAGTAATGCCTTTGAACGAGATGTCCCTGTCTCAATGGCAAGATCAATAACAGCAGAGTCGCCGCTGTTAAGGCATAGGACTTGTCTTTGCCTCTTCCCGCGTGTGCAACGATTACCTCGACGGCCACTCCGAAAAACAATGCGAGTACCGGCATGAAAGCAAGCAGCGAGGACCAATACTTGCCTCCGACAAAAACGATCAATGTAACAACCCCTCCAGCCAATCCCGCCGCTAATCCACGCAGCCGACGATCCATCAAGCTCCAAGACACGGCCACGAGAACCAGCAGAACCACGATCATGATCCACCGATGGGGAGCATAATCGATCGTCATCCTCTCAAAGAACCACGCGATTCCCCGCAAACCTCCAAGATCATCGCCGCGTCCCAAAAACGCATGCACGCGACGGCTCGTTTCCGGCAGATAAACACGGCTCACAACAAACACAAGAACCGTCGCAGGCAAGATCAGGCACGCGAGGTCGGCGAGATTTCTCTCGAAAGGTTTCGTGCGTAACAAGGTGGCGATCCCGAGGATCGTTACAAGAAGCAATCCATGGACCGGATGGTACAAAAAAGTAAAACCGAGTAGAAACGACAAGAACAAGAATGTAGGCCGAACCGGCGTCACTCCGGCCAAGGTCCAGACCAACAAAGAAGCGCTCATCAGAAAAAGGGAGAACGTCTCCGGATACAGAGTGCAAGAGTAGCGTATCGCCGCCGGACAGAGGATCAGCAGCGCAGCCGCACCCAAACCGGCGATCGAGCCCCCTGAGGGCGACTGGAGGATTCGCTGCGAGAGCATCCAGGCCGCCGCAAAAACAAGGAACGCCGACGTGCAAAACAGAATCAGGTGAACGGTCTGCCATGCGATGCGCTGAAAAGCGGAAACGCTCAAGATTCGCGACCAGGCGAAGACTTGAAACGGTGTGAAATTCTCTCCAACCTGCAAAGACTCTATGTAAAGTTCGTTGTCGCCTTCTTGTATTGCACGTTTCAATTGTTGCGCATGGGAAACCGCCTCCGCTTCCTCCCGGCAGAGCGGTCCGCTGGAGAGAATTGTGTTTCCGTATAATTGGAGCCCCGCCCAGATCGCCAGCAACAAACAGATTCCACCGTGTATATAAAACCACTGTGTAACTCGGAGGGACTCTCTCGGCTCAGTCGGCGTATGCCAGATTTTGCGGCCTGCCCCACGCAGCCATTCCAGGCCTTTCTCCATCCGCTCCGACAAAGCGTCGAAATCCAAGGGCATGTCTTTGGTCGAGGATTCCGAGGCAGTGGGCTCGGCGGACGGCTCCGGTGGCCGCACGTCTCGCCGAGTTTTTCTTCCTCCTCGAAAGACAAACCAAACCACCAACGCGAGAAGAACAACCAACGTCGCTTTGACCCAACCGCGCAACCCGCACACTAAGTCATCTAATTGTACCAGATTGGTCTCCGGTGTAATTTCGATTTCTCTCTCGACACGCTGGAAAAGGCCAAAACGGTCTCCCGCGATGACTTTTATCGTTCCAATCGGAACCTGAACAAAGTCACGTTCGAAACGGTGACCGCTGTCAGTGGGAACACTCGTGATTTCATGGCCGCGCCAGAGAAATCGGGCAATCCCGCCCCGCAGACGTCCTCTGCCCAGCAATCCACGGATGCTTCCCCGAAGGCTTACTGTTGTGAGACGTGTATCTTCGACCATCGGAAGATTGAAGGTGACGGTTTCCTCTACGGAGAGTTGGTCGACCACATCCAGCAAAGCGGAAGCGATCTCTTCTACTGTCTCCCGATTTTCTCCTGTCTTCCCAACAACATGATCGACCACGACATCGTTTGCGGGATCGTCGAGGATACGCCTGCCCCACATAAAACGCTGAGCGGCCCGACGTGCATCCTCAGGGTCGGAGGGAGCCGGCGTAGGAAGTTCAATCTGCAAGTCGGTATTTTCAAACAGATGATTCACCGGCCGGAGTTCGACCCAGTATGTCCCTGGCAGCAGAGAGCGATCGCAACGGAATGTCCCATCCGCACGGGTCCAGGCATACGCGACGGGATCCTCACGACCCGCAAATATGCCAACCCATACCGTATTTACCGGTGTCTTGTCATATTCGGCGACGACCTTTCCGCGAAGGATGATCCGTTGCAAAGGAATCTCGGCGCGTAAGGTTTCCGAAGCGGAAGAGAATAACAGAACGCTGGCGGCAAACCAGAACCAGGAAAAGAAAAGCGGAAAGCGAGACGAGGACATGTGTCAGGGCTCCTGCAGGTCGAATTGAAGGCGGGAAGTACGTCCACGATAGTCCATTGCGACAACAGAATCCCTGTTACACACGATCGCCAGCCAAATCGAAGGTTCAACGGTTTGCGATTCGACGCGTGGACCGCTTCCGCTCTGGGAATGAAGACGAAAAACCTCACCCGTTCGCGTCAAAAGATAAAGAGAGCCGTCTTCCGAGTCCAGAGCCAGGTCGCTTGTCATATCAATGTGCTCCTCGTCAGTCCCCCATGAAGGTCGATCGGCGGGCAAGCGCATAACATCTCCCAATACGTGAATTCCTCCGTATGCGCCTAACAGAAATATCCCTCCTTTGGGGTCTCTGCATGCTCCGCGGATCAGTTCCCTGCCCCACGCGGGGGCTGTGTCAAAGTGCTCGCCACGTTCCGGGCGGGTGCTCCATACACTGCCACGACTGCCAAAGAGAAAAAGATCCTGTCCGTCCTGCGATTCAATGATTGCGATAGGCCGTTCTTCTCCTCTTCCGGGAGCCTCACGCCACGAATGAAGCGGGATTTCCGAGCCGTTCTCACGGATCAAGCGCCTTGAGCGCGTCGCGAAAACCCAGTCACCTTGCCAACGTGCGAATCGTTCCGTGGTATCGTTGGATAGAAACGACTTCACGGAGGTGACGATCTCGTTTGACGCTCCCCAGAGTACACCGTCGCGTTGCAGCCGGAGTACCTGTTCATCAACGAGAGCTACGTCAATGAACACCGGCTCGGGAAAGTCTTCAAAGCGTCGTCGACGAACAAAAACCGAGTATCCTCTGAGATAATTGTCGTCCCAGTGCTGGATCTCCGCCACGGATTTTACCGGGCTGTCAGGATTGACGGGAATCTTGAATTGGTCCTCGAAAACCATGGATAAAGCCGCTTCCGCTACCGGTGAGAGCCGATCCGCAGCTACCAGAACCGATCCAACCTCATAGCGGGAGAGACATTCGCTCAATTCGCACGTATTGAACCAGCCCGTACGGACAGCATTCACCATGTCGAGGCGCTCGTCGATATCCGTCGAGGTCGGCGAAGCGTGATAGTCGGGAATGGCGACGACTTTTCCACCATAAAAGGCTGCGTAAGCCATTGAATCGAAAGGATCTGCGAGCAAAGTTCCCGACTCGTGGAGACCGCCGAGGCGACGGATTGCGTTGAATCGCACACGGCTGATATCGCGACGCGGCTCCTGCCACCAGGAGTGTACACTCTCCCAGCCGCTTTCGAGTAAACGTACACGTAAGAACAGATCGGGAACGGCGATCCACGTCAGCACCAAGCACATTCCAGCGGCGAGCCAGGGACTGGCGCTCTTTCCTTCGGACTGCCCGGCGACCTTCGAGCGAAAGCGCAAGGCCCAATCTCGCAGTCCGCCGACGCCAACCGCCAATAACGGCACGACAGGCAGTACCTGATAGAGACGAAAACTCTTGTAAATCGTGATTTTGTCCGTCACGACCACAAAAAGAGGGGGAACGGAAACGACGAAGAGAAGAATCGCGACAATTCCTGCAAAGAAAGCACGTGGTTCCTTTGGGATCTTTCTCCAAAACAGCACAAGGAACAGCAGTCCGATGGCCGGAGCATTCGTCACATACGCGTTGAGGCCCGTCCGGGTAAGCCACGTTTTGGGATGCAAGATGAACGATTCGGCTCCCGTACGCAGAAGATGGGTCTTGTAGTCGTGAGGTGCTGTAGATGCAGGATCGAACCGGAAAACCGGGTTCTCGACTCCGCTATAGTGAATCCACCCCCATGCAAATAGCGGGAAAGAGACGGCCCCGGCGACAACGAGCGACAATCCAAGAGACCATGCCTTCTCACGATTACCGGGCAAGACAGCTACGCCGCACCATCCCGCGGCCAGGACAAACAGTCCGAGGAGGCAGTAAAACAAATGAGTCGATGCCAAAGTTAGAGCAACGGCTGCTGCAAGTACCAGAGTCCGCAAGCTCCGCCGCTCCGCTGTCCACGAAACAACACACAACGCAGGAATTAGCACGTGAAGGGCGTACCCCCCGGGATATGCCAAAGTTCTCAGTTCGTGAAAGCCAAGGCTTCTTTTGACAGGACTTCCTAAAAGAGCCAGCAGCACAAAGAACACCGCGCAGAGATAGCCACGCGACCTCGAACCGAGAATCTCTTCGCCGAACAGGATCCAAACTCCCACACCAAGAATTACCCAGATACACGGCAAATAGAACCAAACGTCGAGATGGGAAACTCCACAAAAGACGGCCACGAAAGCCAGTAGATTATGGTAGCTGGAAACAGCGTATCGAGGATCGAATTCGGTGGACGACAAGAAAGGATGTGCCGATCCCGGCCAGCCTCGCTCGACAAGTTCCTTGATATAGGCCAAATGATAATAACCGTCTTGACTCATAAATCCGCCCATTCGAGCGAGATACGCCAAAGCCAGGACAGTGACGATGAAAACAAGGACAGAGAGTCGTTTCGCTTCCGGGGTGAGGGATTCTCTTTCTTTGTTTCTTACAGATCGAAGTCCCCAAATGCAGGCTGCGTTCCCCAAGGCGAACAGAATCCCTATTCCGAGCCAGCCCAACGGCAAGAGCATCCCGATGAGCATCAGGACAGAGACGCTGCTCCAACCGAGGAGCCCGGCGACTCCCCAATCGCTCGGTGTCTTGAGTGAGAATTTGTGGCGGAAGTTGACTTGGCCGGCCAGAAAACAGCCTATCGGCAAGGCAAGCCAAATGAACCCTAGGAGGAGCCGTCCGGGAACCGGGACGAGACCGGCCAGGGGAGTTAGTAGAAAGAGGGGCACTCCCACGAAAAGAACTGCAAGCAGGCGAAGGCCGGGGTCTCTTGTGGATAAGATGGGAGCGGATGTGGATAGATCATTTTGGCACACCGTCTGCCTCGATACCTGCCATTTTGAATAGGCTACTTTACCCGTGTGAAGATCCAGTTCGGCCTAATTTCACCTAAGTATAATGAAGAAGGCCTGTTATGTCACGACATGGCTGTGCTGCGTTGTGGCATCTCGTTTGCTCGAAGCTGTTGACATGAGTTGATCGAAAGATCACGGGTAAACCGTTAGAATCAATGGAAAGGAGAATGCCATGGCAGTCAAACCGTTGGCTGATCGTGTCCTGGTCAAGCGACTTGAGCAGGAGGAACAAAAAAGCGGAGGGGGAATTATTATCCCCGATACCGCAAAAGAGAAGCCGCAAGAGGCGAAGGTCATCGAAGTAGGCCCGGGGAAAGTCGATGAAAACGGAAAGAACATTCCTATGGGAGTGAAAAAGGGTGACCGCGTCCTCATTAGCAAGTACGGGGGAACCGAGGTCAAAATCGACGGTGAGGAACACCTCATTCTGCGTGAGGATGACATCCTGGCCATCGTCACATGAGTTTTCTGCTTGCAGAGACCGTAACTCAAAATCCTTTTCTACAAGGCAATTCTAGGAGGAGAAACCGATGGCAGCCAAAATGCTGATCTTCGATGAAGAGGCCCGCGGTGCTGTGCTGCGCGGCGTTGAAAAACTCTCCAAGGCCGTCAAAGTAACTCTTGGGCCGAAGGGGAGAAATGTAATACTCGATAAAAAATGGGGATCTCCCACGGTCACCAAAGACGGCGTGACTGTGGCCAAAGAGATCGAATTGGAAGACAAGTATGAGAATATGGGCGCTCAGATGGTTCGCGAGGTCGCTTCGAAGACCAGCGACGTTGCCGGTGACGGAACCACCACCGCTACGGTTCTCGCAGAAGCGGTTTACCGGCAGGGTCTGAAGAATGTGACCGCCGGCGCCAGCCCGATTCAGATCCAGCGCGGTATTCATCGCGCCGTGGATGAAGTCGTCGATGCGCTTGCAAAGCAGAGCCGCAAGGTCAAAGACCGCACCGAGATCGCCCAGGTCGCCAGCATTTCCGCGAACGGCGATACGAGTATCGGCGATATCATCGCCGACGCGATGGACAAAGTTGGAAAAGACGGCGTGATTACCGTGGAAGAAGCGAAAGCCCTTGAGACCACGTTGGACGTCGTCGAAGGTATGCAGTTCGATAAAGGGTATCTTTCGCCTTACTTTGCAACCGATCCACAAACCCTCGAGTGTTCGCTTGAAGACGCATTTGTTCTGATTAATGAGAAAAAAATCTCGAACATGCGAGATATGCTTCCGTTGCTCGAGAAAGTCGCCCAGTCCGGCAAGCCTCTCCTGCTAATCGCTGAGGACGTGGAAGGCGAAGCCCTGGCTACGCTCGTTGTCAACAACCTGCGCAAGACCCTCAAATGCTGTGCGGTCAAAGCGCCGGGATTCGGCGATCGCCGAAAAGAGATGCTCAAGGATATCGCGATTCTGACGGGTGGACGCTGCATCAGCGAAGACCTCGGCATCAAACTCGAAAACGTCACAATGAACGACCTCGGTCGTGCCAAACGTGTAACGGTCGACAAGGACAACACGACTATCGTCGAGGGTGCCGGGAAGAAGTCGGACATCCAGGGACGAGTCGCTCAGATCCGAAACCAGATCGAAGAGACCACCAGCGACTACGACCGTGAGAAGCTGCAGGAACGGTTGGCAAAGCTGGCCGGCGGTGTTGCGGTGATCAAGGTCGGAGCCGCGACCGAATCCGAGATGAAAGAGAAGAAGGCTCGCGTCGAGGATGCTTTGCACGCAACGCGCGCCGCTGTCGAGGAAGGTATTGTCGCGGGCGGTGGTGTATCGCTCCTGCGTTGCCAGTCCAACCTCGAGAAACTGAAGATAGACAATGAAGACATGCAGCTTGGTGTCGAGATTGTCCGCCGCGCTCTCGAAGAGCCTCTGCGACAGCTCGCGAATAATGCAGGTGTCGAAGGTTCGGTTGTCGTGCAGCGTGTCCGCGACATGAAGACCGGTGAGGGCTACAACGTATTGACGGATGCCTATGAAGACCTCATCAAAGCAGGCGTCATCGATCCAACAAAGGTGACCCGTACCGCACTGCAGAATGCGGCGAGTATCGCTGGACTGCTTCTGACCACGGAAGCGCTTATCGCCGAAAAGCCGGAGAAAGACAAACCGGCACCGGCAGGCGGTCCGCACGGCGGATACGGTGAAGATTTCTAAGAGAAGACGTCCTCAGGGATCTCCTGTTAACAAAATGTTTGAAAGCCGCCTTGTTCTAGAGAACCAGGCGGCTTTTCTTGTTTACAATCCTCCCAACGTATCGAAGACAAGAAGCCGGCGTCGATTTCAACCGTGACGCTGGAAGCGGTCCAAAACGTTTTGTTGAGAAATGGTGATGTCCACCTTCTCATTCAGTGGAACCACAAGGAAACTCTGCTCCCCCTCGGAGAGTCCGCCCGGCATCACAAGATTCGAACGAAGGTGATCTTGGATCACACTGAAGCGAATATGCGGACCGTAACCAGCATGTCGGATCGTGGAAACAAATGCATTCCGGTAGTTGAGAAATGACGCGGCCAGTCGTTCGGCAAACGGCCATTTCGTTAATGGATCCTCGTGTTCGGCGGAAACCCAGCCCGAGGGTATATTCTCTTTGTCGCTTTCTGCAACGGCCGCCAAGGTCCCCTGCCAGTCGATCGCCTGGCTGCGGGGAAACGGAGCAAGCAAGTCGGGGAGAACCCGGTAAATATTCTCATAATGCGGAGCCTGAAAACATAGGATGGTATTCGATCCTTCCTTCCGCTGACCTGCGAAGTGGGCGTTTGTCGCCGCGTTCTTCTTGTGCAGATTGACAACATGAAGCTGGTAACAGGCCAACTCCAAATCGGAAAGATGAAGACTCAGTTGAATTTCCACGTAGGCCGGCTGCTCAAAGAATCGGTGCGCCTCATATCCGAAAAGAACCGAGTCCCCATTTTCATCCAACCGCAGAATCGAAGGCGGTAGGGGACACCCCCTGATCTCATGAATTCGTAGATCCCGGACAACCGTGTTTTCAACAATAGCTCGTGACAAATCACACCGAATGAGCCGCGTCAGCCACAAGCTGGCATTTGTCAGATCGGCCTCGGCGAAAAGCGATTCATGAAACGCCACTCCCCATAGCCTGGCATCCCGCATACTCGTTTTGGAAAGATTGGTCACAAAAAAATTGGCGTGATCGAGAATCGTTTCCGACAAATCGGCACCGACCAACTCGACGACGAAGAAATCAGCCTCGCTCAAATTCGCTTTCGACAGTTTAGTGTTGCTGAGATCCGCTTCAACGACGTTGACCCGCTTCAACTTGGCGTTTCTGAGATCGGCATGCGGCATCTTCACCCTGAACAAGTCGGCTCGGTTCAGATTGCTACCCTGAAGATTGGCGCTTTTGAGAATTGCATCGCTTAATTTGGCTCGCCGCAGAGTCGCATTGGACAGATCGGCGTCACTCAGATCGGCCTCGCGGAGATTCGCCTCATCCAGCCGCGAATCATGAAGGTTGGCTCTACGGAGATCGATACCGACGAGATCGAACCCTTCCATATCCAGATCGCTCAAATCCGGCACAGTCTCCGGGTTCGCATCGCGCCAGGCGCACCACGAATCAACTCCCTCATACAGTTTGGCCACATGTTCGGCATCGGCCATCGAACGCCCCTCCCATGCATGGATGACTATTCAGCTTTAACAGACAACTGTACTTCGAAATTGGAGTGTTCTGTAAGACCACCCGCTGCTCTTGAGTTTTGGAGCACAAAGAACCCGGGCGCTACTTGGAAATCCAAGCGGAAATAAGAGAAGGGGCGGCTGGAAAACCGCCCCTTGCTTGGACTCGATTCGTGTAACACGCTGCACGGTGTTGCGTCTGTAGAGATCAGCAATCGTAGTACAGGAAGAACTCGTACGGGTGCGGGCGCAGTCGTACTGGATCAACCTCATTCTCGCGCTTGTATTTGATCCACGTTTGAATGACATCCGGTGTATATACATCGCCCTTCAGCAGGAAGTCGTGGTCATTCTCCAATGCGTCCAGCGCCTCGGCGAGGGAGCCCGGCACCTGCGGAACGCTGGCCAACTCTTCCGGAGGAAGATCGTAGATATCCTTGTCAAGTGGGTCGCCCGGATCGATCTTGTTCTGAATACCGTCGAGTCCCGCCATGGCAATCGCGGGGAACGCCAGGTATGGGTTGCAGGACGGATCGGGAGGCCGGAACTCGACACGTTTCGCTTTCGGGCTTGGCGAATACATCGGAATTCGTACGGCCGCGCTCCGGTTCCGCTGCGAATAGGCCAGATTCACCGGAGCCTCGTAGCCCGGCACCAAACGCTTGTACGAATTCGTTGTCGGTGCGGCGAACGCGATGATTGCGGGCGCGTGCTTGAGGATGCCGCCGATGTAGTAAAGGGCTTCCTGAGACAGTCCGGCATACCCGTCTCCAGCAAATAGAGGTTTGCCGTTTTTCCACAAACTGGAGTGGCAATGCATACCCGACCCGTTGTCTTCAAAAACGGGCTTGGGCATAAAGGTGACGGTTCTGCCGTGTTTCTTCGCGATGTTTTTCACCACGTACTTGTAAATCATCAGGCTGTCGGCCATTTTCAGAAGCGTATCGAACCGCATGTCGATTTCGCCCTGTCCGGCTGTAGCGACCTCGTGGTGGTGAGCCTCGACGGGCACCCCAAGCGACTCGAGCATCACAACCATCTCGGACCGGATATTTTGAAGCGTATCCGTCGGCGGTACCGGGAAGTAGCCCTCTTTGTGACGCGGGCGGTGTCCCAGGTTCGGCCGCTCGTCGCTGCCCGAATTCCAGACGCCTTCAATGGAATCGACTTCATGGAGCGAATAGTTGGCTCCGTAAGCGAACCGAATGTTATCGAAGATGAAAAACTCCGCTTCGGGGCCGAAGAAACATGTATCGGCGATACCCGTGGACTTGAGATACTGCTCGAACTTCAGCGCAACCGTCCGCGGATCCCTGGAGTACGGTTGCTTGGTAATCGGATCCAAAATTGTACACGTCAATGACAATGTGGGGATTTCGCAGAACGGGTCGATGAAAGCGGTAGTCGGATCGGGCAAAATCAGCATGTCGCTTTCGTTGATCGCCTGCCAGCCGCGGATACTCGATCCGTCAAATCCGAAACCGTCTTCGAAGGATTCCTCGGTCAATTCGCGAGCGGGGACCGAGAAATGCTGCCATGTTCCAGGAAAGTCCTGGAATTTGAAGTCAACGATCTTGACGTCCTGGTCTTTTACGGTTTTCAGCACTTCTTTCGGGTTCATAATGATTCTCCTTGATCTGAATAATGTAATCTCCTAAGCAGTGGCCCCCTGGTCGGCTGACTCACCTGGAGTTTTGGATTCCCTTGCCCTATCTAGAGGGCGCTCTCTCCCCGCTCACCAGTACGGATGCGCATGGCGTCTTCGATGGGATAAATGAAGATTTTCCCATCGCCGACCTGGCCTGTTTGACTGGCGGACCGGATGGCCTCAACGACCTGTTCCACCAAGTTAACCGGCACCATGACTTCGATCTTCAGTTTCGCTTGAAACTCGACGCTGTACTCACGTCCCCGGTAGAGCTCCGTGTGCCCTCGTTGGCGGCCAAATCCCCGAATCTCTGTGACGGTCATTCCATGGAGGCCGACTTGTTCAAGGGCATCTTTCACATCTTCCAGCTTGTGTGGCCGAATGATCGCTTCAATTTTCTTCATCTTTCCCTCCGTTGAGGCTTTCCTGGCAATCTGCTTCATGAACGCTTGACTCCTACACAAGTCGCGTGCCAAACAAAACTCTGTGTCATAAGTACTGTAGAATCAGATAGTAGGGCTAATAGATCCGCACAAAAGAAACCAAGGGTGAGATTCTACCCCAACGCATGCGCACTGAAGCCAACAGCAATGTTGGAATATGAACAGAAGAGCTGTTATTTGAGCTAGTTCTTGGATGGAGCGACAGCGCTTGTCAAACAAAATCCCGTCTCACTCGGTCTGAGTTGCCGACACGAGTGAGGATTTCGTAGCTGATCGTTCCCGCGAGTTCGGCCAGTTCATCGGCGGAGATGTTGTCGCCGAAGAGTTCCACTTCGTCACCTACATTGACTTTAGGAACATCCGTCACATCCGCGCAGATCATATCCATCGAGACCACTCCGAGGGTCGGACATCGACGGCCGCGAATAAAAACATCCGGCGGTCTCGACAAGGAGCGGAAATAACCATCCGCATATCCGATGGGCAGTGTACCGACCAGAGTATCCTGGTCTAAACGGCAAGTCATACCATACCCTACCGTTTCTCCACGCCCCATTTTACGGATTTGAGCGATTCGCGTCGCCCACCGCATTACAGGTTTAACACCGAGAGGCAGTTCGATGACATCGGAGGGAGAGAGACCGTAGGAAGCGAGTCCGATCCGGATCATGTCATACTGAGAGTTGGGAAACCGGATCATTGCGGCACTATTCGCAACATGGACAACAATATCTTCCGGAAGTAGAGAGCGTAGTTGCGCCAAAACGGACTCAAAACTCTGAATCTGCTGGAGCGTTATATCACTGTCCGGATCGTCTGCATTCGGGAAATGCGACATGAGTCCGGCAACTCGAATGCCCGGTGTGCTACATGCGGCACGAGCAAGTTCCTCCGCGTTGGAATGAGTGATCCCCATGCGGCCGATTCCGACATCGACCTTCAGGTGGACCGAAAGTATTTTGCCATGCCGATCCGCTACGTTCGAAAAAGCTTCCAGCGTATCGAAATCGCCTACCACCTCTTCGACATCCAAATCGAGCGTTTCTTCCACTTCCTCCGGGAATGCGGAACGTAAACGCAAGATCGGGAGGTTAATACCTGCGTCGCGTAAATCCTTCGCCTCGACATTGTCAACAATACCCAATGCTTCAACCCCCGCCTCGGCCGCACAAAGTGAGACGGGAACCAGGCCGTGCCCATATCCGTTGGCTTTTACCACAGCACACAGTTTCTTGTTTGGTGCGAAACGAGAACGGAGAATCTCTATGTTGCGTCGATAGCGACCGAGGTCGGTAGTCAGAACAGAAGGTGAAAGCATAGCAGTCTCGTAAATAAAAGAAGTTCTTTGAAGATCCAGGTTACAATTCTACCATGGTCTACTGCATCTGCCGACCCAACGCCACAGGGACCAACGCCACGGCGGCCTATCTCACAGTGTGATGAGAGAGTAGCATTGTAGCTTGCGCACGAAGTCGAAAGAGGATTGAAAGCAGCCATGACAGCATTCCGCGAACGTATAGCAGAAAGAGTAAAAGAAACCGGAAGCCTCTTATGCGTTGGACTCGACAGCGATATGGCCCGCATCCCTAAAGAGCATCTGGAGGCGGGCGATCCCCAGGTATCATTCAACAAAGCGATAATCGATGCGACAAAAGACTTTGCGGCATGTTATAAACCCAATGCGGCCTTTTATGAGGCACGCGGTGCGGCAGGCTGGACCGCTTTGGCGCAGACAGGGGAATACCTCCGGTCGCTTGGAATTCCCTCCATCCTTGACGCAAAACGCGGCGATATCGGAAACACCGCGCGAATGTATGCGAAAGCCTTCTTTGAAGAGATGTTGTTCGATTCGGTGACAGTCAATCCGTACATGGGGGAGGATGCGATCGCACCCTTCCGAGATTATGAAAACAAAGGTGTTTTCGTATTGTGTTATACATCGAATGCATCCCGGGTCGATCTTCAAACACAGACAATCGATATGGGCGAAGGGTCGCGGAAGCCGCTTTATGAATTGGTTGCGCAACGGATCCGGGAATGGGACACCGCCGACAATCTCTGTGCAGTTGTCGGAGCGACTGCTCCCGAGGAGCTTGGAGATGTGCGGCGAATTCTGGGCCGGGAGATCCCGATCCTCTGCCCGGGTATAGGCGCGCAAGGCGGCGATTTACATTCCACGCTGGAACACGGAACGGCAACCATCCGGGGGAATGTTTTGATCAACGCGTCACGGTCAATCCTGTTCGCTTCGTCCGGAGAGGATTTCGCGGAAGCCGCCCGGAAAAGCGCCGAAGAACTCGTTCAAGGAATGCGTGCCTATTTGAACCGTTCGGCAGAAGAGTAGCCCTCGCAAAGGCGGACTTGCCCGCTTCGAACAGGCTTAGTAAAGTCACGCTCTATCCCCACAACCGAAGGAATGCATGATGAGTAACGTCCTAGAAGAATTGGAACGTCGCGGTTTCATTGAACAAATTACCGATACAGAAGCGCACAAACGGGTTGAGAACGAGCCGATTACGCTCTATTGCGGTTTCGATCCGAGTGGAGACAGCCTACATGTGGGCAACCTGATCCCTATGATGGCTCTGGCCCATTTTCAGCGTGCGGGGCACCGTCCGATTTTTCTCGTGGGTGGCGCAACCGGCATGATCGGCGATCCGAGCGGAAAAGATGAAGAGCGTCAACTCCTGACACGGGAACGCCTCGAAGAAAACACACAGAGAATCCGTTCGCAGATGGAGCGATTTGTTTCGTTCGAGGGAGCCCGATCGGCGGTCATCGTCAACAATGCCGACTGGCTGGGAGAATTTGGCTACCTCGAGTTTCTTCGTGACGTTGGAAAGCACTTTTCAGTAAATGCAATGATTTCCAAAGAATCGGTCAAACGCCGGCTCGAAGAACGAGAAGCGGGGATTTCGTATACCGAATTCAGTTATATGCTTCTTCAGGCATATGATTTCTATCACTTATGTAAAGAATATAATTGCCTGCTTCAAATCGGCGGCAGCGACCAATGGGGAAATATCACTGCCGGGGTCGATTTGACACGGCGCCTGCTTTCGAAAACCGTTTACGGAGCCACCTTCAAACTGATATTGACTCATGACGGAAAGAAGATCGGCAAGAGCGAAGGCGATCAAGGGACGGTTTGGCTGGCGGCGGAAAGAACGGCTCCTTACGACTATTATCAGTATTGGATTCGCATGGCGGACGTCGATGCGGGTCGCCTGCTGCGGCTATACACATTCCTGGAAGAAGAGGAAATCCGGAAACTAGAAAAAGAGATCGAAAGACAGCCTGAGGCTCGTATTCCACAGAAACGTCTTGCATGGGAAGCCACTGCGATCCTACACGGCAAGGATATTGCGGAAAAATGCCGAAAATGCGCAGAGTTTTTGTACGGGGCCAATTTGCAGGAAGCACAGAAAGAGGATTTTGACGATATTTTCGGTTTTGCTCCTTCCGAGTCTCTGGCGAGGTCGAGTTTGGGAGAAGGCATCGGGTTGATCGATCTGCTTTTTGAAACAAACGTGGCAACGAGCAAATCGGACGCGCGCCGGCGAATTAAGCAGGGCGGTGTGTACATCAACGGAAAACGCGAGACAGAGATGGAGCGGGTTGTCGGAACCCAGGACCTGATGCGCGATCCCTATCTGGTTCTGCGTGCAGGTAAAAACTATCGGTTGGTGAGGTTCGAATAAAGCACTCGCCGAATACTGGAGAGTGATTGACATGGGAAGGCTGGATGCGGGAGAATTGTACAAAAGTGTCGAGTCGAGCATAGGCGACGTCTAACAGTAACGGGAGGGCGAGGCTCCCGCCGAGCCGCTCTCTCCCAGAGGATCGGGAAAAACTATCCGAGAGGAGCATGTTCCATGTCCGAAGAGAGTCATGTGTCACGAAGAGGTTTTATGAAACAAGGTGTTGTGGCGAGCGGCGCGTTGACGGCGTTCACCGTGCTTCCCGCAAGAGATGCGCGGGCCGCAAAGGAGATCAAAGTCGGTGTCGTTGGCTGCGGCGGACGCGGTCGTGGAGCGATGAAGAACGCCTTGAACGCGTACGAAGGAATCAAGGTTGTTGCGCTGGCTGATATTCTTCAGGAGAAGATCGACGCTGCGAAGCAGGAATTGGAGAAGAGAGAGATACCCACGAAAGACATTAAGACGTTTCTCGGATTCAAGTCCTACAAAGACCTGCTGGAAGTCGATATGGACTACGTGATTCTTGCCACACCGCCCTGCTACCGCCCGGAAAGCCTGGAAGCGGCGGTCGCGGCAAAACGGCATGTATTCATGGAGAAACCTGCTGCAGTGGATGCTCCCGGAATCCGGCGAATTATCGAGGCGGGAGAGAAAGCCAAAGAACTCGGCCTTTCTATCGTGGCGGGGACACAGCGGCGACATCAGAAGGAATATGTTGAATGTATCGAGCGGCTCCGTGACGGCGTGATCGGTGAGATTGTGAACCTGCAAGTTTTCTGGTGCGGCGGTCCCATCGGTTTTGGCGATCAGAAACCCGGGATGACGGAAGTCGAGTGGCAAATCCGCAGCTGGTACCATTTCGGATGGCTTTCGGGCGATCATATTCTCGAACAACACGTACACAATATCGATGTGGCTAACTGGATAATGGGAATGCACCCGGTTACAGCGTATGGTGTCGGCTCTCGCGGTTGGCAGGAACGCGGCAATATTTGGGACCACCATGCAGTTCATTATGAATATCCGAACGGAGTCAACATGCTCAGTATGTGCAGCCAGTATCCGCGTGAGAATCACCGTGTGGAAGAACGCGTACAGGGAATTACCGGCAGTTCCGACTGCAAACATTGGATCAAGAACAGAGCCGGTAAGGTGTTGTGGAAGTGGGATGAAACGGAATCGGAACCGTATGTTCAGGAACATGTCGACCTGGTCGCGAGTATCCTCGAGGGAACGCCGATCAACGAAGCGCGAAATGTCGGTGAAAGCACAATGACCGCCATGATGGGAAGAATGGCGACCTATAGCGGCAAGGAGATGCATTGGGATGAGGCGTACAACTCAAATGAGACGTATCCTGTGACATACGATTTCGGCGAAATCAAGGAACGGGAAGTCCCCGTGCCCGGAGGAAAAAAATATACCGGGGAAGAAGGCTGGAAGCCCGGCTAAGATGATTCGAATTTCAGAGGCTTAGAACACAGCGACGGGGGAGACCTTATTGGTCTCTCCCGTTTGTTTTCGCGGTCCGAGACTCTCAATTTCCAGTTGACGCGTGAGATCGGCGAGAGTATTTTGAATCAAATCTCGGACAAGAGGATTATTCCAATGAATAAACAGATGAATCGTCGGCACTTTAGCCAACTCTTGGGAGTTGGTCTCGCATCGGGACCATTTGCATGCACAGGCTTTGCGGCAAACAGCGGGCAGTCCAAGCCCCCGAATTTCGTGGTTGTTTTCGCGGATGATATGGGATACGGGGACTTGAGTTCGTATGGACACCCGACGATTCGAACTCCCCATTTGGACCAGATGGCAAGAGAGGGTTTGCGCCTTACTTCATTCTATTCCACCGCGTCGGTCTGCACACCGTCACGCGTCGCGTTGATGACGGGCCGGTATCCCGTACGAGCCGGACAGCCGGGGAACCTCGGTCCGGATTCGAAGAAGGGACTTCCGCTTTCGGAGACTCTTCTTCCGCAAGTTCTTAAGAAACGCGGTTACAAGACGATGGCCATCGGAAAGTGGCACCTGGGACATAACCCGGTGGACTATATGCCGACTTCGCGCGGATTCGATTCCTATTTCGGTTTGCCATACAGCAACGACATGATTCCACCGTGGGTCCAAACCGAGAAACCGCTGAATCTGTACCGAGACACAGAGGTGATTGAAAATCCCGTCGACCAGTCGACGCTGACAATGCGGTATACAGAGGAAGCGGTGAAGTTTATTCGCTCTTCGAAAGACAGTCCTTTCCTTCTCTACCTGCCTCACAGCATGCCTCATCTTCCGATCAGTACCGCAGATCGGTTTCGAGACAAGTCGCGTGCCGGCCTGTACGGTGACGTTATCGAGACAATCGACTGGAGCGTGGGGCGCATACTGAAAACACTGAAAGAAGAAGGGCTGGACGAGAATACAATGGTTGTATTCACAAGCGACAACGGACCGTGGCTGAATCTGCCGTCTCGCATGCTGCAAGGCGGGGTCGAGCGCTGGCATTCCGGGTTCAAGAGCCTGCTGCGAGGCGCGAAAGGCACTACCTACGAGGGCGGCATGCGAGTTCCCTGTGTCGTTCGGTGGCCTGGTCAGATTCCAGCCGGTCAAACCTCAGCGGATATGGCCTGCACAATGGACCTGTTTGCGACAATCGCCACGGCGGCTGGCGTTGGGGTACCTCAGGATCGGACGATTGATGGAATGGATGTGTTTTCGTTCCTCAGAGGTGAGAAGGAATCACCGAGAGATGAGTTCTTTTACTTCAGAGGGAAAGACCTTGAAGCTGTTCGAAAAGGTCCCTGGAAACTGCGTTTATCCCGCCATCGCAGAGACGATCTCGAAAAAGGTGAACCACTGACTCCCGAACTGTTCAATCTGGATATCGATCCGGCCGAGCAATACAACCATGCGAGTCGACAGCCGGAAATCGTGGCGGAGCTGAGAGGAAGAATGGAGGCGATGGCCGGGGAATTACGGGCAAACATCGCTGAAACGAAGTGAGAGGACAGGAGGGGAAGATAGATACTGAATCAGGAAGGCACAAAAGAGACACGAAAGCACGAAAAAAACAGAGAATTTTAGTGGCCGGACATTTCAGTGGCCCTTGGAACAAAGGCAGAAGGAGCAAAAGGTGATCGCATTGAACAAGTTTCGATACGCTCTGATGTGCGGGTTGGTCCTGTGTTGTTGTCAGCCCGGTGTCGGCCAGGTGATCGATTTTGCAGAATACACACGGTATGCCGATCCCCCCTCACATGCGGATTTCGTTAGCCAATCCGGCGATGACACCACGCGAATCGTCTACACGCCGGGGTTCTCGTTCAAAGGGGTCCAGGCGCTGAAAGTTGAGACAAAAGAGACAGATACATCGGGCGAGCCCGGCAGTAGTCTTTTCGTACAAGCAACGGAGAATGAGATCATTCTCGTCGGGTTGGTGTTCGCAAGCGAAGAAATCGGCGTGGTAGACGCACTACTGGATCCTCCTGTCTCATTTCCGAGGCATGTCGAGGTCGGGCAGGAAGTAACAAGATCCTCGGAGTCCCGGGTTCTCATGGGGCCGGTTCCTGCAACAGTTACACTCAGTGTTACTTTCAAGTACCTGGAAACGGAAACCGTCGACGTGCCGATGGGACGGTTCGAGAACAGCCTTCGAACGGAGGTCGTGAAATCGGCGTCTTTGTTCGGCGTTGAGTTGATCACTCTAAGAACAATAGAGTGGTATCATCCTCTTGTCGGCCTCCTGAAAACCACGAACCCGGAATCCGGGGATACGGACGCCTTAACCGCGATTGAGCCCCCAGTGGAAATCCCATCATGTATCAATGACTGGTTCCACTTTCGCAAATAGATGGCGCACGGGAGAAGATCCTGTGCTAGAATTGTCAGCATACAGCAAGGGCACCCGTGTAGACTCAGAACCAGCATAGAAAAAAATCTCTCAACGAAATGGAATGAGACAAGTGAATCTCAGGGTAGTCTTCTCTGTGTCCGGGTCATTCCGCTGTTTCCTTACATACCGCCGTAGAGATGTGATTGCGACGGCAGTCCTGTTATATGCAGCCACAGTGAGTACTGCCTCAGCGGTTGCCGTTTCGGAAGAGGAAATCCCCCATGATTTCACCGGCCTGAGTATAGAAGAATTGATGAACATCGAGATCATTTCGGTTTCAAAAAGGCCGCAGAAGTTATCGGACGCGGCGGCCGCGGTGTATGTCATCACTGAAGAAGATATTCGGCGTTCGGGTGTCACAAGCATCCCTGAGGCGCTGCGGATGGTCCCGGGGGTTGAGGTAGCCCGTATCGATGCGAATAAATGGGCTATATCGGCTCGCGGATTCACAGACCGTTTCGCCAATAAGCTCTTGGTGCTTGTGGACGGACGCACTGTTTATACACCGCTGTTCTCCGGAGTGTATTGGGAGGTACAGGATTATGTACTGGAGGATATCGAGCGAATCGAGGTGATCCGCGGCCCGGGGGCGGCCTTGTGGGGTGCAAACGCAGTAAACGGCGTGATTAACATCATTACTAAAAACGCGAAGGACACGCAGGGAGGCCTTGTCAGTTCAGGCGTGGGGACGGAAGAAAGAGGATTCGGTAGTTTTCGCTATGGAGGAAAATCGGGCGAAAATACTTTCTATCGTGTGTACGTGAAGTATTTGAATCGAGATGATTTTGTGTACGAGGACGGTCACGATGCGGATGATGACTGGGATATGGGCCGCGGGGGATTCCGCATCGACTCCGACATCTCTCCCCAGGACACACTCACTTTGCAGGGCGACATGTATCGAGGAGAGTTGGGCACCCGATTTGTGACGCGGTCATTACAGCCTCGTTATTATAGAGTAATCAATGACACCGAACATGCGGCGGGAGCCAATCTTCTCGGACGCTGGAAACGGGTGATCTCTGATAGGTCGGACGTAGCGCTTCAGATATACTACGATTTATTGGAGCGCGATTCCGTCGTTTTCGGTGAGAATCGCGACACATTCGACTTGGATTTTCAACATCACCGTTTGCTTGGTGACCGGCATAACGTTGTTTGGGGCGCGGGGTATCGGTTTACACACGACGACGTTGACGGTTCGTTTACAGCGCATTTCGATCCGGAAACCCGCGACGATCATTTGATAAGTGCGTTTGCACAGGATGAGATCGCACTTGTGCGGGAGAAATTGAAACTCACGTTGGGTTCAAAATTCGAACACAACGACTACAGCGGCTCTGAAGTTCAGCCCAACGCGCGGCTGCTCTGGAATCCTCACGAACATCATACCTTCTGGACAGCGGTGTCGCGGGCGATCCGATCCCCCGCACGGTATGAGCACACGGCGCAAGTGGTTCTCGACGTAATGCCACCGGGTGTGGCGCCGAATCTGCTTCCGTACCCCATGGTGATTGCACCGACTTCCGATGATGATTTTGACTCCGAAGATCTCTTGGCGCACGAATTCGGTTATCGTGTGCTCATCACCGAGTCGCTCAATGTCGACACGGCGCTCTTCTATAACAAATACGACGATTTGCTCACGGCGGAAGCGCAAATGCTGACTCCGGTTCCTCCATCCTCTCCTCAATACTCCCTTATCCCGTTAATACCAGACAACAAAATGGACGGGGAAACATACGGCACCGAAATCGCGGTCGACTATAAGCCACTCGACTGGTGGCGTCTGCAGGCCGCCTACACCTATACGGACATCCAACTTCACTACGACGGCGATACCCGGGGCCAGATTTTCGAGGAATACGAGCTGCGTAGTCCTCAGAATCAGGTATCTCTGCGATCCTCGATGGATTGGCCGCACAACGTGGAATTCGATCTATGGGCGCGCTACGTTGACGACATCCCCGTGTATGAGGATCCCGAAGTAGAGAGTTACGTAACCCTGGACGCGCGAATCGGTTGGCGACCGAAAAAGAATTTCGATTTGACGGTTGCGCTCCAGAACCTTCTCGACAGCCAACACGCTGAGTTCGGGAGTTCGTTGATCGATACACGACGGACAGAAGTCGAACGCGGGATTTACATAAAGGCGACATGGTATTTTTGATTTGGGGATTGCTTTACCGACTGAAACTGTATCGACGTTTTTTCCATAGAAACGCCGGTTCTACCCGCATGTTCCGTACCCCTGCCTTCGCTTTCGTTGCAGTCGCAGTCGTAGCTCTCTTTTCCAGTTCACAATCGACCGGCGAACAATCGCAAACATCGATCGAATACAGTGTCAAATCGGCGTATCTCTACAATTTTGCAAAATTCGTAACCTGGCCCAAGGAAGCATTCGAAAGCCCCGATTCACCGCTGGTCGTCGCAGTCGTAGGGGAAGACCCCTTCGGAAAGGCGCTTGATACCATCCATGGAAAACCGATTCGAGGCAGGAAGATTCAGGTAAGACGGTATAGGTCTTTTCGGGATATCGAGAAGCCCCACATCCTTTTTGTCGCTCCTTCTGAGAAAGAGCATATGGAGGAAATACTTGAGCGTATAAAAGACCGGCCCGTACTCACCGTGGGGGATTTTGCTGGCTTTATTGAAACCGGAGGTATGATCAACCTGATAACAATCCGGAATAAGATTCGTTTTCAAATCAACAACGAACCGGCACGACAAAAAGGATTAATTATTAGTGCACATGTATTGAAATTATCTCGGGACTTGCAGCAGCCGTCGAAGGAGAAGGTAAGTGAAACGCAAGAACAAAAAGTTCCTGAATAGGCCGATTCGTCACAAGCTGATCGCGCTCAACATGGCGACCAGTTTGATCGTTCTGACATTGGCTTCTACGGCCTATTTTGCAAATGAGCTGATTTCATATCGGCGGACGACGATCGAGGATTTGACGACGTTGGCGGAGGTGGTCGGCAGCAGTTCGGCGGCCGCCATTGCATTCAACGACCCCGCCGCCGCCGAGGAGACACTCTCGGCGTTGAGCGAGGTCCCGAACGTTGTCTTTGCCCGCATTTACACTGACGAAGGCGACCTCTTCGCCGAATATCGCCGGAGCGCCGGAGACCACGGCACAGAAGGTGCGGGTAACCAACAGGCCTCCCCCAGCGAAACTACTGGTATCGATCATGCCAATCCGTCCGTTGGGTATCAATTCACAATACGATATTTAGAATTGTATAACCCTATCTTCGTTGACGATGAGTTTATCGGGACGGTTTTCATTCACTCCGAACTCGGAAAACTCTATTCCCGTTTGTGGCATTACATAATCATTGCAACAGCCGTTCTGCTTATCTCGTCTTTGGCCGCCTATGTTCTCTCTTCCAGATTTCAACGTGTGATTTCGGAACCGATTCTGCAGTTGTCGCAAGCGATGAATCGAGTTTCCGAAGAAAAACAATATACCATCCGTGTCAAAAAGCAAACAAATGACGAAATCGGTGTGTTGATCGACGGCTTCAACGAAATGCTCAGACAGATTGAATTGCGAAACCAGGAGCTTCAACGGCATCGCGAGAGGTTGGAAGAAGAGGTCGCCACACGTACCGAACAGCTTCAAAGAAGCAACCAGAACCTAAAGGACACGGTGGCGGAGCTTCAGAAAGCCAAAGAGGCGGCCGAAGCGGCAAATAAGGCGAAATCACAGTTTGTTGCAAACATCAGCCATGAGATTCGGACGCCGATGAACGGAATATTGGGTATGACGGAATTGCTTTTGGACTCAGAACTATCGAGTCATCAGAGCGCATTGGCGGAGAATGTTCATCGGTCCGCACGCGCACTGCTCAAAATCATCAATGATATTCTTGACTTCTCGAAGATTGAAGCCGGAAAATTGGAATTGGACAATATCCCGTTCAACCTAAACGATGTGCTGAAAGAATCAGCCAATTTGTTTGAAGAAAATGCAGCCAAGAAAGGTCTAAGGCTGACGTGGTGCATTGACGATGCAACACCTGTATTTCTGCGAGGCGATCCGGGACGCATCCGACAGATCTTAACGAATTTGCTCGGAAATGCGGTGAAATTTACAGATCAGGGGGAGATATCGGTTTATGTATCGCCAATCGAAGAAACCGAGCACGAGGTCGAGATCAAAATCGAGGTTCGCGACACAGGTACGGGAATCCCTGTTGAAGCCAGAAGACGAATATTCGATTCTTTCGCCCAGGTCGACGGTTCTGCGAAAAGGCGGTTCGGCGGAACGGGTCTTGGGTTGACCATTGTGAAGCAGCTGGCGGAAATGATGAGAGGGCAAGTCGGCGTGGAAAGCAAAGTCGATGAGGGATCGAATTTCTGGCTCACGTTGCACCTTGCGAAATATGTATCCATCGATCCCGCGCCTGTATCACTCAAGCCGAAACTGAACGACTTGAATGTGTTGCTTGTAAATGCGAATCCGGAAACGCGGTTTTCGATCGAGAGACAGCTAACCGATTGGGGGGTATCGCCAATAAGCGTTCCAGACAGCGAGGAAGCGATGAATGCGATTGAACGCATGGAGCGAGGCGGTACCCCATTCAGCGTGGCGGTTGTTGACGAAAGCCTGCCGGATCAAATGGGTCTTGGATTGATTGACGCTATACAAACAAAAGTTCCCACAACAATGGAGTTCGCCTTATTGGTTTCACCGGGCGGCGGAAAAGATTCCTTACCAGGAGCGCAGTCGACAAGAATACGGTATATCGAAAAACCCGTGGATATTTCCCTCCTCTATAACTTTCTACTCCACGCCACTCAGAATCGCAACACTTTGGTCCGTCCTATCGACGAACCGGTTCCGCGCCCCCCCGTAAGAAAAGTCAAAATTGACGGGGACATCCTTGTAGTGGAAGACAACCCAGTCAACCAGGACGTGACGATCGCTATGCTGAAGAGTCTGGGAGCCAGAGTTGATCTTGTGTCAAATGGTTTGGAGGCGCTCCGGCAAATCGCCAAACAAACCTACGACGTTGTCTTAATGGACTGTCAGATGCCGACAATGGACGGATACGAGGCAACAAGAGAAATCAGACAAATGGAAAGAGATAGGGGATCGGCAAGGGTTCCGATCATCGCGATGACGGCTCACGCGATGCGGGGCGACCGGGAGAAGTGTATTGCCGTGGGGATGGACGATTACCTGAGTAAACCCTTCGACATGACGATGCTCCGTGAAATCCTTGGACGCTGGGTATCCCCCAAATATGAGGAAGCTGATGCGGCAGGTAAAGCTGCAACCCGGGGAGCGACCGCTCCTCCAGCCTCCCTCGATGACAGGCGCACGAATGTGATCGATATCGAAGCCCTGGACAATATCCGCGCTCTGCAGAGTCCGGGTGAACCGGATCTTTTACAGCAAGTCGTGAGTAATTATCTGAATGATTTACCGGATTTGTTTTCGAGTCTGAACAATACACTGCACGATGAAGATGCGAACGCTCTGCGAGAGACTTCACACAAACTGAAGTCAAGTAGTGCAAATGTAGGTGCACATAGACTGTCAAAGTTTTGCGGTCAACTTGAAAATGCAGCGAAAAAGGGAGATTTGGAATCTGCCGGGACAATCTTGAATGCTATGGATAGAGAGTATAGACTTGTCACAGAATATTTATCTTTAGAAATAGATACAGGCTAAGGCCTGCTCAGACCGCTCACAACCTGACTGTCCCCGCCGTCAGTTTGTCTGATGGTTTTTCCGAAAGCGAACCATAGAATGCCGGCAACTCTCTCTGTCCGTGGAGGAGAAAATGAATGAGAGTACCCAACGTAACCGGAGAGTAATTCTGGTCGCGGATGACGACGCCAATTTTCGATTGTTGGCGCGGAGGTCGATGGAGCAAGCCGGTTTCGCCGTCGGCGAGGCAAAGGACGGTCAGGAGGTACTCGACGCGTTCGAGAATCGGAGCTTCGACGCCGTCTTGTTGGATATCTTAATGCCCCGGATGGATGGGTTCGAGGCGTGCGCCGCGCTGCGGCGGATGCGCGGAGGCGACCGAGTCCCAATCGTCATTCTTACAGCGTTGGACGATATCGATTCAATCAAGAAGGCCTATAGCGCGGGAGCAACGGATTTTATCACGAAGCCAATTAACTGGCTTGTCTTGGCCCACCGGCTGCGTTTTCTGTTGCGCGCCAACCAAACCGTCATCGAAATGATTCAGGAGCAGATGCAGGATGAATCGCTCGTCGACGAGTTGCTCGTTCATCTCGCTCAAGCGGACCGCGAGTCTCTCTTCGATCAACGTATTCAGCAGTGCCTCCGTGAGGTTGAAACCGACGAAGGGGACGCGGTTCTGGATCGTTTATTGGAAAAATACCGTGATGACACTCGCGAGTCACTGCAACAGATACGGTCCGCGTTGGATACCGGGGACGGGGCGGTGGCGAAAATATTGCTGTCTCAGATGAAATATCGCAGTCTGGTCGTTGGCGCTGTACCCATGGCGGCAATGTCCGCGGACGCAGAGCGAAGTATCGATACCGACAATCTTTCTGAAGCAAAGAGCATTTTGAACGGCCTGGAAAAGGGATTCGCCGAGCTTGAAAAGAAACCCTCTACGTAAATGTAGTGAGCAAAACGAATTCTCCTGACGTCTCGCCCAGGTGACGGCATCTTCCATCCTTGTTCTTTACACAAACCATGCGAGTTACAATTCTTCCCCGTTTTTTTTGTGGGGTACAACAGGCACTTAATTCTTAATCATGCATAAGACTGAAAAAGCACAACCGCTCGTATTGATCGGCGACGACGACGCAACCTTCCGGATGTTGGCTCGGAAGTCACTGGAAAATGAAGGATTTCGAGTGGCCGAGGCGGAAGATGGCATCCATGTATGTTTTGTTTGTGAAAGGTCACAGCCGGATCTGGTTATTCTCGATGTCAAAATGCCAAAACTCGACGGATTCAAAGCGTGCGCGAAGGTCCGCCAGATCCCGGAAATGAGCCGTACACCAATTTTGATGATCACCGGATTGGACGATACCGAGTCGATCAATAAAGCTTATCACGCGGGTGCAACCGATTTCATAACGAAACCGATCAACTGGTTGATGCTCGGATTCCGTGTACGGTTCTTGTTGAGAGCAAACGAAGAGGCCCTGGCCTTTATTCAGAGAGAGAACAAGACAGACAGGGTTCCATCCTTCGCTGTGTTTCACGAGGATTGGCCCGCTATCGAAGTTGAAGTCCTGGAGAATATCAGGGCATTGGGAAAAGAGACGGATTCCGATCTTCTCATGAGAACAATAGAAATGTATCTTGACATCGCTCCAACACTTATTGACACAATCAGAAAATCGATCCTCGACAACAATAAAACCCTCCTGCATCTTGCAGCAACCCAGCTTCAGTCGCAAAGTGCTCTATTTGGAGCCGGAAAACTAACACTTTTATGCAGAGAGCTTTCGTCACCCGCTTATTCCGATTCCCTGTTTCCAAAACACGAGCTGTTGCCCCGAATTGAGAGTGAATTCGAGCGTGTGAAACAGGAATTGACGAACAAAACAAAGAATGAATGAGGAGAAGGGCCAGTAACCACCCATTTTGTATATTCCAAGAACACAAATTGCCATAAGAAATACACTGAACCGATTCTATTGAACCAGAGTGTCACGTTCCAAGGCCGTCCAAAAATCCGCGATGGACCGCACATGAGCGAGATGAGCCTTCGCGTCATCGCCTGCATAACCCCATACGTGAAATCCGCCGCAATCGTAACGGGCGACAATCGGATAGGAAAGGTCCGCGGAAATCGAGGAAGAGTTTTCGCTGGGAAAAGGCGTTATTTCTCCACCGAGCGCTTCGACAATCGCTCGGGCACATTCTTCTGTGGACGCATACGTTCCCGGGACAACGCTCGAATAGGTGATAAGAAATCGCTTTTTGCCATCGACCGCCAATCGAGCAAATTCGACGAAAGAAGCGATGTGACGATATACCGGCTGCCGGGCGGCACCATTGGAATCTGCATACCCGGCATACAGAGAGTCGGCCAGGAGAACTGTTTGGATCCTGTTTACGTAACGCGGTTCTTTAAGAATCTCGCGCACCGCGCCGTAGCCTGCGCTAAAACTGGAAATCTCTACGTCGCCGATACACACGTCCGCTCGACCCGTTTCTACCACAAGACGGGACGCTGTCTGGTCCAATAAACGGCTGAACAACTCTGGATCCTCAAATGGCCTCTGGTAAGCGCTTGAACCGGTACCTCCGGAATAAACCAAGAGAGGATTCGTCGCTCCGCGGCGAGAATGCTCTTCCGCGGCAAACCATGGTGCCGTGTGGAAATGAACCGTCAGAGAGACGACCCCGTTCTGTGGAACAACAAAACCGCTCGGCACAAAAAGGACGACATTTTCCGTGACTTCGAGAAGGTGTTCGTCACCCGGCCGCTCAACGGTTTCAAGGTCCCGAAAAACCACGTTCGGTGGACGGCATTGTCGGGGAGATGCACATCCCAGCAAGATCGTTGAAACGAGCGATATCAACAGCGTGCGACACATTTTCTAGCCCACGTCTCCTTTATTCTAACAATAATGCCTCCCAGTATAGCATGACAAGCGACGATTATGCGCTTCTTATCCATCCAAGGAATACCAGTATATTGACGATTCACTCAGCAGAGAGTAGATTAAAGTCGGGTTGTTCGATTCTGGTTTCGTAACAGCGATAATCGGTAGCGATCTATTTCTCTCAACGATGTCAGAGAAACGGGCAGAAAGAGGTGAACCATGTTCAGGCGTTCTTTTCTCAAAACATGCGCGTTGACAGCAGGCGCGTCATTCACAAGAGCTCCCAAAATCGGAATTGCAGCACCAAATATCGCATCTCCCAATGAGCGCCTGACCGTAGCGATGATAGGCGTTCGCGGCCGGGGGGGCGCTGTGCTCGATGGATTTGCGGCACGGCCGGATATCGAGGTCAAATATGTCTGTGACATTGACCGTAGAGTACTCGGAGAACGTGTCCATAACTTAAGAAACACGACGAAGCATTCCCCGGAGATGATCTCGGATTTTCGGCATGCAATTGACGATAATGAAGTGGATATTGTCGCCTTGGGCACTCCGGACCATTGGCATGCGATACCCACAATCATGGCTTGCCAGGCGGGCAAAGACGTTTATGTAGAAAAGCCGGATGGACACAATGCTCATGAAGGACGCCTCATGGTTGAGGCCGCGAAGAAACACAAACGCATCGTTCAACTTGGAACACAAGCAAGAAGCAGCCGGCATCTCACCGAGGCGGTGGAATACATTCGGAAGGGCAATCTCGGAACCGTGCGCTTTGCGAAAGCATGGGAAAGCGCAAAACAAAGCGGTATTGGGAATCCACCGGACAGCGAACCGCCTGAGGGGGTCGACTATAATATGTGGCTTGGTCCCGCACCCGAGCGACCGTTCAATATTCGTCGTTTTCACAGTTCCTGGCGTTGGTTTTTCGATTATGGTACCGGCGATTTAGGAAATGACGGCGTTCATCGGCTGGACTACGCCCGATGGGGTTTGGAAACTGCACTTGAAACGCAAGGGGACGGACCGCTCGGGTGGCCGATCAGCGTCTCCGCGCAGGGCGGGAAATTCTACTTCCAGGATGCACAGGAATGGCCCGATACGCTTATGCTGACGTTCCAGTATCCGAACTCTCTTCTTACGTATGAGATGCGAATCTGGACACCCTATCCCTACTATGGCGAACCGGAAGGAGCGGTCGTCTGTGGCGACAACGGGTATGTTGTCATTGCGAACCAGTCCTGGCGTGCGCATGACGCCAAAGGAAATCGTGTCGCCGAAGGAACCGACAGGGATCGAACAGCCGAGCACATCGATGATTTTGTGACCTGTGTGCGGACCCGCCGCAAACCTGCAGCGGACCTGGAAACGGTGGGACATCCGTCCAGCATGTTATGTCATCTCGGCAACGCCGCATGGCGTGCGGGACGGACGCTGTATTTCGATAAGGATACCTACACGTTCAAAAACGATTCCGACGCGAATCAATTTCTAAGTCGGGAGTATCGATCGCCGTGGAAATTGCCCAGAGTATAGGAGTATCTGCCGGTTTCCTTTCTGCCTTCTTCCGAGCTACGGATCGCCGGAGTCGGCGATTTGAGAAAGAAGACGCGACTGTTCGCAGATGGTTGCGTCACCGTCATGGCGAGCGAAGCGTGGCCATCTCGTTTTGTCCGATTCAACGGCGAGATTCCCACGTGGCTTCGCTCCTCGGAATGACGATTCGCAGGCGTTTTCTTAGGAGCGAAGCGTGGCGGTCTCGCTGTTATGCGTTGGACGATGAGATTGCTTCGCTTCGCTCGCAATGACGAATACGCGATCGTTTTCTTAGCAACAACAACGGTCAGTCACGGTAATCATCCATGTATTTCTTCATTTGCTCTTCGGAGAAGGCTTTACGAGATAATTCGGATCTCTCTTTCTCTCTATCCGACATTTCTGCGAGCTGATTTTTACCGACAACAACGTGAGGGGTCAGAAAAATGAGTAATTCCGTCTTGGAGTCCTCTTTTATTGTTCGGCGGAAAGGAAATCCGAGTATAGGTATACTGCCAAGAACAGGGATTTTTCGGACTGTCGTCGTCTTATCGTCCTGAATCAACCCTCCAATGACAACGGTATTCCCATCCGGCATAACCACTCTCGTTTCCGCAGCACGTTTGGCAATCACCGGGGCTTCGATTGTATTCGAGATAGGTACCGTTTCTTCCGTCAACGTGGAGATTTCCGGATTAATCACCATTTCAACCTGACCGTCGGCCGTGATATAGGGAGTTACTCTGAGAATAATACCGATATCCTCATACTCCACGTCGTTGATTGTCTGTCCGTCGGAAGTCACTCGGTTGCCTGTGACAAAGGGGACCTCCTGTCCTACGACAATAGTGGCCTCCTGATTATGCCGCGCCAGGACAGAGGGTCGGGATAACACCTCCATTTTTCCGACTTCGGACATGGCGCTCATCGTTATTTCAACATCCTCTTCAAGAATGCGGTAGAATCCTCCCGTCAAAGGTGCACCGAAAGCGGTTTCGAGAATATGTCCCTCGGTATTCCTCCCGTGATCGTAGAAGAATTGTGTTCCCAAATCCAAATCGTCACGATGGGTCACTTCCAAAAAAACAACTTTGATCAGCACCTGCGGAACGGGCCTATCCAGGTTTTCAATGATCTCGCGAATCCGCTCGTTTGTTTCTTCGTCTGCGATGATGATCAGAGAACCGGTATCCGGGTCCGTTTCAATCAGCGCTTCCCAGGCCCACCCCGGCCGGTAGGTTTCACCGTATCCAGAACTTGTGGAATAAGATGACGTCATGCCGGTGCCGGTCGTCCTCCTCCCTTGAATCTGCGCCTGAACATCACTGGATAACAGGATAGCAGAAAGAGTAAACAGGCTAAGTAACGACTTTGTTTTCATTGTGATTCCTCTTATGTGGGTTACCCCTCCGTTGGGTGCGATCATCGCTGCCCTGAGCGACTGGTCGCTTGAACATCTTCCATGATCGTTGATGTAAACTCGTTCAGATTATTCCGACTCTGGCCTGTAGCGGTGGTTCTCGTCCCAATCGTCTGTTCTTGAAACATGCTTCGAAGAACTGCGGCGACGTTCTCCACATCGGCGTTTTGAAGTTTATAGACGAACACTTTTTGGTCTTTCGCCGGATCGGAATCCAGGTCTTCAATCATTTTTCCTATTTGTTCCAGCAAGACATGCCCGGCGACTACGACAACAGAATTCGTACGCCGGTCGGCGGTGACTTCTACGGTATACTGCATCTTCTTCCGATCGCTCGCGGTTTGCTGCTGTTGATTGGAAGAAGCGCCCCGCATTCCCGGGAGACCCCGCATGAACTGAGGCCGTTCTTGTGTTTGCGCGCTTTGTCCTTGCTCACCGAAAAGTTCAGTAATTATTTCGGCCATCTCTTGAGCGTCTGCGTGTTTCAAAGGAAATACGCGAATATCTGTCAGATCTTCCAGGTCTTTATCGATGTCTTTTATCAGTTGTGCAATCACCGCCACGAATTCTTCGGCTGCGCTGATAACCACCGAATTCGTGCCCTCATTAGCCACGGCAACGACACGGGTGGCGGCCTGCCGTGAGCGGCTTTCCGTTTGTTCCGAATCCCTGCCACGGGGAGGACCTCCACCCCGTCCAAAAAAGCCACCTCTGCCGCTCGCATTTTGTTGATCGGTATCGATTTCAAAAATCTCATTAATCATATCCGCCACTTCCGAGGCATCCGCATAAACAAGAGGGAACACTTGGACAGTTGTCACTCCTGAAGTGGGGGTTTTATCGATATCTTCGACGAGTTTCTCGATAGTCCCCATGAGGTCCTCCGGTGCCGCGACGACAAGAGAATTCGTGCCTTCGTCGGCCACAGCAACGACGCGGGAAGCGGCGCGTCTCGCTTCGCTTTCTTCCTGCCGCTCTTCATCCCCACCTGGAAATCCGCCTCGTCTTCCGAAGAAACGCTCTCTTCTGTTGTTCCGGTCTTCGCTTTCAACTTTGAAAATTTCATTCACCATTGTCGCAACTTCCGTAGCGACGGAATAATCGAGGGGAAATACCCGAATCGTTGAAATACTCGATATCGACGTATCGAGTGCTCGAACGATCTCCGCAACACGCCGGATATTCGTTTGCGTATCGACCAGGACAATGGCGTTGCTGCTCTCATTGGCGGAAATTGAAGCGTAGGAAGGAATCAATGGGCTGAGGTTCTCGATCAGCTCGACGGCATCGGTGTAGCGCAGCGGAATAATCTGCGTAATCATCTCGTCGTTCTTGGGTATTTCCTGGGGGTCCCCGCCGACCTTGACCGGCAAATCACGTTGCTTCGCCACGTCCTGGTCTACAATTGTGAGAGTCCGTCCGTTACGAATTGCCGCGTACCCTTTCTGATTGAGAACGGTATTCAGTAAATCCACCGCCTCGTCTTTGCTGAGCGGCTGGTGGCTCCATACATCGACTTGTCCGGAAATATCTGCGTCCAATACGATAACGAAACCGGCGGCCTTACTTAGATAATCCAAGACCGTTGTCAATGGAACTCCCCGGAAATTGAGTCGCATTCCTTCATCCGTGATTTGCGCGGGCTCCTCATTCTCCACTGAAGCCGAACCTGCGCCCTCAGCGGAAGCGTCGACTGTCTGAGCATTTTGAGCAAAGCCGACAGGAGCCCCCAAAAGGATGGCCACCCCACCAAGCAGCAGTATTAGTAAAGGATAGGAATAGAAAATTGGTTTCATTGTTGTAACTCCCGTTTTCGTCGTTCCATAAGTTTCTTCAGCATGTCGTCTGCAGAGTCGTCTGTTGAACTCTCATCACCGGGGTCTCCTTCATCAGTCCCCCCCGATTCGCCGTTCCCCGGTGAGGGCGATACGGACACGCGCGATCGAGACGGAAGAGAGGCAGAAGCGATTTGCCAATTCCCTTCTCCTTCCCGTACCAGCGCCATCCCAACGGGGAGACTGATTTGCCTGCCCTCGTTCTCCAGTTCGATACCCTCGGTGTCGACTTTCGTCACTCGATATCCCGCAATAGAATCCTGTAACCTGACAGCGGTTTTGTATTCGGACCTTGTCCCTTCAAAAAATGCGAATGCTTCTTTTTCATAGATCATTGTCCCAATCAGAGAAATCTGCTCGGTTGGAGGCGCGGTGACAGGTTCAACGAACACGGGTTCCACCTTGCGACGGTTCGGATCGAATATATTGCGTTCCAGTAAAATGCGATATTTTTCAAATGGTTTTTGGGAATCCGTCTGAATCTCTTGTGCATAAGCATTCATTGCAATCGTCATCGATGCCAATGCGAGAAGAAACACACAAATACGTAAGAATGTTGTTCTAATTGCGTTCATTCTTCTTCCACCAATAAAAGACCACTGAACGTCAATCCCATTCCCAGGATTTTGCCCTGTTCATCCCGGGCGGAGAGATCGATTTCGTCTATCTTGAGAGCCAAGGGGCTTCGCTCGAGTTCAAACAAGAATCGCGAGATCGATTCGAGAGTCCCTGCACCGGCCGCTCTGCATTCCAAAAGCGCGTATCCTTCTTCGTTTTGCCTCCACTCGGGTTTGAAGGACGTGAGTACGAGAGAACTCTGCTGCACCCACCGATCCACCGATTTGAGTACCTGATCTTCCGCCACGGGAAGTTGAACGGGCAGTGAATTTTGCCGCATGTCATCCCATCTTTCTCTCAGCGACTGTTCCCTATCGACAAGAACGGCGCCTTTATCCAGGGCTCGTTCGAGCTCGACGATTCGTTCCGCCCGTTCGTTCCACAAGCCCCATAGCGGCGTTACGACCAGTTTGTCGCAGACCAGCGCCCCGAAACAAAACAGAGCGACTATCGTTAAGAGTCGCTGACGCTCATTAGGATTCATTGGGCATTCCTTTACTCCACCGGAAACTGAACGAAAACTGCAACGGTTCGTCGCCACGTACCTGCTCGACCCGCAATGCTTCAACGGCAGGCGTCTCACTCAACCGGTCGCGCATGCTGAGCCAATCGCGATTTGTCCTGGCAAAACCGGAGCAATAGACATTGAACAGGTCTTTGATTTCGAGCGTCTTGACCCAGACGCTTCCCTCTTCTGGAAACGCTTCTGTGACCGTAGAAGCGATTTCGAGGCTTTGGATCGTATCGTCAAACCAGAGGCGGAATTTCTTGACTTTTTCCTGCAAGGTCTCCAGCTCGGCCACTTTTGGTTCAATAGCGGACCACCGGGTTTCAAGATTCGAAAGCTGCCAATACTGATACACAAAGGCACTTCCAATAAGCAAAAGAACCGCTATCGCCGGTCCGGCTATCCATAGCAACCGCCGAGAGGAAATGTGTCCTGCGAGCTGCTGCAGCCGCTTCGTTTGCGGAACAAAAAACTCGAGGTTGGCCGGTTTTCCATAAAGAAATCTCGCCGTCGCCTCCACCACGGCTGGTGATAGATCCTTCACGAGGTCCTGTTTCTCAATCTGTTTATGAAAAGGGCAAACACCCCGTTCCGCTCGCAGGCCGAGGGATTCGAGTTCGTTTTCGATGTCTTGGGCGAGCGAGTCGACATTGTCCGCGGCACCGAACAACCGAAGCGTTCGAACGGAGGTTCGTATGTCGTCCGGTAGCTGTCCTAAAGAGATGCGCAACTGTCGGACAATGGCGTGGACGTTGAAGGTGCCTTCCTTTGCATTATCGTCATACGAGTCTTGAAGAGTCCGCATCGAAGCGATCCCGCCACCGGCTGCTACAAGAAGATCAATGATCGGTTCTTCTACTGAAAGAAGCGCAAAACCCCGCGTTGTATCCGTACCGCTTTCTATAAGAGAGGCTGCGCCAATGGTTACGCTAACGGGGCGGAGATGCGCAACCTTAAAAGCCTTCTGAATCACGGCCATGTGTTTCGAAGGAATGGCAAAAAGCGTGGCCTTCCGTTGGCCGGACGGCGTCGTGATGTGCGATACCGACATGGAAAGATCCTGCGGATCGAAAGCGAATGCTCGTTCAGCCTGCAAAGCCAAGTAACTGTCTAAGTCGTCTCCGGAAAGATCCGGGAGTTCAATCTGACGTGTAAAGGCCCAGTTCGTAGGAACACAAACCACACATCTTCTCTCCCGAATACCTGCATCGGTGAGAATCTGTCTGATTTCGCGTCCCGCCAGTTCAGGATCGCTCCGAAGCAGATCCAAGGAAAACGGAGCCTTTATGCTTTTTTCAACAGCTAGACGGCTGCCGTTCCGCCGTCTCAGTAGAACGGCTTCGATAGAATCGGCTTGGAGTGAAATTCCAATCAAAGCCGAGTATCTCGATCCCCGTTTCGAAATCACCATTGCTGCCTCGTCACCGATGTCAATTCGTTTCTCACTTCCGCCCCGAGTGCCCATCCAAGATGACTCAGGTCCCGCCGGTACACGACAATCGGCTCTTCGCCTGAAATATCGAACACGAGAACATTGCGCCGGAATCCTCTTCCTCCGCGCCCAACGGCCGCAATATCGGCACGAAACTGAAAACTCCTTGCGGTCAAGTAAGGACCGGCTTGAATTGCATTTTCATCATCCAGTATTTCGTTGACCCACGCCACGCTCTCCAATTCGTCTGTCTTACCCTCTCTGTAAGAAATAAGCTGCGATGCAAATTCACTTCCGATTCCCGGAACGCAAGCCAGAACCGTCTCACTCGCCGTATTGACATTAATCAATCCTTCGAGGTATTCATCGTCCGAGGCTGTAATTCGGTCTGCAATCTCCGCGGCTTCTTCCAGGGTCATTTCGGTGCGAACAAAGAATTCCAGGACACTACCTAGTTCGCCTTCTCCCATGTTCATTCTCTGCTGAATTTGAGTGGCTCGTTCCTGCCCAAAGGTTTCTTGCAAGAGAGAATTCAATTCGTCGCCCTCGGTATTCGTAATGTTGATTCGAGATGAGCCCTCGCTGTCCGTATTCGGCTCGCGGCTGTATACAGTCACATAATCAAGGATTCCTGGATCGAGGATCCCGTTTCTGTTATCGCTTGGCATGGTGATTTCACCATCGTCTTCATTCGGGTCAACCACTCCATTCCGATTCAAATCCTCACCATAGAGAAGTTCCCATTCAGCCCCAGCGACGAGACGCAACTCCTCAACCGTTTCGAAAGGGGCGTTTTTGCATTCATACTCGAAGTTACGCAACATATACGCTTCCGATTCAGCGCCGTTCGGTGAAACGTCACTGTCCGAATCGCGCCAATCGACGATTGCGGCTGCCAATTCGGAGGTCATCCGCGGCAGCCCTTCCAGCATTTCCGCTGAGGCGGTATTTAAGTTTAGTTTCGACGCTTCATCGATCAGCGAAAACACCGGAGTATTGTCGCGGTAGCCGGCAACACCTCGACCCACAAACCAAAAGAACGAATCGTCTACCGGTACCCCGTCACATTCGTAGGTATCCACATCGGGCATCATGCCTTTTTCTTCCAGATCGGACAGCACAAAAAGAACGTACCTATGAGCCCCCTCGATTGCTTGTTGCGCTTGAATACCGGCAACCGTATTATCCGCGGCGCGGTAATCAAGCATCATCGAATGGCCAAACAGTAAAGCGGTACCGGCGAGCCCCAGAGCAATCCAAAGCACAATGATGAGGACCGCTCCCTGCCGCGGTCGGCGTTTCGTCTCCTCTGTGTGGTTCCCCGGATCCTGAATCATCGTCCCTGACCGGCGTTTCGCCCTCCTCCCGACATTCCACCGCCTGGGGTTTGTGCCGGGTTATTACCTTGTGATTCATTTTCCTGCGTATTGTCGCCCTCTTGAGTGTCTTGTGTATCATCTTCGTCTTCGCTCACCGGAGCTTTCGCTACAATAGGTACAACGAGTTCAAGCGGAGGATTATTCTGTTCCGTTGCCTCTACTGGCATAAATTCGATTCGTACCCCGACGGCGAGCGGCAGTGTGTTGTCTTCCAGGGTTGAATCCCAGGATTGATGCCACTGTTCACCGTCATAGAAGCTGAATTCCAGCGATTGGATGCCGGGAAGCAAATATTCTTCCTCTCGAGTTTCTTCTCTGGTTGCCAGCAAATTCTGTGAAATCGCGCGTACCAGGACATGTCCCTTTTCCCGCTTCACGGCGAACACGTCGTCGATTTCGTCGAATTTCCGCAGAGAATACTCGACTCGTTGAATATCCCCCCACGGATAGACATTTCCGATATGTCCACTGGCAGTGTGAATCTCGATTCGCCCCATCGAGGTACGTCTCGACTGCTGACTCTCGCCAACCATAGGACCTGCGAGAACCCCGGAAGGTGCGACCACACTCAGGAGATCTTTCCTCATTAACGCGATCGTGTGGTTTTTCGCGATTTCCGACTCGCTGATTTTCAACGTTCGCTTTCGGAGCGTCAGCGCACCGTGAAACACTGAATAGAGTGCGCCGATTACAACAGCGAACATGACGGTCGCCACCAGCACCTCCAGCAGCGTGAATCCTCGGTGAAGATCTCGACCCGTTTCGTCCGAGTTTCCATTTCTGCAGCGTGGGTGTCCTACATGCGCATGCATTCGAAACCAGACGAGCTGCAATTCCTGCAACAGCCAAACGAGTACGATGATCGGGACTACAAGTAGCGTCGCGATCATTCTCGCCAACAAATTCGCCATACCCAGTCCCTCACCTGTCGAGTTTGACAACTGCCTCTGTGACATGTCGAGTACTCGCTTTCCGGTGTCATCCATTTCAGAGACCAACGGCACAACGAAAGCGTTGCTCTCTCCCTTGGCAACATCGATCCTATTCATCCGCCTCCCCGATGAGGGTACTCAAGTGGACACTCTCTTCCCGGTCCTGAACTTGGAAGAACACCTCGATCGTGAGAAGCCGCAAATTGCTGTCTATCTCCCAGGTTGTTTCGTAGAGACGCCAACGGTACCCCGGCCACTCTTCCCCGAACGATCCCTGCCTGCCTCCGTATTCTCGTTCGTTTGTAACCGATATTTCCGTCAGTTTTTTGTCGGCCAATTGTGTCGCGATTCGTATTCGATCCGCGAAGACACCCGCCCGGTTCGCGATTGTGATCCCTCGTACCGCCACCGGGATGACAATCGCGACAAAAACCATCGCCGCCAATAACTCCACAAAGGTGAACCCAGACTTCCTCCTCCGGGAAGAACACCAAAGTCCGAATTGCCGACCGTCTCTATCGAATTGTCGCGAGTTCTCTGTCATCTTCTTCATCGCGAATCACGTACTCGAAACTGAATTCCAACTTCTCGAGCGTAATGAACTCCTGTTCATCGTTGTACATGGAGATAAACCGAACACTGTCTTCTCCAACCGAACCGTCGGGTAAAAAAGTGATGAGTATACCGTCTTCCATATTGTAGGTTGCATTATGCAGATCGAAGCGCAGGTTCTTCGCCAACTGGAATCGAACCGGTTTTGATCCTTCGAAGTCGTAACCGACCTTCGGCATTAAACCATATTCACCTTTATTTGTGTCGATCCACAAATCCATCGGGATGGAGCGCGTAATTGCCTCACTCCTCCCATAACGTGTAAGCATCAAGAGTCTGCGGGCCTCGTTGTCCAACGTTCGGCCTCTGAAAAACGGAGCAAGAGAAGGCATAGAAACGGCCAATACGGCGGTTAGCATAGCCATAACCACGATCAATTCGATCAAAGTGAATCCTCTTCTCCTGCAGGAACATCTCATGTCATTGTCTCGTAACGACGGCACATGGGATATCAAGACACATGAATATCGTTGAGTATTCCTACTCATCGTTTCCGCCTTTTCGATCCTGGTCGTTTGCCTCAGGTGTAGGGTGCCTGAAGGCAGACATGGAAACTGGATCCGAAGGGTTTTTCCATTCAGGAATTGTCAACGTACAACAATGAATCGCTCCACCGTCCAATACAATTGCATCTGCATTAACGAACGCAACCTGTGTGTGAGGGTAAACCCGGCGGTAAATATCCCGGACAGCGTCCTCATGTTCGGCGCAATCCAGATAAGATGGAACCAACAGCAAGCGGCCGCGCGCGGAATTGACGTAGGTCGAATTCAAATAAGTACGAAATACGTAACTGTAGCTGTTTGGACCTTCATAACTACCATCCACGAGGTATTTTCTTCGTAGAAACTCCGTCAAATACTCTAGATCTGCAACTTGCTCTCCCGTCCCTGCATATTCGCTGTATTCCCTCGCGATCCAGGTGCGCAGTTCCGAATTCCGGGCGAGAAGGCCTCGGGCCAAAGCGATTGCCAACGCGGCCTCTTCCGAGAACACACTCTCTTCACGAAGCCGCAATATCCGTCTGAGCTCATCAAATGCCTGTCGCTCGGGGGACGACCTGTAGGAAGAAAGAATCTCGATAAGCCATAACGAATCGTCCAGGCTCCAATCATCAGCTGCGTCATAAACATCATCAGGAATCTCACAATCCAGAGCCGCGAACACTGAATCTGCGATCTCCGTGGCCAGCGCCGGAAGTAGAGAAATTCGTTCAAGCGGCGGTGTCGGAACTCTCACAATTCGTCGATCGGGAAAACGCTCGGCAAGTATCCTGTAATTCTGCTCGAGGACCCGCCGTATCTCGTCATGCAAATACTGCATGTAAATGTCGTCGTCGGAAACATCCTCCGGGTACTCTGCAACAAGAAACGTCTTTTCATCGACGACCTTCAGAAACATATCTATATGTCTGATTATGTTCCCGGGGAGTGGTTCCAGATAGATCACATCCTGCACGTTGTAGTACTGCGCAAGAAGTCGTTCAAATTCATCTCGGATACCACCATTCATGAACAAAGTCTCCGAGGAGGTAAAAGCGTTTTCGAGTCCATCGAAATAGAGATCGCCTCCCCAAAGCTGAAGCGGCACACGAACGATCTTAGTGTCTGTTCCATGTTGCTGAGCAAGATAATTCGCAACGTACATCGAAACAACATCGTCTTCTTTCCGATTTGTGTCACGGGAGGTTGGGGATGACAAATCAAAAAGGCTTCGAACCGGTATCCTCAAATAATCGTCGAGAGTCTCAGACACATCGTCCTGGTATCGAACATCGTCGTAAACCGAATCCGCCAGCAGGAACTCATTCTGTGTTCCTCGAAGAAAGATGGGACCGTAATCCCGAATCCAAAGCGAATTCAGCCGCGCGGGTACAATTCGAATACGAGAAGGGCAATCCTCCTTCAAATGCTCATCGAGACTTGCTTCTTTCAGCGAAATGAGCGTTGTTTCCAGAGCATATGGGTCCCGTTCGTCTATAAGTATGATAATGTCAACGTATTCAATCGATGCGCTCGCAAGTTCGGTCAAGAAGCCCAGCAATTCACTGTCCCACATCGCTATATCCCCGGGCAGACTCAGGACGAGATAGCGGGTTGGATCCCATTCCGGTATCGTTGTGGAAATCGTGGAATGCGATGTGGACGCTCCGGAGGATTCTCCGTCGAGGTTAGTCGCCGGTATCTCAGGTTTGTCTTCGCTACTCGTAGCATTGGCCGAATTGTGACGGTGACAAACGTATTCGGCTGTAGTGCACGCCACCAAAACCGTCAGGATCACCAAAACTACATACCGCACGACTGGAGATGGGTTGAACATCCCGATCCTCGCAATCCAGCGGCTCACCCCAAGAATATTGGACGATTTCTTGGCTTTCATGATGTGATTTTCACTATTTCCCCACTCTGGAATTGCTGGACGTTAATCGGATAGAAGCCAATTCGTGATGTCATCGTCGCCCCCTACCCGACCGTCCGGTCCCATGGACATAAGATCATAGCCGGTTTCGTTATGTTTTCCCGGACACTCGTAAATATACGGATTCCCCCATGGATCGTTGGGTATTCCCTGTTTGAGATAAGGTCCGCGCCAATCCTGCGCGTTGCTTGGCTTTATCACCAGATCCTCGAGTCCATCGCTCCCTTTCGGGTAATAGCCGTTGTCCACCTCAAACGCGTCGAGAACCGTCTCGAAATTCGCAATTTGGGTGCGGGCTGCGGTTATCTTCGCCTGCTCGGTGCGCCCCGTGAATTTGGGAACAACGATCGCTGCAAGCGTTGCGAGAATGACCAATACGAGCAGCATTTCAACAAGTGTGAAACCCTCTCGACGTATACATTGCTTTTGAACGGGATTTAATTTTCGCTTCTTCATTCGCTGCATGGCACAACCTCCTGTTGCCTGTTACTTGATATAGTCCTGTATTGTGAAAATAGGAATAACCATTCCAATGAATATGATTCCGATAAACCCCGCCAACAGAAAAAGCATCAACGGTTCGAGCAGAGCGACTGCTGTTTTCAGCTGCCTGTCGAGATCGCCTTCAGTTACAGTCGCGATTCGGACCAGTTCCTGATCCAGTCGACCGGTCTCTTCGGCCACGGAAATCATCTCCAACACCGATCCCGGGAAGAGTTGTCTACAGTCCGCCAGGCTCACACCAAGTCGGTCGCCCTGCTTGACACGTTCGATCGAATCGGTAACAGCGTCAATAAGTGTCTGATTCGCTATCGACTTCCGAGCGACATTGAGAGCGTTGATCAGAGGGACTCCCGCCCCGATTAATGTGCCAAGCATTCGACAGAAGCGCGCCATAGCGAATCGCGCAATCAACGGACCGACCACGGGAAGCTGCAGCACAATATGTTCCCGGCTTCGACGTCCCTGATCGGTCTGGAAATACTTATGGATCAGATATCCCACGACCCCCGCAGCTATCGCGATATAGGCCCCGTAGGAACGGACATATTCGCTCGCAGATACGATCATCTGAGTCAACATGGGCAGAGACGCTCCGAATCCGGCAAAAATCGATTGAAATCTGGGAATAAAAAACACAAGCAGGAAAATGAGAACGCCTGTGGCCAGTATCATCAATAAGACGGGATAAAGCAACGCCGAGAACACTTTTGAGCGAAGTTCCTTTTCGCGCATCTGAAAATCGGCAATTTGCTTCAACACAATATCCAGAAACCCGCCTGTTTCGCCGGCCTGAACCATAGCGACATACACCTGAGGAAATGTATCCGGCGACTGAGACATGGCATCCGCCAAAGAGGTCCCATCGATTACCTGGTCGCGGATTTCTTTCCATTTCTTTCCAGCCGCGGGAGTCGACGCTTCCTTTTCAAGGATTGCGAGCGATCGGCTAAGCGGAACGCCCGCCGCCAGGAGGCTGGATAGTAGACGCGTAAAACTTTCCAGAGCCGCAAATGAGACTTTCTTGGAAAACCCCGGCAGACCGAATTTGCTTTCTGCTTTGGCGTTCGAAGAAGCCGCTTCGGAGATGGAAATGGGGTTCAGCCTCCGCTTTTCGAGTTCACGAAAAGCATCCTGACGCCCTCCGGCGTTGATAACGCCTTCGGCGATCGAACCATCCGTTTGAACTGCCCGGTATTGGTAAGCCGTCATGATCGATATCCCCAAGCACCCGAAATACGAAGATGCTCGTCGAACGGAATAGAATAATTCACGGACTGATTACTTGGAATCTGTTCCCGCCGTCGCTCCGTTCAGGTATTCCGCTTTCGTGACCCGCAGTACTTCGTCCACGGTCGTCACCCCTTCCCCGATCAGCCGCCATCCGTCTTCGCTCAAGGAACGCAGTCCGTGCCGCCGCGCTGTGTCGCGTACCTCGGTCGAAGAGCACTGGTGGAGGATCATCTGCCGAATTTCATCGGTCATTTCCATCATTTCGAAAACGGCACGGCGCCCGTAATAACCGGTGAATCGGCACGTCCGGCATCCCACAGCTCGATAAAGCGGCTTATCCCCCGGCAGGCCGTACTCTTGCTTGATCGCGTGCGCTTTTGGCGAATCATCCTGTTCTTTACACTCTTCACATAGAATTCTCACCAAACGCTGAGCGATAACAGTCTCCAGTGAGGAAGCGACCAGATACGGTTCTACACCCATGTCAACCAGACGTGTGAGCGCACCCGGCGCATCATTTGTATGGAGGGTCGAGAATACCAAGTGTCCCGTGAGTGAGGCTTGAACAGCGATTTGGGCGGTTTCCGTATCGCGAATTTCTCCAATCAGAACAACGTCGGGATCGTGTCGGAGGATCGAGCGCAGCCCCCGGGCGAATGTCAGGCCGGCTTTTTCGTTGACCTGTATTTGATTGATCCCTTTCATGTGGTACTCGATAGGATCTTCGATCGTGATAATTTTTCGAACGGAATCATTGATTTCATTCAGTGCGGTATAAAGAGTCGTGGTTTTTCCGCTACCTGTAGGCCCCGTCACAAGGACAATCCCGTGAGGCAATTTCAAGACGCTTTTGAACAGACAATATTCCCGCTGGGCCATACGCAGTTCGGTCATCCCCAGGAGGGTTGAATCCTGTCGCAAGAGACGCATCACGACCGCCTCCCCGTGTAGCATGGGGATAACAGAAACGCGCACATCCACTTCGCTGTTTTCGATGCGAATCTTGATGCGTCCATCCTGAGGAAGACGTTTTTCAGCGATATCGAGATGGCTCAAGATTTTCACCCGGGATACGATGGCCGGCTGAAACCGTTTGATCTGTGTGGGAACGGGAACGTCCTGCAGCACACCGTCGATCCGGTACCGAATTCTCAGTTCGTCCTCAAACGGCTCCAAATGAATATCAGTCGCCCGAAGAGCAATAGCATCGCTGAGAACCTGATTGACGAACCGTATAATCGACGCATCTTCCGCCGCGTGATCGAGATCGCCGTCGTCCTCGCTTCCTTCATCGACAACCTGAAGAGAATATTCCTCCTCCAGTGTGTCCAGTGTGTCGGCGCCGACCCCGAGCCGAGTTTTCATCTCCCGCTGGACGGCTTCACGCGGTGCGAGGACCGGGACGAGCCGCAGACCGGTCAGCGTTTTCAATGTGTCAAGGCCTTCCGTGGCGAACAGACGACTAACAGCGACTTCAACCGATCCGTTGATTCGCCTGAGCGGCAGAATCTCTTCTTTGAGCAATATGCGAGCGGGGAATAACGATAGAAGTTGTCGGTCCGGCTCTGTATCTTCTAAATCCGTATAAGACAGTTGGTATTCGTGAGCCAGCCAGCGAAGTATCTCTTCCTCAGACTGCGGGGCTCCAGTCTCTCCCCGCTCGCATTCTCGGAGCAGAGCCTCGGCATCCATGGGCGACAGCTGTTTGGATTCGACCATTTTGTCGAGTAGCTCTTTCATTGGATTCGCTCCCTGTTTGCTTTGTGTCCTGCCGGTGGTCGGGGATCGCCTCAGTCGAGAATTCCCATCATCACCAGGTTCGCTTCCTGTTGAATCGTAAGAACCTGACGGAGTTTTTCTTGTGCCTGCTGGAGATCTTTTTCGGCGGCACCCCGAGCGTTGCGATACGCTGTCAGTTTTGTTTTGATCTCGTCCGGGGAAGCGTTCGATGTCAGGGCTTCCTGTAAATCAGTTGCGACTTGAGGGCTTTCTCCACCGAAACCGCGTCCGGGTCCTCGATCGCCACCGGATCCTCCACGTCCTCGAAATCCCCATCCCCGACCGCTGTAGGCACGAAGATCACGCTGTTTCTCCATCACTTGAGCCACGAAAGGACTCATCACTTGCCATTCCTGATCGGTTGCACCGAGCACTTCCTGGAAACGTTCCATCATGCGCTGTTGCATCTGTTCAGGATTCCAGCGACCGCGTTCACCTCGTTCTCCGCGATCGCCGCGTTCGGCGGCGTCTGCCCGCTCGCCCCTTTGTGCACGGCGTTCACCGCGCTGTTGTGCACTCGAAATCACTGTCGCACAGAAAAGCGCAATGAATACCCCAGCAACTACCGACGGCCGAATCAATTTCTTCATCTGTCTTACCTCCTGAGTGGATCACAATGTTTTCGGGATAAACGCACCCCGAATTTCCGATCTGTGTCTCGTTAGGTAGAACGTCAGGGGTGTCTTGATTATTGTGGCGATTTTCGGAATTGAGCGAATAATTGCCTTCGGCGAGCCGTTAAGTGTCTTAGAAGCGTGAACCGAATAGGCTTGTTGAAAGACCTGGAAAGGAGTTTTCATTGTGACGAAAAGACTGCTGGCAACGGCGGCGTTGCTTACTGGGATTGTGTGTACAGCGCACATAGGAGTCTCTGTTCTGACCGGTTCCGCGGAACAAAGAGGTCAGCGGGGGGAGCGCACACGAGAAGATCATGATAGAAACAGGCAAGATCAACACAGGTCAACTCCGGACAAGGTTGGACTGATTCAAAACGACTCGGGTTCTTTCCACGGCTACACGCTATTAACACCGATGATGTCTCGGGATACCTACCTACTCGATAACGACGGAAAGATCATCAATAAATGGGAAACAGACTGCCCCGGTATGTGTGCCTATCTGCTTAAGAACGGGAACCTTCTTCGCGCTGTTTCGTCCGGTATGGGAGGAAACACAACTTTCCACGGCGGCGGTGCCGGGGGGCGGGTTCAAGAGTTTACCTGGGAGGGTGAGCTTGTTTGGGATTTCGAGTATTCCGGCGAGGACTACCTTTTGCATCACGATATAGAACCATTGCCCAACGGTAATGTCCTCATGATTGCGTGGGAACGCAAGACCGCGGAAGAAGCCATCGACGCCGGACGCGATCCGGCTGTCCAAGGCGATGGGGATCTATGGGCGGACCATATCATCGAGGTCAAGCCGACCGGAAAGACTACCGGAAAGACTACCGGTGAAATCGTGTGGAAATGGCATGTCTGGGACCATCTGGTCCAGGATCTGGATTCTTCTTTGCCGAATTATGGCTATATCGACGAACACCCCGAATTGATCCACATCAATCCGATCGACTGGGTGGGCGAGTTGGACGAGCAAGATCTTAGCGGCCTTCAAGCGGTTGGCTATCTGCGCGGGCCGGTAAAGCGCGGGAATCGAATGACCCATCCCGATTGGAACCACACAAATGGTATCTCCTACAACCCCGAGCTCGACCAAATCGCTCTCAGTGTCCTGGGTTTCAATGAAGTATGGATCATTGATCACAGTACAACAACAGAGGAAGCGGCGAGTCATGAAGGCGGCAAAAGCGGAGAGGGCGGCGATCTCCTCTATCGCTGGGGAAACCCAATGGCGTACGCGCTCGGAACCCCGGAAGACCAACAGCTGTTCGCTCAGCACGATGCGACATGGGTCAAACGGTCAGATGGGGGATGGGGCTTAGTGATTTTCAACAACGGTCGGGGACGGCCCGATGGGGATTATTCTTCCGTTGACGAGATCGTTTTGCCCATTGACCGGCAAGGCAACTACACGCGGGAACCGGACAGCGCCTTCGGCCCGGTTGAGCCGGCCTGGAGCTACAGCGCATCAGAGAAAGACGAGTTCTATTCAGGCCATATTTCAGGTGCGCAGCGGTTACCCAACGGCAATACGCTGATCTGTGCGGGCACGACTGGAACCCTGTTTGAAGTGACCGGCGACGGCGAGACAGTCTGGAAGTACGTGAACTCGATTGAAAGTATGGGACCGCCTGGGATGGGCGGGTTCCCGGGAATGGACGATTTGGACCCGAACGGCGACGGTCGACTGACATTCGAGGAAGCGTCGAAACTGCCGTTCATGAATGAAGAACGTTTTAAGGAAATCGATGAGAACGGCGATGGAACCATCAATGAGGAGGAACTGAAAAAAGTGCCGCCTCCTGCTGAGGGTATGTTCTCACAGCTCGACAAAGACGGTGACGGGCAACTACAACCGGAAGAGGCATCCGTTATTCCTTTTATCAATGAACAGAACTTTGCGGAATTCGATGAGAACGGCGACGGAAGTCTCAGCATGGACGAGTTGCCGCCACCGCCCGGAATGGGACCGGGCAGAGGTGGACCGCCAGGACCTCCCGGCAGGGGCGGGCCTCCGCGAGGCGGTCCCGGCAGGCGCGGTCCGGGCAGAGGCGGTCCTCCGGGCGACGGTCCCGGAATGGGAGGACATCCATTCGGCGGACCGGGAATGGGGCCACCAGGGATGGGTGGCGGACCGATGTCGCCCCGGCAGGTCTTCAAGGCCGACCGTTACGCCTTGGACTACCCAGGTCTTAGCGGCAAAGATTTGACACCTGGAGATCCCATCGAGGCAAACATTGAACGGGGTGAGGACACCGCTGACCGATAACGAAAAAAAGGTTTTCGCACTTGGGGGCGGCGGACATCCTATGTCGCCCCCCCAAAAAAAAGAAAACATAGCCATAAAAATCGATTGTGAGCCACCAACGATATTTCTGCAGTCGCATAGACCGCACACACCACCGCACTTCAAGATCTCAGCCACATTGACATATCCGACGATCGTGACTTAGAGTTCCGTAACATGGAACTCGCCATGTTTGGCTGCAAGATTCCGCAGTGCTTTCTTATAGGCATACGGAGGCGGCCCGAAAGACTTCTGCCAAAACGAAAGGGAAAACAATGAGATCCAGAAGTCAAGCCGTTCCAAAGATGAGAGCTATAACATTCGTTTTATTGTTCGGGATTTTCTGCGTAGCCGTGGCTCATGCAGACGGCGACATGACCATCGAAGAACAGATCGACGCTCTACTCGACCGAATGACGTTGGAAGAGAAGATCGGACAGATGAATATGCCTTGTGTCTATCAGGGAGAACTGGGCAACGACATCGAAAGCAAAATGGAAGCATGCAGGAAATTCGCGGAAGGAACCTACACCGACGAGATCGGGCCGGGTGGAGGTTTTTTCACGCTTGCGAACACCATCCTGCAAAAAGATGCTCGCCAGCAGGCAGAGTATTTCAATGAACTGCAGCGGATCGCAATCGAAAAAACACGCCTCGGGATTCCATTGCTGCAAACCGAGGAAGGAACCCACGGTCTGATGTGCTCAGGAGGTACCATTTTTCCGGAAGGATTGGCGCTCGGCAGCACGTGGAATCTGGATTTGATTCGGGAGATCTATGCTGTGGCCGCCTTAGAAGGACGATCGGTTGGAATCCATCAGCTCTTCACGTTGGTCGTCGAGCCGAATAGAGACCCGCGGCTCGGAAGAAACCAGGAGGGCTATAGCGAGGATCCATACCTATGTGCGTGTATTTCAAAATCCATCGTGGAGGGCGTTCAGGGAAATGATATCTCTGCAGATGACAAAACGGTGGCCGGATTGTGTCATTATCCCGGCCAGAGCCAACCCGTAGGCGGCCTGGAGCGCGGGGCGATGGAGATCTCCGAACGGTGTCTCCGACTCGTTTTTCTTCCTCCATGGGTAGCTGGGATTCGAGACCGGGGGGCGCTCGGAGTCATGGCCACATACCCCGCCATTGACGACGTCCCCGCACATGCTTCGAGCAAAATCCTGACAGAAATATTGAGGGAAGAACTAGCATTCGAAGGTTTGGTGCTTTGCGAGGGACACGGGATCGGGACGCTCTTGTATGAGGGACTCGCACCAAATTACAAGGTGGCGGGGGAACTCGCTGTGAAGGCGGGTGTCGATGTTGGAATTTCTTACGAAGCAGGTTACATGGGGGATATGGTCGAAAATGTTCGAGAAGGGCGTGTTTCGATGGAGACCATCGACAGGTCCGTTCGGCGTATCCTCCGATTGAAATATCGCCTGGGGCTGTTTGAAAACCCGTACGTCGATCCCGACCGGGCTGTTGAAGTTCGCCACACACAGGAACACCAGAAACTGGCGCTCCAAGCGGCACGCGAAGGGATTGTCCTGCTGAAAAACGAAAACGATCTTCTTCCACTGGACAAGAATATTGATTCGATTGCGGTCATCGGCCCGAACGCAGACCACGATAAGAACCAACTCGGCGATTATACGGCACGAGTAGTAACCCAGGATATCGTAACCGTTCTCGATGGCATCAAAGAAAAGGTATCCGCTTCGACCCGGGTCGATTACGTCAGAGGATGCGATGTAATCGGAGACGACGTGAATGAACTAGCTGAAGCCCGTGAAGCGGCCGAAAAGGCCGACGTTGCCGTTGTCGTGGTCGGAGAAAACGAATGGCGGACGCCGGACAAGAAGGGCACAAACGGTGAAGCGTTCGACGTGGCAAGCCTGGACCTGACAGGTATGCAACAGGATCTCATCAAAACAGTACATGCGACGGGGACACCGACGATAGTTGTACTAGTCAACGGTAGACCGCTGTCGATTCGGTGGACGGCGGAACATGTCCCCGCCATTCTCAACGCCTGGATTTGCGGGGAGAAAGGCGGCGCAGCCGTCGCCGACATACTTTTCGGCGATACCAATCCAAGTGGGCGCCTGCCGATCACGGTCCCACGCCATGTCGGCCAGCTACCTGTCTACTACAACTACAAACCATCCAAGAAACATTGGATCGAACATGCCTGGGGAAAAGCGTACGTGGACATGCCTCCCACGCCGCTGTATGAATTCGGGTACGGTCTCAATTATACAAAATTCGAATACAGCAACCTCCAAATCGACCCCAAAGAGATCCGGGCGGCCGGTTCCGTTGATGTAACTGTCGATGTGAAGAACGTCGGGGATCGAGAAGGAGCGGAGGTCGTTCAACTGTATCTTAACGATCCCATTAGTACTGTTGTGACACCGATTCGCGAACTGAGAGGATTTCAAAAAGTAGACCTGAAACCCGGTGAGAAGAAAACCGTTACGATGCGGCTGAGACCCGAGCATCTCTGTCTTTTGAGTCGTCACATGGAATGGGTTGTCGAGCCCGGGACTTTCAACATTATGGTCGGCAGTTCGTGCGAGGACATTCGCCTGCGGGGGAGTTTTGAGGTAGTGGAGGATTAGCGACGACGCAAAAACAAACCTTAAGGATACAAAGAAACCATGAAACTGACGCCGCTGGAAGTCGCCATTTTCCTCGTGTATATCGCTGCCGTTGTTGGAATCGGTTTTTACTTTGGCAGAAAAGGCAAACAGAGCACAGCCGATTTCTTTCTTGCCGGACGATTACTGCCATGGTACGTGATTGGGTTCTCGTTAATTGCTTCCAGCATCAGTACGGAGCAATTTATCGGTGAGGTCGGCTGGGGCTATAAATACGGCATGGCCGTCTGTAACTGGGAGTGGCTATGCTGGCCCGCCCAAGGGTTGCTGCTCTTCTTCTTCTTGCCCATTTATCTTAAGAACAAAATCTACACGATACCCGAATTTTTGCGCAAGCGATTCGGCAATCTCTCCGCTACCACATTCGCGATGGTCTGCATCGTGATGTACCTGATCATCAACCTCCCGCTCGTGCTTTACTCCGCCGGATTTATCATGAACCGAATATTCGGTCTCGATCTGTATTTCGGGATTTGGCTCATCGCCATCGCAGCGGGATCGTATACCATTTTCGGCGGATTGAGCGCCGTCGCGTGGGTGGATCTTTTCAATGGCGTTCTCATGATCCTGGGCGGACTGTTCGTGTTCTTTCTGGGTATTCACGCAGTACCGGGCGGAATTTCAGAAATAATCGGCACCGGTGAACGAGCTCACCTTGTGCTTCCGGCGGACCATCCGGAACTCCCGTGGACGGGCATTCTCGCAGTGGCCATCGTTTCAAGCGGCTTCTATTACACCACCAACCAGTTCATTACCCAGCGCTGCCTCGGCGCGCGAACCGAATGGCACGGCAAAATGGGCGTTGTTCTCGCGGCCTTCCTGGCCATACCGCTCGGTCTCTGTGTGACGTGGCCGGGAATGATCGCCTACGCACTGAACCCGAATCTCGAAGAAGTGGATGCCGCTTATCCTTACCTGATCAACACTCTCGTTCCGGTAGGCTTGCGCGGTGTCATGTTCGCCGTCCTGATCGGGGCGATCATGTCGACCATCGATTCGCTCGTGAATTCGACGTCTTCGCTGCTCACAATGGATGTCTATAAAAGCCACATCAAAAAAGAGGCGTCCGACAAACACCTCGTTGTGTTCGCTCAAATATGCGGCACGTTTATCCTGATTTTTGGGGCGCTTTGGGCACCGATGGTCGGGCAATTCGAGACGATTTTCTCCTATGTACAAGAGTGTTTTGCGTTGATGATCGCTCCCTGTATGGCCGTTTTCCTTCTCGCGATTCTATGGCGGGGCGCGACGAACACCGCCGCCATCGCAACACTGCTTCTCGCCTTTCCCATGTTATCCATTGTATTTATCCGGGAATTTTACGGTCTCTTGGATCAATACAATATATTTAATCTTTCAGCCGTGGTCTTCCTGCTGTCCATCGCATTCATGGTTGTAGTCAGCCTGTTTACCGAGCGAACCGAAAAGGCGAGACTCGATCAATGTATCTGGCATCCCTCCATGTTGGAATTGCCGGAAGAAGAAACGCGAGGCGGATATCCATGGTGGAAACGTGTCGGGTTCTGGTGGTGTGTTGTGGTGGGTTTGTTTGTAATCATCTATGCGAAATTCTGGTAATAGCAGCGGATTGAAGAGCAAATACAGCACGCGCACGGGAGGTGTACCATGGCCGGTCCGGGTTCCTATTGTATCGGCGATGAAGAACGCCGAGAGGTGTTGGACGTTTTGAATTCAGGTCACCTGTTCCGATACGGCGATCTGAGCGATCCGGATTTCAAACATAAAGTCTACACATTTGAAAGAGAATTCGCTGAATACTGCGGTGTCAAACATGCTCTGGCGACCAGTTCCGGAAGCGGGTCGATCTTGATTTCATTGTTGGCGGCAGGAGTCAAGCCCGGGAACGAGGTCATTGTCCCCGCCTACACATTTGTCGCCAGCTACAGCGCAACTATTTTTGCAGGCGCAATTCCGGTGCTGACCGAGATCGATGAAAGCTTGTGTATCGATCCCAACGATGTGGAGCGCAGAATCACTCCCAAGACCAGTGCGATTATGCCGGTTCATATGCTCGGCAATCCGTGCGACATGGATGCGATTACGGAGATCGCGAATCGTCACGGTCTACGGATCATCGAAGATGCCTGCCAGGCGTGCGGCGGAGCATACAAAGGACGCAAACTCGGTTCCATCGGCGATCTGGGTACGTTTTCTCTGAACATCTTCAAGACAATTACGGCCGGAGACGGCGGCGTGGTGATTACGGATCGGGACGATCTGTACGAGCGGGCGTTCGCTCTGCACGATCAAGGACATACACCGAATCGGGCCGGTGTCCAGGTCGGAAGCCGCTGTATACTCGGTCTGAATTTGCGCGTTAACGAGCTGATGGGGGCGGTGGCACTGGCACAGTTACGAAAAATCGACAGTATCATCACAACGCTTCGAGAAAAGAAAGCGAAATTCAAACAAATGATAGCCGACCTCGACGGATTCCAATTCCGTATTCTCAATGCCCCAGAAGGAGAATGTGGGACACTTTGTACCGTCATTTTCGACACTGCTGAGCAAGCACAGAAGGTCTGTGAAACTCTCGGGACGGACACAGTGGATCACAGCGGCTGGCATGTCTATTCCAACATGGAGCACGTAAGTGAGTATCTGAAAGAGCTCGGACGACCTTATGGGAAAGGGGCGTATCCTCGATCGGACGATATTTTGAGCCGCGCAATCAACATAAGTATCGGGGTCGTCGACGCCGGTTTAGGGGCAGGGTTTGGCATCAATATCCATTCGTCCGAGGAAGAGATTAAAGCAGCGGCAGAGAAATTTCGAGCGGCATGTGCGTGAATATTCAATACAATATGAATGTCCTTCAATGTACGCATTTTCGTGATTTGCTCTTCTTTTTGGGAATGGTGACCGTCTTTACTTCTGTCGCGCCACAAGCAGAATCCGTCTGGCTGGATGAACTCGATCTCAGTGAATTCACTGTCGAGCAGGTCCAACGTCGCGGACCGTTTCGGGGACCAATCCATCCCCAGATATGCAGATCGTTTATGGGGAATTCCATCCGGATCAACGGCCAGGAATTCGAACGGGGTGTCGGTACCTGCGCAACCAGCATATTCCTTTTCCACCTCCATGGCGATGCCGAAAGATTCACGGCACAAGCCGGCGTTGACGATGAGGTAGAAGGATCGAGGGCGAGTGTCGAGTTTCTTGTATACGCCGATGACGAGATCGTATGGCAAAGCGGGACAATGAAACCCCGTGAAGACGCAAAAGAGATTGAGGTCAACTTAACCGGTGTTGATGAGTTGGCGTTGGTTGTCACAGATGCGGGAGACGGCGATCGGCGCGATCATGCCAACTGGGCAGACGCCGGATTCGAAGTCGACGGCAAAAAACCTACACCATTTTCAATCGAACCGTCCGCCCCGTACATCCTTACTCCGAAACCCCCTCGGACGCCCCGGATCAACGGACCGAAGGTTTTCGGTGTGCGTCCCGGTTCGCCGTTTCGTTTCACCATCCCGGCCACCGGCGAACGGCCGATGACCTTTGAAGGAGAGAATCTCCCTCACGGTCTCCAACTCGACTCAGATACGGGCCGGATTACCGGTAGGATTACCGAGCGGGGAACCTACCTTGTAACGCTTCACGCAGCAAACCGATTGGGAAAAACAGAGAAACAATTCCGGATCGTGGTCGGTGACAGAATCTGTCTCACGCCGCCGATCGGATGGAATAGCTGGAACTGCTGGGGTCGGGAAGTGGATGCGAACAAAATCCGTACAGCCGCCACCGCAATGAAGGAGAGCGGCCTGATCGATCACGGTTGGTCTTACGTCAACATCGACGATGGATGGCAGGGAACACGCGGCGGCCCGTTCAACGCGCTTCAAGGTAACGAGAAGTTTACCGACATGGACGAACTGTGCGACGACGTCCACAACCTTGGGTTAAGAATCGGCATTTATTCGACTCCATGGATGACCTCCTATGCGGGGTTCCCCGGCGGTTCGAGCGACAGAGAAGACGGCGCTTGGGAATACGGAGACGAGGTGCATGATCAGCCTGGTACGAATCTCGGTCGTGTGCGCGGCGGTAGACGGCACGGGAAACACTCATTTGCGGAGAACGACGTGCGCCAATGGGTCGAGTGGGGGGTGGACTACCTCAAATACGATTGGCGACCGAACGATATCCCTCATGTAGAGGAAATGTCGGAAGCGCTGAAAAAATGCGGACGCGACATCGTCTACAGTCTCTCCAATAACGCGCCGTTTGAACACGTCGGAGTATGGGCGCGTCTCGCGAATACCTGGCGGACAAGCGGCGACATCCGGGATACCTGGCAGAGCGTGGACAACATCGGTTTTTCCCAATCCAAATGGGCCGAGTATGCGGGGCCGGGTCACTGGAACGATCCGGATATGCTCGTAGTCGGATATGTCGGGTGGGGGCGAGATCTACACTCGTCTCGCCTCACTCCAGAGGAACAGTACAGCCATGTCAGCTTATGGTGCCTCCTCTCCGCGCCGTTGCTGCTCGGCTGCGACCTGACCCGCCTCGATGAATTCACATTGAGTCTCCTTACAAATGACGAAGTTCTCGCGGTCAATCAGTATCCTCTTGGGGACCAGGCCCGATGTGTCTTCAAAGAACAAAAGAAGGAGATCTGGGCGAAGCGGATGGAGGACGATTCTATCGCTGCCGGTCTTTTCAACCGCGATTTCGAGTTTCTCGATCCAGTCGAGATCGCGCTTCAGTGGTCCCACGTGGGTATCCAAGGAGAGTATCGAGTGCGCGATCTGTGGCGGCAAAAGAACCTGGGCGTATTCGAAGATCGTTTCGTCGCCGAAGTACCGCCGCATGGTTGCATCCTGGTCCGCTTGATTCCAAGATAAACACTCTGTTCCCGGGCTCCGGGAGGAAGCGAAAAAAAAACTCACTGTCTCGAAGGCAGGCGTTGGCTAAGGAACCAGCGCTTTGTACAATAGAAGAGTAGTATCTGTACCGAAAAACGTGGAGCCTGCCATCGCGACCGGCGGGACAAATCCATTAACGTTATCAGTAGATATTCGCGATAAGGAGGAATCTATGCAAGTACCTTTAGAAGTTTCGTTTCGCGACGTCGAGAAGACTCCTGAGATCGAGGAATTGCTCGATAGAAAAGTCGCAAAACTTGAAAAAATCCACAAGAATATCATCAGCTGCAGGATAGCCGTCGACCAGCCCCAGCGTCACCAACGACAGGGGAACCCGTATGAAGTTCGTCTGATTATCAACGTACCTCCCGGCCACGAGATCGTTGTGAAAAACGGGAACACCGAAACAGAGATGCACGAGCCGCTCGACGTAGTCCTGCGGAACGCATTCGATACCGCCTATCATCAGCTGAACGAACTCATCAGGAAACAGCGTAGAGATGTAAAGAAGCATCCCGACCAGGAGACGATGGGTTTTGTCGACAAAATCTTACCGGAACACGATTACGGGTTCATCAAGACAATCGACGGTTTGGATGTTTACTTTCACCGGAATAGCGTCCTGCACGGAGATTTCGACCGTCTGGCTGTCGGAACAGGCGTGCGCTATGTGGAGGAAGAAGGCGAAAAAGGACTGCAGGCAAGCACCGTGGAAATCGTTGACAAACCCGGCGTCCGAACATCGGAAGCCCGGTGATGGTCGGTAGAAGGAGGGTTCACACCTTTCCAAGGGGTGAACCCCTCCCATTCAGATTATGGAAAACGACAAATAGGTCAGCGCATGCCAAGAGGCATGCCGATGAGTTCTTTCTTGAGTGAAAGGTCACCGTTGGGAATCACAACAACCACCCAAGGCTCGTCTTGAGCCATGATCTCCGCATCATAAGAAACCACCATCGTGTCTTGTCCCGGTGACTCCTTCGATCCGGCGGGGTTCTTTATTCGCAAATTCTGAGTGCGAACGTCGAAATTAACTTCCCCGTTCCCTTGTGCCTCGATCCGAATCGATACTGTCCCTTCGGCTCCATCTTCGCTTGATAGAACGAAGTCTACAAATTCACCCAAAACCAGATTGTATTTTTGTGCAGGTAGGATCGTGATCGTACATTCCGTCTCACCGTGACCGATCCGATAGTACCCACTTGGGAGGGTCGTCCGGAATTCTCCTCTGGAATTCGGCCGTGTTGCGTATATTTTGTCACTATGAAGCTCAGTAAACTCAATTGGGTTACGATCATTCGACGCGATGGTCCCCTCGACAGTCGCTGCCCCGGCGATATTCGATAGAATCGCCAGCCACCGGGAGGAAGGATGCACCCATACTTCCTTCCAGTTATAACAGTTCTCTGTGGGCCAATAGGGCGCATCGCGATCGAACCGAGTTTCTATTCCCACAGGGAGCGATCCCACCATGTTTCCCGACATCGCGGTATATTGCGGGGCGTAGTTGTAGCCTTCTCCGTACATCGTGCTTTGTACGAAAGGGTTCTTCCCGACAACCCACTGGAGCTGGTTTTCACAGAGATGAATCAAATCAAGATCGTTGCGAAGATGGGCCGCAGCTGAAAGGGCACTGGTCTGAGAAAGCATGACACCATAATTGCCGCGAAAAGCCTCCCACACCGGGAAAAGGCGTAAGTAATGAGTTTCATCCAAACGAATCCCATTCAACACCTGGTGCCGGAAATTCTCCTCCTCCGATTCGGTCAAATCGTAAATCGATGCCGGGAGCATGGAAAACGGCTCTGTGTAAGTTGCAACCTGCTTCATGTATTCCGAATAGAGAACAACCGTCGAATACCAGTTCATCCAGTCGGGATGATTGGGAAACGCCTCACAGAGAGTGACCAGCGCCACTACCGGAGCCTGTTCGTGACTTCGATGAAAATAATGAAGAATTCGATCTCGAGCTGTCCCTGTGTAAAAAAAACCAAGAATCGGAATATCCCAATCCGGTATCTTTTTCTGTTGACTTTGTGTCAGAATCGTTGATAGAGAAATCGCTTTATCCGCATACAACCTATCTCCGGTTGCCATATACAGATCCATCGAAGCTTGCACGGCAGTTGCAGCCAACTGCAGGTTGGGGTTTTCGCTTTTTTCCATTGCGAAACGCCAATCCTCTTTTGCCGCCTTCAGAGCATACGAAGCGCGGATCGGGTCTTCATCGCGTAAGAGACGACCGGCGATTGCTTCCGCCGAAGCCGCTAGAAAATTCGCAAAAGGCTCGTTTTGGGCCTGTACGACAACGTCATCCATAGTCCCCATTATGCCATCCGTCCAAAAATCCATGGTCGCCCAAACACATCGCGCCCCTTGGCCGAACCGGCATTTTAAGATCCAGTCCAATCCCCAGCGGGCTTCTTCAATTAGACGTTCCGCAAGAACGGGATCGTTTATCGCCCTATGTTCCGCAAAATCAAACATGGCATATACCGCTTCCGACGTGTTAACCAACCCCTGCGAGAGGTCGCCCGCATCATGCCATCCCCCATTGATGACGATTTCCCCTTCGTCGCTTCGGACGCGCCAATCGCGATGACAGACATCATGGATGCCTTCGACACGGTCTCCACAACGTACGCAATAAAAGAAGTTTATTGTTTTGACGGCTGTTTCGCGCCAAACATCATCGTGAATACGAAAAGGGCGAGTCCGGAGTTCGCCGGCTTTAATGATGTACAAACCCGGTTCGCGAAATTCGGTGAAATCCATAACAGAATACCGCCCGATGCGGGTGCTGAGATTTTCGATGGATTTGCCGAAGACGGACAAACCGGTTTTCTGATCGATCAGATCGAATCTTTCGGCAGAAAGCTCGCGCGTTAAAGCTCGCTTTGTGCCGCCCGTGGAATACCCGGTGTGACTGAACGCAATCTCGCCGGGCGCGACGCTCCACCCTTCATAGTGATCCGGAACAACTTTCTGCAACTCTAAATGGTCGATATAAAAACAGACCGAGTCGGTCGCCCCCGGTTCGTTTCCCTGCAGCCTGTAAGCGATTTCAAGGCCGGTTACCTTGTCCCGACCCAGGTGAGTTATTTCCCAGACCACGTGATTCCAGCGATCGGGCTCAAGCAGAAAGTAGTTCCGCCCGTGTCGGCTATAAGGCCCGGGGACTTTCTGTTCCCCTTCATTGAACAGGATGCTCGTCATGGAAATCGTGCGAAATCCGGGCAACACGGGATAGACCCAAAAAGAAATTCGATTGTAGGCTTGCCAGTCTTCGCCTTCGAAGCGACGACGCACACTGCAGGCTCCGGGCGGTCTACCCACCGTAGCCCCCGGATTCGCCGCATATGTCGGGGAGGTAATCCGAAGCGAACGCAGCCCGCGAAATGAACGTTCGTCGGCGATCGCCATCTCCCCAAAGCCGGAATGAGTCCAGCCGGAAGACTCCTCCATATCGTCAAGCAGCCGAGATTCCGAAACCGGTTTGTCGAGCCACCGATATAGTGCTGTGTTCTCGACATTGACAGGCATGGGCATAGATGGGATTGCCTGTTTTGCAGACGAAATCAAAGGCGAACTGAACAGCAAGAGAAAAGAAAGAAACAATCTTGTATCCACACCGGATTTGCGGGTTCGTTTCGCTATTTCAAATGCTAATATCATCGGACCACCTCATGTGATTTCTGCTAGCGGAATCCATTTCTAATCAGGATAGCATGCTTGTCCCGCAACGGGTAACCTATCAGTATACGCAAGGTAGCGTATCACATGCGGAATTGTCGTTGACCTTGTGTGAATATTCGCCAATACCGTGTTGAGAACCAGGGAAATCTACCCGGCCATGGAGAAAGACGATGTCAAATAACCTATCTCGAAACGAATTCCTAAAAGTCGCCGGTCTTGGAGCGGCGTCGCTGGCGATGCCGGGCACTTTGCGGGCACAAAGTTCTTCTAAAAACAGCAGACAACGCCCCAACATCATCTTCATATTTACAGACGATCATGCCTCACACGCCATCAGCGCGTATGGCTCAAAGATCAACAAAACACCAAATATCGATCGGCTGGCAACCGAGGGAATGCTTTTCGAGAATTGTTTTTGCACAAACTCGATCTGCGCACCAAGCCGCGCCGTGATTCTTACGGGTAAACACAGCCACCTCAACGGCGTTCCGACCAACCGTGAACGTTTCGACGGCTCTCAACAGACCTTTCCGAAACTACTTCAGAGAGCCGGCTACCAAACCGCTATGATCGGCAAGTGGCATTTGAAGTCCGAACCAACCGGATTCGATTTTTGGAATGTTCTGATCGGACAAGGACCTTACTACAATCCACCACTGAAAACGGCGGACGGCATTGTAAATCACACAGGATACACGACAGACATTCTTACGGATATCGCTCTCGATTGGCTTAAGAACGGACGGGACGAGTCGCAGCCATTTATGATGATGTATCAACACAAAGCGCCTCATCGGAATTGGCAGCCCGGTCCGGATCATCTGGATACGTACGACGATGTGGTTATTCCCGAGCCGTCGACACTGTTCGACGATTACAGCAACCGAACAAGCGCAGCTCGTCTTCAAGAAATGACGATCGCCAAAGACCTTACTCCCGAGGATTTGAAACTCATTCCCCCCGGAAACCTGACGGAAGAACAGCTGAAGACGTGGAATGAAGCCTACGATCCGAAGAATCGGGAATTCATGCACGCAGATCTCGAAGGCGACGATTTGATCCGGTGGAAATATCAACGTTACCTGAAAGATTATCTACGATGTATTGCGTCCGTGGACGATAATGTCGGCAGATTACTCAATTATCTTGACAAAAGCGGCCTCGCCGAGAATACCGTCGTGATCTACAGTTCCGATCAGGGGTTTTATTTGGGCGACCACGGTTGGTTCGACAAACGGTGGATGTATGAGGAATCGCTCCGTATGCCGTTCCTGGTCCGTTGGCCGGGTGTCACAAAACCGGGTTCGATCAACCGGGATCTGGTACAGAATCTTGACTTCGCGGAAACCTTTTTGGATCTTGCCGGAGTAGAAATTCCTTCGGACATGCAAGGTGAAAGCATGGTACCGTTGCTGATGAACGAAACCCCGAGCGATTGGCGAGAATCGATCTATTATCACTATTACGAATTCCCCGGCTGGCATGCGGTTCGGCGTCATGAAGGCGTTCGAACCGACCGCTATAAGCTGATCCATTACTATAATATCGACGAATGGGAGCTGTTCGATTTAAAGAAAGATCCTCAAGAATTGCGCAGTGTCTATGACGATCCGGGATATTCCGCAATCGTCGCTGAGCTGAAACCCGAACTGGAACGACTGCGGAAACACTATAAGGCGGACCAGTATGAAGAAGAACCGGCACCCCCTGATCCAAAGAAGGTCGAGCAAGAGTTGGTGCTTCACTTTGATTTTGCGAAAGCAGAAGAGAATGAAGTGATTGACAGCTCGGGGAAGGGGCACAACGGAAAGATAGTAAATGGAAGCATCGTTCCGGGCCGGAAAAGCAGCGCATTGAGGTTGACGGGCGACGGGCATGTTATTCTCGACCCGGTCCCGAATGACTTAGATCCATTGTGCCGTCCCTTGACCGTTGGCGCGTGGGTCAAAAGCGACTCAGGAGACGGTACACTATTTACTCTCGGTGTGCGGCGATTCGGTCTCGCTCTCTATCTCAGCAAAGGTCGTCCCATTTTTCTGCTTCGTGCAAACATGGCTCCTCATCGGGCGGTAAGCAGCGAAACGATCTCCGCAGGTGAATGGACACACGTAGCAGGTATGATCGATACCGACGGCCGTTTACGCGTGTTCGTGAACGGAGACGAGGCCGGTGTATCGCCACGCACTCGGTTTTATTCGCAATTTCCACGGCGTTCAGCGGTGCTCTCCGTCGGCGCGGATCCGAACGCAAATATCACTGGAGTCAGCCACCACCGGTTTGCCGGCTTAATCGAGGACGTGCGTCTATACTGGGGGGCAGTCGATCGAGTCGACATTGGCAGGTAAGCGCATTCTCAAATAGTCGACGTCAAAGCCAGGAGACTCTATCGGTGATTTAAGGAACGGCCGGCCAGGATTTGTATCGCCTGGCTCATTGTCGGATAAACATGAATCACGTCAGCAATACGATCTGCGGTTATACCCGATTGCATCGCAGTCGTTAGTTCCTGGATGATTTCGGTCGCCTGATAGCAGATCAGATTTGCTCCAAGGACCTGCTTGCTCTCAGCGTCCGCGACGATTTTTCCGAAACCGAAGGTTTTGCCGGACGTCCTCGCCCGTGGCAGAAGACCCGCGTTAATCGCCGCCGTTTTCACCTCGTATCCTCTCTCACGAGCTTCCGCTTCGGTCAGGCCGACATGTGCGATTTCCGGATCTGTAAAAATACCCCATGGCACGGCCGATTCATCGACTTTGTTGTGGGCGTCATCCAAAACATTTTGAATGACCGTCTGAGCGTGATGAGCGGCTACGTGCGTAAACCGGTGTCGACCGATTACATCCCCACAGGCCCAAATGTGAGAGACGTTTGTAAGCAGTTCGTCGTTGACGATGATTCCTTGTTTATTGGTGTTCACACCGGCTGCATCCAGATTCAGTTCCTCGATATTCGGCGTTCGTCCCGCAGCGATGAATATATTGTCAAAAGGTAATTCCTGCTCACGTTCTTTCAACTCAACGACAAGAGAATATCTTTCATCGTTCTTGACGATGCGTATTGCTTTCGCTCGGGTAAAAACATTAATTCCTTCCTGCTCCAGCACAATTTGCAGTGCCGCCGACATTTCAGGTTCTTCTGTCCGCATCAATCGTGCGTCCAGCTCGACCAGCGTGACGGTGGAACCGAGACGCGAGAAAATCTGGGCAAATTCGCACCCAATGGCACCGCCTCCGAGGATTAACAGTCGCCGTGGCAGCCGGGTCAAATCGAAAATTGTGCGATTTGTCAAATAACCGGATTGATCGAGTCCTTCGATGGGCGGAATTGCGGCCGACGCACCGGACGCGATTACGAATCGATCCGCCTCGATCTCCCGTCCGCCCGTTTGCATAGTGTGCGGTCCTGTAAACTTCCCTTCCGCTCGAATCCACTCGACACCGTCTTTCCCCAGACCGCCATCCGGTTCGGTCCCGCGAATCGAGCCTACCACGGAATCCACGTGTGCCATGATTTTGGGGAAATCAATGTGAACATGCCCAGTATTTACTCCGAATTGCTCGGACTGCCTGGCCATCTGCGCAACTTCGGCGCAATGATACATCGTCTTCGTCGGATCGCAGCCGTAGTTGAGACACGTGCCACCCAGACGGTCCCGTTCGACCAAGACTACCCGTGTTCCGCGCTTTCCAGCCGCGCGAGCGATTTTGTTTCCTGCGGGGCCGGCGCCGACTACGACCAGTTCATACTTTGACTTCTCCTGGTTCATGATACGTAACGTACTTCCTTTCGTAAATATCACGGCCCTGCGTTTCGAGACTCGCTCTCCTTGTTTTTCGAGACCGAACACTCACAGCGTTGCATTCCGTAAACGCAAAGCGTTGCCCACTACAGAAACCGAGCTGAAACTCATTGCGGCAGCCGCGATAATCGGACTAAGGAGCCATCCCCAAAACGGATAGAAAACACCTGCGGCGATTGGAATAGCAAGAGCGTTGTAACAAAATGCGAAAAACAGATTTTGTCTGATATTGCGCATCGTGCTTTTACTCAGTTGCCGCGCCTTGGCGATCCCGCGCAAATCTCCTTTCACGAGTGTAATCCCTGCGCTCTCCATCGCGACTTCGGTGCCCGACCCCATCGCAATTCCGATATGCGCCTGAGCCAATGCCGGGGCATCGTTGATGCCGTCACCGGCCATTGCAACGATTCTATTTTGTTCCTGTAATTCACGTACGATTTTGTTTTTGTCTTCAGGAGCGACCCCGGCCCGAACATTGTCAATATTGAGTTTCTGTGCCACAGCGATCGCGGTGGTCTCATTGTCTCCCGTCACCATCATAATTTCGACGTCGTCGTCTCTCAGGATTTGGAGAGCCTCCTGAGTCGTTTCCTTGATCGGGTCGGAGACACCCAGCAGCCCCTTAATCTTGCCGTCGACAATCACAAACATGACGGTTTGCCCTTCCCGGCGCATCTCCTCCGCCTTGTTTTCAAAATCTCCAGCCGATATGTCAAGATGTTTCAGGATTTTTTGATTTCCCAGCGCCAGGTTCGTTTCTCCTACATCCCCAGTGACACCTTTCCCGGTTAATGATTCGAAATTCGACGCTTCCGTCAGTGAGATCTCTCTCTCTTTTGCCGCGTCGACAATGGCTTCCGCCAACGGATGCTCGCTGTTGCGTTCGAGACTCGCGGCCAACCGTAAAAGTTCGCTCTCATCGATATCCTGCGGGGTCTGGATAGCAGTCACCCTCGGTCGCCCCTCCGTCAACGTACCTGTCTTGTCGACAACAAGCGTATCGACCTTGGCAAATCCCTCCAGCGCTTCGGCGTTTCTTACGAGAACTCCATCTTTCGCACCCCGTCCCGTTCCGACCATAATCGACATCGGCGTCGCCAGACCAAGTGCGCATGGACAGGCGATGATCAATACCGCCACCGAATTCAGGAGCGCCAACGCCAACTTCGGTTCCGGTCCTACCGAAGCCCAGACAATGAATGTGATAACGGCACATACGATGACCGCAGGAACAAACCATGCCGCGACAACATCAACGAGTCGTTGTATCGGCGCCCGGCTCCGTTGAGCCTCGCTGACCATTTCGACGATCTGTGAAAGGAGGGTATCCTCGCCGACTCGCTCGGCGCGCATGGTAAAACTTCCCGATTGGTTCAGGGTGCCACCGGTGACCTTGTCGTCTTCTTTCTTCTCTACCGGGATCGGCTCCCCGGTGACCATCGATTCATCCAAGGTACCCGAACCACTCAAGATCGTGCCGTCCACCGGGACCTTTTCTCCCGGACGAACGCGTAAACGGTTCCCTTTTTCCACTTGATCCAACGGAACATCCCGTTCGTTGCCGTCTTCGTCGATCACTCGCGCCGTCTTCGGCGCGAGACTGAGCAATTCCTTGATCGCGCTGCTCGTCCTCTTCCGAGCACGGGCCTCCAGCATCTGACCGAGCAAAACAAGTGTCGTAATAACACCTGCCGCCTCAAAATAGACACTCACCGCGCCTTGTTCATTTCGAAAACTCTCGGGAAACAGCCACGGGAAGATCGTCGCAATCACGCTATAGGCATACGCAACACCGATCCCCATCGCGATCAAGGTGAACATGTTCAGATTCAAGGTTACGATTGAACGCCATCCGCGTCTGAAGAATACACCACCGACGATAACAATAGGTGTACAGAGGATCAGCTGCGTCCAGTTGATCGCCTGGCGCGATGCGATTCCTTCGAGTGGATCGCCGGGAATCTTGTGGGAAAACGCAACCAGGACAAGTGGGACAGCAAATGCTAATGATATCCAGAATCGGCGTCCCATGTGTTCCGGGTCTTCGTCTTCGCTCTCCACAGATTCTTCCTTCCGCTCCAAGTCCATCCCGCATTTCGGGCACGAGCCCGGTTCATCTTCAACAACCTCCGGATGCATCGGGCAGGTATATACCACTTTTGTGTCTTTGGATTGCTCGGAAGACTTTGGTTCTAAATCCATCCCGCATTTGGGACACGAGCCCGGCTCCTCCTGCTCGACTTCCGGATGCATCGGGCAGGTGTATTCGTTCTTGCAGCTCTCTTTTCCTTTCTCTTCACGGTCCTGTTCATGAGTCAAATGCTTATGTTGTTTTTGTTGACTTTCTCTGTGGAGATAGGTGTCCGGATTCTCCTGGAATTTTGTTAAGCAGTTCTCCGAGCAGAAGTAATATGTTACTCCCTTGTATTCATAGCTGTACTGTGCAGAATCCTGTTCGACGGACATCCCGCAGACTGGATCCGTTCGAGTACGTGGGGCCGATTCTTCTGTAACTTTTTCCTCGCTTTCATTCATGTTCACTGTATTCTCCTGACTCGCTCAACCTACTTCGAGACAACAATATCCTTCGATTTTGAAAACTGTTTTGAGGCGAATACCCGAGGAGGATTTCCGTAAAGATCACTCTGGATATCGCCCGTTCTTCTCTTATCAGTATACAAATCGCGCGTGGAATCGGACGTATGCCACGGATTGGCAGCTTCTGGATCGACAATTGCGACTATTCTCGATCCAAAACGATCAGCTCTCCGTGCATTTTGTCGTGTCCTTCACCGCAATAAACTGGACAATGAAAGTGATGTTGATCCGTTTTCTCTACCTGGAAAGAGATTTTCTCTGTCTTCCCGGGTTCCAGCCTTCTATCAATATCGAAGTCCTCCAGTGCAAAGCCATGTGTTACATCCTCACTCGTAATTTCAAGACGTACATCGTCACCTTTCTGGACCACAATACGCGAGGGATCAAATTCGAAACGCCTCGCCTTCACTGTCACAACGCGCACGCCGTCCACGATCTCGCCGGAGAGTTCGGAGGCTTCCCCCTGATGGTCCGAAGTGGAATGATCCCGGGGACTTTCCTCGCGTTCTTTTTGTGCAGACTGCGTTGAAGAGGATTGAGGTTCCTCTTCCCCTTCTCGTTCAGTCGAATGCTGTGCGTTCATATCCGATCCATGCTCGTGTTCTTGCATCGCGTGTCCTTCTCCGCCTCCTTGCACAAAACCGAACACCACAATAGCAACGACAAGGATCCCGGTAATCCCAAAAACAAGTTGCTTTACGACTGTGTCTTTCATCGTTTCTCCTTCCTGAACCGCACCAGGAAACCTCCTCAGCGCAACGTTCGAATGTATTTAGGTACTCTTTCCTTCGGTACATCGCCTGTGAGGCCAAATCCCCTCTTCAGCTCTGTTTAGATGCTGAAGTACTCGTTGTGAATCCTCTCTTCGCCGACTCCCAAGGTTTGCAGCTCAGAAATAACCTTGTGCATCATCGGGGGCGGACCACACACAAAAAAGTCGGCTTCCGATAGGTCCTCACCGGCATGCTTCTGAATCATTTCTCCAGTTACATATCCGCGTTCGCCGGTCCATTCCTCCCCTGCTTCTTCCAATACATACACAATTTTGATTCTCTGGGAAAACTCGTTGAGCTCTTCCTCAAAAATGATGTCCTCTCTAGAGCGATTTGCATAAATCAAGGTTACTGGACGCGTGTCGGCGATATCTTCAAGATATTTCAGCATACTTCGTATCGGAGTAATTCCGACACCTCCTGCGATAAACACAAACTTTCTGGGCCAGAAGAAACACAAACTGAATCGGCCGAACGGCGCCTCGATTTCCGCTCCGTCATCCTCTCTTGTTTCGCCAATTGTGTTGGTGAAGTCTCCCGATTCCTTGATTGTAGCCTTGATGAATTCACGCTCCGTCGGTGAGGAAGAAATGGTAAAAGGATGTTCTTCGGACTTTCTACCGGGGCGGCGCAAGCTAAGAAACATGAACTGTCCAGGTCTATAACTGAATAGACCGTTATTACGAGGTTCCATGCGGAGGGTGTAGGTATCGTGCGTTTCTTGACTGACGTCGGCCACTCGAAAACGATTCCGCCCCCACAATGGTATATAAACATTGCGATAGATGAAAATTCCGAGTGCCGCTAACAGCAGTATCCAAAACAGCGTTTTCGGAGCGGGAAGCGCCAAATCCGACCCGACAAACAAAGCGTGCGTCGCTCCCAGCACAACAACAAGGATGATCCCCTTGTGCATGACACGCCAGGTTTGAAATCCGATGCTCAATTTATAGAAATACAAAGCAAACAGTACAGCGAATATCAAGAACAACAAGGTAATTTTACCTACCCACACCTGCCATGGTGTGTCCAGATAGAAAAGGTGAAGGTCGCCTTCTCCAAGAGAAAGTAGAATAGGATGAGAAATCAAGAGAGCGGTTCCGACAAGCGCCATCTTCTCGTGAAATAATGTAGTTCCATCGAGACCGAACGGGCGGGTAATCGTTCGGATCCGAGATGTGAGCGTTACTTGAAGCACAAGAATAGTAAATCCTACAAGTGCCGCTCCCTTTCCTATTTCCTCCAACACGGGATCTCCTCCGCCGCCGGAGAGCAGCACTATGATCAGCGGAAGGACAGCGATAACAACGTAGAGCATTACCAGGATCGTGCCAAACGCCCTTGAGTCCAGCCAGGCAGCTGTACATTGATTTGCTACTTCACCTTGTGCAGTCATTGATGCGGTCCTTTCTAGTCTGTCTAGAATCGGATGTATGCACACCCGTTGAACTGGAGATCGATAATTCGCGGATACGCCCCGGCCACAATCGTGACACCCGGAAGAATGTCAGTATGATTCCATCCGTGCTTTTTCATGGTCTGAGCGCACAGTTCTATATTGATATCGTTGTCGATTAAGTTCGCGACAATATTCTTGTTCGGATTCGCTTCATTGCCTCTTTGGGCATGGACTCGATAGAGTTCGTCTTTCAATAGCCAATATCCGGCATCGCCTTGCAACACGGCGTGAATGTCGAGTTCGGAGGCGGGTATTTCCATCGTTTGGTAGGCTTTATAGAGCTTCCGAACATAATGCAGCCCGCTCCCGATCCCGTCTTTCCATTCATCCGTTTTGATTTGATAAACGACACGGATATCTGTTGTTGTCTGAATATCCAAAGGCTCGGTTTGCTTTGACTTGGAAGTCCCGACCGCATAGACGATCGGAATCGCGATGGCCGTAAGCAACGCGAAACCGCGAACATACAGATACTGTTTATCTTTCCGTTTCATCCGAACCTTCTTTCAAGCCAATGGTCTGTATATGCCTTATCTTTCAGACCGGGTGTTCCTAAAGTCAATTATGATTCATCATCATTCTACCCGACTCAGGCGGAGGATCGTTCACTTCGATTCCGTCAGCCTCCATTTCTCTGGCAGTCGCCGGGCGGGCAACCGTACCTTCAGGGAATTCGTAAGGACCTGGATCTTCATAACCCGGTGCGTTTTCACGTACTTTGAGCACGGTAACCATGCTACCCAAAACGGTTTTGCCGAATTGCCCTTCAAACCCCAGCATGGGAATACTGTTCTCAGGGACCGGCATACCCATTTCTTGAAGCGGTCTCATACCAATCTGTCCCATGGTCATATAGGCCGGTATCAATTGCTTGATTTTCTTCTCTACATCCCCGGTATTCACCCCAACCATGTTAGGGAAATCGTGTCCCATCTGGTTCATCGTATGATGAGTCATATGACAATGCATGAGCCAATCGCCGGGATTATCGGCAAATAATTCAATAACCCGAACACTTCCAACGTGAACGAGGACCGTAGTTTCCGGCCATTGAGCAAATTTGGGGATCTGTCCGCCGTCGGTTTCAACCACTTTGAATTCGTAACCATGTAAGTGGATTGGATGATGATCCATGGCGCTCAAGTTGCCGATACGAATCCTTACGCGGTCGCCCAACTCAGCCACGAGAGGATGTGTGCCGGGAAATGCTTTTCCGTTGATTGTGAGGATGTTGAAATCGGTCATTTCAAGAGTGTTCGGACGGCTCGTCCCCGGTATGATCTCCCATTCATGAAGCATCAATGCAAAGTCCCGATCCGGTGGCGGCTGTTGGGGATTTCGTGGATGAACCACAATCATTCCGGTCAACCCCATTCCTTCCTGCGTCATGCTGTCGAAATGCGGGTGATACATGAATGTGCCGCTCTCGGGAAATATAAACTCGTAGCGGCAAGTTTCTCCCGGTTGAATAGCGGGTTGTGTGAGACCGGCCACTCCGTCCATCCCGCAAGGTAGTAGGATTCCGTGCCAGTGAACCGTGGTTTCCACGGGTAGATGGTTTGTAACGTAGATTCTGACTCGATCGCCTTCCACAAGTTCAATCGTAGGCCCCGGGGTCTGTCCGTTTAATCCCCAGCAGTTCACAACGAGTCCATCGGCGATTTCCTGTTCAATCGGCTCGGCAATTAAATGAAGAATCTTCGTTCCTTCAACAACGTGGTATGGCAGCGTGCTGCCATTGGGCGTATAAACCGGCCGGTAATCCTTGCCGGGCTCTCCGGGGGGATAGGATTTTGCGGCAGCATCGTGCCAAGGGCGTTCCGGTCGTTGTTCTTTCTTCGATTCCCCGATTCCTTCCGACACCGCAAATAGAAGAGACAACGTCAAGGAACTCAAGAAGATGACCGGGTACAACCAGTCAAGAAACGATTTTCTATGCGCAATCATACTGCGTCTCCTTCTCCCCAGCTTCGAACACGTTCTCAGACACTTCTGTGCTCAATGTCCTCCTCCACCGCCCATTTGGATTCCCGCATCTCCCAATCCAGTCACGTTGCCTAACGATGCGCCCTTGGTTAATCGACCATCCAGTATCTGCTGTAATTCCGACCGGGCGATCCAGTAATTCCGCAGGGATTGGATGTACCTTCGTTTCGCGTTAATTTCACTCTGTTTCGCCTGTAGCAATTCAAATACTCCCAGAAGCATTCCGTTATAACGAAGTTGAGTCTGGGCCATAATCCGCTCGCTTAGAGGTACAAATACTTTCCGGTAGAACACAGCCTGGCGACGGGCGTTGAGTAGTCTATGGCGTGCTCTGCGAACACTCGAATGAATTTCGACCGCGAGTCCGGAGTATTCCCGCCACGCTCGCCGCAATTGAGCTCTGGCCATGGATCGAACGGCCTGTCCTTGATCGAAAAGTGGAAGAGGGATGTCGAGCATCGGACCGACTACCCATGTACCATCGGGTTCCCGTTCAGAATCCGCCCCAATCCCGAATTCCGGAAACACCGAAGTGATATTCGTCATGCCCAGATCTTGTGCCAACGCTTTCACACGATTGTATGACATCGACAGATCCAGGCTGTTCTCAATCGCTCTCTTTTCCAGTTGCGTCAGGTCCATCGGTTTTTCCGGAATCTCGGGCAATTCGGCTGTAACCGTCCAATCGGTGTGCTTCCCCCATAGCCCCATCAGTGTGTTCAGTCGTTCTCTGTCTTCGAGTACAGCGATTTCCAGACTGGAACACTGCAGTTTTGCTTCTTCGTATATGGCTTGTTTGCCGAACAGATTGAGCTTCGTAATGTTTCCCGCGTTGCGCAAACGGCCCGCCATCTCATAAGACGCCTCTGCCGCCAGGAGAACATCTTCGAACATTTCCATGGTCTGTCGGTCCATCTGCAATTCGATATACGCGCGCCGCGTATCGTAAGCAACGTCCAACACTTGCGCGGTAACCGCCGCCTTCACCTCCTCCAATTCCGTTGACGCGATTCTCCTCTTGAGAGGCGTCATCATAACGTCCATGAAATCCTGGACGACGCCCATTTCAATAACATGTCCGCCGTGACGAACCCATTTGTATGACCCGTCAAAGACCGGGTTTTTCAGCAAACCTGCCTGCACCAAAGACGCACGGGCGATGGCAAGTTGTTCGTATGTAGATTGAAGATGTTGGTTGTTGAGAAGAGCGATCTGTACCGCTTCGTTGAGAGATAATTCGTCTGCAAGCATCTCCTCGACACTGCGGAGTAATCTCAGTTCTTCCTCTCGATACAGAGTGTCGTTCCATTCTAGACTCTTTCCGGTCCGCATTTCGACGTCTTCTTGTACATCGCCGAACACTTCCTCCTTCGAAGGCGTTGCACAGCCCATAAAAAACGCTGTAAGTACGATACACAATGAAGAGCACAACCACTTGCAATTCATAACAAATCCTCTGTTTCTTCTGTCCTATTCCTTCTCGTCCGTTTGCCTTGCAAGTTTCATGTTGCACGTCGAGCATATGCCAGGCTTTGTGGATGTTACGGTTGGGTGCATCGGGCATGCGTAGGCGTCTGAAGTCTGCGAGGAACTCATTTCTCTGCTTTCGTTCTCGCGAATTATCTCTACGGGAAGTCTCCACTCAGGATAAGACATTGGCGCCAATCGGTTGGACAACGCGGGGAGTGTCCCTGCTTCAGCCTTTACATTCGCTGGATGCGATCCAGAGGGACGAGGTACACATGTTGAGCATGCCGTTGTAAAAAGAAATACCGTTGCTAGGAAGCATATCGTTGTCGTATTCCAGAATATTCGTATCCGCATAGAGTTATCCTTCACATATCTTCACACAACTAATCGAATTATCACCGATGCAAATCAATGCGGCGTCGTTCGATAGAACAACTTCCAATCCTTACTTGCTATTTAAGCATAGTGATATTGGTTGCCTCGACATACCGGCCAAACACGGAAACATTTCTAAGGGAATCGCTGAAACGATAATGGGGGAAATCCCCAGGTTTGGACTTCGATAAATGGGTAGACTCTATTATGCGTCTCTTATAACGTGCGGCACCGACGCTATACTGTATATTAGATGTTTCAATATCGGTATTGTCGTTTTAAATTCGATAGGAAGAACACTCTCTAGAGGAACAATTTTATTATGACAGGCATGAAGACAACACTTTCTGTTGCATATTTGAAAGATATGTGCAAACTCAGCTTTCTTTTCGGTGTCGTACCTGTCACGGTGTTCTTTGCCTGCGGCGGCGAATCTCCGGAACAGCAAAAAGGTACAGGAATTGTCCAGCTCGATGTATGGGCGCATTCAGGACGTGAGGGAGAACGGAAAACAATTCAGAAACAGGTCCAGCAGTTCAACGATAACCATGACAAGAGTGATATTGAATTAACCATTCTGCCGGAGGGCTCGTATAACGCCCAGGTTCAGTCTGCCGCGTTAGCGGGCGATCTTCCCGATATACTGGAGTTTGACGGTCCGTTTGTATACAACTATGTATGGCAGGGACATCTGATCACCATTGATGATTATCTCAGCCGGCAAACCCGGGAGAACCTCATTTCTTCGATTATCGAGCAGGGCACCTACCGAGGGGGCCTACATACCGTTGGAATGTACGATTCCGGTCTCGCGATGTATGGGAGAAAGAGTATTCTGAAAAATGCGGGTATTCGAATTCCAACCTCTCCCGACAACGCCTGGACGGCCGACGAGTTCAAGCAGATTCTCGGTACGCTTGCGAAAGACGACCCCGATGGCTCCGTTCTCGATTTGAAATTGAATTATCGCGGCGAATGGTTTACCTACGCGTTTTCGCCAGTCATTCAGTCGGCCGGTGGCGACTTGATCGACCGAAGCGATTTTCAGTCGGCTGAGGGAGTTCTCAACGGAACGGCAGCCGTTTATGCAATGAGTGAGATACAGAGCTGGATCGAGGACGGCTATGTCGATCCAAACATCGATGACAACGCATTCATTGGCGGGCGCGTTGCGTTGTCCTGGGTCGGCCACTGGGAATACAATCGCTACGCGGATGCGTTCGGTGACGATCTGGTCCTTGTCCCGCTTCCGGATTTCGGCGAAGGTTCCAAAACAGGCCAAGGTTCCTGGAACTGGGGAATAACAAAGAAATGTGGCAACCCGAAAGTTGCGATGTCGTTTATCGAGTTTCTGCTGGAGGACAAGCAAATTCTTGCAATGACCCAAGTGAATGCTGCTGTACCGGGCACCTCGAGTGCTATTTCCAAGTCCAAACTGTACAAGGAGAAGAGCCCTCTTCGGTTATTCGTCACTCAGCTGGTTGGAGATTACGCAGTACCTCGCCCACGCACGCCGGCCTATCCCGTAATCACTTCCGTTTTCCAACAGGCCTTCGATGACATTCGAAACGGTGCAGACGTTCAAAGATCCCTTGACAAGGCTGTGACGGATATCGATCAGGATATTCGCGACAACCGCGGGTACCCGCCGGTTGAATAGAGGAACTACTTGAGCAGATGGCAAGTATTTCATCGCATCGAATTCGATTGGACCGGATCACGGGACCTCTGATGTCGGTACCGGCACTGGTGGGTCTCGCTCTCTTTATCGGTCTTCCGTTTATTCTTGCTGTCGTCTTGTCGTTCACAAACATCCGCCTAGGATCGCCTCTTCCCGTTCGCTTCGTTGGATTGAAACAATACGAGAGAATACTCACGGATGAGTCTTTTCAGCGTGCCCTGTTGAACAATGCCGTGTTTTCTATCATTGTCGTCCCTCTACAGAGTGGATTCGCCCTGGCTTTAGCGCTTCTCCTCAACAGGGAGTTCCATGGACGAGTCATATTCCGCACGCTCTTCTTCATGCCGGTTGTCTTTCCGATGGCCCTCGTCGCAGTGATATGGCGTCTTATTTATGCACCTGGGCCGAACGGTCCGTTGAATTCACTGCTTGGATTCATCATGGAATCGAAGGACTTTCTACATAATCCGTATTTGGCGCTTCCTTCGATTATGGTTTTGTCAATCTGGCAGGGCGTTGGCTTCCAGATGGTCGTCCTTCTCGCGGGATTACAGTCCATTCCGGAAGTGTTATACGAAGCCGCAGAGATCGACAACGCAAATCGATGGCAGAAACTCGTGTATATCACGCTTCCGCAGCTCAGAAATCCGCTCATCTTCACCGCGCTGGTCACGACCATTCTCGCCTTTCGGCTGTTCGATCAGGTACAGATATTAACCCAGGGGGGTCCCAACGACGCATCTACCACGGTCATGTTCGAGGCCGTGCGGACCGTATTCGATCGACAGCAGGTGGCGCAGGCATCGGCGATGACCGTTGTCTTCTTTGTGATCGTCCTCTGTGTGACCTGGATACAGCGGACTGTGGCAAAAGAGGAACGGCAAATATCATGAGAAAACCCAATTCTCTCAACGGTACCTTCTTCCCCGGCCTCTTTCGATACGGCCTATTGGTCGCAGCAGCCTTCCTCTATATTTCGCCGATATTGTTCATGATTGTTGGCAGCCTAAAACCGGATGACAAGGTACTGGTCGAGGCTGGTTCGCTGAAAGCGCTCTATCCGACGCAAGCCAGCCTGCAGAACTACCGCGACGTATTCGATCGGGTCGACTTCCTTCGCTTCATGATGAATTCACTTTTCATTACGGGGACAATCGTCTCCTTCGGCCTGGTGGTAAACTCGATGGCGGCCTATTCGTTTGCGCGGCTCCAGTGGCGTGGACGCGATCTGTTCTTTATTTTTGTACTGTCCCTGATGATCCTTCCGTTTCAAGCGATCGCTGTTCCTCTCTTCTATCAGATCACAATACTGGGATGGCGAGACACATATATTGCCCAGATCGTTCCCTTTATCGCCAATCCGTTCGCAATCTACCTTTTCTACAGTTTCTTCATTGGCATGTCGCGTGAATTGGAGGAGGCGGCCCGTTGCGACGGGGCAAGTATATTTCGCACCTTCACGACCATAATCGTACCGAATTCCAAACCGGTATACGCCACTGTGACAATTGTGACGTTCCTGTTCTATTGGGGTTTCTATTTATGGCCGTTGATGGTAACGAGCGGTAAAGAGGTCCGTCCGCTGCCTGTGGCAATCGCGACATTCCAAACTCTTCCTCCCCTCAAATGGGGCGATATCATGGCTTTTGGTGTCATGATGATCGCACCCGTTTTGATTGTGTTTCTCGTGTTTCAAAAGTGGTTCGTGAGAGGAGTCGCTTCTGCTTACGGCGAGAAATGACACCCCACCCGCTCGGTTGTAAACAAGAACGGTTATACTGAATTAAAGAAGAAGCGAGTCTCTTGTGGAGAATACTGAAGGGTCGGAGTTATGGACATCAAAGACAGCAAATCTGAAGAACAAAAGAAGAAAACCGATCAGAAACCCGAGATACCTCAGTCGCCATGGCGGTCGTGGCCTTTGCTATTGGCGTTGGTCGTCGCTTGGATATTCCTGTTACAGGGCTTCGGGACGGAATACCCGTCGATATCCTACTCGAAATTCAAGAGCGAACTGAAGTCCGGCAACATAAAACGCGTTGAGGCGAAGGGAGAGACAATTACCGGCGAATTTAAGAAGCCGATTGAGATTCAAGTACCTGCAGGCTTAACCGGCGAAGAAACAAAGAAACAGAAAATCGAGCGATTCGAGACAACAACACCTCCCTTTGGGGATGAAAAACTGACGGATCAACTGATTTCGCAGGATATAGAATTCGTATCGAAAGGTTCAGCGGAAGGTGGTTTCTGGATCGTATTGGCAAACCTGCTTCCGTTTCTTCTTCTGATCGGTATCGGAATCCTCATCATGCGCCGAGCAACGCAGCAGGCCGGTGGCATGATGTCTATCGGGCGTTCAAAAGCCAAGAAATTCGAGAAAGAACACACCTCAGTTACGTTCGAAGACGTCGCCGGGCTCAAAGAGGCCAAGGAAGGTCTCAAGGAAATCATCTCTTTTCTGCGGGAACCCGATCGCTACACACGTCTGGGGTGCCGAGTACCGAAAGGCGTGTTGCTTGTCGGACCGCCGGGTTCAGGAAAGACACTCCTGGCCCGGTCGGTGGCGGGCGAAGCGGAATGTCCCTTTTATAGCATTACGGGATCGGATTTTATGGAAATGTTTGTCGGTGTTGGGGCATCGCGGGTGAGGGATTTATTCAAAACCGCTAAACAGAATACACCTTGTATTATTTTCCTCGATGAATTGGACTCCGTAGGACGACATCGTGGAGCAGGTCTTGGCGGCGGTCATGACGAGCGCGAGCAAACACTCAACCAGCTCTTGTCCGAAATCGATGGATTCGAACCAACAGACAACCTTGTCGTAATGGCGGCCACGAATCGTCCCGATATCTTGGACCCGGCTTTGCTCCGTCCGGGACGTTTCGACCGGCGCGTCACCGTCGATCTACCGAGTGTTCACGAGCGGGCCGAAATCCTCAAAGTGCATGCGCGCAAGGTTCCCCTGAAAGACGATGTCGATCTTGAGGAAATCGCTCGATCGATGCCCGGCCGTTCCGGTGCCGACCTCAGCAACCTGGTAAACGAAGCGGCTCTTATGGCGGCAAAAGAAGGTAAAGAAAAGGTCGGTAAGGAAGATTTCAGTCGTGCGCGCGATCAGATCCTTATGGGGCAGCAGCGCAGCGGCATTGTGTTGCGCGGTCGTGAGAAGCACGCCATCGCCGTGCATGAAGCCGGTCATGCGCTTGTCGCCCATTTGGAACCGGAAGCCGATCCCGTCGAAAAGGTCAGCATTATCCCGCGCGGACGCGGACTGGGAGCCACCCAGCAATTACCGGAAGAACGATACAACTTTACGGCAGACTACCTGCGGGCGCGTCTCAAAGTGATGCTCAGCGGCCGTGCAAGTGAGAGCGCTGTCCTCGGATCGATTTCGACCGGTGCGGCCGACGACCTGAGCCAGGCAACCCGTCTTGCACGTCGAATGGTCAGCCAGTGGGGAATGAGCGAGAAATTCCACCATGTCGCGTTTCAAGACGGGGACACGGATGTGTTTCTCGGCGAGCAAATCGCTCAGCAACGGGAATACAGCGAGGAAACCGCTCGTGAAATCGACTTGGAAGTGAAGGACCTGATCGACGAGTGTTACAAAGGCGCTCTCAATATCCTTCAAGAGAATCAAGATAGACTCAAACATATCGCCGAGGTCCTCGAAGAAGAGGAAACCCTGGAAGGAGAACAGCTCAAAAACCTTCTTGACGGTAATGAAAAAGAATAACTCGCTACGTATCGATAAGAACATAGAAATGCATATCAATAGAAAAAGGGCCATTCAGGCCCTTTTTCCTTTCCCTCCTTCATATTTGCAGCATCAATTCAACGATTGGCAATCCCCCTTCAATATGGGTGATAAGGGGCACCTCCCGGGAAATAGTAATCCGGTCCGTATCGAACCTTCAGCTCATTCACCACTGTTTTAGCGCCGCCTTCATAGGCGTTGTCGATCGCGGCTTTCTTTTCGCCCCAGGTATCTACCGTTCCCTCGAGCGTAGCCGTTTTCTCTTCGACAGTTACACTCACCTCATCGCTGTCGACAAAGGGGCTCCACCAGAGTTCGTCTTTGATATCCTGAACAATTTCCCAGTCGCTCTTCTCGGGCCACACATAGTCAACCGTCAGCCGGTTGGCGACATCCACAACACCTTTCATCCGCGAGGCCACTTCCTCCGCCTTATTCTTCTCAAACGACGTGTCCACGGTGCCATTTAGGTACACCTTCCCGTTCGCTGCAGAGACGGTGATATCGGGACGGTACGTATAGGTGTTCCGTTCTAATGCCTCTCTAACCCGATCCGATAATACCGGATCGGACACGGATTCTTTCGGTCGTACCTTCAGATGGTTCTTCACTCTCCAAACACCGACTGTATTCTCTGTGTCGTTCGCTGCAGCCCTTTTGGCTTCACGGTTGTCGACAGTACCGCTCAATCGAACGACCCCATCGTCTACAGAGACGTCGACCTTAAATTCCGCGACACGTGGGTCGTATAGGAAAGCACGCTCTATCGAGTCTTTGACCTCCGAGTCGCTTAATGGGGCAGAGCGCGGTGCAGGCCGTTTCCGCTGCATCGGTTCGTCCACCCACCACTGAACCTTCACGTCACTCGCGTCGACGCTGTTGACACCAGCCACCCAGCAGAGAGTTTTTGCTTGCGTTTTTTCAGCAGCGCTGGCGACGGTGCCGTCCAGATTCACTTCACCCTCATGAACCGTCACTGAAAGCGAGGTTTCATCAACCCATACGTATACCTCGATACGACGACGGATCTCAGCAGCAACTTCGCTGTCAAGTCGCACCTCTTTTTGATCCACTCGGATGTTGTTCTTGATTTCTCGAACACCCTTCACGTTTTTTGCAACATACTCACTCAATGACCGTTCAGGCCAAGAATCCACACTGCCGGTCAAAGTCACAACGCCACCCTGAACCTCTGCCTCGACCTCGTAGGAATCCGTTGCGGGATCTTCGCGAAGAGCTGCTTCTACGTCGCCTTCGACCTCCGCATCAGACCGCTCAATTGGTTTGACCCGAATGTCATTCACGACTGATTTCACCCCTTTGATACTTTCACCGATTGTGGCGGCGCGCTGCTTCGCCAGCAGATTGTCCACGGAACCCGATAACGTCACAATACCATCCGCGACGTCCACATCGATTAAATGAGAACTTACCGCGTCATCCGTAAGCATTTCATTTTCAATCGCCCATCGGATATTCGTCTCATTGACTTTCCAGTCTTCCGACTGTTGAGCGAAAGAGACTCCGTTCATCCATAAGAGCGCCAACGCCGTCAGAGCACAATATGTCAGCGATTTCCTGATGTTGTCTGCAAATATCATTGATTATCCTCCTTTATTTGTAAGTATTGATTCCCTCTTTGCTGTTCTGCCTTCCAGCCGATCTTTTCTAAATACACTACGTTCGGTCGCGAAGTTGACCTGAGATTCGAGGACCCGCACAGTCGATGATCGGTTCTGGGGATATGGATTCGTGGTGAGACTCGTTGATTGTCCTGTGCAGCCCGGCCTAACGCACTATCTGGCAGACACAGATACGTTCACGCACCGCGTTCATCCTCCAAGCGCCGACGCAATCAAACCGAACAAGCCGATTACCGCTACCGCTAAAAAGGCAAAGATGAAGCATAAATCGCGTACTTCTGAAAATGTTAATCCTGATTTTCGATTGTGCATGATTACGTCCCACGAAAACGATATTTGAGGAAGTACCATTCACGATACTCTATCCGTACTCTTGGTATTTTAACAATTTCAGGTATCTGCACCCTATCGGGCGTTCTCTGTTTACGGGATGGGGGATTTTCCCACTTTGGCCGCTTTCGCAACGATGACAAGGCTTCCACTCTACATCACGTGTGTATGCAGGAGTCCGGCTCGGATAAAGAGACGGATACTCAGGTTTGTTATGCGTATGTCAATTCATATAATTACAATGTATAAACATGACAACTCCATTCACTGTTCATAGAATGAGCATCTTCTTGGGAAAGGTGCGGATGGTGCGACTTGGGAAATGGTCACATGCCTCTTATCGCTCGGTCGTTTGTGTTGGTCCGACCATTTCCGGGAAGCTCGCCGTTTTCTTTACCTTGTCCCTTCTCCTTATCGCGTGTGCCAAGGAAGAGAAGGCGGAAGAGAATTCGTCCCAGGTCCAGCATGTGCAGACAATTCAAGCCAATGTGGAAAAGCTAGAGGATACTGTAGAAGGGATCGGTACTCTTCGAGCGCTACAGAGAGTCGAAATTCAAGCCGAAGTGGGAGGTATTGTGCGTCGAATCTTCTTTGAAGAAGCGGATGAGGTTTATGAAGGAGAACGCCTCCTCAAGATCGACGATGAAAAACTGAACAGACAGCTTGAAGCTCAACAGTCCGCGCTGAACGCAGCCCAAGCAACGCTGCTGAATGCAAGTCGGACGTTTTCACGATTAAGCGAACTTCGCGAAACGAAAGTCGTATCGGAAGATGACTATGATGAAGCGGAAACCAGTCTGATGAAATCTGCGGCGGAGGTCCGGCGGATCGAATCTGAGATCGATTTCATCCGTGAGCAGATTGAGGACACGGTTGTTACAGCTCCGTTTGATGGGGTTATCTCGGACAGCCTTGTCGATGAAGGGGATTTCGTCGCCGTTGGAGAACATCTGGCAACTGTTTACCGAATCCGAGAGCTGGAAGTTGAATTTTCTCTGGCGGAACGTTTCCTCGGATCGGTTCGTGTCGGCCAACCGGTCGACATTTCTGTTGCTGCATTTCCCGACCGCCGCTTCGAGGGAAAGATCGATTACGTCGCTCCCGCAGCGGACCCCGCTACACGCGACTTTCTTCTGAAGGCCAAAGTCGACAACAGCGACGGGTTACTCAAGCCCGGAGTTTTCGCGCGTGCTGTGGTTACGGTCGATACTCACAACAAAAACCCGGTCATTCCGGAAGAGTGTTTGGTCAGCACACGAGAGGGATATGATCTGTTCATAGTCCGGGAGGGTGTGGCCCACCGAAGGAAGGTCGAAATTGGTTTGAGAAAACCGGGGAAAGTCGAAATCGTCGACGGTCTCGATGTGGGGGAAGAGGTTGTCCGGAAAGGCCATATGCAGCTTTCCGACGGAGAACAAGTGACAATAGAAACCTCTTCGAACGAGAAACATCCAACGCAAACGAATACTCGTCGAAAAACCCCTGAATAAAAGAGACTTCCGCCGGTATAGGAATACTTCGTCATGATATGGAATCTCTGCATTCGTCGGCCGGTTCTCACGATTGTCGCATTTCTGATTATTGCGATTTTCGGTATGTATGCATATTACCAAATGCCGGTACGGGAGAATCCCGACGTAGAGTTTCCGATTGTGAGTGTCAATGTCGTACTCCCCGGTGCGGAACCGGAAGTTGTAGAAACAGAAATCATCGAACCGCTGGAGGAATTGGTCAACACGATCGAAGGTCTGAAAAATCTGAAATCCACCGCTCGGGAACAGGTGGGAATCATCACAGCAGAATTCGAACTGTGGCGCGACATCGACGTGGCTGCGCAGGATGTGCGGGATCGCGTGGCACGTGCTCGACGGGACCTACCGGACGACATCGAAGCTCCGATTGTTCGCAAGATCGATCCCGACGCTCAGCCTATCATGTGGATCGCACTGACCGGAGACGAACGTTGGAATGCAGTAGAACTATCGCAATATGCGGATGAAACACTGAAAGAACGTTTGGAAAACTTGCGCGGCGTCGGTCAAATCTTAATCGGAGGCCAACAGTTATACGCGGTGCGCCTTCGGTTGGATCCGGCAAGGCTGGCCGCACATCATCTTACGGTAGGTGACGTCGTCCGTACCGTTCAGACCAACAATGTAAAGATACCGTCAGGCCGCGTCGAAAGCCGAGAGAGAGAATTCCTTGTTAAAACACTCGGTCAATTCGCGGAAGCGGAACCGTTGAACAGGCTTATCATCACCGAGGAAGACGGTTTTCCCGTCCGAATCGGGGACGTCGGCCAAGCTGTTGACGGCGTCGAGGACCCCCGTCAGCTGGCCCGCTTCAACGCACAGACCACCGTGGGCTTAGGGGTCGTCAAACAACGAGATGCCAATACAGTCGCCCTCGCCGAATCGGTCCGGAATCGTATAGAGCAGCTTTCCAAGGAATTCCCGCCCGGACTCGAGTATATACTCAGCATGGATAATTCAGAGTACATCGAAGAAAATATCAACGATTTGATTTTTACAATTTTTATTGCCACGTTGTTGGTAATGCTGGTCGTTTTCGGATTCCTTCGAAGCCTGCGTGGAACCGCAATCACGAGTTTGGCCATGCCGACTTCGCTCCTCGGCGGTCTGGCCCTCGCGTATGTCTTCGGATTCACTCTAAATGTATTGACTCTACTCGGATTGATTCTTGCAATCGGGATTGTGATCGATGACGCGATTGTTGTCCTGGAAAGCAGCTACCGACGAATGGAAGAGGGAGACGAAAGGAGGGAAGCCGTTCGGACGGGCACAAAACTCGTCGCGTTCCCGAATATCGCCAACACACTCTCTTTAGCGGCCGTATTTATCCCGGTGGCTTTTACATCGGGGATAATAGGACGATTTTTCTTTGAATTCAGCCTGACAATAGCGGCGACCGTATTCGCTTCGACCTTTACCGCGTTGACGTTGACTCCCATGCTGTGTTCACGGTTCCTCAAAATCCCGGAACACCGCGGAAAACTGCTTGCATGGTCGGAAAACGTCTTCACAGGTGTCGAGGAAATTTACCGCAGGCTGCTGGCGACGTGTATCAATCACCGAGCGATTACGATTCTCTCTGGAGTCGCTCTCTTTGCGGCGGGAATCTGGTGTTTTACAGAATTACCGAAGGAGTTCCTGCCCACTGTGGATCGTGCGGAGTTCATGGTTTCCTTCGAAACACCCGAAGGCTCTACCATACGGTACACCGATGATTACGCTCGACGCATTGAGCAAGTCCTTTCCGATACTCCTGAAGTCGAGAGTTACTTTCTCGCCATCGGCTTATCGCAGACCGGGGGGCCGGGCAGAGTGAACAGGGGAATGTCATTCGTTCGTCTCACTCACCGAACAAAGCGCGAACGCCGTCAGGTCGATATCATGCAATCGCTTCGTGAACGTTTAGCCAAGATCCCGGGTGGGAATGCGTATGTAACCGAAATCGGGGTGATAAGCATCGCGGGCGCTCCGCTTCAGATCGTACTCCAACATCCAAATCTGATGGAACTGGCCCGTCGCCAAGAGACAATTATGACATGGATGCGTTCCGAGCCGGATTACGTCGGTGTGGATTCCGATCTAAAAATGAATAAACCCCAAATAAACGTATCGATATATCGTGACAAAGCGTCGCAAATGGGCATTACTGTGGCGGCGATTTCCAACACAATGCGATATCTCTTAGGGGAACTCGAAATTTCGGAGATTGAAAGAGAAAGCGAGCGATACGAGATTATTCCCGAGGTTGTCACAAAAGGCGAGATGACACCTGACGCGTTACGTCGATTGTATGTGCGCAACAATGCAAATCGTCTCGTGTCTCTCGGCAATGTCGTCGATCTTGAAGAAACCATCGGGCCAAGCGAAATCAATCACTACAATCGTCTTCGTTCCGCAACGATTTCCGCATCCAATCCTCCGGGTGTTGCTCTCGGAGACGCATTGTCTAAGCTTGAAGGCTATCTTGAAGAGACTTTGCCGGGGACATTCGATTACGAGGTAGCTGGCCGTGCGGAGACGTTTCGAGAATCATTCTATTATCTCACCATCGCTCTGCTTTTCTCTGTTGTCTTTGTCTATCTAGTGCTGGCTGCACAATTCGAATCGTTCATCCATCCATTTACAATCATGCTGACGTTGCCCCTGGCCTCTGTGGGCGCATTCGGCGCGCTATGGGCGCTCGGTATGACGTTCAACATCTTTTCATTTATTGGACTGATCATGCTGACCGGCATGGCAACAAAGAATGCGATCCTGCTGATCGATTACACAAATGTACTCGTTCGCGACGAAAAAGACCCCGTCCAGGCGGCCAAAGAGGCTGCTCACATCCGTTTCCGTCCGGTGATCATGACTACCGTATCAACGGTGCTTGGGCTTATGCCCATCGCCCTCGGTTATGGAGCGGGCGGCGAATCGCGAGCTCCGCTGGGAGTGGCGGTCGCCTCGGGCTTAACCGTAACCACCGGCCTGACTCTCCTGGTGATTCCCGTTGTCTACACCGTCTTGCAAACGTTACAACAGAAGATCACTACCTGGATAAGAAAGTGAGGGAAGAAGATAGCTAAGGAATTCTCATCAGCCCTTGTACAATAGAAGAGAATACGCTCATAAGAGAGGAAAGAATTCCACACACTCGCAAAAGAACACAACATGGAAGGAGAAGACACGATGAAATATCTCGATTCGTCGTTTTGGGGTAACTCAATCGCAGCTTGGGTTACCGCTTTGGCCGCCGCCGTTCTTCTGTTCTTCATCATATGGATTGTGAAAGCAGTTCTTGCGAGACGTTTTGCTGCAATGGCCGAGAAAAGAGACGAATTCGGCGTCAGTGGCTTCCTTGCCGAGATGCTCACCAGGACAAAATTATTCCTGATTGCCGTTCTGGCGTTGTGCTTCGGGACGCGTGCACTATACGTCACAGAATCGGCAAACGAATGGATTGGGATGGTGGCGATTTTCGCCTTCATGATCCAGCTCGGCATTTGGGGCAACGCGGGCATCAATTTCTGGTTTGCACGTTACAAAAAGGCCCACCTGGAGAAGGACGCATCCCGTGTGAGTACCGTGGGGGCAATGATTTTCATTGGCCGCGTCGTTTTGTTCTCCATTATTCTATTACTAGCTCTTGACAACGTTCCGGGAGTCGAGGTGGATACGCTGCTCGCAAGTCTTGGTGTCGGCGGTATTGCGGTCGCCCTGGCTGTACAGAACGTTCTGGCCGATCTTTTCGCATCGCTGTCAATTTCTCTCGACAAACCTTTCGTGATCGGGGATTTCATAATCGTCGACAACTACCTGGGGAGTATCGAACATGTGGGACTCAAAACCACCCGCATCCGTAGTCTTTCGGGCGAACAACTCGTTTTTGCAAACAACGACCTACTCAACAGCCGCATACGGAATTACAAGCGTATGCTCGAACGTCGTGCAGTATTCACGATCGGTGTCGTTTATCAAACGCCTCCCGAAAAACTCAGAAAAATTCCACCAATGATACGGGAAATTATTGAGTCGCAGGAAAAGACACGGTTCGATCGCGCCCATTTCAAGGAATTCGGCAATTTCTCACTCAACTTCGAAATCGTCTACTACATCCTGGCTCCTGATTACAACATTTATATGGACATCCAGCAAGCAATCAATTTAACGATATATGAGCGTTTCGAAGAAGAAGGAATCGAGTTCGCGTATCCGACACAAACCCTATTTGTCAACGAACAGACCGGTACCGCGAGCGAGACATCGACTACCAGCATTCAATAACGGAAGGAGAGTATTGTCATGGAAAAACGACCGCTTGGACAATCAGGAATAGAAGCATCCACCGTCGCGTTCGGCGCGTGGGCCATCGGAGGATGGATGTGGGGAGGAACCGAGGAAAAAGACGCGATCGCAGCCATCCATGCCGCCATCGATTCCGGCGTCAATCTAATCGACACTGCCGCTATCTACGGATTCGGTCTTTCCGAAGAAATCGTCGGCAAAGCAATTCATGACCGGCGGGACAAGGTTGTACTCGCAACGAAATGCGCAATGGTGTGTAATACACAGAAGGGCGAGTTCAAATTCAGATCGACCGCATATGGGCCAAGTTCCGACGGACATATCGCGATTTATACCTATCTCGGTGCCGAATCGATTCGCGGCGAGGTCGAGGAAAGCCTGAGCCGGCTGAAAACCGATTGCATCGATCTCTATCAAACTCACTGGCAGGATTCGACCACTCCCATCGAAGAGACTATGAGCACACTGTTGGATCTGAAAAAGGAAGGAAAGATCCGTGCTATCGGGGTAAGCAACGCAAACCCGGACCATATGGACGAATATCGGAAATATGGGCCACTGGATACCGACCAGGAAAAATACAATATGCTCGAACGGGATTTGGAGAAGGAGCAACTGCCGTACTGCCACGAGAACAACGTCGCGGTTCTTGCGTATTCCCCGTTAGCGAAAGGCCTGTTGACCGGGAAAGTCGGACCGGACCGGGAATTCAGCGAAGGGGATCATCGACGCGAGGATCCACGATTCTCGATGGAGAACCGTAAGCGAGTCGCCGAACTCCTTGAGAAAATCAAACCCATCGCGGAGGCGCACAATTTCACGTTCGCCCAGTTGGCTATCGCCTGGACGATACGGCAACCGGGCCTGACACATGCTCTTTGCGGAGCGCGCAATCCCAAGCAAGCCCAGGAAAACGCCACCGCCGGCAGCGTCCAACTCTCAGACGATGAGTTGAAGACAATCCGACAGGCCGTCGAGGAGTACAGTCCACCGGAAGAATGAATCGGGACACGGTCAAACCGTAGACCTCCCTCGGCCGTAGCCGTCACGTTTTCTCTGGAGCGAAGCGCGTTAACGGGCTGTCGATAGAAGGCGGCATGCCAGCAGCGAAAGGCTGCTATGAAATCACGAAAGGTGAGGAATCTCTAGTTTTCTTTCACAGGCAGGGCCGCAAGAGCACCTTGAGCGCGGGCATGTTCCGCGTTCATCCGCAATCAGTCCGCTGTTGAAAATGACAAACCCGCAGACGCTGTTCAGATGGGGACCAACGAGACTGCAGACAAAATATAATGGAACTTGCTGGAATTCTGTTTAGGGGGCGGGTGCAGGGGCGGCGGGGAGAGCGCCGCCCCTACACCACTACAGCAGAGACCCGTGGGAGAAATACGGGAGGAAGGGTCTTGGTAATGGAGTTTCTTACCTCATTTGTCTCCTTCTAAGCCGAAGAGGCCTAGGCATATAGTCTCTTACCTGCGTCCGATTGGACGGGAGGCGCTGGAATCGGTCTTTCCCGGGATTTCGTTAATTGAAAATCCGAGCGTAAATTCAACATTTCCAATGAATTCCTGACACGATCCGGGTGCTGCCAATCCGACCAGTGTAAACCTGCGTCCATCGGCAGTACCAACGTGCGGTCAAAGGCGTTCTGAGCAACCTCCAGGAAGAAGTCGACCGGACGCAATCCCAAATACAAGTGGTACATCGCAATGGCCAGGTGATCTTCCGGTGCACGCCTTTCCGTAACGGCATGAAGCACGCTTCTGTATGTTTCAAAACGTCTCAATATATTCGGAATCCACTGCCAGGCAATCGCGTAAAGCGTTCTCGCCTTGGCAGCAATAACTTTTGTATTCAATACCCACCCGTCGCGGAAGAGCCAGTCCGCATCGGAACGATTGGGCTTCTCCCAGAGTCGATCCGCCGCCAAGAGCCCCGTCCCGGGCATGGAGACATCCAACAGATCGCTGGCCGGTATAGAGAAAGATTCCTCTACAAGATCCCCGAGTTTGATCCATCCGTACCCGGATTCCGGGTGGCTCGGGATCGCACCGAGAAAAACCATCCGTTGGATTTCCTTCTCACAAACGTTCAATGCAAGGTCTACATAAGAGACAAACCGATCTTCGGGATAGATGAAATGGTCGGATGGGAAAACGGCAACCACTCCTTCCGGGTCTCTTTCGAGAATATGCGACAAACCGAGCATAATTGCGGGGGCCGTATCCCGGTTGCTGGGCTGATACAGGATTGTCCCCTTAAAGGAATCGATGCACTCCTCCAGACACCCCTGATAATCCACCAGTGTAACGATAACCAGCCGTTCTTCCGGGATAAGTTCCTTCGCACGGTCGATCGTGTGCTGTAACATCGACCGAGTCCCGGTAAAAGTACAGAACTGCTTTGGGAGACAGTATCCAAGCCATTCCTTGATCGGACGCCGCATTCGCTTCGTCTCACCGCCCGCTAGGATGATTCCCCATCGGCAATCGTTTGAGCAACTGTCAAGCCCGTTTCTTTCTTTCATTGCGTTTCCTCAACCCGCATTAGACTCGCTGGTATCAAGTCAAATCTGAATCTTCAACTCTGAACGACACCCATACTATCCCACACGGGTATACCCTTTACAATCGGGAGATTCCCTGTTGGGGGGTCAGGAGATTCCCCATGGTAAGGAGAGATCCTGACCATTTGGGACCGTTCTCATCTCTCAACGTACGAATGAGGCATCGGGTTACGCTATAAACGACAAGCAGCCCAAGTCTCGCTTTGAAATCACGCTCCAGCCCCCTCTTTTTTGGGTACCCTCTCTTACGAGGTGCGGACCATCGGAGCCGGTGGTTTGAGGAGGAAAGGCTCGCAGATAGGAGAAGTGACAAGTAATGGGGGCCCCGATTGCTCGGAATTCGTCCGTTCGAATGCAATCGGGGCGACGAAGGAGCAAGAGGCCGGCGGTGAGGAACCCCGAATGAGCTCTCTGCCAGTCAAAGGAGGAGGGAGCCAAACTCCTCGACACCAGAGGCTTTACGCAAGACAATAACCGTTACATTTCTCTATCATTATGTGTAAGAAATACACAGAACCTGCCGAGAAAATCCCTGGAGTCCAACACGTCTTCAACAATACCCCATAGCCCATTCTACGGTCTCCAAATCAGCCTATCCCGCATGAGGCACGCCTGTCAGGTGTTTTATGGGATTCCAAAGGTCAGGGGGCTCCGTCATGACTCCCTGCGCTCCGCAAACAGGGAGAAATCCATCTTCTGGCATACAACTTGCACAGATTGAAGCACGACGGGGCGCGAGAGATGCCCGCAATTGCTGTCGAAAAGTGGCGGGTTTCTCATTCTCAGCGTTCCGGAATCAATGAAAGGAGGTCGTACCCATGTTAAGGCTGCTCAAAGAGATAGAAGGATACCAAATCCAGGCAGTTGATGGCGTTTTGGGCAGCGCGCACGATTTCCTGTTCAGCGATCAAGACTGGAATATCCGTTATCTTGTTGTCGATACAGGAAACTGGCTGCCCGGCCGTCGAGTACTAATTTACACGGGCGCATTGGATCAGCCGAATTGGTCCCAAAAACTGTTTCCTGTGAATCTTACGAAAGACGCTATCGAAAAGAGCCCGCACCTGGATGCCCACAAGCCGGTCTCACGACAGCACGAGATGGAGTTGTTCCGCCATTATAAATGGGTCCCGTACTGGGCGCCCGCTCCCGGAGCGATTCCGCCGGTTGCGCCGGTGGAAGGTCCGGACCAGGTAGATCAATCCGGGTTGGAGGAAGAAACCGATCCGCATCTCAGGAGTTTCCGCGAAGTCTGCGGCTATCACGTGGAAACGGCTGACGATAAACGTACGGGCCATGTCGAAGATTTCGTGGTCAACGATGATAATTGGATCGCCCGCTATTTCGTCGTCGACACCCGCGACTTCCTGCCGGGCAAGAGAGTCCTCTTGGCGACAGAGTGGGCGCAGGAAATCTGGTACAAGGAACGAGTTGTCCGGTTTGACGTAAAGGAAAACGACATCAAAGAAGGTCCGGAATTCGACCCCAACCTACCGGTCAATCGTGAAACAGAAGAGAGACTTTATGATTTCTATGGTAGACCCGTCTACTGGCAGGATTCCGAACCGCCACCGGTTTACCCACCGGCATAACAGACAGACCGAAGCATCCTGGTTTATCCCGGCTACGACCCGCCCGGGATAGACCGGACACTACACAAAAGACCTGAAAAGGAGAGTGCCAATAATGAGTGAGACTACTGAAACACTCTTTAAGCAAGTGTTAAACGTTATGAATCAGTCAATTGCCGTCCACCAGGATACATTCCTGTATCGGGAAATCTTCAAAGCAAGTGAGAAGATTCTCGGCGGCAAGCATATTGGAGTGGCTGTGTACGCAGAGGATCCGGACACGCCGCACGACTATTACACCATCTGCTTCGAAAACGGGAAGTTTGAGTTGATTTCACACGGCAAGGAAGAACCGGCGCTGACGTGGAAGGTTTCGGAAAGCTATCTGCGCAAGGTCGCAGACAACCCACAGGAATTCATCCGGCATCCGGAGAAGCTTGATTGGGAATGGTTGAAGAGCCGCATCGGTTCATTGAAGCCTGAATAACTTCTCATCATCAATGGGGATAAACAAAAGAGCCTCCGGCGAATCACCGGAGGCTCTTTTTGCGTACAATTAGGAAATAGATGCTGTACGTTATGCCGTTCGGTCTACGTTTTCACCAGGTTCGGGAGTTTCTCTCTGGTCGTAATCGGGCCAAAAGGCCGCCTCATCCTCTTCGTATTGCGGATTGGCCTCGGTAGCGACCGCATTCGAAAGTTCTTTCCGTTCTTCGGTATGGTTCTGTTGTTCCTGAAACCGCTGCTTTTCGCGGTTGGTCGACGATGCAGGAGCATCCGTTGTTTCGGTTTCCTGCGTTTCCTGGACCTCTTGATCGACAGGAGTACCACGCTGCAGTTCCTGCCGAATGGTTATCTGACGATTTCGGTCTTTGATCGGCCTCTTGCGGGTCTCGTTTCGAAACATCGCCTCTCCCGCGGCGGGGGCATGCCAAATATCAGCAGGTCGCATGATACACACCTCCTTCTTACTACTTAGTATACAAACGGTTCAGAGGAATCTCAACCAGCGGAAAACCAGCGGAAAATCAGCGGACTTCTTCAGCCGGAAATCTTCCAGCGCGCCAACTTTGTGTAGAGTGTTTTCCGGCTGAGTCCCAGGCGTTCGGAGGCGCGAGTCTTGTTGTTGCCCACTAAAGAAAGCGTTTTCAGAATGTACGCTTTTTCGACCTCTTCCAAAGACAGCCCTAAGGGAATATAGATTCCGTCCGACAGGGCGGTATCGCTTGGAGAAACATGTGGAGGCATGCCGGGTAATCCAACCGGTAGGGGATGCTGAGGAGGCAACGAATCGGATGGAACCAGGGTTGGAGAGGATTCCTCCGATTCAGGTCGAACACGATCCGGTAGGTGTTCGGGCTGGATGTCGTTGCGGCCGGCGAGAATCGCGGCGTGATAGAGCACGTTCCGCAGCTCGCGGATGTTTCCGGGCCAGTCATAGATGGACAACATACGCAATGCTGTGGAAGAAATCCCATCCGCTACGTTCTCATATTCCCGCGACATCTCCGCCAGGAAATGACGCGCGAGAATCGTTATATCGCGCTTGCGCTGGCGAAGCGGCGGTATATTGATCTGCAGGACCTGCAAACGGTGAAGCAGGTCGATCCGAAACCGTTTCTGCCGCACCTGTTTCATGGGATCTTCATTCACAGCAGCCAAAATACGGACATCCGAATCCAGATCGTTTTCCCCTCCAACGCGACGATACTTCGCGCTTTCAAGAACACGGAGCAGTGAGATTTGTACGCGGTCGTCCATCGCCAGTACTTCGTCCAGAAAAAGCGTTCCTCCTTGTGCTTCTTGAAAGCGACCGACCCGGTTGCCCGCCGCTCCCGTGAAGGATCCTTTTTCGTGCCCAAAGAGCTCGCTTCCCAGAAGCTCGGGTGGAATGGCCCCCATGTTGATCGGCACAAAAGGTTGTTCTTTTCGGGCGCTACGGGTGTGGATCTCCCACGCTACCAATTCCTTCCCCGTGCCGGTCTCCCCCCGGATCAGAACAGGCAGGTCCACTTTAGCAGCCTTTTCGATCAGAGCAAAAATATTCTGCATTCGCTTGCCTGTACCGATCAATTTTCCAAATCTTGGAATTTCTTGAATAGTCATTATTCTCTTCGTTTGTTCTTCTCTCTATACCAATTTACGACGAGGTGAATTCGACTTCAGAAGAATCTCCAACATTCAACCGCGTCAACCTGCCGACTACGGAAGCGCTTTCTCCGATGATCGACTTCTCGAGTGCCACTCCCACGACATTTGAGCCCTGATTCAGGATTGTATCGTGAAGTAATGCCCTTTCAACATGCGAATCTTTTGCAATCGAAACATAAGGTCCTATGATTGAATCAATGACGGTTGCAGTCTCGTCGATATAGACCGGATCGATGAGGATTGTACCGGGAATATCAGGGTGCTCGCTGTTATCTGTAAGGAGTTCACGGTTTGTCGCAAGCAACGTTTCCGGTTTTCCACAGTCCAGCCATCGATCCACTTCCAACGTTTTCATCGTCATGCCTTGTTCCAAAAGAATCTGCAACGCGTCAGTGAGTTGGAATTCTCCTTTTGTCTTCTTCTCTTCCTGCATGAGGCGGTCCAGGGCCCCGTAGAGCGGAGCACTATCCGGGAAGAAATAGATTCCGACTAGCGCTAGATTGCTGCTCGGCTCATCCGGTTTTTCAACCAGAGCCGTGATTCGATCGCCTTCATGCTCTGCGATACCGAATCGAGTGGGGTCGCTCACGGATTTGAGCCCGATCAATACATCTTCGCTGTCGAAGACCCCGGAGAGATCGGCTTTGAAAATCGTGTCACCCAAGATAATCAGTGCCGGTCCTTCTCTCACTGCATCCTTAGTAATCCCGATCGCATGTCCCAGACCGAGGAGTTCTTCCTGTTCTACGAATGTCGCCTTGAAGTCGTAGTTCTCTTTGACATACTCCTCAATCATCTCGCCCCGGTACCCGATGACCATTGCGACCTCGGTAACTCCCAGGTCGATCAACTGGTCGAGGATATGACCCAGGATCGGTTTTCCAGCCACGTAAAGAAGTACTTTCGGAGTCGTATGCGTGTGGGGTCGAAGTCGTGTTCCCTGACCTGCCACTGGAATGATCGCTCTCATAAGAAGTTCCTCACTGACCCGACTCCTGTAAGCCGCCGCCCACCACAGTATTCGAAATTCACTAGCCTCTCTGCGAGAGGCGGCAACAACGAAGATTACAGAACACAGCCGCTAACAGCTCTATTTTTGCAGCGATGCAGCCGGAAACAAGGCGTTGACCGGCACTCAATAGAATCATTGCCAAAACGAGCAATGTCAGGCGATGGGTTCGAATACTGGAAATCTCGCTACCGCACAAACATCGTTCGTCGGTATTATTTTGCACACTAAACATTCTAACAAACCCCCCTCCCCCTACAACCCTCCTTTCCAATTATCGGTAGGCTCACGCTTCGCTCCATCTTCGAACGACTCCTGTCCCAGTCGCTACTCATTCCGCAGCCCGAATGGATGCTGTCGTGACCAGACACGGGCAAATTCAGCTTGACATATTATGCGACCTAAATATAATAAAGTGAATGAAATTTGTTCACAAATCCCTCAAGGTTCACGAGACGCGAGATGAAGCCTTTCTATCGCAACAAGCTGAGTAGGTCAGCGTTTGACAGTGACGGACAGCTGAGATTCCGCTCCTGTTGCAGGAGTCAAGCCTGCATATTGGAAGGTATACTGGACCCTGTAAGAATGACACACAGGAAGGAGTTCTTTCTTGTCCGAAAGAACTCGAACACCTAGCATCTGTGTAATAGACTGCTGGCCATCGCGTGAAGCGACAACCTCATAAAACAGAAAATATCTCGGAGGAAAAGAAAATGAGCGAAACGATTGAAGATCCTTTTCCACCTTCGCATACGGGTATCCAGACGAGCGGAATACACACGAAGGAAGATAAAGAAAAGAGGGACTCTTTTTTCTTTAACACGGACACCGGTTCCTCGGACGATACCCCTTCCCATTTCGACCCTTCGGCGAGCAAGCAAGAATCGTACGGTCTCACGTCGGAATCCTTGCAGGAAAACTCAGAAAAAGGGTCAAATAGTAAACAGCAAAATAAAGGACTTTATATCGCCATGTTTAGTATTCATGGCCTCATCCGTGGGAAAAACATGGAGCTCGGCAGGGATGCGGATACCGGCGGTCAGGTAAAATATGTCGTAGAACTCGCCAAAGCCCTCTCAGAAGAGCAGGAAGTGGATCGTGTAGATCTTTTCACTCGAAGAGTGGTGGATTCCAAAGTCGATTCCAGCTACGCCGCCCCGGAAGAAGAGATTTCTGAAAAGGCGCAAATTATTCGTTTATTATGCGGTCCTCGACGATATCTCCGCAAGGAAGTCTTGTGGCCCTATATGGATCAATTTGCGGATATGGTTCTGAAGCATTTCCGAAGAATCGGCAGGTTACCCGATTTCCTTCATGCCCACTATGCGGACGCGGGCTATGTGGGAACGAAACTTTCTCAACTGCTTGGAATTCCCTTGTTGTTCACAGGACACTCTTTAGGCAGAGTAAAGAAGCAGCGATTACTCGAGGGAGGATTAGCCGAGTCGAAAATCGTCCGACGGTACAACATCAATCAACGCATCGATGCGGAAGAAGAAACGCTGAGTACCGCGGTCATGGTGATCGCCAGTACAAACCAGGAAGTTGAAGAGCAATATAAGTTGTACGAGCGATATATACCCGAGCGGATGATCGTTATTCCACCGGGGATCGACACGAAGCGGTTCCAGCCGCCCGAAGGATCTCCCTCGAATGAGCCTGCCGCGGAAAAATTATTCCGATTTGTGCGGGAACCGCAGAAACCCATGGTCTTACTTCTCTCCCGACCGGATGAACGAAAGAACATCACAACACTCATTCGAGCCTATGCGGAACATGAGGAACTGAGAAAACAAGCCAACCTCATTCTGATTGCGGGCACACGAGACGACATCGAGAGTATGGAACACGGCCCGCAGGAAGTTTTGAAGAAAATCTTGTATTTGATCGACAAGTACGATTTGTACGGATCCGTAGCCTACCCGAAACACCATCAGAGCGACGATATTCCCGTTTTCTACCAGATCGCCGCAAAAACCAAGGGCGTATTTGTAAATCCGGCGTTGACGGAACCATTCGGTTTGACTCTGCTGGAAGCGGGAGCCAGTGGAATGCCTATAGTCGCAACCAACGACGGCGGCCCAAGAGACATTATCGACAATTGTCGACATGGTATCTTGATCGATCCTTTGGATACCGAAGGAATTGCAGAGGCCATTTTTAATATCGTCAGTGATGAAGAAAAATGGAACGAATTGTCAGAAAACGGAATTCGTGAAGTCCGGCGTCACTATTCCTGGTCGACCCATGTGAAGAATTACCTCAAACACGCTCGAAAATACGCGGGGCAGAAAGAGGAGCCTTTCTGGATCACGTCCGGCAAGAGACTGATACGGTCGGATCGCCTGTTGATTACCGATATTGACAACACCTTGATCGGCGATCCGGATTCGCTGCCTGCGCTCGTCGAACGACTCGATAATCGCGCCGATCATATCGGATTCGGCATCGCGACAGGTCGGCGACTCGACACCACGCTCGACGTGCTTCGCGACTGGGGAGTCCCGAAACCGGACGTGCTGATCACGTGCGTGGGCACGGAACTTTATTACGGCAAAAAACTTCAGCGCGACAAGGATTGGGAAAAACATATCGATCACCGGTGGGATCCGGATCGGATCCGCAAATGTATCGATGCGATACCGGGCATGGTGCTGCAGCCTGAAGAAGATCAGAGAAGACACAAGATTAGTTATTTTGTCGATGAAAAGAAATGGCCCGGTAAACGAAAACTCCTTCGCCATGTACGCGAGAACAGATTACCGGTCCGGGTAATCTATTCTCATCAGCAATTCTGTGATTTCCTACCCCAGAGGGCATCGAAAGGGCTCGCGATCTGGTATCTGGCTAACAAATGGGGGATACCCATGCACAGTTTTCTGATCGCGGGAGACTCCGGGAACGACGAAGAGATGCTTAATCCTCCCGTGCAGGGCGTTGTAGTCGGGAATTATAGCAAGGAGCTCGAACCCCTGCGCAAAAGGCCGAACACTTATTTCGCGGAGGCCGCCTATGCGGCCGGGATCCTTGAGGGGATCGAGTATTACAGATTCTTTGAGGCAGAAACTTTTCCTGACAGTGATGTAGCATAATGTATAACCTTAAGGTATTCATCGAAGATAAAAGGAATATCGTATATGGCTTCCTGCATCGATTGACCACGAGTGACCGCTCGTTCCTGCTTCGATCGGACATCATCGATGAATTCGAAGCGTTCTGCGAAAACGATGAAAACAAAGAACTTTGCGGAGGGCCTTTTGAACGTCTGATATACCAGACGCAGGAGGTCTTGATCCAACGTCCGTGGGTTTGGTTTGCATGCCGGGCACGGATCGCTCGGTGGACGTATCTGCAATTTCATGGTGAAAATATTTATTTCGAGGAGAAGGATGTATCAGAATTCCTTCATGTAAAAGAGCAGACAGTCCGCCCGGGTACCGATAACGCCATTTGGCCGGTTGAAATCGATCTGTCCCCGTTCAATCGCGAGTTTCCTCGTCCGAAAGAACCACGATCCATTGGCAAAGGTGTCGAGTTTCTGAATCGGCATTTGTCCAGTCGTCTTTTCAACGCGTTGGGAGACGGCGACCGAGGCCTGGTGGATTTCCTTCGCGTCCATGAATGCCATGGCCAGCAATTGATGCTGAACGACCGTGTTCGCACCGTTTCCGATCTCCGCGAGGCCCTGACAAGGGCTCAGGATTTTCTCCTCACCTTGGACAGCGAAACGCTCTGGTCCGATATCGCTTCCGTGATGCAGGAACACGGGTTCGAGTTGGGATGGGGACGAACCGTGTTACAGGCTGCAGAAACAATGTCTGTGTTGAGCGATGTATTGGAGGCCCCGGATCACGACAACCTGGCACGGTTCCTGGGCCGAGTTCCTATGATCTTCAACGTGGCCATTTTCTCTCCCCATGGCTACTTCGCCCAGTCCGACGTGCTTGGATTGCCCGATACCGGCGGACAGGTCATTTACATCCTGGATCAGGTCCGGTTTCTTGAGCGAGAAATGCAGAGACGGTTATACGATCAAGGACTGGATATTGAAACAAAGATCCTAGTCATCACGCGTTTGATCCCGGAAGCCGGCAACACAACCTGTAATCAACCCGTCGAATCGATTTTCGGAACGGAGTATGCCAAGATCCTTCGAGTCCCGTTTCGAAACCAGGAAGGACAGATTCTTCCTCACTGGGTATCGCGGTTCGAAGTGTGGCCCTATCTGGAACGTTTCGCGCTCGAGGCGGAACAGGCACTCCTTGCGGAAATCGGGGGCCGCCCCGATCTGATTATCGGTAATTACTCCGACGGCAATCTCGTGGCGACGCTTCTGGCGGAGCGGTTGCGAGTCACTCAATGCAATATCGCGCACGCTCTGGAAAAAACAAAGTACCTTTTCTCCGATCTGTACTGGCAGGAGAATGACGAACGCTATCACTTCTCGTGTCAGTTTACGGCGGATTTTATCGCGATGAATTCTGCGGATTTCATTATTACGAGTACTTTTCAAGAGATCGCCGGAGAACGCGATAGCGTCGGTCAATATGAAAGTTATTCCGCCTATACCATGCCTGGACTCTATCGAGTGAGTCAGGGAGTCGATGTCTTCGATCCCAAATTCAATATCGTCTCTCCTGGAGCCGACCCAGACGTCTATTTCCCCTATACGGACGCAGATCGTCGGCTTACGCAGCTTCACGACGAGATTGAGTATCTCCTATACGGACCTCCCTCCGACTCGACGCGGGGGCATTTAGCGGAACGAGAGAAGCCTCTTCTTTTCAGCATGGCGCGCCTCGATCGCATTAAGAATTTGAGCGGCCTGGTCGAATGGTACGGCGAGCACGAACCGCTTCGTGAAGAGGCAAACCTCGTAATTGTCGGGGGTCATGTGAATGTTGCCGACTCGAGGGACGCGGAGGAACAGGAACAAATCCAACGCGTTCATCATCTCTTCGATCATTACGGTTTGGACGCCCAGGTTCGATGGCTCGGCATGCACCTTGATAAAAACGTCGGTGGCGAGCTCTACCGAGTGATAGCCGACAAACGCGGGGCGTTCGTTCAACCCGCTCTTTTCGAGGCGTTTGGATTGACCGTTATTGAAGCGATGTCTTCGGGCCTACCGACCTTTGCGACATGCTACGGCGGGCCCTTGGAGATTATCGAGAACGGCGTGTCCGGCTATAACATCAACCCCAACCACGGCCGGGAAGCCGCTGAAAGAATGGCCGAGTTCTTCCAATCCTGCCGGAGCGATCCTACAAACTGGGACAGAATCTCCCAGGCCTCCATTCGTCGCGTAGAGACGAGATACAGCTGGGGGCTGTATGCAAGCAAGCTGATGTCGTTGGCGCGCATTTACGGATTCTGGAAATACGTCACGAATTTGGAACGCGAAGAAACAAGGCGTTATCTTCAGATGTTCTACGCCCTCATGTATCGCCGGTTGGCGGAAAGCGTCGCCTAACCACGTTCCACATCTGCGCAGCGAAAGGTCTCTTTGCCGATGGAGAAGTACAGCGGCTTTTTTGCGAGATTCATCTGTCTCTTCGAGGTGTGTGTTCCAGTCTCTACACTCTCGCCTTGTCCACCGGCACACTGAATTCCTGCGTTAAGTAAATCGTCGTCACAAACTGAGTGAACGACAACGTAACAGCAACAACTCCGCAATCTGTTCGCGCATGGTAACACTATGAATGAGAGACGATGTTTCAATCGTAGACTCTGTTTGGTAGACTATACGAGGACGTTGTTTACTCGAAAGAGAGGAGTCCAGTTCGCCTCTTAAGGCGCGTCTGCCGTTGATATCATGGAACACGCTTAAGTCGCCTGTGCAAAAACGAACCAGAAGGAATAAATGTGACATAGGATCTTCTGCGTTGATTTCGAAAACACACGGGAGAAACAAAATGAACGATAAACTACGATGGGGCATAATGGGAACCGGCCATATCGCCGGCGTATTCGCGGAAGACATGGCGGAATCCGAAACCGCCACGGTGCTTGCGATTGGAAGCCGCTCTCAAGACACTGCAGATCGATTCGGAAACCAATACGGCATTGAGCGGCGCTATTCGGATTACGACAGTTTTCTACAGGATCCCGATGTAGACATCGTCTACATAACAACGCCTCACCCAATGCACGAAAAATGGGCGATTCGCGCCGCTGAGGAAAAGAAACACATTCTCTGCGAAAAACCGCTGGCAATGAACTTCAAACAAGCAAAAAGAATTATCGATGCCGTACGAACTCATGACGTCTTTCTGATGGAAGCGTTCATGTACCGTTGTCATGAACAGACCCGGAGAATTATAGAACTCATCCAGTCAAAGAACATCGGCGAGGTTCGTATCATTCAGGCCGCCTTCTGTTTTCGTCATCCGTACGATCTGGAACATCGCGTCTTGAATGCGGACTTGGGAGGAGGAGGTATTCTGGACGTCGGCTGTTATCCGGTCTCGATGAGCAGGCTTATAGCAGGTGTTGCGACGGGAACCGATTTTGCCGATCCGATCTCATTTTCCGCAGAGGGGCACATCGGAGACGCCAGCCGCGTCGATGAATACACCGTGGCAATCGCCAAATTTCCCGGCGACGTTCTCGCTCAACTCGCCTGCGGCGTTCAGGTTGAGCAGGAAAACGTCGTACGTATTTTCGGTACGGAAGGGTCGTTGTACATCCCTCAACCTTGGCAGCCGGGCCGCGATCGAAAACCAGCCTTTCTCTATTTGACGCAACGTGGAAAGAGCCAGGTTGAAGAGATCCAGGTCGACAGCGAGAAGGGGTTATGGGCTATTGAGGCCGACCTTGTCGCGCAGCATATCCAGGAACGCCAGGTCCCGCCTCCCGCGATGAGTTGGGAAGATACGCTTGGCAATATGCGAACGCTCGACCTGTGGCGAAGTTCAATTCACATGACCTATGATTTTGAGGACCGGGATAATCTGGAAAGTAGTTAGTTCGAACACAGTCGATAGAGTTCGATTTTCTGTCCGGCTATCGATTATTGGAGACAGGATTTCGCCGGAGAAAAGGCGCATGCAGCATCAGAGAAGACCGAGGTGGAAATGAAGTTCTCAATACTTAAAGAACATGTTGGACGGTACAAGGAAGTATTTCGTCTTTTATTAAAATACGGTTTATCGGATCTTGTCCGCCGATCCGCACTGGCGGATATGCTGAGAGACGAAGAGAGCGCAATTGAAGAAACAGAGTCAAAAGCCGAAGAACTCCCTTCCGACCTCGAAAAACTTGGACCGACATTTATCAAGCTGGGACAGTTTTTGTCAACATTTACCGATGCATTACCGACCCCGTATCAAGAAGCGTTGACCCGGCTGCAGGATCAAGTGGCGCCGTTCGACTTCGAGGAAGTCGAACGCATCGTGTCGGCCGATCTCGGCGTGCGTCTCTCCAAGGCGTTTTCCGAATTCGACCCTAAGCCTCTATCGGCGGCTTCCATCGCACAGGTCCATCGGGCCGTTTTGCGGGATGGGAAGGAAGTGGCCGTTAAGGTTCAAAGACCGCAAATTCGTCAGATGATACTGACCGACATGGAGGTCATCCGCTACATCGCGGAACTGTTGGACAGTCACACCCGCGCGGGAAGACACCGCCGGTATAGTTCGCTGGCGGAAGATTTTCGAAGAACAATCCTTCGAGAATTGGACTTCAAAATGGAGGCGCGCAATTTACGCCGATTCGCGAAGAATCTGGCGCATTTCCCACATGTCCGCGTACCACGACATTATCATGATTTTACGGGGCCGCGAGTCCTCACTATGGAATATATCAAAGGAAAGAGGATCTCCACTCTCAGTCCCCTTCCTCAGGATAAAATCGATCGTGAAGAGCTCGCGAACGAACTGCTGCGCGCCTATTTAAAACAAATCGTGCTGGATGGTTTCTTCCACGCCGATCCACATCCCGGAAATATATTGATTACAGAAGAGGGCGAAGTTGCCCTGTTGGACCTCGGCATTGTCGGGTATGTCTCGGAAGATCTCAAGGACTCGCTTCTGAAAATCATTGTAGCGGTCAGCGAAAACGACGGAGACAAAGTCGTAAATCAGGCGATGCGCATCTCGGAGAAATGCGATGATTGCAACGAACCGCGCTTCCGACGTGAGATCAACGAATTTGTTGCGGAGCAACAAAACCGCACTGCTGCAGACTACAACATGGGACGGGTTATGCTGGATGTCGCCAAGGCGTCTCGTAGAAACGGTTTTATCATTCCGACAGAGTTGACAGTTCTAGGGAAAACCCTGCTCATGTTGGATCAAATCGGGCACCAACTGGCTCCCCGCTTCGACCCGAATGCCTCGATTCGGAAGAACGCCGTATCTCTTCTCCAGCAGCGCATGACAAGAACAATCTCGTTCGGCACGTTCATGAATTCCTTGATGGAAACCAAGGAATTCTTGACAAAAATGCCGGAACGGGCGAATCGTCTTCTTGAGACTCTGCTCAATAACGAGGTCTCGATACGCGTCGATGCCATCGACGAGAGACTTCTCATCGCCGGTTTTCAGAAAATCGCCAATCGCATAACCATGGGATTGATTCTAGCCGCGCTGATCGTCGGCGCCGCCCTTCTCATGCGGGTCGAGACCGATTTCACAATTCTCGGTTATCCTGCAATCGCGATCCTTTTGTTCCTGATCGCCGCGTTCGGCGGTATCGCGTTGATACTGAAAATATTGCTGACTGACGAACGAACGAGAAGGCGGTAGGTTCGAAGGTTCTTTTTGGAGGTGTGATAGATGCTGTTCACAGAACTTTTTTCCGCGCTTTTGGTCGCTGTTGTTCTGAGTACGATTCTGGGTATCGTTTTGGGATGGGGACAACCTCTACGGGAAGGCGCCTGGGCGGGCGTGACGTTTTCATTCCTCCTTCTATTCCTGACTGCCTGGGCGGCGGGCGTCTGGCTCCGTCCGATCGGAGAACGCGTCGGCGATTCCCATTGGTTTCCGTTCATTGCGGTCGGTGTAATCATGGTTTTAGCGCTGGCCGCATTGATCCCGTCACGAACACCGCGATCCCCGCGTGAGGCCGTACAGGAGGCGCGCAAAGAAGTGGCGTTGGAGGCGCTGTTTCGTGGAACGTCATGGGTCCTTGCTGTAGCGCTTCTTGTTGCCATCGTCTCGCATTATCTGCTTCATTAGGGATCGTATGAATTCTCTGACTTCTGCAGAGTGCGTCCAAAGATCACAACCCAGGTTTCATGCGATTCTCTCTATCTGGGCCGATCACGGAATAGTGGAATAACAAGCGAGGTTATCATGTACGAAAATCTCTTTCTGTTACCGGGAAACTCGAACCTGGCGCTTTTCAAGGCTATCGCCGATACCGTTCGCGATACCATCGGCTGGCCGGAGTTCACGCTCGGGGCATGCCTTGTGGGCCAATTCAGCGATGGTGAACCACGAATCGAAATCCATGAAAATATACGTGGAAAGAATGTCTACGTCATGCAGTCCACGTGCGACCCGTGCGGACAGAATCTCGTCGAATTATGTCTGATGGTCGACACGTGTGTCCGCGCCGCAGCGAAGAGCGTAACCGCGGTGATCCCCTATTTCGGCTTGGCGAGACAGGACCGGAAAGTGAAATCCCGCGTTCCGATCAGTGCAAGCTGGGCCGCAAACGCCATCAGGCAGTCCGGTGCCGATCAGCTGATGTGCATCGATTTGCATGCGGGTCAAATTCAGGGATTCCTGCGCTGCCCTTTCGATAACCTGTTTGCCCGTCCTGTTTTTTTACGATATATCGAAGAACATTTTGACGAAAAGACCCGTGAAACCATCGTGGTTGTCTCGCCGGACGCGAACGGAACGGAACGCGCCAGAGCGCTGGGACGACGGCTCAACAACATGCCGATCGCTGTAATAGACAAAAGAAGGCCCGGCCCGAATCAGTCGGAGGTGGAACATCTCGTCGGAGACGTTGACGGTCGGGATGCAATCATCGTCGACGACATCGTCGATACCGCCGGAACGCTTATTGGAGCGGCCCGGGCGTTGCGGGATGCCGGAGCGTCTTCCGTGAGAGCATTCTGTACGCACCCCGTTTTGTCCGGACCCGCCATTGATAACCTTCAACGGTCCGGTGTCGATAAACTCGTCGTGACCGACACAATACCTTTATCCGAACAAAAAAGGTCCTGCGAGAAAATCGAGGTTATTAGTGTCGCTCCCTTAATCGCAGAGGCTGTGTTGCGCAATTTCCGAGGAGAATCCGTGAGCGCCCTGTTTAATTAATGCAATCCGTAGAAACGACGCCGACCATCATTTCCGATGGATCGGGTTGATCAGTCCACCGTTTCTCCGAACAGGAAACATTCCTTCGTGTACTTCCCGGACGTCTTCAACCGTATAAAAGGCGTGGGGATGAAACCGACGCATTATCTCGATAACGTCTCGTAGATCTCTTCGCTTGACTACCGTGAACACAATATGAACCGGACCCTGGGCACCGTCCGCTTCGACTTTCGTAACGCCATAATCGAGGTCCCTCAGTGTTTTGATCATTTCGCTGGCATCTTTTCTCGTAATAATCCTCAGGATAACCGTGCCGAATCGTAACTTGCCTTCAATCCGAATCCCCAGATAATTCCCGGTTGCATATCCCCCCGCATACGCAACCAGCAGCACGGGCGTTGTGAGATTCCGGACAACCTGACTGACAACGGACAACCATATCAGCACCTCGACAAAACCGAGTATCGGAGGAAGAAAACGCATCCCCCGAGAGAGCAGGATGATCCGCAGCGTCCCGATACTCACGTCGCAAATCCGGGCTGCGAAAATTACGAACGCAAAGAGAGGTATGCCCAAGATGTGATTCGACATCAGTGTAGATATGTCCATGGCCGAGGAATCCTCTTAAAGCGCCTGTAGTCCAAGACGTTGCTCAACCGCATGAAGGATCCCCCCGAGCATCTCGCTGTAAGACATCCCCATTATTTTCGCCATTTGTGCGAGATGCCCGTCCCAGCACCATCCGGGATTCGGATTCACTTCCAGGAGTTTCGGATTTCCTTCCCCATCCAGCCTCCAGTCCAACCTTGCGTAATCCCTGCACTCCAGTCTTTCGAAAAGACGCGTCGAGCACGCGATCAAGAATTTCTCTGTGTTTTCCGGCAGATTAGCCGGTATGGATTGAAGAGTCGCATAGGGAGAGTGAGGGTCCCACTTCGCCTCATATCCGCAGATTCTTGGTAGTTCGGCCGGCAGTGAAGAATAGTCTTCCTCGATAATGGGTAAAACCGTGTAGGATTCGGGAGGATTTCCGATGATACCGATACTAAGGTCTTTCCCGGTAAGAAATTCCTCGACGAGAATCGGCTTGTCATAGCCGAATTTCTCTCGAATATCCGTAATCGCGTTCACCAGTTCTTCTGCGTTGTTGGCAATGCTCTTTTGGGTGATGCCAAAACTCGAATCTCCGAAATTCGGCTTTACAATCACGGGAAATCCAAATGGAATGTCCGAACTGGTGTCTCCCGGCGTGACCAGGTGCGCCTCCGGAACAGGAACGCCGGTTTCTTTCGCCAGCCCACGCGTCAGAGATTTGTCGTAACAGATCGCCAGGCACTGTGGGCCGGCGCCGCTGTACGGTATACCGAGAATCTCCAAGACAGACGGGACGTGAAGCTCGTAACGCGCATTGTTGTTGTATCCCTCATCGCACAAATTGAACACGAAATCCGCCTTTGATTTTCCGTTTTTCAGGTCGCCGATCAATGTGTCGTGATTATCGAGATACTGGAACTCGTACTGGTCGAACGCACGAAGAGCACCTTTCATCTGGTCGATTGTGTAGAAGTCATCGTCGTCGAATATGTTCTGTGGTTTGAGCGGGTCTGTTTTTCGCGGATCGCCCATGACAACGACTACGTTACGCGTTGCCTTGCGGACCCTTCTTTTCGGCGTCCATTCTTTTTTCGCAACCGAAGTAAGAACGATCCGTTTGCCCATCATCCCTAGATCTTGATTTCGCTTGGAGTCGGGGGAAATCGAACAGTGAACAACCATGTCGGAGAATCCCGCGGTCTTCAACACGTCTTCCAGTGTCTCCGTGGTATACAGGCGCTCCGCATAGAACTGATCCGCGATAACTCCTTTTTGGACGTGAGTGACCACCTCTCTTGAGATCAATCGCTGTCGATCTACCGACAAAGACCGTTCTCTGCAGACAAACATATTCTTGTCGATCCATTCCCACGATCGCGGACTGTAGTTCTCCCTCAGGTATTCACCGTCGGCCACGTCCATAAGCAGCCGTCCCCACGGTTTCAAGACTCGGAATACTTCGTTCAAGACTCGAAGGTCATCCTGAACCGTCTCAAAAAAGCCGAGGCTGTTTCCGAGCATCATGACGACGTCGAACGTGTCGGGAGGATAGGGTAGTCTGCGGGCATCGCCTTCACGAAACCGCGTATTCAACCCCATCTTCTTTGCATCGCTTCGAGCTTTGCGAATCAGATAATGAGACCTGTCCAGTCCCTCGGTATTGGCAAACCCCAGATTGGCGAATTCCAGCGAATGACGCCCCTGGCCGCAACACAAGTCCAGTATCCGGTCTTCGCACGAAAGGTCGAGCAGCTCGGCGAAAAATCGAACCTCGGATTTCGTGATTTGATCGTCGTCGACAATATCGCCATCCGTCTTGATATATATGGAATTGAAAATCCGTCTCCACCAATCCGGTTGAACGTACTCCTCAATATTGGGAACCGACCCTAAACAGGTTCGGCCGGCCCTGACACCGCGTGCTCTCTTTCTCGTTTCAGCTCGTACTGTCCGACCGTTTGTGGTTTGCATCTGCCTAAGACCTTTCTTTCCCCGGGGAGATTTGACTCAGGTATCTCAATTTGTCTTGAAGAGAATCGTTTAAAGGTGGCGTCCGACACCGTCGTCGTTCTATCCCCCGAGAAAGACAGTAGATGTCGCGACAAATGCACGGCGAAGGGGCTTCATGCTCATCTCTAGTTCTTCCGGGGACATACCGATCGTCGCAAACGAGAAAAACCCCGAAACAAACCCCGCCAAAGCGCAGGCAAAGCGCCTCAATCTGACGGATTCGATTCGCGCCGGAAGAAAACGGGCCAACTGGTTCTCAATCCCCTCCAGATAGCGGAGATAGGGCATCTCCAGTTCCTCCAGCGTCTCCCGTTGAAGCTGAAGTAGAACTCTCCCCTGGAACATCAACAAAAACTCTTCTTCGCGCTCGCGCAGGAAGATCGAGTGGGCGCGAATGAGATGCTCAATCGCCTCGTTCAAGTCTTCGCACTCGTGTTCGGTAGTCGAGATCTTGTCCAACAAATGGTTCACAGCATCCTCAAGCAGGGCGGCGGCGATGCCTTCTTTGCTGTCGAAGTACCGATAGAAGGTCCCTTTGCCCACGTCCGCCCGCTCCGTGATCTCTTCAATAGCCGTGTTATCGATGCCCGATTCTACAAAGAGCGTAAGTGAAGCATTCTTAAGACGTTGGCGCGTTTGATTCGCCCTTCGTGTGGCCCGATCCAAAGACCGATCTTCTCGCATGAGTGTCACCCTTGACTAGGTGGTCTATATTGACTTTTAAGTCTTGCATGACAAGATAGTCATAGATGACCATATAGTCAATACTCAAGGCGCGTTAATGTTGATTTTTTTTGACGTCAAACAGAGGACCATTCCGGTCTCGTGGCGGGCAAGGGTCGCGGACGCCATACGGGGCATCAGGATGAAAATATGACAAGAATCCGGTACTCCTTCTTGAAGATCCTCACTGGTTCGGATCTTTCGCGTAGACGGTTGCCGTTTATGGCGGCTCACAGTCCCGAGCAGGGGCCCGTGGTATGGCTCACCGCGTGCGGGCATGGTGACGAAGTCGGTGGAATTGTTATTATCCAAGACATTTTTAAGAGGATACGAAGGACCGGTCTCCTGAGGGGCTCAATTTACGCGTTTCCGTTGATGAATCCAATCGGGTTCGAATCCATTTCGCGTCATATCACACTCAGCAAAGAAGACCTCAATCGCTCTTTTCCGGGAAACAAGAACGGTACTTTCGGCGAGAGAATCGCGGATCAAATATTCACAAAAATTACAGAAACGCAGCCGACTCTCGTGCTTGACCTGCACAACGACTGGATTCAATCGATTCCGTACACATTGATCGACAAGGATAGCAGCTCCTATCCAGAAGAAATGGGGCAGGAAATTCGTTTTTTTGCCGTGGAAACCGGCTTCCTAGTGATTCAGGACACGGAGGAACTGAGCAAAACACTTTCACATAATCTAATTGTGCAAGGGATTCCGGCACTAACGCTTGAACTCGGCGAATCCTACGTGGTAAATGAAGCCAACATCGACTTCGGTGTAAAATCAATCTGGAATATACTTTCAAGTCTTGAAATGGTTGAAGCGGCCGAACAGGATTTTCGTTTTCCATTTCCTGAGCATTATCGAGGTCAAGTTCTCAGATACTCGGACCGTCCTCTAAGCTCAACCAGTGGCATCATCCGTTATCTAGCGAAGCCCGGAGACTTCGTCGTACACGGACAACCGATCGCCAAAACATACAACGCATTCGGGAAACGCCAGGAAATACTCTATGCCCTGGACAACGGCATTGTATTGGGCCACGCGGATTCATCCATGGTGTTTCCCGGCATGCGGGTCATGGCATTCGGTCTTTGCGGACAGAACCTCTGTCAAGCGCAATAGGCTCTTCAGCGGCAAACAACCAATCGAAGATGAATCACTCTTCCCCCTTCAACGAATACTGCGAAAATAACGGGTCTGCTTCGCCCCGCCGGACAGATGTTGGTGTGGGAAAGACTCACGGAAAGGATCGTCGTTCATGAGCACTCCTCCACAAGAGGAAAACCTCCGCGTCGGCGTGATCATGGCGGGCGGCTACGGGGAACGATTATGGCCGCTCTCCCGTAGCAAACGCCCCAAGCAGCTCCTTAAGCTTTTGGACAACAACGAATCTCTTCTGGGGGCCACGGTAAGGCGAATCGCGCCGATGATCCCGGGCGACAGGCTTTACGTAGTCACCAATCGGTCTCTCCAGAAAATCATCCAGGACGGTGTCGCCGACATTCCCGATGAAAACGTCATTGCCGAGCCGCACAAACGCAACACATCCGCCTGCATCGCACTGGCAGCGGCAAAAGTCATGGCCATGTATCCGGATGGCGAGGACGATACGACGATGGCAATCCTCACTGCGGACCATCGGATCAACGATGACGATGCCTTCCGAAGAACGGTTGCGAAGGCATTGGAAGCGGCTGAAACGCAAGACAAACTTGTACTGATTGGAATTCATCCCACCCGACCGGAAACGGCCTACGGCTACGTCGAAGTGCCGGAAAAGATATCCAATGAATCCATCGTATCGGAAACATTGCCGGTCCTGCGGTTCCGCGAAAAACCAAACAAAGAGGTCGCGGAAGAGTTTATCTCAACCGGCCGTTTCTTCTGGAACAGCGGTATGTTCTTTTGGAAGCTTTCCGTTTTCCTGCAGGAACTCGACGAAGCGATGCCGACATTGGCCATGGCGACGCGGGAGATGGCGGAATGTTTCCGTCGGGATACCGAAGACTCCATGAAGCGGTTGAGTCGGATTTTCGAGGGACTGGGCGACATTTCCATTGATTACGGCTTGATGGAGAAATCTTCGAGTGTCGTACTGATCCCCGCACAGTTCTCCTGGGACGACCTGGGCTCCTGGGACTCGCTACGGCGAGCCTGGGAAAAAGACCGGCACGGAAACATATCGAAAGGCGGCTCTGTGCTGGTGGATACCCACGACAGCGTGATCTACAACGCTGAAGAGCCCGGTGAGTTAATTGTCGCCGTACTCGGCATGCGGGATGTGACCGTTGTGGGAACCCAGGACGCAATCCTTGTTTGTCCCACCGACCGAGCTCAAGAGATTCGGAAAATCATACGAATTTTGAGAGAAGAATATCCGGAGCACCTGTAGTACCCGGGCACTTGTCATGATCGAGCAACATTCGGAACCCAGCGGAGAGCAGCTCTGCTTCTCCCCCAAAGATTGATGGCATCGCAAAAAGTCCTCGATACAGATCTCAACCCCCTCCTAACCTCCCCCGATCTTCGGGGGAGGAATAAGAAGTGGACGCAGCAAAGTCATTTTCTCCCCCAAGAGGGACACGCTTGCGTGGCCGCTGTAAGGGGAGATACAGAGGGGGTTGACGAGTCCGCGCCCACAAAGGATGGAGATACAGAGGGGGTTGACGATCACACACCAAAGTTTCGAAGAGATCTACACTTCCCTCAGCCTCTGCGTTGATGAATCCCCGAATCTTACTACAATAAACGATGGAACAAATTCGGACGGAGGAAACTGGTGGCAAAGGACTACTACGCGATCCTGGGCTTGTCTCCCGCGGCCAACCTCGGGGATATTCGTGAAGCCTACCGCCGCCTTGCAAAACTTCACCACCCCGATGGAGACAAGGGAGACGAGAACCAATTCAGACAAATACACGAAGCGTATACAGTTCTATCGGATCCGAAGCAACGGCGGGATTACGACGCGGAGACCCAGCCAAAGTCCAAACCTCGCCGTCCCTCCGCCCCGATCGAGCCACTGACACCACATCAACGGCCGTTTCGACATCGTCCCGAGCCGATAAGGCCAATGGACGAACCCTATTCTCAGGAGTCTCAGGACGATACCGACATCCTCGCCGACGATTGGTTCACAAATCTCCTGGCCGGTCTCAGCAACAACGTGTTCCGCCGTGAGGGAAACAACTACTATCTCGAAATCAACCTCACAGACGAAGAAGCGGCACAGGGAGGAGTTCTCGATCTTCGAATTCCGATTGAAGCGTTTTGTCCTTTATGCAGGGGAACGGGGCGATTACGGTATCACGTATGCGGCTATTGTTTGGGGCGTGGCAGTGTCGAAAAAGATGTCCCGATCTCTTTCGAAATCACACGTTCCATCCCGGACGGCGCCGTCCACCAAATGCCTCTCGACCGATACGGCCTTCCGGACTGCCTGCTGACCGTACGGTTTCATTTGGATTAAGAACAACGATCAAAGAAAGACCGACGGAAGAGAAAGAACACTCTCCCGTCGGTCCACGCAGTATCCGGCAAGCACGCTGTAGGTCAGAATTCCTGGAACTCCCTTCGTTGGCCTGCCGGCTGTGAATTCTCTATGCGTTCTGTTTCCGAATTGCCCGGTTGCGGAGCGGGAAGCGATTCGACCTTTTCTCCAATGTGGGCCACTTCCAGGCGATGTCGTTTGACTCCGCTTGTTCTGTCAGTGAGTCGTCCGTTCCCATTTCCGTTGACTTTGAAGCGGCTGACGATTTCCTGCATGTTCTGTGCCTGGCTGGCGAGTTCCTCGCTTGCCGCCGCCGATTCCTCGGAAGTCGCGGAATTCTGTTGCGTCACTTGGTCGAGCGACGTAGTCGCTTCGCGAATTTGGTTGGCGCCCGAAGACTGTTCCTGACAGGCCATACTGATCTCCTGAACCAGTTCGGCAGTCTTCTGAATATCCGGCACCACCTGCTCGATCAGTTGCCCGGCTTTTTCCGCCCCTTCAACACTGCTGGAGGCCAGTTCACTGATTTCCTTCGCCGCCTGCTGCGACCGCTCGGCGAGTTTCCTGACCTCGACGGCGACTACCGCGAAGCCTTTGCCCATTTCGCCTGCACGAGCCGCTTCGATTGCCGCATTCAGCGCCAACAGATTTGTTTGATCGGCGATGTCGTCGACAATCTTGATTTGATTCGCGATTCTGCGCATCGCATCCACTGTTTCCGCTACGGCCGCACCACCTTGCTGAGCGTCGTCGGCCGCTTTTCGTGCGATCTGATCGGCCTTCTTCGAATTCTCCGCATTTTGATCCACGGAGGCCGCCAATTCTTCGATAGAAGCGGAAGTCTCTTCCAAACTGGAGGCCTGCTCCGTGGCGGCGCTGCTCAGATTCTGTGCCGATGTAGACCCTAATTTTGCAAAAAGCGTGAATTTTTGTAAGCGGTACCCTAAGCGACTTTTTGCAGGGCGTCAAGAAAATGGAGAAGATC
>CAZTDD010000002.1:0-237622 GCA_964612675.1 uncultured bacterium
ACGTTGTGGTGCGGCCTAAGGGATCGGTGATCTCCGTAAGTTGGCCCATGGAATCTCGGGAGAATGTTCTGATTTCCCCCATGGGATCGGTCACCGCGGTAATACGGCCAAGTTTGTTGGTCTGATGCACGTGGGCTTGGTTTAACGGATTTATTGCGGAGGTAACCACACCTTCGTCGTCATACTCAGCCTTCCAGGTGCGTCCAGCCCGAGAAACACGATTGCGCCAACCTCTGGCATCGTACCCATACGAGGTAGTCATGCCGTTGGGACCGGTAACGGAATCCATCCGTCCCACTGAGTCATAGGTATAGGCGGTGACCTTGTTCCGTTTGTCGGTCACCTTCACGACCCTGTCCATAAGGTCATACGTATATTGAGTTTTGTTGTTTTCCGGATCCGTGCCGGATTCAAGATTGCCATTGGCGTCATACGTGTACGTATACGTATGGTCGTTTTCATCCGTACTGGATGTGAGCCAGCCGTTCCGATCGTAGGTCATTTGAACCGAGGTCCCATCCGGCCGATGAATGCTGGTGAGTCGCTTGGCATCATCATAACCGTACGTGGTTACGCCTGTATCCGAATCTTGACGCGAGGCCAGGGTGCCATCGGCGTTATATGTATTTGTGATGACACCACCCGCCGGATTTGTCACGGTAAGAACTCGGCCGTCGCTGTTATAGGTATAGGTCCGTTCGTTTCCAAGCGGATCCGTGACCTTCGTGACATTGCCTTTGACATCGTACTCGAACTCGCGGCTTGTACCGTCCGCGTGTGTCGCGCGCGCGAGAACGTAGAAAGCGAACGAAACAGTGTCGCCATTTTCCGGGTTGGTGAATGTTTGCACTTGTTTTGTATATGTGGACCTGCTGGCGTTCCCCTCGGCGTTGGTTACTGAGGCGACTAGCCCCGACTGGGGATGATAGGCGACGCTGGACGTATCGCCTATGCGGTCGGTAATTTCGTTCAAGCGATCCGCCGAGTCGCCCGCCTGAAACGTTGCCGTTTTTCCGGTTTGGTCCGTTACGGAAGAAACCACTCGTCCCCCGTGAGTGTGCGTAAACGATTGAGTGGTGTCGTCGGGATACGCGACGGAGAACCGGCTGTCCTTCCCGCTGTAGGGTTCGTACTGTTCTTTTTTGATTGTGGTGACATTCCCATACGCGTCTGTCTGGGTGGTAACAATGCCTCGATTGGGAAACTCAGGGTCATAGGTCTGGATGTAGGGCGTATTACCGCGTGGGAGCGTCCGCGAGACAATGCGTTGTCCGCCGTCATACGTATATTCCGTTGTGTTACCCTCTGGATCGGTGAAGGAACGCAAAACCACGGCATCCGGGTTGTCGACCGGCGAGTCCTCATAAGCGAAGGTGCAGGTGCGCCCGGCCTGGTCCTCGACTTGAGTCAGATACGGTCGTCCGTTCGCCCCGATGGATTCGTAGGTAAAGTTCAATTCGCCACCGTGGTTGTCGTAGATCCGATCCGGCCCTCTGGCAAGAACGGCTTCTCCCTCGCCGCTATATTCAAAGTGTAGGCTGTTGCCGTTGCGGTCTTCGATCTTTGTCAACACGGCTTTTTCCGGGCCGCGACGGGCGGAGATATAGAGTTCCTCATCCGGCCCCTCGGCGTAGAATACTTGTTCCGCAATGAAGGCAATAAAAGCCGCGCCGCCGGAGAGGGCGGGGAATACGCTCATATAGGGAGAAGGACCGTCATGGATCCCGACAGAGGCGCGCACGATCTCTTTTGTTACTTGGTCATACAAATAAACATCTTCATACTCGTTCACGTCTTCAGGAACAAGAGGGGCCTTTGTAACAAAGGCTATATATCGCCCTTCGGGAGAAATCTCGGGATCGTCACAATATTCAGAAGGCTCCTCTCCTTCACTCGTGTAACTCACACGTTCCGTTGTTTGGTTTGCACGATCGTGCACAAAGATATCTCTGTTCTCGTTATCATCCCCCGGAACGAGATTGTTCGATGTGGACTCAAAAACAATGAAACGGCCATCCGCTGATATTGCCGAGTTACTAGACCTACCGTTACCTTCATTGCCTTCCGAACTTACACTAACACGAGTGGTTTTTCCCGTCTCGACATCGTGAACAAAGATATCGCTTTCATCATTGGTGTCGTTGGGTACAAGGTTGGTTGCTTTTGATGTAAAAGCGATAAATCGGCCACTATCCGAGATTTGGCCTTGATTACTCTGGTCATTGCCGTGTTCTCCCTGGGAATTCACGCTCACCTTGATCGTTGTTTGCGTCTCGCGATCACGGAGAAAAACATCATCTATATTATATTTTTCATTGCCGGGAATATAAGATACTCCTCTTGAACGAAAAATGACATAGCGTCCGTCGGCGGAGATGGAAGGTTCACGGCAATAATAGTTAGTAGTAACGCCGTCCAAGTTCACGCTGATGAGCTCAATCTCCCCTTTTTTACTGTCGTATACAAAAACGTCGGTCTTTTCTTCATTCGTGTCGTTAGGCACAAGGTTACTGGCATTGGATTGAAAAGCGACGCAACTGCCATCCGCGGACAAAGCAAGTTCCTTACCGCTTTCGTCATTGCTTTCATCGCCTTTATACCCCATGGTCACTCGATAGGTTTCCCCCATCCCACATCTGTCTCGCAGGAAAACATCGTACGTTCCATTCGTATCTCCCTCAACATACTCGCTGGAAAGGCTACTAAAAGCCACGAATCTCCCATCGGCGGAAATATCAATTACCTGTTCTCCTTTCACCATGGGGCTCCAAAGAAGCCCAATCGAGGATTGCTCATTGGAATCGACGCTGGCAATATCTTGGAGTACAATGGAAGGTTCCTCAGGTTCGCCCGCGGCCTCAAACGTATACACGGTGGATCGTTCGGGGTCCATTAAATAATAGCCATTCTGCCGTTCCTTTAGCCGGTAGCGGATTTCTTCGTTGGGACATATCCACCCATCAAGTCCAGGAACGAAACCAATCTCTTTCTCGCCCAATTCCACAAAGATCTCCTGCGATGGCCCAAAAGCATAGCGCGTAAGTACACCATGATGAGAACCAATAAACTTCTCGGGAAATCCATCGTGCTCGCGTTTCGAATCGACTTGCGAGCCATAGTAGAGACTAAGTTTGAAAGGAAAGGAACCATTCAGGCGCAACAGGTTCTCCCTGAAATAATACTCGCCTGTGCCCATGCTGATCGGATCAAATCTGTCATATTGAGATTCATTGGAGCCTCTGGTTAGCGTCTCGGAAACCCCACCGCCAGCCACACCGCCGGCTGCATTTGGAGGTGGCGGTTGTTGCGCGTACAGACTGTTCGAGGCGGCAAACAAACTCACGATCGACAAAAGGATGGAAGCGGTTCGCAGAGCGGGCGATATCGATGCAGCTATCGGACTTTTCACTTGGAAGAACAATACCCTCATTACTCGATACAGTGCGTGGCTAGTGGTGTTCATTTGAAAAACTCCTTCCCTATTTACGAGCGCAATAAGCCGCTTCCTGGAATACCAAGAACCGCCCTCTCAACGCTTACTTCATTCAACTGGATGTCAAGAACAGTAGGTTGGAAATCATCCAACATTGTCTTTTTACCCTTCTTCTCAATGATTTCCGGAGACGATTCAAGAAAGGCCTGAGGAAGACGTGCGACTTTCCGATATGAGTGCCCCATAACGTTCTATCCAATCATTAATGTACACAACGCCGCAAAAAGCCGACGAGATAAGAATACAGAAGTTCTCAATCCTCTCTGAATCTCCCCTTACTGCGGCCACCCAAGCGCGGTCCTTTTGGGGAGAAGACCCGCCTGTCCTCCCCCGAAGATCCGGAGAGGTCAGGGGGAGATCCGTTCCGGTCACTTTTTGCGGCCCAGTCAAAATCACTCGTATACGTCCCATGACTTGATACTAGTGATATTACCGGTTACTTCACGGTCGACCAGATTTCCGGCGGTGTCATAGACGTAACTAATCTCGATTTGCTCGTCGTAAGTCGCCTGGATCAATCGGCCAGCGTCGTCGTATTCATACGTGACGCTATGCTTTTCAGTACTTGTGTTTTGAGCTTGAATCGTGAATGGAGTTATCGTGAAAACTAGAATGGCCGCTATGCCAACCGTCAATACCCCAATGAATAAGTACTTTCCACGAGTTCTCATCAGACAGCTCCTTTAGGCATGCAGGTTTTAGGGCAGACTATAGGCGGGGAAATAACCCTCTTCCGAAGGACGGACGCCCGTCACAACATTGCCCAGTCATTCCTTGACGGGGGGCTTTCCAACATTATCCCCTTTTCTCGATCCTCCCACATCGATTTTCTGCTGTCAAGTCAAAAAGTGACAGCTGATATACGTGGAACGGACAGTATTCTCCCATCTCGTGGATTTTCTTCCAAAGCCGGAATTTGACGAGTGCGTTCGACGGTATTCAGACGAAGTCTCTCACAGTACCTTGGCCGATGCCAACGCAGCTGAATAAGGAAACCGTATCGTAAGGAGGCCTATGGATTTGTCTTATTGAGCTTTATGCACGTTGTCACGATCTCGTTTCGGTATTCGTTCAGCTGTCGGGTGGCTCTTTCGTACAAGGGGACTTTGTCCGTATTCAGAGGGATCCGCCTGCCGACATCTTGGAGAAGGTCTTCGAATTCCGGTGCGCGATCGAGAAGTCTTCGGGCTTCCGCCAGCCGGGTAGAATCGGCTCCGGACTCTTCCGCCTTTTTTATGGCCTCGCGCAGAAGACACAGATATTCATAATCCTCCGCACCCTCGCGGCATGCTTCCCACCGTTTACTCGTAACCACCCCCTTGCCGTCGTACACCGTGGGATAGTAATTGACACTCGGATTCGGTCCGGTCCAGAGGTCGTAGGGATGGTGCGAGTAGACCCAGTGGCCGCAGCCTGTGAAACCCAGACGCCATGCTTCCCAGGGACGCCAACGGTAAATGCCCAATGTAGACAATGTTTTTGCATGTCCCGCCGCATCGTAAAACCAGACCTCTTTTCCTGTCCGTTTCATGAGGGGCACGATCTGTTCCTCATGTCTTTCCAGTAACTCGGCTGAAGGGCACCAGATATCGATGACCGGGGCGAGGTATTCAATCAGTTCCGGCGTACTGCCGGTTGTCGGGTCCGTGTAAATCAAAATATTCGGGTCGATTTTTCGTGTCGCCAGTCCGACGGCCAGCAGGTTTTCTACCAATTCACTTCCGAGAACATTTGGCTCGTCATAGGGGTAAAGTGCGTAGTTCTCATAGCCGACCCCGAGCTGCGCGAGATGCTTTACCCAATCCCGCAGATAAATCTCATAGGCTTTCATCCACGCGTCGGATAGAAATTTTGGCCCTTGAACGCCATTCTGCGCGCCGATAAACAGAATGAAGCCGTGTGGAGCGTATTCACGTACGTATTCATCATGCCTCTGATAGTCAATAGGAGCGGTCAAATTGCCTGCCTCGTCGAATTTTGCATTTGGCGAGGGACCGATGAAGACGGTGTTGGCGTGCTCGATGAGGTCTCGCCGTACCGCCTCTTCCATGCCTTCAAAGTGATGGGTAATGACAGACCATGTGCAGAATCGCAGCGGCCGAGGGCGGGGGAGAGTAAGGTCGTGAACGACAAATGAGACCGGAATCTCGACAATCGACGGGTCGACTTCAATGCCCGCCAAACGGAGCTCGCCCCCATACGTGCCGGGAGCAGCCTCTCCGGCATGAAAGGTGATCCAGAGCTGTGCCGATTCCCAGGGAGGGAGTGTAAGAAGCCTGCCTTGATCGAGCGATGGGAGCGCATCGGTGATTTCTCCTCGTCGCGCGGTGGGCACCTTGACCGACCGGGAGAACTCCATGCAATTCTCTGCAGATAAAACGGCCGGTCCTTCCAGGTCGCCAGGATCCACTCGCACCTCCAATGTTTTTCCGCAGACATTGGTGAGATTGACGACGAGGGGTTCATATTCGAGTCTGCAGGCGAAAATTTCTATTTTTCCCACCATTTTCGACGGAGCCGGGAGGCTGGTAATGGGATCGAAGAAAGACCAGGGGCTGGATGTCCAGGCGACAAAACTGTTTTGTGCCGAGTTGGCTTCGATGGCATTTACAATTGTCTGAAATCGCTCCGCGTCTTTGCGGATTTCAGACAGACGACGAATTTGCTTTTCATCGAAACTCTTCTCGTTTGATAGAACGTCGATTTCAGCGGTTAATTGAGCAAGCGCCTTTTGGCACCCTTGATACACGTCTCTGTTCGGCTCGGCCCAATCTTCGATCTGTCTCTCGACGTTTTCGATCAGGTTCCGTATAAACGCAATATCGGTTTGAACCGGCGTAAAGTCGATTGTCTTGTCTCTTTCAGCGAGAATTGTGTAGCGGTCTCCTTGTTGCGTTGAAGTTTCGAATTCCCGCTGAACCAGTTGCTCCTGGATTTGATATGTGCCTTCCTGATTCGCACTGAAATCAATACGGAGGGTGTCTTCAGTTCGGTGAGTATGTTTTATTGAGATGAAGCGTACTCCGTCGGGATACGTAATTTCAGTCAATAGAGATGTCCTTCCCGTTTCGCTCACTCTGACATCGCGATACCAGGTGTTTTTGCCTGTGAACAAATCGAATGATCCGCGGATTTGGCTGCCTGATGTTGTATCCGCGACTTTCTGCAAAGGTACGGTTAGCCGTCGATACGATTGTTGAGCGTCTGCAAGACAGGTATTTTCGGGATTTGCGGCAATGCTTTGCCAAAGAACGTTGTCGTCTGAAAATGGGATATTCAAGGACAAACAGCGTAGCGATGCTCCCCGACCGTGTCCGGGCACCGTATCGGTCATGACGAGATCCAGCGTGCCGTCGCCATTGACGTCTCCTACACAGACCGCAGGCGACGCGATGAAACTCTCCTCGGACTGCCAGCATAATGATCCATCCGGATTGATGGCCTCGATAGATTTTTCTCTGGCGGTCAGGAAGAGGATTTCGGTATCCGAATCTTCGTCCAAATTGACGAGCGGAGGGGCTCCGTAGATCGCTTTTGACGGACGGTCAATTCGCCATTGCAATTCAAGACGATTGTCGGTGTCGGCGCCGAATGCGTAGAGAGTTCCCGATTTATTTCCGGCAATGACTGTGTCGTTACCGTCCCCGTTCAGATCGCCAACCACGATAGCGTCATTTATGTGCTGGAGAGTGTCGAAAATATCCGAGACTTTTGCTGTTTGCAGATCGATGCGAATAACGTGGTTCAAGCCTCCGCCGACAAAAAGAGAGGCTTCTCCATCGCCGTTCAGATCTGCGAGGATAGGCGTCGAATTCGGAAAGAGATCGTTTGGAATGTAGATATCCCACAGCCAATTCCCTTGAGAATCGAGGGCATAGATGTCTTGTTCGTGAGATGTTATGACGATTTCCTTCCCGGGTATGTCATAAATATCCGCTATCAACGGTGTTCCCAATTCGCCGGGTTCTCCTTGGAAGCGCCATAACAGGTCGCCATTGTGGGAGAGACACGAGACATTCCCGAGCCGGTCGCCGATGATGACCTCGGCGTTGCCATCATCGTTGATATCCGCTGCGGCGGGGCAGCCCCAGCCGCTGATTCCGTCCGGAAGTTGTTGTTCCCATTGGATGTCGCCGTCGATATTCGCACAGACGACGCGGCCCGCACGGTCGACGGTAATCAATTGCATTTGTCCGTCCGCATCGAGATCGCATACCGCCGGTGCGGCCAAGAGCGGGGGCTGTAGCTGGATTCTCCAGGCTACGTTTCCATCCGGTTTCACAAACGCGAGATACCCGCCCACCTCGGCGACAGCGATACCGATAGTGCGTCCGGACTCAGGATCTTGGACCGGATTCGGCGCCGAAAAGCCTTCGGGGGCGGTTATTTCCCATAGCCTCTCAATCTTCCGAGGCGTATCGGAGCCAGCGGCAACAGCCGTGTCCACGGGCAGTAGGAAAACTGGGAGGGAAATCACAAAAGCTGTTCTAAGCATGGAAGAGCGTATTCGGTCAAGCATGTCTACTCCTCTATTACGAGAATGGGAATCCGAGACTATCATATCTGCACCCGGCTTGCTACGACTTCGACTCTTGACCGGACAGAAGGTACTCCACCTGTTGGAATTCCGGCGAGGGTGAACCGGCAGGTATTCAAGATTGAATGAGGTAACCAACGATGGCCAAAGAAAAGACACCGCGCTGCGCCAAATGCAAAGACAAGAAATGTAAGGGTGGGAAAGACTGTTACAAAGCCGCCAGACGGCAGAAAGATCTCTATAAGAAGCAGGGAGTCTGGAAACTCCATAAGGCGGCGAGTGCCATTGAGGCCCGTCATTATTGCCAGGAGACCCGCCTCGCGGAAATCATGCTGTACGCGAAGGAGATGAAGTTCAAGAAACTTGGACTAGCGTTCTGTGTGGGAATGTCGGAGGAAGCAAGGATCGTCGAGGATATTCTGTCGCAGGAGTTCGACGTGGTTTCTGTTTGCTGTAAGACGGGAGGAATTCGGAAAAAGACTTTCGATCTTGAAACGATCACAGACGATGAGAACGAAGTTATGTGTAATCCCGCCGGACAGGCGGATCTGATGAACAGGGCCAAAACGGATTTCAATATTATCTGTGGGTTGTGTGTGGGACACGATGCGGTTTTCACGAAGCTCTCAAAGGCTCCGGTGACAACGTTTATCGTGAAGGACCGCGTGCTGGCCCACAATCCGGCCGGGGCGATCTATTGTCAGTATGTTCGCCGTAACTTTGAATCGAAGAAGAAATCAAACAAATGAATAGAATGTTCAGAATTTCTATTTTAATATTTGTCGCGTTTCTCCTGTTTCTCGGAGCGACTGCGGAAGCGACGGAACTTCGGATCTTGACGTACAATATCCACCACGGCGAAGGGATGGATAGGCGTATCGACCTCGAACGGATCGCCGGGATCATCACATCGGTCAGGCCGGATTTGGTGGCACTGCAAGAAGTCGATGTGAAGACTGAGCGGTCGGGCGGTGTGGATCAAGCGTCGGTGCTGGGTCGGTTGACGGGAATGCGGGAGGTGTTCGGCCGCGCGATTGACTTCGCAGGAGGCGAGTACGGAAACGCCATACTTTCCGTCCTGCCGATCGCGGCAACCGAGATTCATCCTCTATCTTTCTCGCCGGGGCACGAAAGACGGATTATTTTGGAAATACAAGTTTTTGTTGAGGCGGATACAGGAGAGCGGATGCCGATCCGGTTTCTCGCGACGCATCTCGACCATACAAGCGACCCGACGGACCGTTTGGCGGCTGTACCGATTATCAATCGATTCGCCGAAGAACAGCCTGATATGCCGACAGTGCTTGCCGGCGATTTGAATGCTGAACCGGAAAGTGATGTTCTGCGTCGATTATTCAATTTATGGAACGATTCGATCGGTGCAGGGGATCGTTTTACCTGGCCTGCGGAAGAGCCCGACAGGCGGATCGATTATATTCTTTATCAACCGGAGTCACGTTGGGCGGTTCGGAAATTTCGCGTGTTAGACGAAACTGTGGCGTCCGATCACAGGCCGGTTTTTGCGGTGTTGGAATTGAAGAAAAAGTGAATCCGATCTGTGATCGTCATCTTGTTCATCCCTGATCATCATGGTTCAGACAACGAAACACGAAGACGCGAAAAGGCCAGGAAAACACGTAGAAACACAGAACCGGATGTTGCCCCATATCTGTTCGAATATCATTCGCGCTGTCTTTCTATTCACTCATCCTACTCGATCACGAACCACGTAACGCTGTTCGGGGGCATATCGACGGGGATTTGGACATCGTACTGGCGATCCAACTTATATTCTTTTGCTTTCTCCTCCTGCTCCCAAATGTGAGCAATTGTCGTGAGGCCGGTATAATAGAGCGGTAATTCAAGGGTCGTTTGTACCTTGCGATCGAGGGGATTATAGACCATCGCGAGACCGCGTTCTTCCAACTGCGGATTTACGTGGAGCATGCAATCGATACTCCTTCCGTCAGGACGGCGGACGTGAATAATATCGGAATCGAGGATAGCACGGTATTGTTTGTAAAAATCCACCCATTGTTTCACGACTTGTTTTGTTTCTTCGGTATCGTACAGACGCGGACCGCGATAGCAGGCCTGTACGCCGGAACCAAAATTCTGGGCGAGGTGGGCCTCGTAAGCGTTTAGATGCTCCGATAGAGGTTCGAGCGTGGCTGCAGCGCCGCCGCCGTGATACTCGACCAGGGGGACAAACATCCATCCCATGCTCGGCGTTTTCTCGAAGGTGCCATCGTAGATATTTTGACGTCCCAATATGATCTGCCGTTCCCTCGGAAGGCTCCAGTTGACTTCACGGTATCCCATCCCGGTTTTGTTGGAACCATTCAGGAAATAATAATCAGGGACATTCAAATAGACTCCTCGTGCACGGCACCATCGATAGAATTCGCGGATTTTCTGGAATTGTGCCCACTGAGAATCGAGTAAACCTCTGTGGCCCTTGTGATAGGTGGCGGCACACAGATCGCCGGGATAGGAGCCGTCGTGTTCGAGGATATCCGCACCGGTTGTTTCAATGAATTGTTTTAAATTGCGGAAATAGTTTTCTCCCCACTCGCTTACCAGGCACGGCGATTGACCGAAAAACGCACCGGGTGTTCCGGTTTCGGGATCGATGACATTGTATTCGGGACCCGCGCTGCGCGATGCCAGCAGGGAATAGCCGCCGATTTCGATACCTTTGCTGTACGCGTAATCGAAATCGTTTTTCATTCGTTGAAGATATTCGGGATCGGTACTCTCCATGTTGATTCCACTGCCGAACGAGAGAACGATCATTTCGAATCCGACTTCCGCGCACTGATCGACGGCGCGGCGAATGGATTTAGAGTCGCTGTGGCGCAAATGCATGAGGATAGGGTTCTCCGTAACCCACGGCGCGAGAACTCGGTGCATCCTCCGTATGGCGAGTCCTCTGCGTTCTTTATCGTCGCTGTCATGAAGCAATACAAATGTTCGAAACGACGTGAACGATTCTCCCGGTTTTAGAAGAACGGCGGGGCCGTAGGGGTAACGGGACGTGAGAAGATGGGGCCATGTGAGATCGTAGTTCACCTGCGAGGTATATTGGGGATCCGCTGTCCAGAAGGTCGTTTGATCGGAGGAGTTTGTGCTGCCGCCGCAAAATGCGTAATCGCTTTGGATGTGCAAACGTGGGGAAGTCATCGCCGCGAGGTCGTTCGGGTCGATATCGTTTTTGAATTTCCGCGGCCGAACATTTCGAACGCGTTGTACTTCACTTTCTCTCTCCACAACCGCAAGAATCTCCGTGGTTACACTGTTGATGGTGAATTCCGAATTTCCGGTATTCTTTAGAGTCAGCCATTTGGAGTACACCGGAATCCCTTCGTACAGCTCGTAGTGAATAGATAACTCGATTCCCGGTGATTCTTCGACGAGTTTCCTGGGAGGCTGAAAATCGAAAACAACGTGGATGCCTTTGGGCGGCCAGGACAGGTCCGCTGAGTAGCGCGTTCGTTCCCATTCGAGGCGCGGCTGAATCTTGCCGGTTGAGTATCCTCGAAGAGAAAAGGAACCCGGATCAGCGGTCATCTGCTTGAGCCATTGCGGATCGAGGTACCCGTAGTCGGGTTGACCGAGAAGACCGCCGATAGGATAAGATTCTCCGTCGATTGTTATGGTGGCTTCCGGTTTGACGCCGCGAATGAATTCTCTTCTGTCGGTATGATTCTTCAGGGAGATCGATGCGAAGTTGGGCGAAGTAACGAACGTTCGAGAAATGATGCCGTTGCTCAGAGTCAGATCTCCGGGCTCTTCAGCTGCCTCCAGATTGGCCTCGATCTCGATGGGAGCGACCAGCCAGTCGGCGTTGGAAATGTCCCCGGAAGGGAAGGCGTATATCGATTGAGACTGGAGGATCAAACAGCAAGCGATTACTGGGAACCATAACCTGGGCATCGGTATCTCCTTCGGACGTGTACGATTTGCTGCAAGACTAAAAGGAATTCGGGAGCTTCGCCAGTGAGCGGCGGTTAAGCCTCTTAATGGAGTAGGGCTTCGTCCTGCAGGGGCAACAGTTGCCGGTGGGTTGACAATGTTGGCCGAGTCCAAGAAGGATGTCGAGCGTCTAATTGTAGCGGTCTCAATGTGTTGCGTTATGTTGCGATATGGCATGAAACTTGAGATGGATGCTGCAAGGTATATTGATCCTCGGAATCCTTGCTGTTAGTCAGATATGCGATATACTATCCTTTGATGTTTTGTATTGTTGCTATATTGTAACAAAGTATTCCATAAATGGATGATTGGCGGAATTTCCGTCACTGGAATGTGTGTTTTGCCTCGAAGGAGGGCGGGTATTTGACTCGCTGAAGTCAATCCGGCTTTCGGTCGACCTCGCTTTGGCACTTTCCTAATGGTGCGACGAACGGGAGGCCGGTTGTAGAAATGCTGGTTTGAATATACTGGTGTAAATATATCTGGGAGTTTGCCCTTCGAGAGGATGCTATGAGAAGTGATTTGCCTTCCCCCCACGCAAAACCTGTGGTCGTTCGAGTACGTGTACTTTCGCCCGATCTTCGCCGCCTACTCTGGGCCGAGCTGTTGACGTTGCTGGTCCTTCTTTTTGTTCATGCCTGGTGGGCCAGTCCGGTTGACGCTTCGGGAGATGGTGCCCGGTTGGCTCCGTCGGCCGCCGATTCGGGAGTGGCCTCGATTTTCACTGTGGCGGGGACCGGTGTATCCGGGTTTTCGGGCAACTCCGGTCCGGCCGACGAGGCGCTTCTCTCCTTTCCACACAGCGTTGCCGCCGATTCTCTCGGCAATGTTTATGTGTCCGATGCAGGTAACGCACAAATTCGGAAGATCGATTCGTCGGGGATCATTACAGCGGTTGCGGGGACGGGATTCGATGGGTTCAGCGGGGATGGCGGCCCCGCGGTGGATGCTCAGATATTCCGTCCGTTCGACATCCACGCGGACGGACTCGGCAATTTATACATTGCGGATACGTTCAACAACGTTGTGCGCAAGGTCGATCCCTCCGGAATCATTCATCGAGTCGCGGGAACGGGAGATGTCGGCTATAGCGGCGATGGTGGTTCTGCGACGCGTGCCACGCTGTACAGGCCGTCCGGTGTATTAACCGACGGTGCGGGAAATGTATATATCGCCGATACGAACAATAATGTTGTGCGAAAGATCGACGGTTCGGAAACCATCCGTACCATCGTGGGAACGGGCGACGCCGGGCACAGCGGCGACGGCGGCCCGGCGATCAATGCGACGCTTCGTCATCCAATGAATCTCTCGATGGACCAGGCGGGCAATCTGTATATCGCCGACATCGATAATCACGTAATCCGTATGGTTGACGGTTCGGGGACAATTCACACTGTTGCGGGTAACGGGATTCCCGGTTATTCCGGAGACGGCGGTCCGGCCACGGAGGCGAGTCTATTCAATCCATCCGATGTGTTCTCCGATCAGTCGGGAAATCAGTATATTGCGGACAGCTCCAATCACGTGATTCGCATTGTGTATTCCTCCGGGGCTATCGACACAATCGCGGGCAACGGCACGCCGGGATACTCGGGAGACGGCGGTCCTGCGACAGACGCACAAATGACCAATGTGACGGGTATCGCGTTGGACGGCAAAGGACAGCTCTACCTCGCCGATATCAATAATCATCGTGTGCGGGTGGTGACACTTCCCGTTCAGGTGAACGCGGGCGAATACGATCATACGTATGTCGGCGGGCACATTTCCCTCGACGGTCAGTATTCCGGGGGCGATGGAACCTATGAGTTCCAATGGGAAATCGTTTCGGGCCTGGATACCGACCTGGGGCAGCTTTCTTCCACGACGGTCAGCGATCCGATTTTCACACCGACGACGCCGGGCAGTACGGTACTGCGATTTACGGTAGACGATCAGGTTCAGCCGCCTGTTTCCGATACAACGACCATCGTTACCGATGCGCCGCTCGATGTGGAAGCCGGAGAGGCGGAAAGTGTTTTTGTTCGCAGCGATGTATCGCTTGACGCTTCGGTGTCGGGAGGGGACGGAACATACACGTATTTATGGGACATTGTCTCCGGGCCGGATACAAGCAGCAGTCAGTTTTCTTCGACGACGGATCTGGATTCTATGTTCACGCCTTCTACACCTGGCATCTATGTCTTGCGTTTGACCGTCGATGACGAAATTCAGCCGATTGCGTCGGATACAGTCTCGATTTTGGCGATTGCGTTGAACCCGCTTCATTCGCTGGTGATTACCGACACGATTGGCAGTTTTGCCGATCTGAGCAACGATACCGACCGCGATCCCGCCGATTCACGGGAACTGATTGTCCGCTGGAATCTTAGTCCCGACCGTGTGGATCTCTCCGACGTTGTGGATATTCACGTTTATGTGCGTCTCGACGAGTCGGGCGATTATTTGTTCCTTGGAAGAACCAACGATCCCAGCGCAACATATCTTGAATGGAGTGCGGACAGCAGCGCGGCGATTGTTGCCGTTTTTGCGGAAGGTCCGGCTTTCGGCCACAAGTATGAATTCCGTGTTTTTGCGATGACGCGGAGTGGACAGCCGGTTTTCTATGGACCATTTAACCATGCCGGTGCGGTACTGTTCCTCGAGGCGGAACCAACCCCGACACCGACATACACGCCAACCCATTCACCGACGTCTACGCCAACGGATACTCCGACAGCAACCGCTTCGCCTACCGATCGTCCGACGAAAACACCGACACCGCTTCCGGAACCCACAGACACGCCGACAGCCACTTCCAGACCAACGGACGCGCCGACAAACACACCGACGACCCCTCCGACTGCGACGCCGGTTCCTGTGACTCCGAGCCCGACTCCGGAGGACACCCCGACAAATACACCGAGACCGACAAAGACGCCGAGACCTACACCGACGGAAGCGCCAACGGCTACTCCAACCGCGACATCGGCACCGACAAATACTCCTCGGCCGACGAATACACCGCGACCGACCAATACGGCAACGCCAACGTCTCCTCCGACGGATACACCCACATTGACCCCCACACCAACGGTGACACCGACACGGACACCGACAAACACGCCGAGACCGACCAGCACGCCGACGCCTGTTGCGGAAGATGTCCCGGTCGACGGTTCGGCTGTGGAGGGAACGATTTCAGATGGCACGGATGTGGACTGGTACCTTTTCCAGACGTCATCCGATGGGATTTATGTTATTGAAACGCACCAGGTTTCCGGCTCCGATCCGATGGATACGTTGATTGTTCTGTACGGTCCCGACAGCAGGAGTAACGAACTGGCGAGGGACGACGACAGCGGCTCAGGGCTCTTCTCGAAAATATCAACCACCTTGAGTGGAAATCGGGATTATTACGTTCGGGTGATCGGTTCGTTTTCGTCGACGGGCGCTTACTCGATCGACGTAACGAGAATTATCCCAACGCCAACACCTACAAATACGCCTACGCTCACACCGACTCCGACGCCGACCGAGCCCGTGGGCGATCCCTCGATACGGGTCGAGCCGCTTACGCTCGATTTTGTGCGCATTGTTCAACAGGACCCGGTACAGAAGACCACATTGAAACGAAAAGTCGGAATAAAAGCGGTAACGGGTTCACGTACCCAAAGTCTCGACCGGCGAATTCTTCTGAAGAGCGGTGTGCTTACTCCCGATACCTCGACCGTTGGTTCTCGGGAGATACGCGCGGCGGCACCCGATGAACCGCGCCATTATTTGATTCAATTCGAGGAATTGCCGACCAATGAAGAGAAGGAAGAACTGCGACAAAACGGAATTCGATTATTGAATTATGTCCCGAATTTCGCATATTGGGCCGTTGTCGAACCCGGCCCCGGTGGACGAACACCCCTTGCCGCGGAAAATCAGATTCGTTGGTCCATCGCTTCGTCCGAGGTAAATAAGCTCTCGGTAGATACGGCGATGGGTGCATTCCCACCGAGTGCGATTCTGGAAGATGGACGAGTTATAGTCCTGGTCGTTCTCTTCGAGGATGTATCGCAGTCCGAGGCGGAAGAAGTGATTGGCGAAGCGGGCGGGGAGGTTCTTGGATGGAAATATGAAAACGTTGTTCGTACGGCGGTTCGTCCCCGTGGCGTCAAGAAACTGGCGGGGCTCGATGTTGTCGAGTGGATCGAAGCGGATGATGCGCCCTACCACGAGATGAACGCTGTTGCCGCCCAACGCGCACATGTATCCGATTTGTATACGCTGCCTTACGAATTAAACGGAAAAGACGTGGTTGTAGGAGTATGGGACGGCGGCGCGGCGTATGCCCATTCCGATTTTGGTTCGCGGCTTCAGAAAATGGATTCGGCTTCGGTGAGCAATCACGCGAGCCATGTGGCGGGAACCATTGCAGGCTCGGGAGCGGGAAATTCATCCGCGAAAGGTATGGGGCCTGCAATCAATGTGAAATCGTATGATTGGACGAACGATACGAGCGAGATGGTGGCGGGATATTCGAACGGGATTCGCCTGTCGAATCATTCCTACGGTTATGTCGTTGGCTGGCACTGGAACGGCAGTTCCTGGGTCAATTACAACAACAGCGACAAATTCGGTATGTACAGCACGACAACCCGTCAATGGGACTCGATTGTCGGCGATACAGGATTAGTCGTTTTCAAATCCGCCGGGAACGATCGGAACGATGGCCCGAGCTATTCAAAAGACGGACCGTTCGATTGTATTCCTCCCATCGGAAACGCGAAAAACATCATCACCATAGGCGCGACATCGGATTCCGACGAGATGTCGTCCTTCAGCAGTTGGGGGCCGACCGATGACGGTCGAGTGAAGCCGGACCTGTGTGCGAACGGTGTGGGTCTGATTTCGACGTTGCCCAGCAACAGTTACGGCAGTTATTCCGGCACATCTATGTCCTCGCCGAGCGCATGCGGAACCTCTGCGCTTCTGTACCAGCTCTACCAAAAAGAACTGGGTGAAGAACCCGCACCCGAGACGATGAAAGCCCTTCTCATAAGCGGCGCTCAGGATCTTGGACGCCCCGGTCCGGATTACGAACATGGCTGGGGACTGATCAACGCCATAAACTCGGCCGATTATATCCGCTCACAACTTTGGCGGCGCGGATCGGTTACGACGGGAACCTATACGCCTTATACAGTGACAATCGGCGGAAGCGCCACGGAGTTGAAGATCACGTTGGCTTGGACCGATGCGCCCGGAAGCACGTCGGCCGCAAAGGCGCTTGTGAACGATTTGGATCTTATACTGAAATCACCGTCCGGCCAGGTATACCGTCCATGGGTCCTGGATAAAGACAGCCCATCTGCAAATGCGACAACCGGTGTGAATGACGTCGACAACGTGGAACAAGTTGTCGTGTCGAATCCTCAAGCGGGTACTTGGACCGTAGAGGTTCACGGAACGGCGGTACCGGAGGGACCGGAAGAGTTTACGGTCGTCAGCGAATCGTTTGCGGATTCCGACGATACCACGACAGGCTCGGCTTCCTTCAAGATATTCAATGACGGAATCGGTGTGTTGGAAATCGACTCCATCGCCGCGAGTAATGCCGAGTGGATTTCGTGGTCACCGGCTTCTCCGTTTACTGTCGCTCCGGGCGGCGAACAAAAGGTGACGGTGACTGTCAATTACGCGGGGTCACCGTTTGGAATCACGGCTCGTCGTCTGCTTATCGATTCGAACGATCCCGATGGAAACAAGAGTCCTTATCCAAACGGCGTGTTCATCAATGTGAACAACAATGCCCCGACACCCACGCCGACACCGACGAGCACGTCGACGCCGACGTCCACACCGACGGCCACGCCGGAACCGCCCAAGCCGGATATTACTATCGAACCTCTCACGCTGAGTTTCTATACGCATGTCGATTCTGGGACGGGAAAGACCGCACGGAAGTTGAGTACCAGCGTTCCAGCTGAGAATGCCGGTTTCAACATTGCCGCAGAGGATTTTGACAGGGCCGAACAGCTGGAGGATGGACGTATCCTGATATGGACTCAACCGGAGCCCGGTTTCGACGCTGAAGCGTTCATGAGAGGAATCGAATTGCAGGGCGGCGAGATTCTCTCCTTTACTCCGGAAGGACGGATACTGATCGCACTGCCGCAGGACAGCATCGGAACACTTACGGATATGGAGACGGTCCAGAATGCGGCCCCTGCGGTACCGCGCACAGATTCAATTCCGGACGAACATGCGGATGAAGAACAGGGGTTCGGGGCACGCCCGGTGACGCCCGAGCAGTCGCAGTACATCGAATCGAATTTCGACGAGACTGTCGCTCTCCAGCCGAACGCGCTTTCGATGTTGCGTGCGGACGTACTGGGCGAACAAGGGATACCGAGCGCGGTCGATAATTCCGTTTCGCAATTTTTCCCACCGATCCGGAGCCAAGGCAGCCAGGGGTCGTGCACGTGTTGGGCCTCCTGCTATTACTACAATACGTATACACAGGCCCGGGACGAGAATTTAGACGTATCGGGCGGCGATAACAGCAACATTTGTAGTCCCGGATTCATGTATCCGCTGGTAAACGGTGGAGTCGACAGCGGTGCGTACACGTCGTATGTCATGAAGCGGGTCAGCGATATCGGATGTACGAGTTGGTCGCTTAAACCGTATTCCTCCAGCGATTATCGCTCGTGGCCAAGTGAGGAACAGTGGCTTGAAGCGCTGAAGCGACGGACAACGGGGGCGCACTATATTTACGGAAACTCGGATTCTCAATTGGCACTGATCAAGCAGCATTTGGCCAACGGAAACCTGGCCGTGACGCAGTGCCCCGTATACACGAACTGGTGGTATAACAATCAAGGGCGCGGCATTCAGAACCACGTCCTGTTCTCCCATCAGGGCGAATCGTTGAGGGGATATCACGCGCTGACAATCGTGGGATATGACGATGATCGGCCGTACAACGACGGCACGCAAACCCGATATGGCGCGTTTTTGATAGCGAATTCGTGGGGCAGCTGGTGGGGTACAACCAACAGCACCGGCGGAGGCGGTCGCGGCTTTATGTGGGTCGCATACGACTATTTCAAGAGCAATTTCCGCTATGCATTTTATAATACGGACCGGGACGATTACCGTCCGCAGTTGTACGCGGTTAGCGGTTTGAATCACACCAAACGTTTGGAATTGAATTACAGCGGAGGTGTCGGACTTCCCGGCCAGGTTGAATGGAGCTCACACGATACGTTGGACGGCACGTATTGGAAGCCGGGGAGCTATTCACTGGTTATCGATGATACGAAACGCGTGGTGGTCGATTTGACAGACGGAATCGATTCGATCTCCGGCCTCAGCGACGTCTCATTGTTTACGCAATGTGCGGTGTCGAGCTCCTCGGGTTCGAACGGTACCATTTCGAGTGCCGATTTCTTCCATGATTTCGATGGCGATGGGAACTTTGTACAGGTTTCTTCCACGGATCCTCTTGTGACGGTTACACCGGGGAATACCGGGTATGCCACGTCCAATTTCGGTTATTCGAACGATGAGGCTTCCTTTGTTGTGGAGAATCCGGGGACGGATACGTTGAGCGTTTCTTCGTTGGCCTTGGATTCCTCCGCTGCATGGCTAAATTGGACGCCGGACGCTCCGTTCAGCGTCGCTCCCGGTGCGTCACAAACCGTGACTGTTACGGTGGATTGGGATCAAGCACCCGACGGTCGGTCGAGTCGCAGACTGTTGGTCGAATCGAACGTGGCCGACAAGAGCCCCTATCCGGGCGGAGTGGCTATATTGGCTGAGAAGAATACGACACCTCTTCCAACCGCGACACCTACGTTCACCGCTACGAACACGCCTCGGTCGACGAATACACCGACGCAGACGCCGACGCCCAGCAACACACCCATACCGACGAACACGCCGGTTCCAACGAATACTCCTGTTCCGCCTGTGCCGACGAATACACCGACGGCAACGCGGACGTCGGTACCGACCAACACGCCGGTTCCGACGGAAACGCCTGTACCAACAGGGACACCGATTCCCACGGATACGCCGACGGAAACACCAACAGCTACCGCAACAGAGACTCCGACGGAAACTCCAACACCGACGCTGACCTTTACTCCGAGTCCTACGCGAACACCGACAGTGACGCCGAGTCCGACGCCGATTTTGGATGACAGGAATATTGTCTTTGAGTTCGAGCCTGCATCCGCAAGCCTCGACTCGCTTGGCTTTGGAGTCAGCCCCTCCAGTGCCGGAGTCAGTGTCAGTTCAGTACCGGAGGATGCAAATCGGCCGGAGGCGACAAATGGAACGGGACTGGCAGCGGTTCTCTCGGCGGGAGAATTTGTAACCGTCTCCGGCCCTGCGATTCTTTCCAGGCAAGAAGTCGTGCGATTGGGGGTGTGGTATCGTGCCACAAGTTCGTCGATTTTGTGTGCGATGGGAGCATTTACCGACGTTGAAGGACAGGCGGGGTCCGTTTCGTACGCGGTGCGAAGCGAGTCCGAGGTAATTGCGGATACCTGGCAGTACATGGAAATTCGAATCGATGCGGGATACACACGGATCTCGCCGTTCATGGTGATTTTCAATGCCGCCGAGTCCGGTGAAGGTACAGTCTATTTTGACAATCTGACTGTCGATCAAGGGGGCGCAGCGGATCCGGGATCTTTGATAGCAGGACTTGAGTGGCAACCGAATCTCTGGTTACTCGATGAAGACAAAGGGACGGCGATCATCCGGAACGATCGCTTGATTATGGCGAAGAATACGGAGCAGAAGGCGAGTCGATTTGTGACCGCATTTTCTGGGCAAGGATTCCCAAATCGTGTTACGGTCGAAGTGGACGTCGTAAAGGATTTGGGCGATTCCGGCATATTCACTCTTTGGGCGGGAACCGGTCCGAGCGCCTTCCAGACCGACGTTCCGCTGTGGATGTTGCCCGCCGATGAGGAGCGAACGATTCGGCTCTCCGGCGTCACGACACAGCCTTCCGGTTTGATGCATGTTGTGGTTCAGATTGCAGGACAGGATGATGAAAGCGTGACTGTCAATGATGTGCGAGTTTATGAAACGACAGGTGGGTGATCGGTATTTCGATTTTAGGTTTTTGTCTCGTGCATATTTTTTGATTCATGAAATGAGGTAGAGATGAATTTCCGCGCCGCTTTTTGTGTAGTCGTGATTTCTACTTTCTTCTTCGGTGTTTCGTGGGATTGTCGAGCCGATGAGTGGGACCCGCTCGACGATGCTGTGGAGGGGGCAACGGACCTCGGCTCGCCCGGCGTGGACGAGGGGATGCATGGTCCCCACACGCTCTCGTCGAGTGACGAAGCCGATTGGTTCCGGTTCTCTCTCGAAGAAGAAAACACGTATGAGTTCTACAGCGCGGGTTTTTCCGACACGGTGGGGGATTTGTATGCCTCCGACGGGACGACTGTGGTCGCCTCGAATGACGAATCCGAAGGAGATATCAACTTCCAGATCCGCTATACGCCGTTGGAGAGTGGGATATTCTATCTGAAGGTTCGCCTGTTTGAGGTTGGGTACGAGGGGGCGTATGATCTGCATTACGCAAACCGATCGGCGGCACCGTCGCCCGACCAATGGGACCCGGCCGACGACACACATCTGGGAGCGACGGACCTCGGAAGCCCTTCCACGGAAACGCAAAGCCATGGACTGCATACACTTTCAGAAGAGGACACCTACGACTGGTTTTTGTTTACCTTGAAGGCCGGCGAGGTCTATGAATTCTATACAATGGGGAGCTACGATACGATCGGTGACTTGTACTTGGCCAACGCCACAACACGAATAGCGAGTTCAGATTCCGACGATGGCGACCGCAATTTTCGTATTCATATTTCTGTTCCGGAAACCGGTATTTATTATTTACGTGTTCATCTGGTCGATAAGGATCTGAGCGGAAAGTATACGCTTACCTACAGGAGCGGTGCCGAGCCGTTGCCACCGGGCGACAATTGGGATCCATACGACGATATTTATGACGGTGCTGTTCGACTAGAATCGCCGACAGCAGAAATTGCAACGCATGGGCCGCACAGTCTCTCGGAAACGGACCGATTCGATTGGTTTCTTTTTGTTCTCGATAAAGGAGCCACGTATGAATTTGCGACAACGGGCGAGTCCGACACAGTGGGCGATCTGTATGCTCCCGACGGCACAACCGAATTGGCAACGGATAACGACGGCGCGGAGGGGAATAATTTCAAAATTGTTTTTACCGCGGGCGAGCAAGGGAAATACTTTCTTCGTGTCCGTGAATACAGCACGGGAAGTGCCGAATACACTCTCACCTACCGTCTTGTGAGTGAGCCGTCCCCGGTTGTTTTGGACGAATGGGACTCACAGGACGACACGTTTGAAGGAGCAAACGAAATCGATTTAACAGGGGACGAGATAATCGCCCACGGTCCTCATACGCTTTCCCGGGATGACCTCTATGACTGGTTCGCATTCGATGTTGAAGCGGGAGTGGATTACCAGCTGTGGACCACAGGGGATTCGGATACGGTCGGGACGCTGTATGCATCGGACGGTACAACTCAGCTCCTGGAGAAAGACGATGGAGCGAGCGGATACAATTTCGACATTCACTACACGGCGACAATCAACACAATCGTGTACCTGCGCGTTCGTCTTTACGATTTAGGCGGGAAAGGGACATACGAGCTCAAGGCGATGAGAGTTGTTGTTCCTCCCTCCGGTGGAGATGCATGGGATCCCATGGACGACGTGCCGGACGGGGCGACAGAGCTCAGCCCGCCAACGTACGCGGGGAGTATTCACGGTCCGCATCGTTTATCCACGAGCGATCTGTTCGACTGGTTTCAGATGAATTTGACGGAGGGGATCGCTTATGAATTCTACACACAAGGCGACTCGGACACAGTAGGCGCTCTCTATTTCAGTGATCAAAACAATGAAATCCAGGAAAAGGACGAAGGCGGAAGTGGAAGTAATTTCAGTTTGCGTATCGTTCCCGAGGAGAGTGGAATTTATTATTTGCGAGTGAGCGAGTTTCAAGGTGGAGATGCGATTTATACGCTTCATTATCGCGGAGAACAGTCTCCCAGCGAACTGCTGAATCCGCTCCGGGCGTTTCCGTTCGATGACGAAACAGTTTACGAGGTATTTCCAGGAGGCTTTATCGAGGCCGCTGAAGGAACGGCGGCACAAGGCACGATTCCAGCTCAGGAAGGATACAGCGATGGAGAAGGTTTGATGTTGACTACCGCGCCCGAAGAAGTGGTTCTTGTTCTGTTCCCGGAGTTGGATGTCGGCGACAGTACGGTCTTTGTGCGTGCCGCTTTTCGTTCGACTGGTAGCGGTGCGGAAGCGACATTGGGGGCACTGGACAGTTCGATGGATGGCTCCATTGCAACCAACGCAATCTCGGATACTGCGACAATACAAAATGGATATGAGTATCGAGGCGTATTGTTTCAAGTCCCTAAAGGCGGTGTGTTTCCCGTCGTCCAACTCTCGAATTTATCCGGCCGGGAGGAAGTCTCCGTTTATCTCGATAATTTGGAGATCTACTTGATCCCTGACGAGGGAACTGTTCCGGGCTGGCTGTTTTCCGGTTCGGGAGAAGGAGTCGAGACGAGCGTTTTTGAGGCAAGCCCCTTACGTAGGTTTGCTCTCGATAGCTCCGATGAATTTACTGAATATGAGGGTGGTTTTATTGACGCTGACGGTGCGGCGGTCGCGGTGGGGAACACGGTCGTTGCCGAGGAATATAGCGACGGTCAGGGAGCGGTTATGATTGCCGAAGAGGAGCAGGTCAGTCTTTTGCTATTCTCTGAAGTCGTCTCTGACGGGGACGCTGTCCTTGTTCGGGCGTCCGTTCGTTCTTCGGGTCCGGGGGCGGCGGTAGCGCTGGGAACAATGGACAAGGGGGAATCACCAAATATTTCAACGAACATCCCCGCAGACAGCTCCGTTTTTGAATCAGAATACAAAAGGATCGTTCTTCTGGCGCAACCGAGCTCGGATGGTTTCTTTCCACTGTTTCAGATCGCGCATCAGGCGGGCCAGCCTCAAACGACGGTGTTTATGGACAATCTCGAAGTGTTTGTGCTACATCCGGAGGATTCGATTCCGGTGGAGGTTCTCAAGGGGATGTGATGATAACTCGCGAGCCCAAGGTCGCCGAAGCCGGTGATTTGAGGAAGAAAACGCGGTCCCCTTTGCCGTCATGGCGAGCGAAGCGTGGCCATCTCTTCGTTGCGTTCCTCCTAACAAAGGCTGCCGGGCAAGAAACCGAAGTGGAACAACGCAGGCTGAGGAGCCCATTGAAACACAAAGGCACGAAGTAGACACGAGAACACGAAGAGAGAATCAGGAAGAGATTTGAGCTTTTCGAGAGGAATCGAAGAACGACTGTCCTGAGAGAAATCGTTTTTTGTGTTAGGATACCGCTTTGATATTCCCACTCCAAAGAACTTGGTTTTGAGTCTATGCACCCTGTTTTCCCAATTCCAACTGTTACCTATGGATCCTTCTCTGAACTTGACGACGATCTCGATATCGCGCTCGTCTATTCCAAAGCAGCCTTCGATAAAATCCGAAGACGGAAAGGTTGTTTTCGCCCTTTTACGAAGGCAGAGGTGAAGGAAGCGACGGAAGAGCATTGGAATGCGCTTTCAGAACAATTGAAGGGCGACGTGATTTATGCTGTGGGCGGTGGACTTGCCGTTGATGCGGCGAAGTATATCGCCTCTCAGCGGAATCTGCCTCTTGTTTGCCTGCCGACAGCACTGACTGTGGACGCGTTTTTTACGTGGGCGTCGGGCGTTCGTCATGGCGGCTGTGTCCGTTATCTTGGAACGAAAGTACCGGATGAGGTTATCGTCGATTTCGAAATACTCTGTAGTGCCCCACCGAATCTACGGGCTGCGGGTATCTGTGACGTTTTGTCCATTGCCACGGGCTGTTGGGACTGGAAATATGCACATGAGAAAGGTATGAACCCGAGCGGTATGGAGTTTGTCGAGTATGTGTACGATGCCGCGCAGGCGATTCTCGACGGTACGTTGGAATGCGCGGAAGCGGCGGGGCGAGGAGACGGCGAGGGGATTAAGCAGTTATTGCAGTGTTTGCTGCTGGAGGTCCAGCTATGTAACACAATGGGCCATGCGCGGCCGGAAGAGGGCAGCGAACACTATTTCGCGTATGCGGTGGAGAATCGAATGGGGAAAGGGCTGCCGCATGGAGACCTTGTCGGTCCGGGCATTCTAATCATGAGTCGGCTTCAGGGACAGGAAACGAACCGTCTTCGGAAGGCACTTACCGATTGTCATATCCCGTTGGATCGAATTCCCCAGAACGTGGCGCTTGAGACTCTGGCCGGTCTGCCTCAGTACTGCCGTGAGCACCAAATGCCGCATGGGATCGCGCATGATGTTACGGAGGAAATGATCGGAATTACGAGAGATTTTCTCTAAGGTCCAGGAGTACAACTCCTGGACCAGCGCTGCCCACCACCGCGGCCGCCTTCTTTTTCGAATCAGCGGTACCGTCAGTCGAAGACTCGCAAATGAAGTGCTATCATTTCGTAGATCAAAACCACACTAAGGAGTATCTGCCCAAATGAAACGATACGCTATTCTGATTGTCCTGCTGCTTCCCGCTCTGTGCTTCAACTGTGCTATGACCGGCGCCAAGGACAACAAAGCGCCGGCTGGGATTACCGCGTTGTTCAACGGAAAAGACCTGACGAACTGGCGCGGATTTGTTGCCGATCCGGTTACGTTGCGCAAGATGAAACCGGAGGAGATCGCCGAGGCGCAAAAGAAAGCCAACGAGAGAATGCGCCAGCACTGGAAAGTCGTAGACGGTGTCCTGGTTTTTGACGGCAAGGGGAAAAACTTATGTACGGTTCGAGACTATGGCGATTTTGAGTTCCGTGTCGATTGGAAGATCAAGGAAAAAGGCGACAGTGGAATCTATCTTCGTGGAACGCCCCAGGTTCAGATCTGGGACCCGAAACATCAAGGTATCGGCTCGGGCGGACTCTATAATAATAAACAGCATCCGTCGAAACCGCTCGTGACGGCGGACAATCCGATCGGTGAATGGAACACGTTTCGGATCATTATGATCGGTGAGCAGGTGACCGTGTATTTGAACGATCAGCTCGTGGTCGATAACGTTGTGATGGAGAACTACTGGGAGCGAGATAAACCGATCTATTCGACCGGTTCGATCGAACTCCAGAATCACGGGAATACGCTTTATTTCAAGAATATTTATGTTCGGGAAATACCGCGATAAGTGGCTTATTTTTCTGGTGGGTTACGCTTCTCTGAAGTGCGCGCCTCGCGTATCTGCGACCAGGTTGTCGCTAACCTACCCTACACGCTAAGCGCATCATTGGCGAATTACATTCAAAGAAAGATTATCCGGCCGCCACTCACTCGATGAAGGAGAGGCGGCCGGTTGTCTTTGAAGCGGTCGTTTATGCAGTGAGTATGCAGAATCGATCAGGCCTCTATTTGATTTTGTAAATGACCGCCATCCCGTCGCCCTTTTCTTCGGAGCATTGAATAATCTCAATATCGTAGTTCGGATCCTGCTCCATGCCGTCCAGGAAGTCGCGCATCTGTTCGGCAAATTTGATCACATTGTCGGCGACAATCACTGTGCCCGGTTCCAGCGCGTCGTGAATCGCTTTGAAGTACTTGAAATAATCCGACTTTTGAGCGTCGATGAAGACAAAGTCGAACTTTCCCTCCAACTTCGGCAATACTTCGAGTGCATCGCCGGTGATTACGGTTACGGTTCTATCGAGACCGACTTTTTTGATGTTTTCACGGCATTTGTCGGCGGTTTCCGGGTCGATCTCGATCGTATAGAGATGCCCTCCGGTTCGTTCAAAGCCCATGCCCATGTGAATCGCGCCGAATCCCGTGAACGAGCCGACTTCCACGCCCCGCTGCGCATTGGAACTCTCGACCATAATGCGCAAGAATCGGGCGTCGCCCGGCGTTGTACTCAATCCTGTTCTTCTGAAATCCTTGAGAAAGTCCTCACGAAATTCCTGAATATCGTCTGGTGACCACAATGTCTCAATTCCTTCCTGTGCGAATGTTGTCGATGCAATGAAAACCACAAAACACACAATAGCCAATCGAGTGAAGTCCGGCGTATGGAGCAAGCGTTTCATTTGAGTCACTCCTTGTTGATTGATTTGCCTTTATAGAAGAGAGAGTACTATAGCGACACTGAAATCCTGAAGCCCAGCCGCCCTTGTTTTCCGAGCCTTACCAAACAGTCTGATGCCGACTCAGCCCCTTCCCAGGATCTCTGTGAGCGCTTACCATTCCTCACCAGCTGCGTTGTGTATCGCGTACCGAAAGGAGATCCTTCCGATGAGAATACTCGTCAAGAAGCTCCCGATCCTCTTAATCAGTGTCTTGTGGGTAGTCTTGTTAGGCCAAAGCGCCTTTGCCGCCGATCAACGAAGGGTTGTCGTTGTCTACTATGAGACGGACCACCCGCAGATTGAGTTTGCGGTCGATGAACTGGCGTATGCGCTGGCTGAAGTAGGTTTCTCCTGTATGAAGGAGTCGAAGGACAATTCGCGGGTGTTCGACGATGCGAGCGCTTGCATCTACATTACGGTTCCTCAGCCTACGTCGCAATCAAGGATGCTGGAGACAATTCCTTCGCTTGACCCGCAGGGATATGCGATTCGGGACGATGGGACCGGGAACTTCATACTCGTTGGCGGAAGTGCCGTCGGTTGCATGTATGGAGGCTTGGAACTGGCCGAGAGAATTCGCCTCAATGGGAGACTGGATCCGATTGAAGAGACGATGCCTGCGCCGTCCATTCAGCGGCGCGGCATCAAGTTCAATATCCCGCTCGATGCGAGAACACCGAGCTATGACGATACCGGAGACGCGGCTCAGAATAACATCGCGGAGATGTGGAATTTCGAGTTTTGGCGGAAGTTTTTGGACAGTATGGCCCGCCATCGCTATAACACATTGACTTTGTGGAATCCACATCCATTTCCATCGATTGTCAAACTGCCCAATTACCCGGATGTGGCATTGGAAGATATTTGTGTTACGACGCTTGAACCTACCTACGAACACGGCGAATGGAGAGATCCGCAATTTGTACCTCAAAAGGTCCTTGACAACCTCAAAGTTGTTCGGCGCATGACGATTGATGAGAAGATCGATTTCTGGCGGAAAGTGATGCAGTACGCTCGAAATCGGGGGATCGACATTTATTTCATCACGTGGAATATTATTATGAACAGCGTGGAGGGCAAATACGGGATTACTACGGAGCAAGACAATCGAAAGACAATTGCCTATCTGCGAGAAAGTGTACGTGAAACCATACTCACATACCCTCTTCTCACCGGAGTTGGCGTCACCGCCGGGGAGAATATGAAGGACTGGGACAACGAGTATACGAAAGAAAAATGGCTCTGGAAGACATACGGTCTTGGGATCATGGACGCGAAAGAGAAACAACCGGGCAGGACGGTTCGGTTTATCCATCGTGTTTGGTACACCGGCCTGGGTGAGATTATGAGAGAATTCGGTGACAAGTATCCCGACTCGTTCGAGATCGGTTTTAAATATGCGCGAGCGCATATGTATTCGTCGACGGATCCTGTGTTTGCCGATCCGCTGCTGAAAGAGATGGAAGACTTTGATGTCAAATGCTGGTGGAATTTGAGAAACGACGATATTTTCAATTTCCGATGGGGCAATCCGGAGTATGTGCGAGCCTTTCTCAAAAACTTGCCGCCCGAACAATTTACGGCAGGATATCATATGGGTTCGGATGGGTATGTTTGGGGAAGGGAATTTACGAGTTTGGAGCCCGAGAATCCCAGGCTGCTGGAGATCGAAAAACACTGGTACAAGTTCCTGCTGTGGGGGCGAATGGGCTATGACCTGAATCTAAGTCCGGATCGGTTGAAAGAGATCGTTGATCATCATTTCCCAAGTGCCGAAGGAACCGGTCTATATGAAACGTGGGCGGAAGTTTCGAAGATTATTCCTCAAGTGAATCGTTTCCATTGGCGGAATTGGGATTTTATGTGGGCGGTGGAAGGCTGTTTCGATCAACGGAACGGATTTCATACAGTCAGAGATTTTATTAATAATGAACCGATGGAGGGAACGAATATCCTCTCGATTCCAGAGTACGTAGACATGCAGTTGGCTGGACAACGCAGCCGTACAATGAGTCCGATTTCAGTTGCTGCAAATCTGCAAGAGTATGCAACAGTAGGATTGTCGTTCGTGGAACGAATCCGGTCCAATGTTGAAGATATGAATAGGGAATTGAGGCACACAGTGGCCGACATTGAAGCGATGTCTCATTTAGGGAATTATTACGCCTCGAAAATTCGCGGTGCGGTTGAACTGCATTTGCTTGAAAAATCGGGTCAAACAAAGCATAAGAATGCGGCGGTGAAGCATCTGCTGCAAGCGCAGGAGCATTGGAAAGACTATGCCGGTGTTGCGTCAAAACTCTACAAGCCGCAGCTGCTCGCGCGCACGCGGGTTCTCGACTGGTGGGCGATTTTCGAGGACGTCAAGAAGGATGTCGAAATCGCACGAAAGAGCGGTTCTTCAAAAACCAAAAACTAACTGATAGTCGGATGATCCTCAATTGTCCGGATACGGTTTGAGACTACCCGTTATTTCATGAAGAGCGACGATCGCGCGGTCGACGAGACGTTCTCCGGCTCCGACCTCCGCTTTTGTTCCCCACGAGGCACCGTAACCGCCCTCGGCCGCGGCCTGGATTGTCGGGAAATAGGAATGTCCCGCGTTGCAGTAGCCGAGGAAGAATGTATTCGGTATAGGCGAGCGGCGTCTCAGGTCGACTTGAAAATCGTCGAAAAATTCACCGGGGAATCCCGCCCACGCGATCTGTTCTCCAAGTACGATAATCGGGGTTTCGGCCTCGATTGTCGGCGATCGTTCGGCGAGTTCTTTTTGGTAGTATTCTTCGCCGTAGCGATCGACGTAATATTTCTTCGTTTCTTCGTCTTCTAAGTCAAAGCGGTATTTCAGCTCGGTTGTGTAGGTGTGGGTGGCGATTGGCAACCGATCGCCGATAGGCTTCATATAGGGTGTGATCCGAACCACTTCCTTCGCGACGATTTCGCCTTGTTCTCTCAAGTCTTGATATCCCTGTTCATCATTATCGTGATTGGCGATATAGGGATTGATTTCACCGCAAGCGCCTTGCAGGAACATACAGTCGCCGCCGAGTTGTTTCTCAACGTAGTCCCGAAGAGCATCGGGGTACTCGGCGGAGTATTTCAGGTTCTTTCCACCGAAAATAACTGGATGACAGGCGTAGTGGACGAGGGTTATCGCTCGTTTCCCATCCTTTGTGTTGAGACCGAGGACGCCGATGGTTTGGTCCACAGGAGTCGTGGGTCTTCGCTCGTGGTTCGACCACAACATCTCCACCGATCCGTCCGGTTTGATGAGACGTCTATCGTAGGAAATATCGACCGACGTATAACCCACTTCTACGAAAACCGGATCTTTCGACGAGTGCGCTTCCGAGAGGGTTTCGAGGATTTTCGGTTCCAAGGTCTCAATCCACGGATTCTCCGGTGTGGGTTTGTCGCGGGAGAGTCTCGGGCCGGCGTGCGTATGCGTTGCAACAAACACGATCATCGAAATTCCGAATTTGTCTTGCGCCTTCTTGCGAATCCTGTTCTGAATCTCTTCCGGCGGCGGACCGATCAAGTCGACGGTGACGATAGCGACTTCCGTTTGGCCGTCATTAAGCACCAACGCCTGAGCGAAGAGTGGATCCCAAACTCCGTTTGAGGGATCTTTTCTTGCGGAATATCCGCTCATCGGCATACCGAGCGGAGGTGTAATATCCGCCTCAGCAAACCCGGCCTCCATGCCATGGCCCATGTTTGGAGATACGCTCAATGAGAGGAAAAACAATGACACGATGACAACGACAAACAAGGAGTGGAGATGTTTCATGATCCGGTCCTTTTGGGTTTCTTGTTATGTCAATCGGCAAAACCGAAGGAATAGCAGACAAATCTCAGGGGTAGACCCCTTTGCTTGTTCGGACAATCCATCCTTCCGAGGTCAGACCATTGCTGCCTTGGTAAATGCGCTCGGTCGGCGTGACACCCTCGTTGTGGCTGGGGTTGTTGGCAGCAAGCAAATAATCGGGCCATGGCGCTCCCTGGGTATTTGCCGGGCCGGGAGAAAACATATACCACAGAAAACCGGCCTCATACGCCGCGGCAAATCGACCCGAACGCCATCCAGGATTTTGCATACAGTTGTATGTGAATGAGGTGCGGTCCGTGTCGGATTCGCGAGTGCCCCCAGGGCCTTTCATGAATGGGTCAACGGGGATCGTTCCGATATACGAAATCGGGGTAGTCAGAAGATTGAGTGCCTGTCGCTGACCGTGCTGCCAGAGTCCTAGTGACATCCCTTCGAGCGAGCCGGTGGGGGCTCGCCCGTTATCCAGGCTGTACATCTCGATAGCGGAGCTCAGGCTGCGCATGTCTTCCATAACGCGGGATAATTTGGCCCGCATCTGCGCGTTGAGAAAATTGGGTACTGCGATTGCGGCCAGAATTCCGATGATCGCGACGACAATCAATAGTTCGATCAGGGTAAACCCCCGGAGTACCGGCATTCTGTGACGGAATTGCATGGTATCTCCTTATGAGCGAGCGCGGGCCGTAACACTACGCTTTGGGATACTCCCACGGAGCACGATAGGCTCGGCTCAGCAATCGTTGGGCCTCTGGATCGTTTACGATTGTGTTTTGTTCACCATCCCAGACAACGGACCGGCCGAGCTTCAGTGACAGCATTCCGAGCAGGCTCATGCATGTCGCCCGATGCCCGATTTCAATGTCGCAGACCGGGCGCTTCTTGTTTTTGATACAGTCAAGCAGATTCGCCCAAAGTCCTTCGATATTCTCGTGATCGTTATTGTATTTGTCTTCAAAAACGCAGTCTTCGTGGATCACATCGTCCGATTTCTTTCTGGGATAGAATGTCCATCCATCCATCCATCCCAGGTGGAACGTCCCGTTGGTACCGTGGAAGTACACACCGATATTGTGATCGGAGACAACCGCTGGTGCGCACTGTCGGTGTTCCCAATGGGCGGTAAATGATTCAAATTCGAATGTAGCGATTTGCGTATCGGGAGCGTCTGTGTTGTCCCGTCTGACATATCTTCCGCCAGTCGAATAAACGGTTCTCGGATATTTCTCTTCCGTCCACCACAGGATTTGATCCAGCCAGTGGATTCCCCAATCGCCCAGTGTTCCATTTGCGTAATCGAGGAACTGACGGAATCCTTTGGGATGGATCTTTCTGTTGAAGGGCCGTTTCGGCGCCGGTCCACACCACATATCCCAATCCAACCCGTCGGGAACCTCTTCATCAGGGACGGGGTTCCCCGGGCCACCGCCGTAAATGACAAAGGCTCGCACCATACTGATATCGCCGACTTTTCCGGATTTCAGGAACTTCATGGCGGACATGTTATGCACCCCGACGCGGCGGTGGGTTCCGACTTGAACGACACGGTCGTTGTCTCGTGCTGTACTCACCATAGCCACGCCTTCGTTAATCGTGTGGCTGATTGGTTTCTCAACATAGACATGCGCGCCAGACTCCATGGCTGCGATTGCGGCTAGAGCGTGCCAATGATCGGGAGTGGCCACAATAGCGATATCGGGCTTTTCCTTTTCCAGGAGTTCGCGGTAATCGCCGTACAGGCGTGGATTGTCACCGGAGAAATCCTTGACCTTCTGAACCGCAGGTTCCAGTTGATTCTTGTCCACGTCGCACATGCCGACGATCTGACATTCTCCGGACGCCATTGCGTAGGTGCAGATATTCATCCCCCACCATCCGGTGCCGATAAGTGCGGTCTTGTATTTCTTGCCCTGCGCACGAACATGAACTGCCGGCATTGCCAAAGCGAGTCCTGCTGCGGAAGCGGATTTCAGAAATGAACGCCGTTTCATATCAGTCGCCATTGCGATTACCTCCTATGCGAAGAAGACGCTATATGATCCTTGGAAGAAAAATACCATAGAACGGATGGTGGAGGAACCTGCCATGTCAGATATCCGGCAGGGGAGGATACCCTCGGAGAGAGCAAGGTTTTCACGCCTATGTGTCCGCTGATGCGCGGCAAGGAGAGTGTTTGACCGCTTACCGAGGCTTGAGTATTCCTGGATACAGAAAGAGGCGTAGGAATTGCCGTCTTTTTCAAGGAGAATTCTCCGATACCTCACGATGGAGAAGATACGTAGAGATGAAGAGATTTGTTGTACTCGCCGCTTCAATTCTGATCCAAACCTGTTTGGGAGGGATCTACGCGTGGAGTGTATTCGCCGCCGCGCTGCACGAAGATTACGGTCTCTGGATGCGGGATACCCAGCTGGTTTTCGGGATTTGTTATGTCGCTTTTCCGGTGACAATGGTGATTGCGGGACGCCTGCAGACATTGTACGGCCCGCGAATTGTGGGCGCGGTCGGCGGTGTGTTGTTCTTAATCGGCTACCTCATCGCCTCGATGTCCGGAGCAAGCCTCTCGCTATTGATTTTGGGGATCGGTGTGTTTGGAGGCGCGGCGATCGGGTTTGCCTATGTCTGTCCAATTGCTACCTGCGTACTTTGGTTTCCGAAACACAAGGGACTTGTCACGGGATTGGCCGTGGCGGGTTTCGGCGGAGGAGCGATCCTCCTTTCGGCAATCGCGGAAACGCTGTTTGCTCACGGGATGGACGTTTTCACTATTTTCGGTTGGGTTGGGTTTGCCTATGGCATTGTGTTGATCGTTTGTGCGAATTTGTTGTTTGTGCCCGAACGCGACGCGGAGTGGCAGCCATTCCCACGCGTTCGAATCGGAGAACTTCTTCGAGACCGCAGGTTTTGGCCGCTGTTTCTCGGTGTTTTCTCAGGGACCTTTACGGGTCTCATGATCGTCGGAAATCTCAAACCGATTGGTCTCTCGGGCGGAGTTGCCGAAACCTATGCAACCGTGGCGATCAGTACGCTTGCTATCGGCAACGCCGGCGGACGAATCATTTGGGGATGGATTTCGGATCGACTGAAGGAGCGATCGATCCACTTTTCGCTCTTTTTCTTATCCTTGTCGGTTTTGGCATTGATCCCGGGCGCTCACTTCGGCTTGGCATTCATTCTAATAGCGCTCAGCGTCGGCATGGGGTTTGGGGCGTGTTTTGTGGTTTATGCGGCGGCTGTGGCCGATTTGTTCGGAGGCGATTCGATTGCCGCAGTTTATCCTTTGGTCTTCTTGGGAGTTGCTTTGTCGGGTTTATTCGGACCGGCGACGGGAGGGTGGCTTTATGACATCACGCAGAGTTACACGCCGACCCTCCTTCTCGGCGCTCTGTTTCCTTTGATTGGGGGAGTGATTTGTCTTGTTTCCACGCGCGGTTTAGGTGGACGCGTGTCGCTCGCCATGACGGAAGAGGAAGGTGCTGGAAACAGCGCAGGGTGAGAACATACTGAAACACGAAGGCACGAAAGTTCCACGAAAGCACGAAAAGAGAATAGGGACTACTTTGGTGGGTTACGCTCCCTGGAGGTGCGCCCATAAAGTATCTATGAGCAGATCGTCGCTACCCCACCCTACTTTGCTCTATCCGTCATTGCGAGCGGAGCGAAGCAATCTCATTGTCCAACACACAACAGCGAGATAGCCACGCTTCGCTCACAATGACGGAAGAGGAAGCTGCGCTTGTTATCGCTTCTTCACCACCTGCATTTCCTTGATTGTCGGGCCGTCGGATGATTGCAGGATATGGAGCCGGACGAATCGGGCGGTTACTGGTTCGAAGTCGATTGTTTCCTTTTCCCCGATGGATGTACCTTCATGGAGAGGTATCCATTCGCCATCGTCTTTGTACAAAAGTCTGAATTTCCCGACCCGATCGTATTCTTCGAAAAGAATTACCCGGTCGAATGTGGCCTTTTTCTCCAGATCGACAGTGATCCACGCCTCGCTGACACCTGAATCGGTGGCCCAGCGTGTGGACAGGTCTTCGTCGAATGCCTTGTCAGGACCGTATCGCCACGTGTTGCTCTGATGGACGTTCGATGTTTCCGCCTTCTTAAACGCAGCGAGAGAGGTAGAGCGCTTCAGGGGAACCGGCGCAATCCTCCCTGCAGGTCCGTCCAGTTCGAGTGCGATGATTGTGTCAATCGGATTTTGATTTTCTTTTGGAAGAACGATGCGGATTTCGTCATCCGTTTGTGTCACTTCAGCTTCCCCTCCGGTGAGGACCCGCGAGTCGCGAATCTTCCTGGGGAGTGGAGAAAGGACAAATATGTCGCTGTCCTCCCAATCGAGGATATGGAGATAAACGGTATTTCCTTTGTACGTACTCGCGCCCGAGATACTCGTAATGAAGGGGCCGCCTCGTGTCCCGTAAATGCTCTCACCGTATCGATTCAGCCATTCGCCGATTTCTTTCAATCGCTCAACCTGTCTCCGTTCGATTTCTCCGTTTGGCTTTGGTCCGACATTCAACAACAGATTACCGTCACCCCCGACCGAGCGGACCAGGATGTCGATACATTCTTTGAGCGATTTCATTTTGTCGTCGGGTTTCCAGGCCCATTGGCGGCAGATGGTGATACAGCTTTCCCACGCGCGGTCATTCTGGAAACGTCCGACTCGTTGCTCCGGAGTATCAAAATCGGCCGGTAGACCGCTTCGATTGTTAATCAATATTCCTCGTTGGAGTCTACGGACTTCAGGGATCAGCTCTCGTGCGCCCCATCGCTCGGGAGGTGCGCCAAGCCCGTCAAACCAGAGAATATCCAGTCTTCCGTAATCCGTGCATAATTCCTTCACCTGTCCATGCATGTACTCAATATATTGTTCATGATCTTCCGTCCAATAATCGGGGTGGTGCCAATCCGGCGGCGAGTAATAGAAGCCGAGCTTCAGACCGGCCTCATGGCATGCTTTAGCCAGCTCGGCGACGACGTCCCGCCCAAACGGGGAATTGGTGATTTTGTAGTCGGTGAGTTCGCTGTCGAACATGCAGAAGCCATCATGGTGTTTTGTGGTGAAGACGAGGTACTTCATGCCTGCGTCTTGCGCGATTCGTACCCACTCGTCTGCATCGAACTCGACGGGGTTGAATTTCTTGTATAGGTTGTCGTAGACCTCGACGGGGATTTCACCTTTCCCTTGCGGGTATTTCCGCTCGCCGCCACGAGACCAGCCGATCTCCGTCCCTTTCAGACTGACAGGTCCCCAGTGGATGAACAGTCCGAACTTGGCATCCCGAAACCACTGGAGAGCCTCTTCGCTTGCCTGCAGCTTTGGTTCTTCAGCAGCGAATGAGATCGTCGAGTAGGATGATACGAATGCGACCAATAGAACCGGAACGAAGGCAATGTGTTTCATGATTTGTATCCTTTTTTCGCTTGTGCTTCTCGGGTATCCAGGCCCGTTGGTTATTGTCGCATGTACGGTGGATGTCTTCCAGTTCGCTGAATACGATCAACTGCGGTGGAAAAGGATAATCGCCCCTCACCCTAACCCTCTCCCGGCGGGAGAGGGAAACTTCTCGATGTGAGCGACGGACTTATCCGGGGGGTGTCAATCTTTGACGGGGCCGCAAAAAGTCGGGAACACGAATTTCAACCCCCTCCTAACCTCCCCCGATCTTCGGGGGAGGAATAAGAAGACGTAGGCGATCCCGATCTTCGGGGGAGGAATAAGAAGACGTAGGCGATCCCGATCTTCGGGGGAGGAAAAGAAGTGGATGCAGCTGAGTCATTTTCTCCCCCAGAGATTGGGGGAGATACAGAGGCGGTTGAGGTCTGTTTCGTTTCCCGCTCCATCAAGATTGAAGAAGGTAACCGAAAAGGAACTCGCCTCCCATTCGTTGATATGTGGTATATTGGGATCTGAACGAGCGAGACACGTTGCGCTTATCAGTAACCAATATACAGGAGATTCCGTCATGGCTATTCAGACGTTTACCCGGTCACAACTAATGATAATTCTTACTGTGGTGGTTGTCCTTTCGTGCATTTCCGCGCATGCCGAACCGCCTCTCAACGTCAAGGGAGTTTTCCCTCAGATGACCACAGTCGGGGGGCATCAGATGCGTTCCGAAGCCGGGTTCGGCGCGCTGATTCCGTGGGCCGACCGGTTGTGGGCTGTTTCCTATGTTTCCCATATTCGAGGCGTTGGTACCGGCCTCTTTGAGATTGACGAATCGTTTGTCATGCGCAAACGGCCGGAGAGTGTTGTCGGAACCTATGCCAACCGCATGGTTCACGATCCCTCCGATCAGGCGATTATCGGCCCCCATATTATCGACACTGAGGGGAACGTCCGAACGATCGATGCGCTCAAGGGATATCGTCTGACCGCAACTGTGGAGCATTTAACCGACCCGAAGAACAAAGTCCTATTTCTCGGGATGGAAGGCGGATTCTGGGAGATGGATGTCAAGACACTTGAGGTCACAAAACTCTATGACCTGGTGCAAGAATTGGAACTGCCTGACGGAGCACGGGCTCATTTTAAGGGAGCGTATACGGCAAACAGGAGAGTGGTTGTTGTGAACAATACCTACCATGAGCAGGAACATGTGGGCACAAGAGAGGGAGGCAGACTCGCGGAATGGGATGGAGAACAATGGACAATTCTAGACCGAAATCCCTATGTGGAAGTGTACGGCAAAAACCGATCGGGCAGCGGCTACGGGGGGCCGATTTATGCCATTGGGTGGGATAAGGCCTCAGTAATTCTGAAATTCTTCCACAAAACAGCGACGGAATGGAAAACATATCGATTGCCGAAGGGAAGCCACGCCTTCGACCATGCATGGAATACCGAGTGGTTCCGCATCCGAGAAGCGCAGACAGAGCGTTTTTTGATGGATGCACACGGGATTTTCTATGAAGTCCCTTGCATGGTTTATGAAGGAAATACCTGGGGAATCAAACCGATTTGTAACCACCTCCGTATCGTTCCCGATTTCTGTCATTGGCAAGGGTTATTTGTTATGGCCGGGAATCAAACCGATGCTGCGGTGGGGCAGCCGCAGTCCGGTCTCTGGTTCGGTCATATCGATGAATTGTGGCAATTCGGAAAACCGCAGGGTTGGGGCGGCCCGTGGTGGGAGACGGAAGTCGAGGCAGGCAGCATTTCCGATCCGTTTCTGATGACCGGATTCGACAAGAAGGTCGTTCACCTGAGTCACGATGCGGACAGACCGGTTTCCTTTACAATAGAAATCGACTTTCTCGGCAATGGAACGTGGAAGAAGTATGAGGAGATTGAGGTCCCGGCAAACGGATATGCTCATCACGAATTCCCGGCGGGATTCAGCGCGCATTGGGTACGTGTTACCGTGGATACAGGGTGTACGGTCTCGGTTTATTTTGTTTATACGTGATGTCTCCTTCAGATTGAAAGAGTGCGATGAAAACTCGGTTGTGTTCGTGAAACAAGGTGTTCAACCCCCTCTGTATCTCCCCTTACTGCAGCCACGTGAGCGTGGCCCCTTTGGGGGAGATAACTGAAAACGAACACAGATTGGACGTGGTCCAGTCTTTTTCCTTTGCCTCCCCCGAAGATCGGGGGAGGTTAGGAGGGGGTTGAGATTTGTTTCGATCATTGTTTGCCGCACGGACGGGCTTGGACCTGTTTGGTTTCGGATCAAATTGTAGTTGGTTTCAGTCAATTTCCCTCCCCAAGAAGGACACGCTTGCGTGACCGCAGTGGGGGGAGGGTTCGGGTGGGGTTGATTATTATTTCCTTTCCTGTCTCATTGTATACACACGGAGGCAATTTCTTTCATTATGAAGGAATATATTTATCTTGGAGCGATGTGGGCTGTCTGGTGTAGTTTGCACAGCCTGTTCATAGCCTCGCCTGTCAAAACATGGGCAAAAGAGCGACTGGGTAGTCGATTCAAATGGTATCGGTTGGTCTATAATCTACTCAGTTTTATTACGGTCGCACCGATATTTGTTTATTTGCAGTGGATTCGCGGCGAATATGTCTTCGTTTGGGACGACGCTCTTTTGCCGGTGAAATATATTCTCTGGTGTGCATCGGCTGTTTTGGTTGTTGGAGGGATTCTTAGCTACGACATTCAAGAGTTTCTGGGATTACAACAATTGAAAAACACTTCTTCTGCCGTCAATGAAGAAGGGTTTGTTGTGAAGGGAATCCATCGATGGGTTCGGCATCCCTGGTATTCCGCAGTGTTTATTCTGCTTTGGGCGCGGGACCTCACGAAAGCGGATATTGTCACTGCCGTTGTTTTGAGCATATACGTTCTAGTTGGAACCTATCTCGAAGAACGGCGGATGGTTGGATTTATCGGGGATGAATATCGGAAGTACAAATCGGAAGTGCCTGCTTATATTCCGTGGAAAATACCTCGCTGAATTGCATCCACCACTACTCATGTTTCCCGGCCTGCTTCCATGAAGGCATGAATATTCGCGATGGGGGTTTCCGGAGGGATATCGCAGCCCGTGGAGACGATGAAATTCTGTACACCGGCCATGCTTTCGATCAGGGTCGCGGTTTCTTTCCTGACCAGGGACGGCGTTCCGCTCGACAGGACCGCTGTTGGGTTGGTATTGCCGATCAGGACAACTTCTCTGGGTATTTTGTCGGCGGCGGCTCGAAGATCGACCATGCTGTCGAGGCTGAGACCGTCGACCTGACAGTCCGCCATCATCTCGATGAGATGGGTTGTGTTGCCGCAAATGTGAAGCACGATCGGCACTTCCAGTCTTTCTTGCAAGACCCGCATATGCGGTACACAGAAACGGCGGAACTGTTTCGGAGAAAGAAGGACCGCTGTTGGGTCGAGGACTACTACAAAGGACGCCCCCGCCTCAATGAGAGCGGAAGCGTACCGCCCGATGACCCTGCTGCTGAATGACAGAACTTCTTGGACGAAGTTGATATCCTCAAGCGTCGCGATTGCCGCCTCGCTGGCGCCCATGAGTAATGCGGAAAGTGAAAAAGGGCCGATGACATACGCGCCAACCGGCACGTCAATATGTTTCGATAACGAGTCGACGGTTTGGATAAACACATTGGCGCGGGCGTCTTGAAGGATATCGAGGTGGGCGAAGGCCATGAGATCTTGAACGGAACGGACGGGATGCTCTTCGATAGTCGCCGCGCCCTGGAGCGGAAAACGGACCGGCAGACCAAGCGCCCCCGCTTCCACCGACAGGTCCATCATGCACAGCATCGCATCCGGTTTGAACTCCTGATAGAGCGTGGAGAGGCTCCAGAATTGGACTCCCCAGTTGAACATATTCTGCTTGATCGAGGTTCGGGTGATATGTGCGCCGGGGAAACCGAGGAGCGGTATCACCGGCCGCCGGGGAAGACTTTCTACCCAATCGATCAAACGTTCCATATTATTAACACCGTTAACGCCGGCCCAGGAGTTCAACTCCTGGGCCGGCGGACTCTCTAGGTATTCATTCACTTTCTTTTAACTGTCGGGTGGGCTCGCGACAAGGCCAGCCTTCGTTGGCTGGATCGACCTGCAAGGTGTGTATCTCAGCGTGCCGACTCAATCCAACTCGAGTGGAACAAGTACAATGTTGCGATAGGCCACCGGTCCGTGATCGCCCTGCAGCATCAGCGGCCCTTTCGGCGCTTCCGGTTTGTTGAGCGAAGCGCGCGTGTTTCCGGTCAATTCCACGTTTTCATGAACCAGAATCCCGTTGTGAATGATGGATACGAACTGTGCGTTTTCGACTTTTCTGCCGTTTTCATCGAAACGGGGCGCTCGGAATACCGCATCAAAGCTCTGCCACTCACCGGGCGCCCGGCTTGCGTTCACGCGCGGCGGATGGCCTTCGTATGTTTGGTTGTCCTTATACCGTGCATAGATCGCCCCGCAGTCCGAGAACTGCAGCTCGCTGTCTTTTTTTCCGTAGCTGTCGAGTACCTGGATCTCGTAGAGGCCCTGGAAATAGACTCCTGAATTGGACTCGTGCGGTACGACGAATTCGATATGCAGATAGCAGTCGCCATGCTGGTATTCGCTGAGGAGGTTCGTCGTGTGTCCTTCCTTTCCGTTTACAAGGATTCCTTCACCGTCTTCAATGACGAATTTCTTTTTGTCTTGTTTGCTGACGCTGACACCTTCGGCGACAAGCCATTTGTTGTCGTCGTGAAGTCCCTTCCAGTCATCCAGGTTGTCTTTGTCAAACAAGACGACCGGGTCGGAGGCTTTGGTTTCCGAGGCGGCGGCCGCCGAGGACAGGATTGCAACGGCCATAACGGCCATGATCGGTATTGCCGCTGGTTTGGTCATACGAATGAACATGATCGTTCCACTCCTTTCAATCGTGACTAGTGTCACGTCTTTTTGAATCTGACTATGCTGCAGAGAGCATACCACAATTCCTTCTAAGGGGGTCAACGGCGCTACTAGAGATCCGGAAGAAGCGTCCGGACAGCGGTTTGTAACTTTACTCCAAAGAGTGATTGTTTTTTGATATCATCATAAGCTTTGTGGATTGGGGAGTTACGAATACGATCACTCCTTACGAATTCGGCGATAGGGGATATCACTGATGAGTAGACATCCGTATCTTTTTGCGTTTTCCGCTTTGTGGGTAATAACTTTGGTGACGCCGTTCGGACCGGCATGCGGTTGGATTCCGGATCCGGTTGAGTTTCCCTTACGGGGAGACCAGGGCGAGATCGCGCTGGGGTACGGCATGATCGAATGGACGGATAGTATCGCCTATTCTCCTGACGGTCAGTATGTCGCGACTTGCGGTTCTCTGGGAACTTTTGTTTGGGATGTAGAGACCGGCGAGCCCGTGCGTTGGTTTGAGAAACAGAATCCGTGTAATTACCCTCATGCCGTGCGGTTCTTTCCTGATGGAAAGAGGATTGCGGTCGCTGAGGACAATGGTTGGTATGTCGCCGATCTTGAAACGGAAAGTCGAATCCGTCCGGATTACGGAGGCCCCCCCCAGCATGCTGTGAGTATTGATGTCTCGCCGGATGGTCGCTGGCTGGTGACCGGTCGCGGTGTCGGTGAGGAAGGCTCCGCTCATCCAGTAGATTTATGGGACCTGCAAACCCAGGAACTTGTCCGCTCTTTCGAGGGACATGACGGGGACGCGCGAAGCGTCGAGTTCTCACCGGATGGACGTTTTGTTGTCACGGCAACGGGTCTGTCACCGCATGGAGCTGAACCTCCGGCGAAATTATGGAATGTGCAGACCGGCGAACTGGTTCATACATTTGACGGGCATCCAAATCGAGTTACCGACGCCGTTTTCTCCCCGGACGGCGACCGAGTCGTTACGGTCGGTGAAGACGGCACTGTGAAATTCTGGAACACCGAGGCGGGCTCCGTCATTCAAACCATCGAACTCACTCGTATAAACGGCGGGAATATGGACGGGCTCTATTTCGCCGAGTTCTCCCCGGATGGTCGCTTATTGGCACTTGGATACGATCAGGTCGGAATCTGGGACATTGAAAATCGTACGTGGCTTTTCGAAATCGACAGCTTAACCGCCCGGCATGCGTATAACGTGGCATTCTCGCCGGACGGGACCCGCATGTTGGCCGGACGGATTGACGGAGCGGTGGAGCTCTGGGATTCGAAAGGAGAGGAGAGAATCCACAGTTTTCCGCACACGATGGGAGCTACCTCGGCCGAGTTCTCGCCGGACGGGGATTCCGTCGTGGTGGTCTCCAATGAGACGGTGCTCTGGGACCTGACAACAGGAAAGATAAAACGCACGTACGGCGAATTACGGCAGGCATATACGGCCGCTTATTCGAAAGACGGGCAATTCTTGTTCACCGGGGCTGGTGACTCGGCCAATGTTCGCGGCGCGATTGCCAAGTGGGATATCGAAACCGGCGAGTCTTTATGGAATGTGGTAACCCATTCGAATCGAGTGAATGCAGTAGCAATATCTTCGAATGGTGAGCTGGGATTGTCAGGAAGCGAAGACGGCACGGCCAAGGTATGGAACTTGGAGACCGGTTCCGTTATTCACACGCTCAGTCCGCACCCCGGGCCGGTGAAGGACGTTGCTCTCTCTCCGGACGGAACGAAAGCACTGACGGCTACGTACGGGCAGGCCATCCTCTGGGATACAGGGAACGGCAATCGGGTAAAAACATACGACCACGGCCTGGGCTGGGTAGTGGCCATTGATTTCTCCCCGGACGGGCGGCAGCTCGCAACCGGAAGCGAAGATGGCAAGATCAAAGTTTGGAATACTGAAACCGGGGACCAAATCCGTGAGTTTCAGGTTTATGCCAACAGCTTTTTCGATGGACTAAAGGCTCTCGAATTCTCCCCTGCAGAGGATACCATTCTTGCTGGGTTGGGTGTTGTCGCGGGTTTGTTCGATCTTGAAACCGGTACCTTGCTGCGCGACTGGCAGATGGCTGCGACTGTGGTCGATTTTGCACCTGACGGAGAGCACTTCCTGGGAGCAGGAGGCGGTGGAGACGGGTATGTGTTGATTCACGATCTCGAGGGCGGATCGCAGCAGCCTACCGACCCACAGGAACCAAGCGATCCCGGTAGTCCCGATCCTGCAGGGCCGGGTGAGCCGCTCGGACCAGTTGGGGTCTTTGAGAATCACCGGGATATCGGGACGGTAGCGGCGAGAGGCAGCACGGATTACGACGAGAATACAGGGGAGTATCGTGTCCGAGGCAGCGGATGGGACATCTGGGGCCAGAGTGACGGCTTTCATTATGTCTACTCGCAGGTGACCGGCGACTTCACCCTCAGAGCAAAGGTCAGAATTGAGAACGAGGGAAGCACAACCGAATGGGCGAAAGCCGGATTGATGGTGCGTCAGAGCCTCATGTCCAACGCGGCGCATTGTAATGTCAATGTCCGGCCCGATCGCTTGATTCAGATGCAGTGGCGTGACTATGACGGAAATGAAACACAGAGCACTTGGAGTATGTTCTCCTCTCCACCGGAGGTCTCCGAAGTAGAACTGGTGCGTCAGAACGACACGATTGTGGCGTACTACATCGATGAGAATTCCGGTCAACGGACTTTGTATTATGCCAAGGAAATCCACTTCAACGACCCGGTTTATGTAGGGTTGGTGGTCACCTCTCACCAGGACGGAGATTATTCGGTCGGTTACTTCCGTGACGTTCAGCTTGAAACGGCTGACGGCCCCGAGGCTACCCCGACACCGACGCCGACGCCGAGTTCTCCGCAGCAGAAACCGACTCCACTCCAGTTACCTTTAACGGGAGAGTGGGGGCAGAAGATATTCGGATTTGGGGTACTGGAGCATGGCAAATGCCTCGCCTATTCCCCTGATGGCCGGTACGTGGCCACGTGTGCGGGCAATATGGGCGCTTTTGTTTGGGACACTGAAACCGGTCAACCTCTCCGTTGGTTTCAGGTACGGGGGCAAAGAGCAAATTCCGCCACGTTCACTCCCGATGGCCGCCGTGTTGTGGTGGTTTTTGGTAGTCGTTTGTCGATGTGGAGTGTGGAGACTGGAGAGGAGCTATGGAGCGTCCCGGACCAGGGAGGTATATCTGTTGCGATATCGCCGGACGGTCAACTTGTTGCCATCGCGGGCTCTCCACCAACCCTGAGAGACATCGACACCGGTAACATTGCCCGGAGTCTGACCGGTGGCAGCCCACAGAGCGAGTTCATTGTCTTCTCGCCGGACGGTAGCAGAATGCTGGTCTCTGCGTACTATCATTACTACGAAGAGCAACCGGACCATGTGGCCACATTATGGGATGTCGAGAACGGCCGGCCGGTGCGAACATTCGATGGATACGCCGCTATTTTCGCGAGAGACAAACACGAAGTTGTAACGGCACTCAACGAAGGTACCGTTAAATTGTGGGATGCCGATACAGGCAACTTGATCCGTACTTACGAAGGTGCGACCGGGGCTCGCGCTCAGTCAATCGATTTCTCGCCTGCTACGGGCAAACTCGCGTTTTCTACTACAAAACCCAGACAACCGGCAACAATCATCCATGTATATGAGTTGGACACCGGATCGAGGGTACAGCAGATTCATCCCGGAAGTACCGGCGATATGGAGACAATCTCCTTTTCACCCGATGGACGCAAAATCGCTTTGGCAGGCTATTACAGCACCGCCGAACTATGGGATGTCGCAACAGGGCAGAGATCTTTGACGTTCGGTCACGGTCCAAGTGTGATGGCCGCAGATCTTTCAACCGACGGCGATCGTTTTCTGTTGATAGACGGTAGAGCGGTGCTATTCGACACAAAAAACGGAGCGCAACTGGAACAGTACGAAGAGTATTGGGACGCTCTAGGCGGGGCTCTCTCTCCCAACGGACGTTGGGCGCTGGTCGGAAATTGGGGGTGGGTGCCCCTTTGGGAGACCGGCACGCAGCGTTCTGTCTGGCGGAAGGAATCCGCTTCCGGTGCGGTCAAGGCTGTGGACATTTCGCAAGACAGCCGGTTGGGCCTCACAGGTGACGACAGCGGTACGGTCAAATTGTGGGAGCTCGAAACCGGAACGGTAATTCACACTCTGTATCTGCTAAGTGGGGCTATCGAGGACGTTGCGTTTTCGCCTTCCGGCGACAGGGCGATCATTGCCTGTCTCAATGAAGCAGTCCTCTGGGACCTTGGTACCGGTGAGAGACTTCGCACGCTCGCCGGCCATATCGATACCGTCACGAGTGTCGATTTTTCGTCGGACGGTCGGAGAGTTGTCACCGGCAGTTATGACCATACTGCAAAAATCTGGGATGCAGAGACCGGATCGCAAATTCAGACACTCACGGCTGATTGGCACGAGAGCTGGGATCCGGCTCGGAATTACGTGGAATCTGTTGCCTTTTTGCCCGGTGGCCAGCAGGTGTTGATGGGAACTCGATATGGTCTCCATCTGTGGAACGCACAAAATGGAACCTTCATCCGGCACATTGGTAGTGGATTTCAGACTCAAACGATAGACGTTTCTTCGAATGGGGAGCAAGTTCTAACCTCGGGTGACGGGGTCGTTCAACTCTGGAACCTGGATTTTGTCGCACCCCCCTCAACGTCGAGTCCGACACCCACGCCCACCCCTTCATCAACCTCGTCCGGTGACGATGTCTTCCGCTTGATCGGGATTGATTTGACCAACTTTGGTCCCCGCAACGAAGACACGGATCACTTTGAAATAAGTATCATTGGAGCTGTACAAAATGATGACAACCATTCCATCTCCAGAATCGTTGTTTCCAATCCCGATGGGACCGTCGTTGGAGATTCCGATCTAGCTGGGATGCATGTTTATGAGGATCGCATCGAGTTCAACACCGAAAACACCAACATTGGATCGACGCCCGGACTCTATACGATTACGGTCACAGGGAGTGGTAATATTACGGAAATCTATCGTATTTTTCTATCGCAATACGATTTTCCCCTCACACATCCCGAGATAATTAGTCCGGAACCGCTTGCGACAGTATCGACTAAACCGACTTTCTCATGGCAGCCGTATATATCCAATGGACGGCGCGCTGTCGACCCTGAACTCACTGAAGAACACCTTGAATATTTCGCATATGTAACCAGCGGGCCACCAGCCCATACGTGGTGTTGGTCGTCGTCCGTTATACCGGAGAATTTAACTGAACCGATTTCAGTGTCATACAATTATGACGGGACTGCCGATAACCCATACGGGGTTCTTCCCGACGGGGTCTACCGATTTAACCTCATGGCGATAGAGCAGAGCTGGCGGACCGTCGCACACGAGGGATACTATTTCAACCGAGAATCCACCACGGGCGTCGAGTTCCATGTTGCAGGGACCTCCGAGCCGACAGTCCCATTGAGGCCGACCTCTATACCCACTCCGACAAATACACCCACACGCCGTCCACCCACGTCAACACCTACGCCGACTGATACACCGACTGCTGAACCTCTGGCAACCAATACACCTACGCCCACTTTCACACCAACACAGATGCCTACATCGACACCAACTTCGACTCCGACATGGACCCCGACATCAACACCGACAGTACCGTCACTGAGTCAACCGAGAAATGTCAACCTGGAATTCGATCCGGTTGAGCGAATTCTCTTGGTGACATGGACCTCGAACTACTCTCCGGACGCATTTCGGATCCACCTTTTCAGAAATGGTGAATACTATCGGGAAGAGATCACCGACGGTACAGACCGCAGCACAACGTTCAAGGTGATCAGCTACGGCGAGTATCAGGCGTTCGTGCGATCCGAGTCGCAAGACGGGATCTTTACGGAATTCTCGAATTCTCAGCCGTACACTTACTCCGCCGCCGCAACGCCCACGTTCACTCCAACTCCGACTCCCACGCCGACAGTGAATGAAGGCAACCTCACATTGATTGTTATATCGCAAAGTCGATTGGAGCGTCGGTACGGTCAGGAACGTGTTGCGAAATTCATGGAAAAACTGGTGAAGTTGATTGCGCACAGCACAGTGCGCGGCGAAATTGTCGATTTGGATTTAAATCCGTCCCTAAGGAATTTGTTCCAGGAATGGGACGCAAGTTCCCGGAAATTGGAAAGTGCTACGTCTTCAGGACGCCGTGCGAATGTCCTGAAGGCGAACATGGTCGCCACCGGTATCAAAAACGTGGTCGGCAATCAGCGCGACCGTGTGCGAAACGAAACGGTGGAGTATCTCTTGTTGGTTGGATCGGACGAAATGGCTCCCCAGTATCGCATTCCCGATTTATCGCGTACCGAGTTTGGCGAGTCGAGATATGAAACGAGACTTCTGGATGTCACACATCCTACGGGAGCGGCGCTCGCAACGAATCATTTATTGAGTGACGACTTTTATGCGGATGCCACACCGAAATCCTATGTTATTCTCGACCGAGAGTTTTATCTGCCGGACTTGAACATTGGACGCCTTGTTGAGACGCCCGAAGAAATGGGGGCGATTATCGATTCCTATCTTGCGTTGGACGGCAAGATCCATTTCAGCCAGGCCTTTGTCGCGGGCAGCGATACCTATTCCAACGGCGCAGACCGGATGAAATCGATACTCGAATCCGACCTGGGCGACGTGGAACGCTTGCCTGACGAAGGGGACGATCCGCTCGAAATTACCGACGGCCTCAACCGAGGGAATACGATCAATGTATTCGGCCTCCACGGCGACCATTCCGCCATCTATCGAAACCGCGATCAGTCGCCGCTCAAAGCGCAGCGTGTCGAACAGCTCGTTTCGGACGAAAACATCAGAGGCTCCGTCGTGTTGAATTTGGGCAGTCACGGTGGCCTGAATGTCGATGAGGATTACAAACTGGAACGTGAGGATCTGCCTGAGGTGTTCTCCAAGAAGGGTGTGGGGGCCTATATCGGCACGACCGCCTATTCCGGAGCGAGCAACCGGAGCATTGGGTTCTCAGAGGATATCGCGTCGCGTTTCGTTCATTCGCTTGTCTCAGGGAAGGACTCGGAGACAGTCGGTTCCGCACTGCGTGAAGCGAAACGGGAATATGTAATTAACGAGCATAACGGTGTGCGAAATTCGAACCTCTCGGATGATGAAATTCGAAATAATATTGGAGAAGATGAAAAAGTCGTTTCGGCGATGAATCTGTATGGGTTGCCGATGTACAGGGTAACATCGAGCAACGCGGCAGCCGACCCGCATTTGGCGCTGGGGTATGGACAGAATTCAACCCCCTCTGAATCTCCAAGGATGCAAATAGTCGCCCGTGTGGAAGAAACAAAGAATCAACCCCCTCTGAATCTCCCCCAATCTTGGGGGAGAAAACGGACTTACGCAGCTCAGTTCCACGGGAGCCAGCCCGATCCGTTCCATCTTGATCCGGACCAGCGCGATTCGGATCAGTGTGATTCGGATCAACGTGATCTGATGTCTGTTTCCCTCCCCAAGATTGACGGTGCTGCAAAAAGTCAGCGGAATGCGAGAAGTGAGGTGTCAACCCCCTCTGTATCTCCCCCAATCTTTGGGGGAGACCACGCGTCGATCGCATCGTTGTCTTCTCCAAGATTTGTTGGGAGAGATGACGAGATGTTCCTCCCCCGAAGATCGGGGGAGGTTAGGAGGGGGTTGAAATCCGTTTTCCCGACTTTTTGCGACGGCATCAAGACTGGGGAGGGTTCGGGTGGGGTTGACTCCACGATCCTCTGGGCCGAACCGAACGCGGTCGGAGAAGGACTTCTTCGCAGCCAACGCATCGAATTGATTGACAAGCAGTTTCTCGAAAAACATGAAACCGAATCCGGGACTTTTTACGCATTTAACGGAATCACACAGGCCAATGTGAACGAGCCGCTTCAACCCCGTGCCGGATATATTACCGGGACGGAGGGATTTTTCCCCAAAGGCGCTGTTCTCGAATATGCAAAATATGATGTGATCGAAAATTTCGATCCGGTCATCGAAGGCTCACAATGGGGAGCCGGAGACGCAGAGGAAGGAACATTTACGAAGCAGGGATTCTTCCCGGCGATTCCGTTTACGGTAAATACCATCGCCGCGCAAGCGGGCCTCCCGCCGCTTCAGCGCTTTGTTTTCGTCGCGGGGCAATATAATCGACAGACCGGTCAGGAGCGGCTGTATGAGGAACTCCGCTATAGCACGTATTACACAGCGAGCGAATCCGGCGAAACGCCGCCGACTGTCGGTGAGCCGTCGGTGATTGTTCAGGGGGATCGTGTGTTGATTACTGTTGAAGCAGCCGATGTCGACGACGATCCACTGTACCGCGTTGTTGTGTTATGGACGGACGGTAACGAGGAATGGCTGGGACTTGATTTGGAGCAATCTTCTGCGAATCCGTTGATTTGGGAAGGTGAATTAACAAAAACCACGGGGCTCGAATTCTTTGTTCAAGCAGTGGATATGCTGGGCAATGTCTCCTATGCGGATAATCGCGGCCGGTATTACCGACCGTTTGACGGTCCGGGGATCCCCACACCAACACCGGTTCCTGAGAATCTCTTTTCTCATATTGATTTTTCGGAGGCGACGGTGGAGGATGCGGGATTTGTTCATAGCCCTGCGACGGGATTTGAGGCGGCTTCAATTTCTCTCGGCGACGTTCCGCCCGGGCCGGGAACGGACGGCTGGGGCCTGATGCTGGAGGCGGAGCCGGGGCAGGGGACACTCGCAATCTCAACGGTTCCGGTTCCCGTAGGTGAAGGGGCGGTGATGTTATCAGTCAACGTTCGCGCGGAAGGCGAAGGGTGTTCCGCTGCGCTTGCCGCACTGAATTCGCCGATTGACGGACAACTGGGATATTCGAATGCAAGCGGTACGGACGTGCCGGTAGGTGAGTGGGGCAAATTCCTGCTTATTTACGATCCTCCTGCGGATGCGCTGCAGCCGGGTGTTCAGGTCGCTCTGCCTGACTCTGCAGCAGGACCGGTGAAGGTATATTTTGATAACTTAATAATCACGGAATTACCTGAATTGGAGGCGGGAGACGTCCGCCTAGATGTTGACGGCTCATTCGACGGTGATGTCTCCGGTATCCTGAAAAACGTAAATCAAGACACGGGCGTACCTCTCATCTTTCCGGACGCGTCGGGAGGAAACAGCGTGTTGTTAACGTTGGTTCCGGCGCACGATGCGGCAAATATCGGGGTTTTCGCAAGCGAATTACAGGGCGGTTTTCCGCACTTGCTGCAGGTTTCCGTAGATGCCCGACTCTTTTCCGGCTCGGGGGGCGTTACGGCGCTGGTAATGACCAACGGTGTCGGTAATGTCGGAGTTTTCGTAAACAATGCAGCGTTGAGCGAATTACAGACAATTACACTGGGGGGAGAATTTCTTTCTGAAAATCCCGCATTTCCGGTTCTTTGCGTGGTCCAAAATGGAGGTCCCGGTGTTGAATCCGCAGTAATGGTCGATAATTTGAAACTGCGAGAAATAACCGGTGGTTTGTAAGTGGGAATTTAGAGTGTTGTGAGAACGGTTTGACCGTCGATGACGTTTTTCCGTAGCGTTGTTTTGAACGCATAGTGCCCAAAAATCGATTCGACGGGACGGATCGAGCCGTTGTTTTGGTAGGAGTGTAAAAACTCGATCATGGCCCGCTCATGGCGGACGTGAAACCGCGCCAGCCAGGCTGTCACGGCTTTCTGGAACCAACCGGGGAAGTCCTTCAGATCCCAGAAGTCGACGATATAAAGACAACCGTCATCCCGTAGATTCGCTATAGCCGTTTCAAGCGCTTCTTGCCAGGCCGGAATCATCGAAAGTGAATACGAAAAAAGAACTCCATCGAACGGTGTATCCAAATGAAAGGTATATTGGTAGTCAACATCTTCCGCAAGGCATTGCTGGAGTTCTATTCGATTTTGAAGACCGGCACGCTGGATTTTCGATCGCGCCGTGCGCAGCATCTGCTCGGAGGCATCGATTCCATACAACCGCAGTTCGGGATTTCGGTGTGCCAGCTGAATTAAGTTTCGGGCCGTCCCGCATCCCATTTCCAGGATTCGTGTGTTCTCGCTTTCGTTTATCTCGCGAAGGATCATATCGCGTCCGAAGAGATAATAACGCCGGGTCAGATCGTAGATGTACCGCTGATAGCGATACATCCGATCCATCTTTCGTTCTTGTTCGGTGGGGCATCCCATTCGATTGTTCGCTCCAGCCGTGAGGGACCCTAGGTTATCATTCGGTAGAGATGGAATCCGCCGTAGACTGCAGAACGATCATTTTCGAAAAGTTTCTGAGACTGTTCGCGTTCATACACGAATTGGCTGCGTAGATCCGCTGGAAGAGAATCCTCCACAGGAGACCGGCTTGAAACGGTGCGGAAAATAATCCGGCTGCCGGGAGCGCCTGTGCGTGCGATTTCCGTCCAAAGCTCGGCAATATCGTTGGCATCCATCCAATCCTGAGAATCGAGGAGCACGAACCGATTGAGACTGTTTGCGGGGCGTCCTTTCAGAAATTCGGTGGTAGAGATCAAGTGAAGATGTACGTTGGCGAGTTCTTCTCTGATTGTTTTGTAGTGCGCTCGTTTCAGATAATCGGGCAGTGCGGCCTGGTTTTCGCAATCGTACTGCCGGCAGAATGCCTGCCAGGCAAAATAGTTTTCTTCAATCGGGAACTGGCAAGCGAGTCGTTTTACTCTTTCCTTGTAAATAGAATTCAAGCACCCATTCGCTTCTTTCTTCAGTTCCCGGAATTGCTGTGGCGGAATCCCAAGACCGTAAAACAGGAAGGGAAGGCGCCCCAAAAACCGTATGATCCAGCGATCGAAAAACGGTGAATATCGCGACTCAAACAACTCCTCTCGTTCATTGCTTTCCATTCGATCCAAGAGGTATTTCGGGTCTGCTCCCAGGCAGCGCGCGAGAATATTCACAAAGCGAATGAAATAACCGAGCAGTCCATAATTGTAGAGATTCTTGGCGAAGTAGTGGAGGCGCGGTCCCCAAAAGAGGACTTCATTTTCCCAGTATCGTTGTGTTTGCTCATCCAGGCGAGGTTGAATGTACTGGTAGTAGTTTTTGATATTGGTTTCCTTATTGGCATATCCAAAGAAGTTGAGAAAAGACTCATAGGTCGGTAGATGCTCCAACGCGGCCAATTTGAGTTTTGCAAAATGGACGTGATGCCGATTGAGGTCGACAGCATGGATTGTCCGCGGACCGGCCACGAGATAGTTGAGGATGTTGCAGCCGCCCGAGGAGATTGTCAACACAGTGCTGTCAGAATCGATGTTGAGTGCCTGGAGATCGACTCGCGGGTCTTCCCAGATTTGATTATACACAAATCCATTAAAACAGTGGCTGAATAGGCGCTCCCAGATACCTTGGACGGACGCCAGTGGGTGTTGTTCGACAGCTTCCTTGATCATTGCGGCGGATTCGATGGTCATGGACAAGACCTTTCTTTTTGTGTTCTATGTTCACAAATCATGAATATAGATTAAGCAGAATCAATGTTATTTATGTCTGTGTCTTTGGTTAGTGATTTATTAGTTTTCGATTTCAGAGGAGGAAGGTGGGTTACACTTCGCAGCGAAGGATGGGAAGCCGATGAAAAACCGAAGTCGATAAACAGAGGGGGGGAACGCGTATGAAGGACGAAGCCACGAACGAGACACGAAAGCACGAAAGGAGACAAGAAAGACAAACGGCCGCCTGTCCCTTCGTCGCCCCGCTTGTCTCCGAACGGACGAATTCGAGCAATCGGGGGCACTCCTGAGTGGTCACCTGTACTGTGAACAGTCCCTTTTTCTTTTCCAAATCACCAGCACCTCTCGTCCAGGACTCCTAAGAAAACGCCTGCGAATCGTCATTCCGACGAGCGAAGCCACGTGGGAATCTCGCCGTTGAATCGGACAAAACGAGATGGCCACGCTTCGCTCGCCACGACGGCAACGGGGACCGCGGTTTCTTCCTCAAATCACCGGCCTTCCCGGCCCGGGGCTCGCGATGACGGAAGAATGAGCGGCCTCGACCTCTCACGGTCTCTTTCTCGAACAACCTGTTCGGCCTCTATGCCAGTCGTGATGACGTGGACCCATCGGATAACCTCTGAGGGGGCGTGAAAGATGGAAATTGCGAATTCCGTCGTAAATTGACCCCGCTATAGGGGAATCCCCTATGAGATAGGCAAAAACGATCAGGGATTTTCTGATGTCAGCTTAGGTGTTTCATCTGATAATTCAATTAGTACTGTTGCTTATTGTTAAAACACGGGTGGTCGGTACACTTTCAGCAACACAAATTGGAAAGGATGAGGAGAAGAAATCATTACCTCCTCTCCTTCCAGGCGACCGGACGAAGACGGATGGGACGGCATCCAATGAATTGAAGACTATTGTGAATGCCCTCCGAAAGTCAAGGAGGGATCAGGAGACGGTGATGGGCATCATAACAACCGACAATGGCGAAAACTCAACTGAACATGAAAGCGATACGATGTATTGCCTCCAAACGAACATGAAACAGATTCTTATTGTTGACGATCACCCTGTCGTGCGTCAGGGCTTGAAGCAACTCATCGATCAGGAAGACGGCTATTGTGTTTGCAGCGAGGCCGCGGATGAAGATGAAGCTCTTGCAAGTATCGAAGAGTATGATCCGGATATTGTCATTGTAGACCTCGTTCTTAAAAGTACGAGCGGTCTTGAATTGATCCGTTCTATCCGGCGATTTTGGCCCTCGTTACCTATCCTTGTGCTTTCCATGCACGACGAGTCGTTGTATGCAGAACGAGCACTTCGAGCAGGGGCGAGAGGATATGTGATGAAACAAGAGGTCATCGAGACATTGATGACTGGTATCGCGCGCGTACTGTCCGGTGGGATTTATGTGAGTGAACGCATGACGAAACCTTTGATGGATGTGTTGTCGTGCGATCGGCCGGATATTGTTCGCTTGCTGGCAGTAGATGCGTAAGAAGGGATCGACCGCACAACGAGAGGATGATTCTGATGACTACGAATGAAACATTTCCGCTCATTCTGGCATTCGACGAAGACCCTCTGACTCAAGGCCTGACACGTCGGATTTTGAGCACACTGGGCTGTATGGTTTTCGCTACGGGTTCCGAGAGCGATTTTCTTGAATTGCTTGACGCAAAGTCACAAGACCTTCGTGCGATACTCTTGGATGACTCGTCCTGTGAGAAAAAGGTTGAATGGTTCCTGTCGGAGATCAGATCCAGGAACACCGATGTTGCCGTTCACCTGATGACAGCCGACGAGGTTGACGGGACACATTTCGAGTCTCTGGGCGTGGCAGGCGTTCTGCATAAACCCCTCAGAATCATGGAACTGAAAACCCTTGTACAGAGGTCTGATATCAGCGTTGCTTAATACATGGCTCCATTGAATTGAGCCGAGACGGTTACTTTTATGAAAGGAATCATTTTAGCGGTGAAAGAACAGACGGGAAACACATATGAGGTTCGACAGTTCGTCAGTTTTCGGCTAGGGAAAGAAGAGTATGGCATTCCTATTTTGCGTGTGCAGGAAATCATTCGTTTTGAGGCGCTGACACGTGTACCTCAGTCTGCCGACCATGTTGAAGGCGTACTGAATTTACGCGGTCAGATCATTCCTGTGATGGATCTTCGACGGCGATTCGGCTTGCCGTCACTGGAGCGCAACTTCTCCACCCGGATTATTGTGGTCGAGATCGATCAGGCGAAATTCGGAATTCTTGTGGACTGTGTGAACGAGGTACGAAGTATAGGCAGTGATGAAATCGACCCGGCCCCTCCGCTGGGGACTCAAATCGATGCCGAGTACATCGAAGGAATGGCGAAACTCGATCAGGGACTCGTAATTCTTCTCGACATCGACAATGTCTTTCGAGCGGAGGAAGAGAAAAAACTGGAATCCGTCGCTGGATAACCCGAGAGCATTATCGGGCGAGCGTCTTCCATCGCTCGCATCGCAACAAGTACGTCAACCTAGATTCAATCAAGAATACGGAGGAAGAAAAGATGTTCAAGAATCTGAAGTTGGGAGTAAAGATCGGTTTGGGCTTTGGGGTAGTGATCGCGATTTCGATCGCCCTTGGCGGCATGGCAGTCTGGATCATGGGTGGAATTCAGGATCAGTCCACCATACTCGCGAAAGAGTTCATTCCGGAAGTTTCCGTAGCGAACGAGATAGAGAGAACCTCTCTACTGACCATGTACAACATGCGAGGGTATGGCTTATCGGAAAACAAAACCTACCTCGCTGAGGGGCGCAAGCAGCTTGCGTTGGTGAAGCAGAGCCTGTCGGAGGCACAGCAGCTCGCCGCTGAAGCGCAGAACTTGAAGAAGCTGCAGAGTTCAATCGATTCGGTCGACCAACGTGTCGCCGAGTATGAGCGTCTCGTCGATCAAACGGAGGCGACGGATGACAAGATCGACTCCGCCCGGGACATGCTGGACGCGGCGGCCGCGCAGTACATGAACGCCTGCTCCACCTTTCTCAGCGGTCAGAATGAGAAGATGATGGCGGACATCCGGGCCGGCCTGGAACCGGCACAACTCGAGGAACGACTCCAAAAGATCACTCTTGTTAACGATGTCATCGATATCGGAAACGATACCCGCATCCTTACGTGGAAGGCCCAGGCAAGCCGGGACCCGGAGATGATCAAAGCGGCACAGAAGAATTTCCCCAAAATGGACGAGAAATTCGCAGCCCTTCGTCAAATTACACGGCTGCAGGTCGACCTCGACGAAATTGACCGGACCGAACAGGCGGCGAGCCAGTATGGAACCGCGATGCAGAGCCTTCTCGACAATTGGGGAACGCTCCAGAATTTGAACGTTCAACGAAATGACGCTGCAGAGGAGGTACTGAAACAGGCACAGGCGCTCGCGAGCGCGGGTATGACCAATACGCAGGATATTGCCGATGAGACGATAGCGAGTCTCCAGAAGGCCTCGATTACCATGGTCGTAGGACTTGCCCTGGCTGTAGTTGTGAGCGCGATTCTGGCAGTTCTGATCACAATGGGGATTGTCCGTCCGCTCAAAGCCGGTGTGCGTTTCGCGGAAGCCGTTGCGGCCGGTGATCTATCGAAAACTATCGACATCAATCAGAAGGACGAGGTTGGTGCGCTGGCGGCATCGCTGAATAACATGGGGAAAAACCTGCGCGAAGTATCCGAGGTCCTGGGGCGTGTCGCCGACGGAGATCTGACACAGTCCGTGCATCAAACCGGCGACTTGGCGGACGCGGTCAACCAGATGGCGCGTCAACTCAACGAGGTCATGTCCGGCATTCAGAGTTCCGCAGACCAGGTCGCTTCGAGCAGCGAAGAGTTGGCGGCCTCCGGTCAGAATTTGAGCAGTGCGGCTACTCAACAGGCGTCAGCCCTGGAAGAAACCTCCGCGGCAATCGAGGAATTGAGCTCTTCGATCGAACAGAACGCAGAGAATTCAAAGCGTGCCAACGACATCGCCAACAAGTCCGCGCACGATGCGGAAGAAGGCGGCGCAGCGGTGATGGAGACTGTCGAGGCGATGCGGAAAATCGCGGAACAGATCTCTATTGTCGATGACATTGCGGATCAGACAAATCTCCTGGCATTGAACGCGGCGATTGAAGCTGCCCGGGCCGGTGAGATGGGCAAAGGTTTCGCGGTCGTCGCTGTGGAAGTTCGTAAACTCGCCGAACGTTCGCAGCAGGCCGCCAAAGAGATTGGGCTACTGGCTTCCAACAGCGTGGATCGCGCTGAGAAGGCCGGTAAGCTCATCCAGCAGGTAGTGCCGGATATTCAGAAGACGGCTTCGCTTGTTGAAGAGATTACCCTGGCCTGCCAGGAACAGTCGTCCGGATCGAATCAGATTCGCGAGGCGGTGACTTCGCTGGATCAGGTGACGCAGCAGAATTCGGCCACGTCGGAAGAAACGGCGGCCGCAAGCGAAGAACTCTCCAGTCAGTCGCAAGCGATGCAGGAACTGACCGCCCGATTCAAAATCAGCGGCAATGGGAACGGCGGTCACCTGAAATTGGAAGACCACAGCGACTCTCATACCGGCCGGCGGGAATCGAGTACGCCTCGCCTCCCGGCCCCGCGGAAACCAGCGGCTGCATCGGTGAGCAGCACGGATGAAGCGGAGTTTACCGAGTTCTAGGCAACTGGAATAGATTGATTTCACGGGTTTGGAGGAACGGATGTCTCCAAACCCGTGTGTCGTTGAAAGTGCCGATGAATATATAGGTGGGCATCGATATGAAATGACCAGAAGTTTTATAGAATAGATTGGTAAGACAAACACCACGATGTAGCAGCAGCGATCCAATCACTAGAACGAGATACCATGGCATCTCCATCTGTTTTACGAGAACGGGGCATCGAATCGCGTGTCTTCCTCCCTTGTTATATGCCTGATCCCTTTTGTATTTGTCGATTCGAGGATTGGGCAACGACTCTGTCCTCCGTTTCTCGTGTCATCCCCGCTCAGTCAGTCAGGACCATCGGAACCTGCAGGAACCGGTAAACATTGTGAGATGAATGTCAATCTCGAAAGCGAGACAAAATGAGCGAAAAGCCCCCAATCCATGTTTTGCTCATCGAAGATAACGAGGAAGATGTTCATCTGATTCGGACAGTGCTTTCCGGCGCGGAAGAGGTCTCCATCAGTCTGGAGACGGTGGCCGAATTATCCCTCGGTGAAGATGCTATTTCTACCAACAAATACGACGTTGTCTTGTTGGACCTGCGCTTACCTGACAGCACCGCCATGGAATCGGTCAAATGGATTCGTGACCGAGCTCGGCGTGTTCCTATCGTCGTATTGACCGCTGTGGACGATCGCGACATGGCGCTTCAAGCGCTTCGGGAAGGTGCGCAAGACTATTTGAATAAAAGTAGTTTGGAGGGTGAGGTACTGCTGCGTTCGGTGCTGTACGCGGTCGAACGTCACCGGCTCCAGTGCGAGCTGGAACACGCGGAGCAGAAAGGACGGGAAGAACTCGAACACCGCGTCAGGGAGCGTACCGCTGAACTGGCTGCCCTGAATGAGCAATTGCAACAGGAAGTGGAGGTACGGAAAAGAGCGGAGGAGGAAGCGCGTCTCTTGGCAAGCGTCCCGGAAGAAGGCCCGAGTCCCATTTTGAGGGTTTCTCCGGAAGGCAGGGTTCTTTACTCAAACGATGCCGCTCAACGACATTGCCCGGACTGGAATTGCCAGGTGGGATGCCTTCTTCCCCAACGCTTTGTTCAGTGCGTCCTCAAGTCCTTTGAATTGCGTACGATTCAAGAGGCTGAATTCGAATGCGGGGATCGTGTATTCTCGATCCTGTTTTCACCTCAACCGGACGCAGGGTACGTCAACCTATTTGCCAACGATATTACAAAGGCAAAGATTGCCGAAGAAGCGTTGCGAGAAGCTCAGTTCGAACTTGAAGAGCGAGTCAGAGAACGGACGAACGATCTCACCGCCACCAACGCGTACCTGAAAAAGGAGATCGAGGAACGAAAACAGGCGGAGGCGGCGTTACGCGTTGTTGTAGAAGGTACCGCGTCGACGACTGGAGACAATTTGTTTCGTTCTCTTGTTCATCATCTTGCCTCATCGCTCGAGGTTCGCCATGGTTTGATCTGTCGTGTTGTCGACTCCAGTACTTCTCGTGTTCGCACCCTTGCTTTCTGGAACGGAGATGATTTTGTACGCGAATTCGAATACAGTTTGCAGGATACGCCTTGCGAACGGGTTGTGGCGGGAGAAATCCAGTATTATCCGAAAAACCTGCAGAATTTGTTTCCCCACGACAGCGACCTGGTAGAGTTGAATGCTCAGAGTTATTTGGGGATTCCATTGATGGGGTCAGGCGGAGACGTGATCGGTCACCTGGCGGTTCTCGACGACAAGCCGATGTCCGATGAATATCGAAAGAAGGCGGTGTTGAGGATTTTCGCATCGAGAGCCGCGGCAGAACTCGAACGGCTCCTGGCCGAACAGGAACTGAGAAAGCTGTCGCGGGCGGTCGAACAGAGCCCGGCGTCCATTGTGATCACAGATCCCTCAGGCGTAATCGAGTATGTTAATCCGAAGTTTACCCGGGTCACAGGATATACATTTGAGGAAGCCGTCGGCCAGAATCCCCGGATTTTGAAATCGGAGAATACTCCGCCTGAGCGATTTCGGAGAATGTGGGAGGCGATCAACGCGGGCAAAGAATGGCGAGGTGAATTCTGTAACCGGAAAAAGAACGGGGAACTGTATTGGGAACTTGCTTCCATATCGCCGATTACGGATTCGAAAGGACACATCACGCACTATGTTGCCGTAAAAGAAGATATCACGGAACGAAAGCAGACTGCGGAAGCGCTTGAGAAAAGCGAAAAACGATTTCGGTTGGCCCAGGCGGCTGCGCACATCGGTGTCTGGGAATGGGATGTCGGCACGGGCAATTTGTACTGGTCGGACGAAATCGAACCGATTTTCGGGTTTCAACGCGGAGAGTTTGCCGGTACCTACGACGCGTTCCTGGAGTGCGTTCATCCCGACGACAGACAGGCGGTCAGGAATGCGATTCAGGCCTCGCTCGATGAGGATCTACCATACGATATCGATCACCGCATTGTCTGGCACAACGGCACAGTACGATGGGTGAACGAGCGAGCCAGCATAACTCGCGATGAGCGGGGGATGCCGGTTCGGATGGTGGGTACTGTTTACGATATTACACAACGGAAGACGGCGGAGGAATCGCTTCTGTTCGCGAAAGAGGAAGCTGAACGCGCCAACCGTGCGAAATCCGAGTTTCTTTCCAGGATGAGCCACGAACTGCGAACGCCGATGAATTCGATTCTGGGATTCTCTCAGCTTCTGGAAAGCGACCCGACCGAACCATTGTCCCCGATCCAAAAGGAAAGTGTAACGCAAATCCTGAAGGCGGGAAATCACCTTTTGGAATTGATCAACGAGATACTGGACTTGTCGCGAATCGAGTCGGGACGGTTTGCTATTTCACTGGAATCTGTTCGATTGGGATCGATTGTACAGGAAGTGATGACGTTGATCGGACCGGTGGCGGAACAGTACGGGATTTCAGTCAACGATCGGACCGAACCCTATTCGCAGAAGTCCCTTATCGTTGACCGGACGCGGCTCAAGCAGGTTCTGATCAACTTGCTGTCGAACGCTGTTAAGTACAACAGGCCGGGTGGGGCTGTGACACTCTCCTGCGAGAACCTGGATGAAGGGCGGCTGCGGATTTGTGTCTCGGATACAGGACATGGGATTCCTCCGGCGCAAGTTGAATCTCTCTTTGAACCGTTCAATCGCTTGGGAGCCGAACGAACCGAAGTGGAGGGCACGGGGATCGGTTTGACGATCGCCAAACGCCTGATGGATTTGATGGCCGGTAACATCGGTGTCCAAAGCGAGGTCGGAAAGGGAAGCACGTTCTATCTGGATGTGGATATCTCGCGTGAATCGGTTGTCGAGAGCGATAAGCACCGCGTGGAATCCGCTCCTCTCGAACCGTTGTCGGATAAGCCGGAATATTCAATACTTTACGTTGAAGACAATCCGGACAATGTGAAGTTGGTTAGTCAGGTGTTTGCTCACATGCCGTGGGTGCGGGTGTTGTCGGCGGCAGACGCCCGGCTGGGGATCGACCTGGCTCGAGCGCATCGCCCGGACTTAATTCTATTGGATATCACGTTGCCCGGTATGGATGGATTTGCAGCGTTTGATATTCTTCAATCCGACATAAAAACAAAGGACATTCCCGTGATCGGAGTCAGCGCAAAGGCGATGCCGGACGATGTGGATCGTGCGCTCAACGCGGGATTCTCCGATTATCTTACAAAACCAATCGATATCAACCGTTTTCGAGAAGTTGTCAACAGGTTTCTGGCCGTCGCAGATTGAACAATCCTTCCTGTGTTTTGTACGGTCGGATTGTTGTTGACAATCGGTCGTAGGTTTCCTCCTGCCCGGACTTCATCTCCTTTACGATCTCCTCCTTTCACCCTAAATTCGGCAGTTAAAGCCCGAGCGCGGTGCCTGAGCCCGTCGAAGAGCCGCTCTGGTATTGGTGATCGGCCTTTCGACAAGCTCAAGAACCGATCACCAAATGGGTGACAGGTACGGATGATCACTACTTGTGAAACATGAAGGGTTTGCAATCGCCATACTGCTTTCAACTGCCGAATCTAGGTTCAATGAATCATGACAAGCGAAAACTCGAAGGTTATACTTCTTATAGAGCAAGAACAAACCGCAGATTCGAATAATCAGATCTCAGGAGGTATTTATGAATGAAATCAATCGTCGTTCTTTTGTGAAACAAACGTCCGGTGCATTGGCCGGTCTGTCGTTACTCCATGCATCGAATCCTTCTCGAATCCTCGGGGCAAACGAAAAATTGAACATCGCCTCTATCGGGGTTCGAGGAATGGGGATGAGTGATACGAAAAACTTCATCCAAACGGGACAGACGAACATTGTTGCCCTGTGTGACGTGGATCAGAAAGTCTTGGAAGAAGCACAGACGGAAGTAGAGAAATACCAGGGGACAAAACCCAAAGGCGTGAAAGATTATCGCGAGGTGCTAGACAATAGCGAAGTGGACGCTGTCATTATCGGTACGCCGGACCATTGGCACGCGATTATGGCGATTGAGGCCTGCAAGGCCGGGAAGGATATATACGTCGAGAAGCCATGCGCACATAATGTTCACGAGTGCCGCCAAATCGCGGAAGCCGCGAAGAAGTACAAGCGGGTTGTTCAACACGGAACACAGCAGCGCAGTGGCGAACATTTTCAGAAAGCGAAAGAGTATGTCCAATCAGGAAAACTGGGCAAAATCGCTCTGTGCAGAAACTGGGCGATCCTCGGACGCGGAAGCATCGGCCACGCCGTCCCGGAAGAGCCGCCCGCTCATTTGGATTACAATTTCTGGTTGGGACCGGCACCAAAGAAACAGTACACAGAGAACCGCTGCCATTACAGATGGCGATTCATGTGGGATTACGGCACCGGCGACATGGGAAATTGGGGGGTCCATTGGCTGGACATCGCGATTTGGGCCCTCGATTTGGGGTGGCCGACGGCTGTGTCCTCCTCCGGTGGGATGTTCATTTTCGATGACGATAAGGAAACGCCGGATACCCAGATGACCCTGTATGAATATCCCAACCTGACCGTGATGTGGGAACTGCGAATGTGGTCGAAACATGGTTTCGGGGGCAGAGGTACCGGAACTGCGTTTTATGGGGAAGATCAGACGCTGATTGTGAATCGCGAGGGCTACCAGATATACAGCAAAGACGGTGAAGAACTTCTCGAGGAAGGGAAGCCGACGAATAACAGCAACCGGGATCATAAATTCGATTTCATCGATGCTGTGAAGAAACGTCGGGCTCCGATTGCCGATATTTCTCAGGGGCAAATCAGCGCGGGAATAGCAATACTCGGCAATGTGGCTTACCTGGCGGATGAGAAGATTCGCTATAACCCGGAAACGGATCAATTGGACGACAGCGATAAAGACGAGCTTCTCACGCGTGAATATCGACGCGGCTATGAGCTGCCGGAGGTCTGATCGATTACTCGTCGAGGATGGCAACCAAAGGGCGAGCCGGGATAGTGAGTTCGGCTCGCCCTTTTTCGTGTATCGCGATTATCCTACCGGTGTGCTCAGCGTTTCTTCTGCATAAAGGCCATGCCGGACTGTCTCTCGTCGTGACGCTCCGCCGCATCGGGCTGATAATCCTCCCATCCCGTCTCGGTCGGCGGACGAGTCAATTCGGGATAATGCTCGTCAACCGTTTTCATTTGTTTGTCGAGTTTCTGAATAGTCTCATCAAACCGTTTGCTTTGGGAGGTTGAATGTTCAACGCGGTTTCGAATGCCCATGGAACGGAGTTTTTCGTCCAGGCTTCCTTGTCTGGTTAATTCTCTCACTTTCACAAGCACCTGTTTTTGGGCCTCCCCGGGCACGGGAATCAACTCATTGATACCACGGCGGACAACCGTGGGGATGGCGGCCGGCATCAGGCCGTCTCGGATCGGATCCTGCCAGTAATCCAGATAGTGATTTTGGGCTTCGGACATGCCGTATTCCCACGGACGCAGATCGGTTTCTTCACATTCGTCGGGCATGTCTTCGGCGTTCTCGAATGTTTCGTTCATGTTGAAACAGACCCCGACCAATCGACAGCCGGGTGTGTTGTTCCAATAGTCAACGGCCAAACGAAGTGAACTGTTTTGTATCAAACCAAGTCCGGCATCCGTGAGCAGTTTTCGCTCGCGCAGTGAAGGGACCAGGCCGACGAACCCAAAAAAGCCGCGAAAATAGGAAGGTTTATCCGATCCGCCTTTGTCCGTGATCCGGCCGAGGGCTTTCTGAATTGCAGCATGGAATCTTTCTTTGGGAGCCTGATCCGTGAGCACATCCACTATACCGGTGCCGCCACCGAGGACCTTCTTGAGGATTACCGGGTCGGGTTTATCGAGAAGCGCGATGATGGCGACGCGAACGCGCATGCCCTGGATCATCTTTACGACTTCATTGCTGTCTAGATGTGGATGACCGAATCGCAAGAGCACTAATTTACAGTATTCCGACTCCATGGCTTCTGCGGCGTCCTCGACGCTACCGGCGCATTTCGGAAGAGTCTTCAGGATTTCCTGTGCTATGGACGCGAAATGGGTCCTTGTCGCGGAATTCGGATCGACAATTAAACATCGAATTTGCATGGTTCACCCTCTTCTTCTCGAATCGGTCCCCCATGCGCAATAGAAGCGACGCAATAACAAAGGGCTGTGAAATGGTTCAGTGAAATCGACGTGATGAATACTGAATTCACCAGCTCTATGTCGAGTATGACTTTTTCACCCTCTCATCAAACTCATAAAAAGAATACCAGACTTCAGCATGAAAGAGAAATCACGTCGTTGTTCGCTTTGGACTGTAGGAACACTAAGCGGAAGTAGATCAACCGTTTAGGTTCTGCTCATTCATTTGCAGGATTTCCTGTGCCTGTTGGCTTCAATGTTCCGTCGAACCGTGGGAAAGCGGTCTTCCCCGAGAACACGTGCCCTCCTTCGTGGACCTCCAAGCGGAGGTTTTCTTCTTTGTCGAATAGTCGATAGGCTCTACGGATTTCCTTTGTTGCTTTTCGTGCCAACTCGGTCGGAAATCCGCCGGGGGCTCGCTCGAGTTTGCCGTTTTCAAGAATAAGCGGGCGGGGCGCAACCAGAGAGAAAATATCCGAAAACTCGAAATGTTTTTCCAAACCCTTGAAATTCCAGCATGGGCAATGTTTATTCTTCATATTCTCAATTGTGGTGATCCAGCCGCTCGATGCAGCAATTCGAATGCGTTCGTCAAGAGCTGCCAGGTACATAACCGTCTCTCCGCCCAGCGATAATCCCGCGGTGCCGATCCGTGACGGGTCGACGCCCGGTGTCTCCGCCAAATGGTCCAAGGCAACAAGTGCGTCCCATGTTCGTTCCCCCATCAGGCACCAGTCTTTATGCTGGAGATCGTGCGATCCGATGTCCGGAGCGATTACGGCATAGCCTTTTTCGGCGAACGTCTTTCCGTAGTAATAGATTCCCTCACCCTTTACAACCTGTTCGCCGGTTCCGCCGTGACCGTGCAGCGCAACAACTCCCGGCAGGCCCTCTTGTGGAATTTCGTGGGGAATCGCCATCCATGCATGTACCCGCCGATCCGGCAGGCTGGCGAAGGTGAGTTCGATCAGCTGGTACGTTGCCCCGTCCGGTTTTACCTCGCGGAGAATCTCCGGCACTCTCGGAACTCGCTGCGGTTTCTCTCCGCCCATCATCAATGCCCATAGTTTTTGACGGGCGTCTTCCTGCCACTTTCTTGCTTCTTCCACCGTTCGGGCGTCGAAACGCATCTGTCTTGAATCTACATTTTGGCAGAAAACGGAAAATGAAATAATAACCAAGAAAAGACAGCAGAGAGAGATCGAACGTAAATAGACCATTTCAAGCGCTCCTGACATCAGTCTATTTTTTGCAATACTCGGATTGTTGACCCGGGACGAGTCCGGATTTCGATGATTTCGTCTGATTGAATTACCGCGTCGTCGGAAATACCTTCAATGATGAAGGGTTTCTCGTCAAACGGATTGCTCAAGCGAAATGGTTTCCCCTTTTCGGAATAAACAGTCACCGTCTCTGTCTCTCCGTTCTTACGGATGGCCGATCGCAAGGTCATCGAAAACCATATCGTGTTCCGGCTTGGGACCGTACGAAGCGGCCGCCGGTATGCACAGAGCGAAGAGTAGAGCTCCTATCGGCGTTCTCATTGGATATTCCTCACGTCAGTCAGCCGGGCGAACCACCAAACGTATTTCTTCGCCTGGTTCCAGTTGGATCGGATAGCCCTCGAGCAAGTCTTCTCCGGAGAAGACAGAACTCGCCTCTTTTTCGTTCTGCATTGCGGTGACCTTGTATTCCAGGTCGGATTTCACAGTGAACCATTCGGGGAACTGGTTCAGGCGTGCGTAATCCACGGGCATGTGGAAATAGACAGAGTGCCTGGGCCTGTCGAAGAAGACTTTTCCTTCCCACGGCCAATCGGCGTGCACCCGTATCAGTACGCCGTCCTCATCTTGCACGGCTCCGATGGAGACATCGCCTCGCCAGGGTCGTATATGACAGCCTTTTGTTTTCCACAAAGCGTACATAATGGCGGTGCGGGTGTAGTTTCCATCCCCGTGCCATCCTTCGATCACTCCATCGGGACGTTGCTTTTTCAGCATGACCTCGGTTGAATAATCCACCCAACCGAACCCGCTGGGAACGGGAATGCGGTTGAGGAGGTTCAGCCCGCTCTCGATGGAGTCGGCGAAACCGTCCGCACCTCCGCCTTCCCATTGATAGTCGGAGTGATTGTGGACGTTTTCGAGCGCGAAACGGACGGCTTGACGATAGGGCGCATGCTCGTCCACCAGGTCGACCGTCAGGAAGGCATTGTAGTCATATCCCCAATTGTCGGTGAGCTCGTCTCTCAGCACCTTGCCCTCCACGGGATCGATCAACATGTGGAACAGACCGTTTTCGTTACGCCCGACTTCCAAAATGCGGTCCAACAGCCGGTATATGGGTTTCTTGTAGCGTTGGTGTCTTTCTTTATCGGTGTACGAAGCGATGAGATAGACTTCTGACAAACCACCGATCACCTCGCAACCGTGATCGTCGAGGCTCAGGCGATTGTTGTCGCATGGGTGCGCGTGAAGCAGGAAGTAATCGGCGTAGCGAAATGCCGTTTCTCGGTACTTCTCTTCTTTGGTCATCCAGTACAGACGGGAGAGAATCTGCATCATCTCCCCGCCAACCTCGTGGGAGGTATCCGGCAGGATGCCGACCGGCGTCTCGACGGACGCATGTTCTAGGATGGAATCCACGAGGTTAATCATTCGGTCCATCCAGGGGCTGGGACCAAGCCATTCCGTTAGCGGCAAAAGGCCGTCTTTCACATATTCGGAGGCCCCGAAGATGATCGATTTCATGTCCACTTCCTCTGTGCGAAAATCCTGCGTTTCGAACAGGAAATCATCGGGCATCGCACCGACTCGGTTCGTGAGGCGCTTTTCGGTTTCGAGCATTTCACGCATGCGACCTTTGTAGAGCTCCCGATCAAGAAGAGACGACGTCAGAACCATAAAAGGGTAATTGTCCGCAGCCGCATCTCTGGCGTTCCAATAGTGATGGCGTGTCAGGTTACGTGGAATGAGTCCGGATTTCGGATCGGCGTTGGCGAGCCAGCCGCGGACATAATCGCGGCAATGCAGAAACGTGTCCATAGCCTTTTCTCCATTGTCGGCGGCCTTCTGCCATGCGGCATGCTCCGCAGCGAACGCGGAAACGGACACGCTGCATACAATCACCAGCGAGAGAATGAAAAACCTATTCATGAGCTACCTCCTACGGTTGCCATTTCGGCCCTTTCAGCCGATACTGTCGATTATTCTACTTGTGACTTTAGCACGTACGCCCCAAGCCCGTGGAGTCTGGACGTTCCCATCGATTCGCCACATCATGGGAGAAGCACGGGGCCGGTTGACGGTTCCCGGAAATGTTGAAGGAGAATAGCCATGCTCGATAACTCCCTATCCCGACGTACGTTCATCCAAACGACCTCGTCTATGGCAGTTCCCCTGGGGGCTTCAAGAAAGGCTTTCGGGGCGAACGAGTCCATAGAATTAGGCATCATCGGCACCGGTGGGCGGGGACGGCGTTTGTTGAAGGCCATCACGCGGATCCCCGATTTCCATGTCGTCTCGGTATGCGATCTGGTGGAAGACCGTATGGATCTTGCGGCTGAGATTTGTGCGCAGTACAAGCCGAAAGTGAAGAAATACAAGGACTTTCGCGAGATGTTGGACCGAGAGAACCTGGACGCCTGCATCGTCGCGACCGAGGAAGCGAACCACGCCAAATGTGCGATCCCGGTACTGGAGTCTGGGATACATTGTTTCTGCGAAAAACCGATGGACGTGACCGTCGAAAAGGTAGACCAGGTCGCACGAGCGGCACGTGAAGCGAAAGGGATCTACCAGATAGGCTTTCAGCGTCACTACGTGCCCACGTTTCAGGACTGCATCCGTCACATCCACGAGGGAAAAGCGGGCAAAGTGACTTTCATGCAGGGGATGTGGCACTGGACGGGAGGCTTGAGTCCTCGTTATATGGATGTGGACCTGGCGGGGTGTTGGTTTTTGGCGCAGGCCTGTCATCACGCGGATGTCATGGCGTGGGTTATGGATGCTCACCCGCTTCGGTGTGCGGCGTTTGCATCGATTACGGAGGATTACGCAGATCCGCCGACGCACTGTGCCGAAGACCATTCCGGCATCGTCTTTCAGTTTCCAGGTAATGTGCAATTTTCCTACACTCACCTGATGAACTGTTGCGAAGAATTTACAGGAGAGAAACTGTGGGTGTACACGGAGAAGGCGGGCATCGATCTGCCGAAAGGAATGAAATACCCCCGGCCGGGAATGGGCGAACCGGAGCGGCTCGGGGAAGCGGTGCCGAATTGGGATGCCGGGACCGCCAGAGAGTTGGAGGCGTTTGCGCGCCACATTAAGAACAATGAGACACCGCTTGCCAATGTCGAGATCGGACGCCGTTCCACATTGATGGGAATCATGGCCGGTCAAGCGATGTACAACAGGAAGAAAAAAACGTACGAACAGCCGGAGTTGGTCACGTGGGAGGACCTCGGCTCGACGACTTGAGGAAGAGGTCGAGAAGCGGCAGGGATAAGGCAGCATGAAGATTTTAGCCGCTGAAGATTGTGAACTGTATCGTCTGCAGCTGGAGAGATCTCTGGCCAAGTTGGGCTATGAGATCGTTTTCGCTACCGACGGAAACGAGGCGTGGGAGATCCTTCAGGGTAAGGATGCGCCCCGCCTCGCGATTCTCGACTGGCTGATGCCGGGGTTGGAAGGCGTCGAGGTTTGCCGAAAACTGCGCGAGGAAGAGAAATCGCCTTACATCTATGTGCTGCTTTTGACAGCGCGCGATCGGAAAGAAGATATTGTGGTGGGGCTTGAATCCGGCGCCGACGATTACCTCACGAAGCCGTTCCATCTCGCGGAACTCAAGGCTCGTCTTCGTGTCGGCGAGCGAATCGTCCGACTTCAGGATTCTTTGCACGAAATGGCGACGCATGATGCCTTGACCGGTTTATGGAACCGTAGAGCGATTTTGGAGATATTCGACCGTGAGTTGGAACGTGCGATGCGGCACAGTTCCTGTGTCAGCGCGATCATTGCAGACCTGGATCATTTCAAACGAATTAACGATACTTACGGTCATCAGGCAGGCGACGCGGTTTTACGAGAAGCTGCCTGCCGAATGCAAAATGCTGTCAGAAAATACGATTCCGTCGGAAGGTACGGCGGTGAAGAGTTTTTCGCCGTGGTGCCCGATGCCGGTACCAGGGACGCACTGAAACAAGCCGAACGAATTCGGCACGCTTTGAGCGCGTCTGCGATTCAGTTTCAGGAGACCGAGATCACCGTGACAATGAGCGTTGGTGTCGCCTCCTCCCATGATGCCCGGGAGGCTGGAGCGGAGGAGTTGATTCGTTTGGCCGATGAGGCGTTGTATCGAGCGAAAGACAACGGACGAGACCGAGTGGAAGCAGCCATCATGTGAACCGGGAATGATGTCTCTGTTTTGATTGTGGATGTCCGACATCTGACGGTGAACGAGGGGGGCTGAGCTTCTTATTCGTTGAAACGATGCATATACCACGAAAATCAAGAACACCAATAGGCGAATTCTATGCGATTGCGGAAGACAGCGAGGGCTCGTATGTTCTGCCCTGCGTTTTGGACAATCTAAGCGAATCCGGTGCATTATTTGTCGTCGAAGGAGAACTGGGTATTCGAGAGCGTATTGTTGCATGCCCGGTGAAAGACGATTTTGATTCGCTTCCCGCTTTGGAAGATGTTCGTAAGCATCCCAAGCGGCTTACCGGGGTTGTTATTCGCTCGAATGGAAACCAATACGGCGTCCGCTTCGATTCACTATTTGATGCGGATGATTCGAGCGTGGACGGCAAGGCGAAACTCATTGACGTGAAAGAAGACGGTTTGATGCTGACGGTCAAAGTGCAGGGGAATCAGACCGTCGAATCCGCCGTCCGTTTGCAGGATGCTTTGCGGCTGCGTACTGGAAAAGCACTATTTATTCTTCTTGATTTCTCGGGGACATCGAAATTTCCTCCTGCGACAATCTCATTTCTGAAACCGGCGATAAAGAAAGTGATTCACGGAAATCGTCGGATCGCGCTGATCAATTCCCGCGTTCTTGGAAGTCGATTCACCAGCGAGTGTCCCGATAGTGAGAATCTGAAACATTGTACCTTTGAAGCGGAAGCCCGGAAGTTTTTTTCCGATCATCCGATTCGGGTTTTGATTGTGGAAGACGAAGAGATTACACGCGTGCTGACTTTGAAATCGCTTGAAAAAATGCGACTCGCCGGAATGGCTGCGACGACCGGCGAAGAAGGAGTCGAGATGGCCCAAAAGGAACTGCCGGACCTGATTCTTATGGATATACATCTGCCCGGCATCGACGGACTGGAAGCCGCCAAACAAATCCGGTCGCACCCTTCAACGACCTCGATTCCGATCATCATGTTGACTTCGGAAGGCGAAATGGATTTTGTAGAGAGGGGATTGCAGATTCCGGTGGACGATTACGTTTTGAAGCCGTTCAAACCCGAAACCATCAAAAAGAGAATTATTAAAACGTTCCTGCGTGAGAAAGAATAGAGCGGTTGAGAGAGTCTCGTCGGATACGGCAATCCCTCAGGACTCCGGTATCAGTAAACGCATTCTTTGGCTGTTTGTGCATACGCTCGCAGGTTTTCCACGGGCGCTTCAAAGAAATGATCGCAGGCGGACATGATGTAGCCACCGTTTCTGCCGAACCCTTCGAAAAGACGGTACACTTCCTCACGGATTCGTTCGGGGGTCCCACGCGTCAGGAATGTCATCTGATCCATTCCCCCAATCATCGCGACTTTGCCGTCGAATCGTTCTGCTACCTTCGATGGATCGGTGATATTTCCGCCGATTTCAGGCGGGGAGAGGGTTTCGGACGCATCGGTTTCGTTATCGACGATACAATCGAGAATGCCCATCATGCCGCCGCAGGTATGGTACGTTACCCGCTGGCCCACGGTATGGAGCGCCCTGTGAATCTCGCGGTCGTAGGGTAGACAGAATTCTTCGTGGAGTTGCGGAGAAATCAGTGTGTCGCTCGATGCTCCGCCTCCGGTTTCCACCAGGTCGAATCGAGCGCCTTCGAGGGACTCTTCGATAAAGTGCAGTTTTTTGTCAAGCAGGATTTTGAGAAAACGGTGTACCCAATCCGGGTTATCGAAGGTTTCCATAATCAACTGCTGGGTTTCCATCAGGCAGCAGGCGTGTTGCCAGCAGCCCGCCTGGTCACCCCATACAAAGCCCCGCAGAATTCCCGCGTCACCGATCTCGTCGTAGGCTGCTGCGATCTGCTCCTTGTTCAGCTGAGGAACCGGCATATATTTCTCGATGAAATCGATATCCTCGTGATTCTTGACGAGAAATTCGGTGATCCACGTGGTTGTCAGGTTTCCACCTGTTTTGTAGGTGAGTTTCCCTTCCGGGGTGGTAATCGTGTGATGGAGAATTTTGTCGTTTGGGTTCGGATCGACGACTTCGATCTCTTCACGCCATTCGGGGGTTTGGACAATGTATTGTTCGGCATTCGGAATCCAGAATTGCCCCATTGCTTCAAAGTACTGAATGGCCGCATCCATTCCGACCATCTGAAACGCTTCAAACGGTCCGGCGCCGCCCATATACGTATCGAGGTGATATTGTTGCCACTGATGGATTGTGCAGGGCAGTCGGTCGGGTTTCTCGCGATGCAGTGCCCGCATCATCCGTTCTTTCGGGGTCATTGGGTACTCCTCATCAGGCCGCCTTCGGCAGCGCCATCTTTTCCCAGATTTCTTTTTGGTTCATGCAGGGATCGGCAAGAAGGAATGGCGTGACATCGGCGTCCCTACGACCGCTCATTCTACGGTACCGGTTCAGGCAGAATGCCGGAATATCCACTTCAATCTGACTGTGAGGCGGAATGGACACCTGGACATTTTCCGCCAGGACCGCATTCTGCAACCCGGATGAAGGATCGACGACCTCGAAACAACGTCCCTTTTCCAACAACACCGACTGCGTTTCATTTGTCGGGTTCTCCATATCGAGATGGACCGACAGCATTGGACGCTCCATCATGCGCCTCCTTTATTCCGAATCCTTTAGCCCAGGCAAGTTATGCTTGGGCCAAATCATTCTCTTCGGTTGCCTCTTCGGCACTTCCGGCGGATCGTAATTCCCCTGTATCCAGGCATTTTTCAAAACCACACGGCCGCTGTTCATTGCTTCAGGCAGAGTACCAGGTCGCACCGAGGCGGTGAAATGCATCGATGACGCGTTATGTACTTGAAATGATTCGTCTCCCGGACTCCACCCGTTGATCAAATTCGCGTCCTTGTTGCAGGCGATCAGGAGGGACCGGCCTCCGACGCTCTTTCCCTTCTTGCCTTTGCGCCCTATCGGGACATCCTGATAGGCACGCTTGGAGACATCGTCGATCTCTTCATTATTCATGACCCGAATGGTCACGCGATTCGATTCGAGTTTGCTTCGTTCTTTCGGACCGGGAAGATTGACGAGGTTATCCAGCTGTTTTCGTTCCTCTTTCAGTTGCGGTGGCAACCCCATCTCTATCCGTGGATCGTACTCCAATGGATGCCGTCCCGGACGCTTCTTGATATGGGCCAGGTTTTCTTCGAATTGATCCATCCATTTGGCTTGTGGCTCCCGCACGACAACGGCGTTTGAATTGGGGGACAGCCTGAACAACTCTTCACTGGGAAACTCCTTCTTGAGTACACGACTTTGTTCGTAGTGGTTTTCTTCCACGAGGATCAGCGGCCCACCGAGACTGTAGACTACTTCGTCGGCGCTCTCAGGAGAAAGTGCGTAGGCAGTCGAGCCGGCGGTTAGATAGAACGTAATGGGAAGACGACCTGTCTCAAGAACGAGAGTCTGAGTCCATTTTCGAAGAAGACCGGCACCTTCGTCTTCCTGCATGAGTTCTGTTTCGGCGATTTTGTAGATCAGCCTCTGCTCGGAGGAACGCTGGATTCCTTTTGGGAATGCAGATCGAGGAGAGAGTGCTTTCTGAATGATTTGGAATCGGTTTTCTACCCACCCGATCGGATCCTCCCTCGAAAGGAAAGTGTGGAGTTGCTCCTCAGGGTACCGTGAAACCAAAAACGCCGAGATCGTCGTAGACAACAGAACGCCTCCGGCCGCCTATCCTAATCGGCCATCACGAGTATAAGCAGCCTGCTATAGAATATTATTAATGAAAAGACCTGCCCTACAAACGGTTCTCCCCGTATTCGAACGGATAAGTACAGGAGATCGTTATGTCAAGGCTATCCCGCTGCACCCCGTTTGTCAAATATATCCCCCGATTGTACCTGCATGGAGGCTTTTCGGGCTCTATCGGCCGTTAGGAATCCGTGCTAATCTTCCGGAAAATCGGTCAGTGGGAAACCGTCGGTTGACACCCGGTACCCGGTCCTATGGAGGATATCATGGCAGGAATCGGTTATCACACAGATGCATTCAACAGCAGCAACTGGAACTTTGAACAATGTGTCGAGTGGGCGAAACAGCACGGTCTTGACTTCATCGAATGCGGCTCGATCGACGGAGCGGCGTATATACAAGCGCTTGGCTTTTACCCCCATATCTCTCTTCTGGAAGATCCGGTTCTTTGGAGGCGCAAACTGGAGAAGCACGGCGTTCAGCTCAGCCAAATCGATGCCGCCTATCCGCTGAGCCGTGTGGATGGCCTCACTGTCGGAGTTCAGTATGTCCAGAATGCAATCCGGTGGGCGGCTCAGGTGGGCTGTCCCCGCGTCGATACGACCGATGATAAATACAAGCCGGAAGGAATGACGGACCAAGAGGGCCTCGCAGTACTCAAACTGGCTTACGGTGCGATTTTGGAAGTGGCGGAGGCCCACAAGATTGTTGTCAATTGCGAACCTCACGGGTACTTCACCACAAACCCCGAGTTCATGAACGCGATCCTGTCGTTTTACGACAGTCCTTACCTTCGCATGAACATGGACACCGGGAATACATTCATCGCAGGCCGGGACCCGGTAGAATTCGTTCAGCAATTCAAAGACAGAATCGACCACGTTCACATCAAGGATATCAGCGAAGAATTGGCGAAAGCGCTCCGAGGTGAAGCCACCGGTGTCGCGATGAGTCAGTGTGCGATCGGCGAAGGCGTTAATGCCGACAATATCAAAAAGTGTGTCGAGATTTTACTCCAAAACGGTTACGATGGTGTTTTCAGCCTCGAATGTGAGGGGAATGTACTCGAAAAATCCATTAATTGGTTCAAAGAACTTATATAGCAAATCGATCGCTTGCTTTATCTGTGGGACCGGTATCGAGTGTCGGGTGGGTTAGCGACGACCTGCCGGGGAATACTCTGTGTGTGTACCTCAGAGGAGTGGCACCCACCAACACGACTATTTCGACAGCGACTTCAATATCTTCTCTCCGTGCGTCCGTCCGTTTTCGATGAAGATCTCAGCCGAAACGTTGCCTGCCGCGATCACACCGCAGACAAAAAGTCCCGGCACATTGGTCTCAAACGTGTCGAAGTTGTATTCCGGTCGCTTATCCTTTTCGTTGACATTTACTCCGCATTTCCGAAGCAACTCTGTATTGGGCTGATAGCCGATCAGCGCCAAGACAAAATCGTTTTCGATTTCGAATTCCGACGATTTTCCCTCTTCATGCGATTTTAGTTTTACACTCGACGGACGGATTTCTTGGACCGTCGTTTCAAAATGTGCCTTGATACTGCCTTCCTTGATACGGTTCCGTATATCCGGTTGGACCCAATACTTTACGAAGCCGAATCCTTCTTCCCGCACGGCCAGCGTTACATCGACCCCAGCCCGCTGGAGAAGCAGCGACGCCTCGCAAGCCGAGTTGCCGTTTCCGACAACCAGTACGCGTGAGCCGACATACGGGTGTACCTCCGTAAAATAGTGGGAAACTTTGGGCAGGTTTTCCCCGGGACAGTCAAGGCGATTAGGAGTGTCGTAGGCACCCGTGGCCAGGACGACATACTTCGCGTTCGTTTCGTGACGGTTTCCCTCCGCCTCGGAATGCGAGACGATCTGGAAACCGTTCTCCGTTCGATTGACTTCATCCACGGGTTCATACAAACGGAGTTTGAGCCGTCGGTCTCGCGCGTATCTTGCCAGGTAATGGAGATAGTCTTGGCGAGTTGGCTTGTGTGTCGGACAAATCAGCGGAAAACCTCGCAACTCGACTAAATCTGCTGTGGAAAAGAACTCCATGTAAATCGGAAAGCGAGCGATATTCTGTGCCAGGCATCCTGCTTCGAATATGAGGCAGTCATAGCCTGCGTCTTGAAAGGTGTCCGCCGCAGCAAGGCCCGCCGGTCCGGAACCGATTACCGCGACATCGCATGAGTTGTGCCTGGTCCAGGTCATCGAATTCACCTCAACGTTTATTGACCCATTTCGTGGTGTTCGTCACATGGGCGCGGATAATAGAAATAGTCTTATCTGTTTTTGTCTCCCAAATAAGACAGTATACAAAACCGGCGGCTCGGCGGGAGCCTCGCCCTCCCAAGCTTCGCTTCATGAATTTTGCCGTTGCGAGTTTTGTCCTCCCGAGCTTAGTTCTCCCGAGCTTAGCCCTCCCGAGCTTAGCCCTCCCGAGCTTAGCCCGTGCGACGACATCGACTTTGTTTTTGTCAGCGGACTTTCACTGTCACAGAAGTGGACTTTCGCTGGTTTAGGAGTTGAACTCCTGGACCGACGGATAGCCTTAACGAACTTCCCTAGCGAAACTGAGTTGATCCAATTACAACTCGTAACCGCAAAGCGACACGGGCTCGTAGCCTGATGTTTACGGAGGAGTGAATGATCGACGAAAAGCAAAGGCAACAGATATTGAAACGCGGCAAACCCGAGCCTCCGTGGCGAGGAGAGCCGCTTCTCGGGAGTATTTACGGGGAGGAGGAGATTGAAGCGGTCGTCGAAGCGATCCGCGATTCCATGGATGTGAGTGAAGGGTTCGGTTTCTCAGCACCTCCCATTCCCGATTTCGAGAAGGCGTTTGCGGAGTATGTTGGAACAAAGCATGCCGTTGCGCTGAACAGCGCCGGGCCGGGTCTCGACATGGCCATGCGCTACCTGGACCTGGAGCCCGGCGATGAAGTGATTGTACCCGCAATCAATTTCATGGCTTCGCCGCTTGCGGTCCTCGGCGCGGGCGCTCAAGTAATCTGGGGCGATATCGATCCGCGTACGTTTCAACTCGATCCGAACGATGTGGAGAAACGAATCACGCCCCGGACACGTGCGATTTTCCCCGTCCACATGAACGGCCTGTCGGCTCCGATGGACGACCTGATTGAAGTGGCGAACCGGCATTCGAAAGAAAAGCCGATCGCGGTAATCGGTGACGGGGCCCGAGCGTGTGGAGGTTCCTACAAGGGTACCCGTATCGGTAAAAAAGGTCTATTAAATGTTTTCTCATTTCATACAATGAAGAATATGGTCACTCTTGGAGAGGGAGGAATGCTTACTACGGACGACGACAACGTCGAGAGATTCTGTCGGTCGACTCGCTTCTACGGCATTGAACAGGACATTTGGGGAACATCGAACGTGATGACAAAACCGCAGGCCGCAGCCGGGTTGGTTCAGCTCCGGAAACTCGATAGTTTTATTGCTGCACGACGAAAACTCGCTCAGCAACGAAACGAATTGCTGAGAGGATTGCCTGAAATCGTCCTACCGATTGAGCCCGCCGACTGCGAGCACACATACTATCTCTATACGTGTCTGGTGTGCGAAGAATGGGCGAGTGAGAAACGCGATCGACTGATAAAGATGATGGACAAGGAATTCGGTGTCGGCTGTGTTGTCGCGAATCCGCCGGTTTATGAGACGCGAAGCATACTCCGAGAACACACAAAAGGACAAGCAGTACCGATTTCCGACAAGATCGGGAAAAGACTTTTTTGCGTAAGCATTCACCCCTCAATGACCGAGGAGGACAATGAGTATATTGCTGCGAGTTTGATTGAGTGTGTAACACGTCTGCGGTGAAACCTACGGTCTGCTTGTCCGATGGAATGCTGCCGATCTGACTCCGACGAATGAGAAATGGACTATTCTTTGAGAGCCACCACATCACTCGGGGAATAAACCGTGAACCGCACAGCGTCCGTGTCGCCGGTGGCTGTCATGCAGGTCAGTTGATGAGATCCGTGCTTGAGCTTCATATACAACGGGTTCTGGGGCTGTGACGAGCCCAAGTAGCGCTCATTGAGATACCAGTGCAAAACATCCTCGGAATCGATCGTTGAACGTAGGCGAATTCGATCCCCATTGTCCTCCCCCGTCAGGATATACTCGGCTCCACCGGTCGGAGCAAGAATGTCCAAATCGTTGACGCGTGCGGCCGGTTGCGAACGATCCGCCAAGACAGCGGGGACGACTGGTGAGCCGATGTCGGCGAGGTTCCAATCCTGAGCCGAGCCGGGCCAGTGTTCGATAATACCGCGATTCTCTTTCTCCTTTACCCCGTCGGATGGAGCGGGATAGTGGACTTCACACTTTCGATGAACGTACTGACAGCGGGGCAGATAGGCATCTTGGGTATGGAGACACCACCGCGACGCCGGCAAGCCGCTTACCGAACAGATTTTGACTTTCTTCAAGCTTCCCTCGATTTCAGGCCAGGCAGGGGTTGTTTTTTTTGGAAGATTACGAAAGATCCCCGCTGCCAAAGGCAATGCGGCCTGAGCTCCGACGAGACGGCGTGACGAGCGTCCGTCGTTGTTCCCCATCCAAACACCGACAACATAATGTCGATTAAACACAAACGTCCAGGCGTCCCGCAGTCCCCAGGATGTTCCGGTTTTCCAGCAGACACGCGGATTGATATTGACCGGCTGGAGGCCGATACGATCCAACTCGGCGGGAAGAGACTGTTCGAGCATCTCGCATAATTTGACACACGTTCCTCGTGAAAAGACTTCTTTTTTCGGAAGAGATTCTCCCGGTCGGAAGGTCAGCGGACGATATATTCCCAGATTCGCCAGCATACAATACGCAGCGGCCAATTCTTCGAGTTGTACTTCGCAGTTCCCCAGAGTAAGGCCTAAGCCGTATTCATCCGGCAGTCGTACCAACGTTGTCAAACCGACTTTTTTCAACAACGTTACAAAATTCTTCACACCCACGCGTCCGAGAACGATTATCGCCGGAATATTGAGAGATTTCTTGAGGGCGTAGCTCGCGGAAACCAACCCGCGATGCTTGAGATCGAAATTCTCGGGATTGTACAAACCGTGATCCCATGTATCGTCGAGTAGCTTCTCATCGGCGTAGAGAAGACTCTTCTCCATTGCCAAAGCGTACGCAAAGGGCTTTAGGGTCGATCCCGGCGACCGATTGGCTTGGCAGGCGTCGAATTGCCCGCCCGGGATCTCGAAGAATTCGGCGGAGCCCGCACGGGCAAGAATCTCAGCGGTCTTGACATCCACGACGATTGCGGCTGCATTGTCGACTTCATTGCCCAGTCGGCCTACTGTTCTCGACAGGCGTTTCTCTACACCGGCTTGAATCGATTTGTCGATTGTGGTGTGGATTTGTTTTCCCTGTTCGAGTTGTTCTTTCATCGCCATCGCAAGATGGGGAGAGAATTTGGGAAACGAGTGCGCATCGATCCCAAGCGGTTCCTTCCTCGAGGCGTCCCTCTCCTTGGGTGAGATCATTCCTTCGTCACACATGCGGCCAAGCACGTAATTCCTTCGCGCAAGCGCTGCGTCGTAATTGCTGAACGGAGAGTAATAACTTGGCGCTTTTGGTAATCCCGCAAGAAATGCTGCTTCGGAAATCGTCAATTCCTTTGCGGGTTTTCCGAAATAGTACCGCGAGGCGGCCTCGCATCCGACGAGGTTTCTGCCATAGGGAGCGGTATTCAGATAGATCCGGAGAATATCATCGCGACCTATTTGTCTGGTGAGGCGAATCGCTTCCACGGCCTGAAACACCTTCCCGCATGATTCTCCATTTCGTCGATGGGTGAGCTTAACAACCTGCATCGCCAGTCCCGAAGCGCCGGAAACAATACGAAGGTTCACCAGATCCTGCCAGGCCGCCCGAATAACCGCAAGCGGATCGACACCGGGATGCGTATTAAAGCGTTGGTCTTCGGTGGCGATTGTCGCTTCGATTAAACGGGGACTTATCGCACTCAATTCGACCGGGAAACACCAATTTTCGTCCTTGTTCAAAAAGGAGTAGAGAACACGGCCGGAACGATCCAGCATCTGGCCGGAAGCGGCAATTTCCGTGTAAAACTCGGTATCAACCGGACGCGAAAGAACATAGCCTCCGACAACCCCGATACAGACCGTGGCCCAGAGAATAAGGCAATAGTGACGCCTGGCCCAATAGCCGGCGTACTGAATTGCCTGCTGAAATCGACGAAGAACGCTTCTTATAGCAGTCATTAGTGGACCTGGATTGTAATCGGTACCGACTGCCCTCGAATCAATGGAACGTACATACATTCCGCTTCAATTGATGGATAATGATACTCACCGGGCGTTATAGCGCGCACCACATAATAGAAATGATGTTCGCCCTGTTTTAATTCGTCGAACGCCAAAATGAGTCGATCGTCGCGAATATCCAAGTAGGACGGATTATCGGCGCCGGAGAACGTCCCTTCCCGCAGGCTCATATTCGGGTCCAATCGAGGATTTTCGACTTCGAGACCGGCGGACAAGAGATCGACTACGACGACGTTTCTCAAATCCTGTTCGGCCGAAAGCACAATGTCAATCACGTAATTCTCAGTTTGTTGGAAATCCGGTTGAGTGAGCTTCTCACCGTTTTCCAAGTAGGCTTGTCGATGAACCGAAATCCCTTTGCTCACTGGTTCTGTTTGAGGTTCTTTGGGAATTCCGCGCGTGACGATATTCAAGAATAATTCTGTCTCTCCAGTATTGACGACATGAAACGCACCGCCGGGACCGGTGTGCGCTTTGTGGTAAGACTCCGAACCGGAGATCTCATTTCGGTCGCTGGAAGATCCTCCTGAATACTCAATTACAGCTTTGGCATTTTCGATATTCTCAGTAATGCCCGCCAGGTATTCTCCCAGGGCACTGACCACAAAGGCCGATTCCTGGGTCGTTCCATGTCGATTATTCTGGAGAAATACGGCGAGGCGATTCGCCTTTTCGGCGACCGATGACGGATCGGCATCCATCTGTAGAAGCGCCAGCAATTCCACGGCTGTATTTCGAATGTCGGAATTCAGCGTGCCGTCCGGTTCCGTGACTAGATACGGTTCCGCCGGTGTCTCGGAGAGATACAATTGAACGCGCTCGTTATCCTGGGTACTGCGTGCCAACGCCGCCGCGAGAAGGTATCGAGCGGATCGCGGTAGGACAACGTCATCGAAACGAGGAATCTGTCGAATTGCATCGGCATCGCCGCTCAAGGCGAGCGTGTAAATCGCATAGGCTCTTTGGTAGAGTGTCGATTTCGAGTCATCGCTCCAATCCATCGCGATGCTCCGTACGTATTGTTTCAACGATTCATAATTCGTGTTCGGCACCGCGATTTGTCGATCGTTCTTGATCAGTGTAAGAAAATGAAATGCATAGACCGATCCATACGGATAGGGCGATCGTGCGCCGGGCCAAAAACCGAGTCCGCCGGAGTCGGTCTGCATGGCAAAAAGTAAATCGATTCCCGCGTCGATATAGCTTTTTACAGACTCGCCGCTTTCAAGAACATCTTCAATCAATAATTCATTCTGCCGCAGCAGGTAGAGCGGCATAAGCCGTGACGTAACTTGTTCGACGCAGCCGTATGGATACTGGATCAAATAGGATAACGCTTCTTTCAGCTGCAGTGCCGGATGGCCTCCTACAGTCAACTCGATTTCCGCTCTCTTATCATCGAGGAATTTCTCATTGCGGATTTCGATTGTTTCCCCCGGTTTGAGAGTCTGTATTTCGGCATGTGACTGGAATGCGGCCGGCGGTTCGACCGGCAGTGGGGCGGTTTCTGACAAGATATCCAATGGTTCGCCGTCTTTGCTTACGACAGTCACATCCCAGACGATTTGTCCCTGACCGGATTCATCGCCCGCGATTATGTTGACCATAACGCTGCGTTCCCCTTGGACGGGAATTTCCAGATTAGCGGTGCCAGTCGTAGGTTGAAGCGCACCCGTAACATCCCATTTGACCTTGGCCACGCATGGGATTTTCCCGTTGTTAAATAGGACGGCTCTGCATTGCGATGAGTCGCCCGGCAAAAGGAATCGAGGCATATTGGTCCTGAGAATAAAATCGCGGCGTACAAGCATTTCATCCTCAAATGACCCGCACGCCTTTTTCGAGCAGCCGATAGCGACGAAACGCAGTGTTCCACTGAATTCCGGGATTTCGAGAGTGACTGTTGCGTTGCCGTCAGCGTCCGTTTTGACCACACCCGACCACAAAGCGACCGGCTTGATCCAATTCTCAAGGTCGCTCTCCGCGCGTTTGGCAAGTTCGGCATCCATGCCGCCACCGGGTGCGGTTCGTTCGTAATCATAAACCACACGGTCGTAATAATGCGCTCGGCGGAAATCCGGTTTACGGGGGCGGCCGAAATACTCGTATGGTTGCGGAGTTTGATAATTTGTGATCGCATGAATTCCTTCATCCACCGCGGCCAGCGTCACCTCGGCTTCGACCGGCTCGCCGTGATTGTCACGTACCTGGATCGAGAATTCCTTTGTCGAAGAAGGACGAATTTCCTCGGGCAAATCGGGCATCGAAATATCGAGTTTGCGCTTCGGTTGCATAACCCCGAGACTTGTCATCGCAAAACTCGAAAAGGGATACATCTGCGCGTGCTCTTTCTGTACAGCGTGAATGACTGTTGCCTCAACCCACAGGTTCGGATAATCCGATTCCGAGATCGGGATTCGCACTGTCGCAGCCTGATCCTCTATTTCGACTGGTATCATTTTCTGTATGGACCCATTTTGAAGAACAATAATTCCACATCCGTCAAACGGCGATTCCACGCGTATCACCGCTTCATCACCAATCGTATATTGTTTTTTGTCCGCTGTAATTTTGATCAAACTGGGACGAGTTGCGTCGGTGAGCTGTGTTCTTCCATTGTACGAATAGAAGGTAAGCGTGCTGTATTGTGTTGTTTTGTCCGACTGGACTCGGACTCGATAGTATCCTGACTGTTCGATCTGGAATTCCGTTGTGCCTCGTCCTTCGTGAAGAGAGATACTTCGGGATTCGACCTCGTTGAACGATTCCGTCCAGCTCGGCTGGTTATTGTCGTAATACCTACGCACATAATAGTTCCATACCTGACGCTCCAGGGTAACCGTCGCACTGTCGATTGTTGCAGGGGTTTCGTCGGGCTGGATTGCCGCCACATTGACCGCGATACCCGATCGGTTTGTTTGCGGTTCGGCCGAAATACCTAGAAGAATATCGTCGGGCGAGAGAACGGCGGTGGCTCGATCCGATACGGAACGGCCACCCAGCTCGAACACCCGGCCGATCACGGTCGCGGTGAGGGGGAAAGTGACTTTTGAATTCGGTGGGTAAGTAAATTCAAACTCGGCTGTGCCCTCTTCATTTGTTCTCGATTCGCCGAGGGAAATGGTCTCCGAAGTATATTCCGAATCGTTTCCGAAATGATATGCTTTCCAGTTTTCAGGCTCAAATCCACCCCGTCTTAAGTAGACCGTCGCTTCAGCCTTCCGATTTGTCGCCGGGGGGCCGAAAAGATGTTTGGCCGTTACCTGAACTTTGGCCTTCTCTCCCGCGCGCCAGATATCCTCTTCGATGGTTACCTTTGTCTCAATTCGGTTGGGAACGAATTCTTCCAAACGGAAGAAATACCTGCCCACGGATCGATTCGAACCGGGAACCGACAGTTTGACATGGTATCGTCCGGTTGGGTATGCGGATTGCGTTTCAAGATCCAGTTTGCCGGATCCGAATTCAGAAAGGGTTACAGGTTGCGACAAAAGCTCTTTCCCGTTCGGTTTGTCAATCGTCAGAAGGAGGGGAACGTTGGGTAACGCGTCGCCGTAATTGGTTCGAACGATCCAGCGGAGATGGACTGTCTCCCCCGGCCGATAGAGATCGCGGTCGGCGTAAAGAAAGCCATCATACGCTTCCGCATCGTAACTCGGCATGCTTGGTTGAATCTCATCGGTTCCCTCATTTCTTTTGTCGAGTTCGAGAAAAGTAAAATCCTGACCGTGTTCGACCACCGCAACGGTTGGCCTGCCCCACTCCTCATTCATGTCGGTGATGTGTGCGATTCCATGAATATCCGTCCGAGCCTCGCCGAGAACCTGATTCTTATTGGAATAGACAGTCACCACAGCATTTGACAGCGGTGTCAGAGAATACAGATCGTGGGCAAAGAGGATTAATTCTTCGTTACGCCAGTGTGCGAGAACGCCGATATCGGTGAAGAGGACAATTTTTGCGTCGCGTCTCCAGCGATGCCCTTCCGAGGTATCTTGGGCCTCCAGACAGAACACGCCCCGCCGGTTTCTCGGCATCAGCGTGTCAAACGCGATGGCTGTCTTCGTAAGTCCGGCGGTATTCCCCGACATTGTGATTTTCTTGGTGGCCAAGCGTTCGCAATAGGACTCGATGAACCCACGGCTGCCTTGGCCGTTTCGCATTCGATCCAACGAGACAGCGATGTTGGACGGAAACAGTCGATAAAGTGTGACCTCACACTCCGAGGTTCCTCTGCTGTAAAGCGGAAGCAAGATCCCGTGACGTTCGGGAAGGTAAAACTGATTCTCATAGCCGAAGCCGAGCCATGGCCGAAGGTTTTCCGGTTTTACGTGGATGGAGACCGGCTTCTGCAGGCTCGATACCTCTGTGTACGGCAGGCCCGGTTTCAACGTGATCTGATAACTCTGATTTTCAATCCAATCTCCGTATATCCTAAATGATCTATCCGACCAGGACACGTATCCAACGGAAGAACCGGGCAGTTCCGGTGTGACTTCGATGTACTTCAATAGTTCTTCAGCATTTATCACATTCCGAATTGCGTGATTCAGGTTGACCTGTAATGGGGTTCCCTCTTTCCCTTCGTATGTCCAGTCTGTATACCTGACGGCAAAAGGCGACGCGGAATGCTCGATAACGCCTGAAAACGTGCGAACCAGAGGGAATCCCTGCGCGCTCGTCAATCCTTCTGTAAGTGTGACGGCCACTTTTGTATCAGCAGGATCGGGAGCAGCGATGCGCAACGTGTGTTGGTCTTCGACGCCCGAGGAAGTAAGGGTGTATTTGAGGGCTTGATCGAGTTTCTTTTCCTGAACCGATAGATGATTATCTACGTCTCGGGCATCGACTTTTTTAGAGAAATGTATTCTGATGACTTGAGAGTCAGTTGAATATTCTCCCCAGGATATACCTCTTACGATTAAGACCTGTTCTCTAGGGTATACGTTAGTGAAATCTCTTCTCGTCGAGAACGTACCCGTTTCATCCTTCAGTCCACTGCTGACGGTAATCCGTATTGGAAGGTCGGAAAGGTCCGTTAGGGTAAGCCTGTAGACATTCTCGCTTTCTCCCTGCTCCAGATCGAACGCGACATCCTTACCTTCCGGAGTTTTGACACTCAAATGGTTTCTGAGCGCGTCGAGCTCCGCCGCGTAGGTGAGTGAAATCCCCATTACCGCACGATCGTCGGATTCTTCAATTTCCCATATCCGCTTCACACGGAAGGGGGCCGTTGCCAGACGGAACTCGCGATGCTTCGGGTTCAACGGCTCCCCTGTCTTCGACCGTAGTTCCGGATTGACGATGACGCGATAAATCTGTTCCGGCGTTACGCTGCTCGGGATGAATGACAGAGCGTTGCCGGACATCGAAGTTCTTCCGTCAAGAGCTGGCTCGAATCGCACGGGTTCCTCCGGATGGTCTCCTTCGGCGGTTGGTTTTACAATTTCCTGGTCGAAAAACAGGATGAGTTGATCGTTGAACTCATGCTGGGCCAGCGGCACCTTGCCGACAATGTTCACGTGTTCGGTCGATCGAGTATTCAGAAAATCCTGAGAAAATGTCTTGGAGGGAATGCCGCTCACGGCTGTTCCGGTGATCACAAGCACGGAAAAGAGGTGAATTACACTTCGGCCAGGTCGGAATTTACTGGAAGGATGGTTTAGCATTGTATCGCCTCACGTTGTTTATTGGATGGAACGAACCGGCGACGGACACTGTAACACCGTATCCGACGCATCTGACTTGATTTCGAACTTCAGATCCCACTTTCCTGTTCATTGTAAGAAGAAGAGCATTCCTGACAAAAGATTTGTCGCTGTTTTTCCTATGTCAGCCGCAGTTCGGTGCACCGGTTCAAGAGTCTCCGGTCGGAGGATACAATCTAGTGTCAAACGGTCGGCGAGCTGGTATGACAACTGCGCTCTTGCCACAAAGCCGCCCAACTTACCGGTGAATAGGAGATTCTGTCATGCAACGGTTAACTCGTCGTTGTTTTGTCCACCGAATGGGTCTCGTCTCTGCTTGTGCCGCATTTTGTCCCTCTATCGCTATCATGAAGGCGCTGGCGAAGGAGCACAAAATCAAGATAACCGCCGTGGAGCCTTACCTGCTCAAAGGTTGGAAGTGCTTCGTCCTTGTCCGAACGTCGGCGGAGGGGGTGACCGGAATCGGTGAGGTTAGCCCTATGAATAGCGGAACGGCGGCTCATTTGATTGCGAATTCTTTCCAGCCTCTCTTGATCGGAATGAACCCACTGGATATCGATCGTTGCTGGGAGAAGGTCTTCTACCGCACATATAAGCAGGGAGTGATGGGCCTGCAGACCGAAGCGCTGGCAGGAATCGACATTGCCTTGTGGGATATTCTCGGCAAGGTTGCTGGACTACCGGTCAGCCAGTTGTTGGGCGGTCGAAGACGGGATTCGGTTCGAATGTACTCCAGTATCGGAGGCGGTTCCCGCTCGACCATCGACGAGATGGTACAACGCGCGGAAGAGGCGGTTCGTGACGGTTTCACAGCGGTGAAAATCCGTATGGATTACGGTCCGGTTCCTCCGGATGTCGATCCCAAAAGAGATTACCGACTTCTTGAGGCGGTACGGAATGCGATCGGCCCGGATATCGAGTTGGGATTTGATGTAAATAACGGCTATTCCGCGGCAACCGCAATTCAGATGGGGCATGCCATCGAGTCGCTCGGAGTGAACCATTACGAGGAACCGGTCGCCCAGACAGATTACGCAGGGTATCGCCAACTCGTCGAGGCTGTGAACATTCCTGTGGCCGCCGGCGAGCACGAATATACCCGTTGGCAGTTCAGGGATCTGATAGAGCAAGCGAACCCGGATATTCTTCAGCCGGACGTTGTCAAATGCGCCGGGATCAGCGAAGCGGTCAGAATCGCAACCCTCGCATCCACGCATCATAAACAGCTTGTTCCTCACCAAACGCAGCCGACGATCGGCGAGGCGGCGAATCTGCACTTCATTTCGGTCTTTGTGAAAGGAGACCGGGCTCAGGAACTGAGCCATAACGGAATGAAGAGCGAACTGCACAATCTGTTCAAGAATCCTCTGGAATTCACGGACGGACGGATGTCGGTCCCCACGGGTCCCGGTTTAGGGCTCGATTTGGATGAGAAAAAACTGAAGGAGATGACTGTTTAGTTTCGTATGTTTAAATAGCCCCAGATCTCTTCCGAGACACCGGATTCGGTCTGTATGTGGACCCGATAGCCGGCGCTTGCCCCAGTTGGCATGGGTGGGATGTCCCAGGTTGCCCTGATTTCGCCTCCCTTCTGAACATAGCTCGGTTCGCCCAGATCGTGGAATGAATCCCGAAGGCTTAATTGATAATCGGCCGCAAGCGAAACCGGAGCAGACCGCTCTGAGAACGTTGCCGTGATTGTGATGGTCTGTGTAGCAGACGGATTCGTTGGGCGGTGACTTATCTGAAATGTGCTGAAGAGGTCCGAGCGATCCACTTCCGATCGTTGCCAGCCGAGTGCCTCCTTCTGGTCGTCATCGATCCATGTGTTGTTGATGGAGTCCACGTATTGCGCGAGACCCATGACGGAGTTATTGATCGGTTCCGGGTGCGGCAGGCCGATGGCATGCCCGATCCCCTCATGGTAGACGACACAGGCTGTCCCCTCGATCGGGACCCGCCACCCGTCTGCAGTTACCAGTCCAAGTCCGATATGTTTCTCCGGCCAGAACACCGACCGGGCTCCGCCGCAACGGGTTCCCGGGCGATCCTCTCCCGTTTCTTTTACGTATCCGCTGCATTCGCTGTGTGGAGGAGGGAATATACATGTTTTGCCGTCGCATGTACGTGTCCAGTCGTCATACCCGGGTGAGAAATTAACATCGGAAAGCACCAGAAGGATGGGGAACCCTTCCCCTGTGAATTCGATATCACCGGAGTGCCATACCTCGTTGATGACGTGCCAATAAAACCGATTGACGTCATCCTGAGGAAATCCGCACCGAGTCGCCGATGCGACGAACGGTGACGGATGAATCGTGTAAGTGAATTCGGATTGACCGCAGAATTCGCGCTCGTGGAATTTCTTTGCCCGCTCTAAATGATACGTTAATCGTTCATGCCAGTCCGGGAGAGGTTCTCTATCGCGGGCAACGTAATAGACAGCTTGGATGTCCAATTGATCTATGCTGTCCGTGGCCCCGTATACATGCATCCCTGCGGACGATGTGCAAACCGGTCCATCGCCATTCCCGGGATCGGCATATACGTGTCCGGCGGAAATCGGAAAGAGCATTCCGATGAATAGAATGATATTTCGGCATATTCGTATCATGTTCTTGAAATTTCTATCCATTCGATTGTTTCGCAGGCGGTGCCTCGGCCTTTACTGCCAAGATTGTCAGGACTACGCACACCAAACCGCAAAGTAACGAGCTGATTTGATATGAACCGGTTCTCGCCAACGAAAACGCAAACAAGGACGGCCCCACCGCGCTGAAAAACACCGTGCAGGACATATTAAAACCGGCGGTCGCTCCCAGATGCGCCCGTCCGTAGAACTTCGGCCATGTCACAGCCATCAAGATTCCGAACAAACCTTCGGACAATCCCTTTGTTACGATCAAGACCCATACCCAGAATCCGGCCCAGAGAAAAGCGATTGAAATCGTTTCGATAGTCAAGGAAATGAGAAGCAAAATCAAAAGATACTTCAATCGTATAAAATCGCTGAGTCTGCCCGCGATCAAGTTGATTATCACGGCGATAACGCTGGACGGAATAAATATCGAAACCGCTTGGACACGATCCATGTCCGCTACCGAGAAAATGGACACGATATGGAATGTGACCGCTGTCGAATACAACGCCAACATGCCGAGACTCAAATTGAATACCCAGAATGAATAGGTCCGCATGGCTTCCCGCAGCGTGTACCCACTCTCTGCGGCGTTGCTCGACGATCCCAATCGTTCCACCGGTACGCCGTCCGGACGCAATCCGCAATCCTCCGGGTTGTCTCGATAGAAGACAAGCGCCGCAACCGTGAAGCCGATTCCAATAACACCGGCACACCAGAGCCACGCACCGCGCCACGTGAAGGATTGAACCAAATACTCCAGGAATCGGGGTGCGCACGAAAAGGCGAAACCGATAAAGACCCCGCTGATCCCCACGGCCAGGCCTCGCTTGCGGTCAAACCATTTGACGATCATATTCCGGGAGACCATCGACAGCATCCCCTGACCGAAAAAACGGAGCATGAAGAATCCGAGGAGTACTGTGATGAAGATTATCTGGACTCTGTACGCCTCCAACGAGAAGGTGTCTATCAGCCAAGCGGCAACCGTATCAATCCGACTCAGGGCAAGGAGTGTTATGCCCAGCAGAACCGCTACGACTGTGCAGCTGGTGCGTGCCCCGTACCGGTCATACACTGCGCCGCCCTTGATCAACAAAAGGGCGGCGCCGATCGTCCCGAACATATAGGCAAGACTCAGCTTGAATCGCGAGATCTCCAGTATATCGATTAACGGGTCTGTGAAGACCGATACCCCCATTGTTTGCCCCGGTGCGCTCATGATCATGCCGAGGGTGCCCCAGCCGAGTATCATCCAGCCGTAGAAGAACGGCCATTTTGCCGGTGAGAACGGTATGTTTTGAGAGCGGTTTGACACGTGGTGAGTGGTTCCTTCTTTCCAGTAAGGCAAACAAGCATTTGTATCAGAACTTCAAATCTGTTGTAGGTTCGGCCGTTTTCCGGCTCAAGACCATCGGCTCGCCAAGTCAGGATATTGTGCCTGCAGAAGAGGTCCCTTTTCGACATCTGCCTTTTTGTGCAGCGTCGGAGTCTGCGTAAGTTCTGTAATTAATGCTGGTTATAAACCTTGTGAAAGAAAACGATCAAGTACTTGACATGCTTGAAGGGACATATTAACGTTCTGTTACATTTGTGTTTTCTCGTGAGCTGGAAATCTCACGGAATCATTTCAGAAAGGATAGAGAGAGATGAGAAAAGTGTTTTGGATTGGTCTGCTTTGTTTCGCACTGGTGCCCGCGTATGCAGCGGACCGGACGGATTTGCTTGGCGAGTGGACGTTTGACGATGGTACGTCGCAGGATACGAGCGGCAACGGCAACCACGGCGATACCGAAGGGTACGTCGTGGACGGGGTATCAGGGAAGGCGTTCGAGTTCGACGGCACATTTGCGATTACTGTGCCCGAATTCAGCGAGAACTTTGTGTTCGATCAGGCGTTTACGCTGGAAGGATGGGTGTATCTGCTTGAAGGATCGCAGACGATGGTCCGTAAAGGCGGGTCGGCGAATTTTCTCCTCGAACTTGGCGAAGGCCGGACGAACGATCCCGGTGCGAACCTGCAGTTTGGATTCGCGACGGATCAGGTGAACATCGGCTCCAGCATTACCTACGGCCCGGCGGTTCCCTATGCGCAATGGACCTATTTCGCGATGACCTATGATGGCTCGATGCTGCGTGGCTATATGAATGGTGAACTAGTCGCAGAAAACCCGGTGACCGGCAGCGCCCTCAACGACACCAGCCAGGAACTTCGTTTTGGAAATTATTCTGCCGAGATTTTCGTGGGCCGTCTCGATGAGATTCGGATTTGGAAACGTACCCTTTCCAACGACGAGATCATGGCGGACTTTGAAGAACTTGCGCCCTCGTTTCGGACGGACCTTGTCGGTGAGTGGTTATTTGATGATGAAACCGCAGTCGACAGTACCGGCAATGGAAACGATGGGACGATCGAAGGGGCTTATCCGGTAGACGGACTTTCCGGGAAGGCGTTTGAATTTGACGGAGCCTCGCAGATTGTTGTTTATGAGTTCAGTGACGATTTCTATTTTGAGAATGCTTTCTCATTGGCCGCGTGGGTCAAGCCCCAAGCCGGATCGGCAACAATGATCCGGAAAGGCGGCTCCGCCAACTTCCTGCTGGAACTCGGTGTCGGACGGACCAACGATCCAGGCACCAACCCGCAGTTTGGATTTGCGACCGATGAGGTAAACATCGGTTCCAGCATCGTTTACGGACCGGCGTTGCCGATGAATGAGTGGTCCCTTGTGACCATGACCTACGATGGTCTGCACTTGAGGGGGTACATAAACGGTGTCCAAGTAGCATCGAACAGCGTGACCGGCCTCGCTCTCAATGACACCAGCCAGGAATTGCGGTTTGGCAATTACTCCAGCGAAGTCTTTTTCGGCCAACTAGACGACATTCGTATCTGGTCGCGAACCCTCTTCCCAACTGAAATTAAGGGAATCTTCCAGGAACACGCGGATAAACCAGACGTATCGAGTTTTGCGAAAGCCACTCGCGTTTTCGAAGACTTGACCTACTCACCGGGTAAGCCGCTGTCTGTTCCAATTGAGATCGTTGGTCAGGCCGGAGCGGTCATGCTCTCTGACACTCCACCGGAAGGCTGGGCCGTCGGTAACATCAGCCATGGCGGTCAACTGACCGACGGCGCGGTTACGTGGGACATCTCCGATTTCACGGGCGAGATGACTATCAGCTACGTGGTGACTCCACCGGAAACGGCGTCGGAATCCGCTACGTTTGCCGGTACTATCGGTGAAAGCACTATCGTAGGCCCCGACACGCTTGTCCCGGGCGAACCGGTCGGTATTTTTGAAAATCACATGGATATCGGCGATGTCGCTGTGCCCGGCGAGGTGACGTACGATGAAGCCACCGGGACATATGATGTCGTCGCCAGCGGAAAAGAGATTTGGAATCATATGGACCAGTTCCACTTCCTCTATGTCCGAACAGTCGGCGATTTCACAATGCAGGCGAAAGCCGAGGTCTATCCAATCGACGGGGCCGACGAGTGGATGAGAGGCGGTATCGTCGTCCGTGAAGACCTTACACCGCAGTCGGCTTACGCGATTGTGTATTTGCGCAGCGATTTCCAAATGGGGTATGAGTGGCGTCCGAAGAAGAATATCTATCCGGACAGGACTTCCGATCTTGTGGAATTCGGTTTTCAGGAAGGCGGAATGATGCTATCGAGGGTCGGAAATCTGATCAGTCTGTATTTCATCGATGCTGGAAACGGAGAACCGTTGCTTCTCGATGAGCGCGAACTCGAATGGTCGGAACCTCTCTATGTCGGGCTGGCAGTTAGTGCGATGAACGACAGCCTCGGCGACGGACTTGGAACGACCCAAGCGATCTTCACAGATGTCGAATTCGAGGGAACTGTTTCGGTTTCCGAATGGTCGCTGCATTGATGTAGCGGTTGAGTAAGTTAACCATTTCGCCCCCTCTCGTTCCATCGTGTGGTAACGAGAGGGGGCGATTTTCTGCCTTCTGCAGTAACCTATCGGCCTAATCCGTTCTATCGGCCTGATCCGATCCGTCGGTCTGATCCGGCAGCAAGATCTTTCTCCCTCTCCCTCCGGGAGAGGGCTGGGGTGAGGGCCTCTAAAACGTCAACTTGCTTCTCCTCAACTCAAACGTGTGAATCAGCTCGTTATCGATATTGATGATATCGTACGTGACCAACGGATCGGATTGCGTTGTGTCGAAGGTCAACCGCGCGAACGAGCATTTCTCGTTATAGCCGAAAAGACTCCCGGGCATCACCTTGTGAAAATGGATGTTTGACAGTCGCGAACTCTCGAATTCGTAAAAATCGTATCCGTTCGGACGTTCGATTCGCCAGAGATCGGAGCGGTGGCGGTCCGCCGCTATGAGGATCACGCCCTCGATTTTGTTCTCTTCCAGGAAGGAGAAGATCTCTTCGCGTTCCTCCTTGTATCCTTGCCACGGATCGAGGCTCCCCGGTTTTGATCCGTACGACCAGGGGACAGGCGATGCGAGGACTTTGAACGTTCCCGTCGAGGCTTTCAGTTCCTTAAACAGCCATTCCTTCTGAGCCGGTCCGAGCATACTCGGGTGATTGACTTTGGGATCGGTGCGGTAATAGCGTCCGTCGAGCATGAAGAAATCAACGTCGGCGATGGAAAATGAAAACCAGCAACCCGGCTGGTCCTCTCCACCCGCATACGAAGGGTTGTTCCAGTTTTCTTTGTACAGACGCCACACAGGGATCTTCCACGCGGGCTCGTCGATCTCCGGGCCGCCCCACGAGTCGTTCGTCACAAAATCATGGTCGTCCCAAATCGCATAAATACCTCGAGTCCCTGTGAAATAACGATATTCCGGGCGGGACTGACGACGGTAATAGCAATACCGTTGGACATTGGGTTGATCGGGATGATCGATGTACACGTTGTCGCCGAGGAATAGGAACGCGAGGGGATCTCTGGAAGAAACGGTGTTCCACATTCTCTCATATTCCGGCGTGTAGCCCGCGCCGCCGCCGAATGCCACCTGAAATCTTGCTTTCTGTCCGGCGGGAGGATGTGTACAGAATGTCCACCGTTCCGGCAACGATTTGCTGTCGACCGATACAGAATAGGTATACTCTGTATTGGGTTTCAAACCATTGACCGGTACGATTGCGGTGTAGTCATTCTCCTTTGCGGTTCTTACAGTATCCGATTCAATCCGCGTGGCCGCGTTTTCAGCTTCGCAGACCACGACCCGGACATTTGCTTCATCCGCAGTCCGTACCCAAACCCTGGCGCTGTGACTGTTTACACAACCCAACATCGGCCCGTGAATCAGTCGCGGATTGTATTGTTTCTTCAATTCTTGATACTCGGATGTTTCGTATAGCGGTGCGAAAACCTCTCGTGGACCGGCGACGAAACGGCCGAAGGGCAAGCCTGCGTCAACAGCCTCTTGCATATGTTGGGTTGCTTGCTCCAGGTTGCCTTCCGTGACATACGCCAACGTGAGCAAATACAGAGACTCCAAGTCGTTCGGATTGGCCTCCAAATACTGATTCAGACTCTCAATCGCCTGTTCTGTTTTTCCTTTTGCGATATCCGACATTATTTCTCGTCCGACTTTTTTATACTGTTCGGCCGCAGAAGCCGAACCGGCGAGCGAACAAGCAAGCACACAAAAAGCGACAAATGAGACGATCTTACGTTTCATCATGGATTTGTTCTCCTTTGCTGTTATGAGTCCACCTATTCAACGGTATATTCTTTCTGTCCGGCTTGCCGGAACTTCTCTCATAGTAGAAGACGTGGAAACAGCTGGAAAGTGCAACCCCGCAGAGCTGTTGAGGAGGATGCTGAACATCTTTCCAACTTGACACTCCCACGATTCGGTTTACCATTCGATGTATTCAGAACCCGTCCCGTACTCGACATAACGCGTTAGGAGATTGAATTCACAATGCATAAACCGTACATTTTCGTCTCTATGCTTACATGGACATGTCTTTTGGGTTTACCCGCCGCTTCCGCCGAACCGCTCGAGGTCGACGACAGGCCCGGCACGACGGAAGAGTGGGGATTTCGTCCCGGGGACGGAGCGACGATAGAAATCACTCCGCCGGGATTTGCGTGGCGACCTCAGAAAAACGCCGGGACTTACGAAATTCAGTGTTCAGCGGAAGCCGAGTTTTCGAAAATTGAGTACACTGCCGACGGAATTGTATATACTGTTCATACTCCTTCGCGTACATTGCCCTCAGGGAAATGGTTTTGGCGATTCCGGTACATGGGGCCCGGCAACGAGGCTTCGGAATGGAGCGATGTCAGGTCGTTTACGATTGCCGAAAATGCCCGGGAGATGCCTCTCCCTCCCAAAGAAGAACTTTTGACGCGGCTTCCGGATGCGCATCCACGATTGTTTGTTCGTCCCGAACAGATACAGGAACTGCGCCGCCGCGCGCAGACCGATCTGAAACCCTACTATCAAGATTTAGTGGAAACATCGGAGGAACTTTTGAAAGATCCTCCACCGACTAAGGAACCGCCGCGGTATCCTGAGGGGATGGAAAGAAAAAGCGATGAGTGGCGGGAGATTTGGTGGGGGAACCGGCGATATACGATCAACACCCTTAATGGAGCCGCCACATTAGCTTTTACGCGCCTAATGGGGGGCAAGGACGAGTACGGCGAACTTGCAAAAAGGATTTTGCTGGAATGCGCGGAGTGGGACCCGAAAGGCTCGACCGGTTATCGCTATAACGATGAAGCCGGTATGCCCTACAATTATTATTTTTCACGGACCTATACATTTTTGCATGATTTGCTTAGTGACCACGAGCGAGAAAAGTGTCAAGAGGTGATGAGGATACGAGGGGAGGAAATGTATCGACACCTCTATCCGAGACACCTGTGGCGTCCTTACTCCAGCCATAGCAATCGAGCGTGGCATTTTCTCGGCGAAATCGGTATCGCTTTTTACGACGAAATTCCAGAGGCGGGCGAGTGGGCGTGGTTTGCGGCGAATGTGTTTCGGAATGTATATCCGGTCTGGTGCGATGAGTACGGCGGCTGGCACGAGGGGATGGCCTATTGGCGGAGTTATATACGGCGATTCACCTGGTGGGCGGATGTTATGCGAGTGGCGATGGACATTGACGCGTATGACAAACCGTACTTTTCGCAGATCGGCTATTATCCAATGTATCTTCAACCGCCGGGAACCGAGGGAGGCGGTTTTGGAGATTTGACCGCGCGGCTCGATTCGGAAGGCAACCGGAATTTGATGGCCATTTTTGCCGCGCAAGCCCAGAATCCATACTGGCAATGGTATGTGGAAGCACACGGTGGATCGTACCGTGAGGGGGGATATATCGGTTTTATTCGTGGTGCTTTGCCCTCGGTCGAGGCGAAACCGCCTGTCGATCTGCCTACATCCAGATGTTTCCAGGGCGTCGGTCAGGCCATGCTGAACACGAACGTAATGGACGCGGAGGATAATGTTGAGATTGTTTTCAAAAGTAGTCCATTCGGTACGCAAAGTCATGGTTATGAATCGCAGAATGCCTTTCTGCTCTATGCTTTCGGTGAACGTCTGCTGATCCGCACGGGACGCCGCGATTCCTACGGCAGCAAACACCATAAACAATGGATGTGGAAAACCAAGTCGGTAAATTCGATCACTGTGAATGGCGAGGGATTGCACGGACATTCCGCCCGCGAAGTCGGGAAAATACTGGATTTCGAAACAGGCCCTGTATTCGACTATGTTTCCGGCGAAGCAGAGGAGGCGTATGGCGATCTGCTGGACCGATTCACTCGACGGATTCTCTTTATCAAGCCGGAAATTGTCGTGATTTTCGATACACTGGCTGCTCCCGAACCGTCAACTTTTGAGTGGCTTCTCCATGCACCCACGGAAATGGAAATCCACAGTCAGAACAGAATCACCGTCAAAAACGGCCGCGCCGCATGCCGGGTCAACCTGATCTGGCCGAAGAATTTGGAAGTCAGCCAGACAGACGAATTCGATCCGCCGCCTCGGCCGCGAGTCAAACTGATCGAGTACCACCTGACCGCCCAGACCCCATCAACTCAACCAACGCAGGATTTCGTGACCGTGATACGTCCGTACAGAGCCGAAAACGAATTGGATGGAGAGCCCGTAAGCAAGAGGATTGGCGATAAGCATTTTCTGCGCATTCCTTGTGCAGACGGATATGCCGTCGTCTTATTACAGCCGGACGGTGGCGATATGTTCTCTGCCGAGCAATTCACGACGGACGCTGAAGTCGCATCGGTGTTATTCGATGGAGAAGAGAAACCGGTCAGCACATTTGTCATGAACGGAAGTCAGATTCAGATAGGCAGAGAATAACATATCGCTTTCGAGGATTCACAATGTGCTTGAAACTCCGCTGTATACAAACCGTCTGCGTGATTTTGTTTTCCATTTTTGTATTCGTTGTTATACCTCACACGGCGCGGACGGATGAACACGACGGCAATTCACTCGAACTTCAGGGATGTCGCGTCGCAATCCTTATTGCCGACGGATATCACGATCACGAATTCTGGTTCCCGTATTATCGCTTCAAGGAAGCCGGAGCGGAGGTTATTGTCGCCGGTCCACACAAAGGAACGGTGTATGGGGAAGGACGTCACGGCAAGGACGGTCTTCCGGCGGAGGTAACCCATGCTGTAAGCGAAATTGTAAATGAATCATTTGACTTGATATATCTCCCGGGTGGTCTCTGGTCTCCGATGACTCTCCGTGCACACAAACCGACACTGGATTTTCTGAGACAATCTACGGAAGACGATGTTCTGATTGCCGCGATCTGTCATGCGCCTTGGATCTTGATTTCCGCAGAACTGGTAGAGGGAAAGAAGATCGCCTGTCCTTCCGACATGGCGATTGACGTTACAAACGCCGGCGGCGAATATGTGAAAGAGCGCTGTGTACGAGACGGGAATCTAATTACTGCCGTTTATTTCGGTTATTTACCGGAACATTTTCGAGAGATAATGACTGTATTGAAAGCAAGGATGAAAACGCGTTAAGTCTATTCAGCGCGATTAGTAACTGGAAATAGTTATTAAGGGAAGGAAGGTTAGAAGAAGAATGAAGAGAAGATTCAGCGTACTCGTTTCATTTTTAGTTGCCGTTCTCTCTGGCGTTTCGTACGGCGCTACTCTTGTATCGAATACCGCAGAGGCACCGCATCGGGGTGTATATGAAATCGTTCTTAAGATGGACAAGCGGGTAGGAAATCCGTATTTCGATGTCGATTTTCGTGTAACGTTTGTCCGGCCGGACCGGAGTCAGGTCGTTGTTGACGGTTTTTACGACGGCGGGGGTGTTTTCAAAGCGAGGGCCTATTGTGACACGTTGGGACAATGGCGGTGGTTTTCAGCTTCAAACGTCTCCGGTTTGAACGCGAAATCCGGTTCGTTCAATGTGAACCCCTCCAAGTTCAAAGGAAAATTGAGAAAACATCCGGACGATCCTCAGCAATTCGCTTATGATAACGGGGAGTGGTTTCTTCATATTGGGGATACCGGTTACCGCTACGTAACCGACACGGAACCCGAATGGATGGCATATATCGATCAGGCTGCTGAGGTTGGTTTTACGAAAATCCGCACGTGGTTTTGTCGAGGGCGCAGCGATGTCCAAGCACTATTTTCCGAGGGTCGTTCCAAATTGAACTTGGAGTATTGGCGGGAAATCGACAAACGCGTTACCTACGCGTTGAATCGTCATCCGCATATCATCTTTCAGTTGATACCCTATGGAGAAGACACAAAAGAGATCGAGCGCTACGGAAAAGCCGATCGGGCCGCGATTCTTGTTGCGAAGTATGCGCAAGCGCGGTTTTCGGCATTCCCGAATATCTACTGGTGTGTCTCAAATGACCGTCATATTATCGCTCGAAAGCAGATGGGAGACCGCGATGCTTCGCCCTACGTGATCGACCGCATCGCAAAAGACATGCGAGCACGAGAGCCATGGGGAACGTTGCTCACAAATCATCAACAACGCTTTCAAGGCTATTACTTCGTTGACGAAGAATGGTCGGACATTATTACCTTAGAGGATCTGGACCAGGCTGACGGACGTGTAGTTGTTCAGTATTTTCGAGACACGGACGATCCGGTGGTACTGGATGAAGACCGATATGAATGTTACAGAGGCCCCGAGCACGATCGATATTTCTTCCGGCGGTTAATGTGGGCGTGTCTTCTGTCCGGCGGTTCTGCAACATATGGCGGTTTGAAAACCTATGAGCCGTATGACGGAGAATTGAGAGGTGTTCAGGGATATCTGGACGCTGTGAAGAGCGGCAAACTGGAGGACGGCGCTCATGATTTTCGATTTATTCACCAGTTCTTTAACGATACGGGCATGACGTTGACGGGGATGAGACCGAACGACGCGATGGTGGGATACGATCCGCTCCTGTACAAATGCATCGAAGATGAAGAGCATTTGATCATCTATTTACAGAATCCCGATTCGCGCAACATTGAAAAGGCGAACGTCTCAGAGGAAACCGCTACTCTTACGATTCATCTACGTCGGGGGTCTTATAAGGGAAGGTGGTTCGACCCCAGGACCGGCGAGTGGCATGAAGAAGAGAAGACGATGGAGGTCGTCGGTGGATACGAGCGAGAACTTACCGCACCTATTCCTGGCGATGTGATCCTGTATTTAAAAAAGAAATGACCCGCCAGGTCATTTCCCTGAACGTCCTTCCATGAACGCCATCCGCTTCGCATTCTCTTGATAGGGTTTGGCGACGTCGGGTTTAAAATCTTCCCAGCCGGTTTCACTCGGCGGACGGGTCAGTTCGGGATGCTTCTTATCGACCTCTTCCATTTGTTTCTCGAGTTTGCTTATAAAAGCCTCGAACGATGATCCTTTCGAGACAAAGTTCTCCGCCCGGAAAGCGATCCCCAGGGAGTTCAGTGTCTGTTCGATCATTCCTTGCCGCGTTTTCTTGCCCACCTTTACAAGAGATCGTTTTTGCTCGTCGGTTGTCATGATCTCGAGGTCTTGGGTGCCGTGGCGCAGTAAAACGGGGATAATTGTGGGCATCGATCCTTCGCGTATGGGAACCTGCCAGTAGTCGAGGTAATGGCGCTGCGCCTCATAAAGACCGACCTCGAAAGGGCGGACGTCGAGTTGATTCCATACCTGAAGTATCTCCTCAGGACGTGAGGTGAACGATTCGTCGAAATTGAAACAAACCGCGATCAATTGTGAATTCGGGTTTTTCCGCCAATACTCGATGGCTAAGCGCAACGAGCGGTTGTGGATCAACCCGATTCCGGCCGATGCCAAAACTTTACGCTCACGAAGCGAGGGGATAACACCTACAAAACCGATGAATCCTCTGTAATAGGATCGTTGATCGGTGTTTTTTCCTGTTTGATCGATTCCGTTTTCCAACGCCTGACGAATTCGAGCATCGTCCGCATCATCCGTGAGCACGTCAGCGATTTTGAAGCGATTGAGTAGTCTCTTTATCCGCTCGGGATCCGGCTTCTCGACAATGAGCACAGTCGAGACACGCACTTTGATTCGCTGGATTACTTCCAGAACATCCTCTGCCGGAAGCTGCGGGTCGCCGACACGCAGGAGTACGAGGTTCGGGCACCGCGACTGGACCGATGCGGCGGCTGCCTGGAACGACCGTACAGACTGGACGTGTAGCCCGGAGATCTCGCGGAGTACCGATTCCAGGCGGCCCCTCACCGTGGATTTCGAATCAATGATCAGACAGCGCCGCCTCATGGATTTCGCCTCGACATATGAACGGTCATACAGTGTTCAGTATATCCGCCAGAACGGACTCGTGCCATCCTCTTGAGAAACTCTTTCTTAAACCGAGTTCCCGCGACTTCGTTCGAACAGAGAATTCGTTGGAGTCACTTTCATTCATCCTAAATTCGGCAGTTGAAACCCGAGCGCAGCCCGCTTGGGGGTGAAAACGCTGCTGACACGCTCGTTTCTTTTTCCTCCCCCGAAGATCGGGGGAGGTTAGGAGGGGGTTGAAATCCGTATCCCAGACTTTTTGCGAAACCGTCAAGATTGACGGCGTCGCCAAAAGTCGGCGGGGTACAGGAAGTAAGGTAGTCAACCCCCTCTGTATCTCCCCCAGGCTTGGGGGTGAAAACGCTGCTGACACGCTCGTTTCTTTTCCTTCCCCGATCTTCGGGGGAGGAAAAGGCCGGTCTTTTTCCCAATCTAGCTGGAGACGTTGTTTTTAAGTCACTCGCTGGTTTTGAGAGGGGCTCGGGCGCTTCGCCCCGGAATAAAAAGAGCCTACCGAATCAATTTAAGCTTGAAGATCTGCGGTTCACCATCCACCAGCGATTCCAGCTTTGCAAATAGGCTCTGGATATGCGGAGTTTGGAGGTGTTCATCCAAAGCCGCCGGACTTGTCCATGTTTCCACAAATGTGAAGAGATTCTCGTCGTCGACGGATGAGAAAAACTCATATTCCTGACATCCCTTTTCAACCCGCGTTGGTTCGATCACCGCAAGCGCGGCCTGGATCATCTCTTCCCGCTTGCCTGGCTTTACGCGAATCATGGCTACAATTTTCAGACTTTCTGCTGGAGTCGGGCTCATATGCCACCTCGTTACCATGGAAATTGTATGACGAATCATGTTAGCAAGAATGCACATCGCTTCGCAGGTTCGACTCCACGTCAGGCGATTTCTTTTTCACTTCCGCACTCTTGACAATAGGGCAGCAGCGAGGGGCGCACCGCGTTACATTCGCTGCAGCGTTCGAATAGTCGAGTTCCACAGGACGGGCAAACGTATGGTTTCTCTTCAGGAACCGTTTCACATTCCGGGGCCGGTACAAAGACTGTCGTCCCTTTCCGGGCGGCGCTCGTGCGCTCTCTGGCTGTACGTTCGATTCGGTATGCGCAGACCGGACAGTTCCGCCGCATATAGGCCTCCTTGCGTTGTTTGAGCAGCCAGTCCAACTTTGGTTTGGCAACGGTCCGAATCAAACGAACCAACACCGCGATAACGATAACAATCGCAGCCCCGATCGCGATGTATTTGAAGAACTTCATTGGAAAATATGCGTGCATTACTACGCCCGTTCGCCAGAACGTCGCAATAAACGCCGCATAGATGATGGGTGCATAAATCCCAGAGCGCTTTTCCAGCAGAATCCACGTCGCGATCAGCAGCAACGGAATGAGGAAAGCCAGTTTTAATGCTGCCACTTTGATATTATGTTTTTGCGTGAGTGTTCTGTATTCTTTGCGGGCTTCTTCCTGGTACTTTTCGCGTTCCTCCTCCAGACGCTGAATATCGCTCTTTACCTCGCGAAGCTGCTCGCTGAGTTCCGCGATTTTCCTGTTCGCCTGTTGAAATTCCCGCTGATTCTCCAGAAACAGGGATTCACTTTCGGCGAGCGCGTGTTGTTCCGCCTCCGTGGGTTTGATCCCGCGCTCCAGGTTGAGCCGATGCATCTCCAAGAGCTGATTCATCGTCTGCTGAGAGTTTTCCGTGCTGTTCCGCAGAATATCTTGAATTTCACGTTGATCGGCGATCTCTTTCTCGATCTCCTCGCGACTCTCCTGCAGGGCGGTCAAGCGATCTGAAAGCGCTTGATCGACATGTCTTTCTTCGATTTCTTTGTAGTCCGGTCCTGGCATGGTGCCGATATCTTTCTCTATGAAACCAAGAAGCCAGAAAAACAGAATGGTCAGTAGGAACGCGAAGACGAAAATGAGAATCCGATGTGATTTCGGGCCGCGTTTGTTCTCTGCTTGTTTCATGTCGCCTCTCCCTGCTTCATTACGGTGGCCGATTGTTGTTCCCTGCGCATGCATAGTATACCCTAACGTTGCAAAATTGACTCCTCCTGCCAACATTTCCAAATCTCTCCCCCCGTTCACGGGGGGAGTCGGAGGGGGGCATCTGGATCGCACTGCCGGTGCTTTTCTCCTCAGGTCCTCAAAATATTCATAAACATCTCTTCTGGCCTTTATCCATGCGACTTTCCAACGGCGTTTCCGGCCGGCCTCTTCTCGTTTTTGCAACCATAGGGTATATCACGGGGATGGTCTGAAGACTGTGGAAGAAAGGGGCACCATGACCGTCATTCCGAGCCCCGGACCGACGGAGCCGGTGATTTGAGAAAGAAAGAGACCGCTGATCGGCGGCCTGGAAGATTCATCAATCGCTTATCCACAAAAAAAAGCCGGTGAACGCCCGAAAGCGCACCGGCTTCTCTCTCTTTGACAAGCGATGTTCCTCAGGTACGGACCTTTGTCGCTTCGGGATTCAGCTTCGCCCTCTTCTTTTTGAGGTAGGCCACGTTGCCGAGATGAGGACCGCAGACGGCGGTGTGGCCGACCTCCACCGGCGCGTTGGGTTCTTCTCGTGTTTTTATACACTCGATGAAATTATCGACATGAGGCTGGCTCGGTAGTTCGCCTTCTACATCGATGATGGGTTCTTTCGGCTTATGGCCGATGGGCTCCTCGTAGACCTGGTATCCGAAACGATGGAGGTGCATGGTCGCCTTTGTACCCTCGAAGATAATGTGCCACCAGTCCATGTAAGTCGTGTTGTAATTCAGCGCCCAGCTCGCCATGAAATCCTTGTATCGGAATATAGCCGTGAAAACCTCCGGTGTTTCCGAACCGATCATGTTGAATACATTGCCGAAACACTCCGCCTCGAGCGGTGTGCCCCCCTCGGTGTACCACTGTACGACGTCCATGATATGGGTTCCCTGATCGCAACTCTGTCCGCCCGAGAAGGGCCAAAACTGCCGCCAATATCGCACCTTCATCGGTTCAAATTCGACTCGTTTCGCCGGCCACATGAACCGTTCCCAGTCCAGATCGTATCCCAATGGTTTGTTGTTCAACTTGTGGGAGGACATCCAGTTCCAGCGCGCACGAACATTCGTTACCTCGCCGAGAACGCCGGATCGATATGTCTTGAGTCCCTCGTGGACCATTGGGGCGCTTCGCCGCTGCATACCAATCTGTACGATGCGATCGGTTTTGCGAACCTCTTTGACGGTTTTCGCGCCCTCTTCGATGGTGTGGGACATGGGTTTCTCGCAATACACATCCAGACCCGCTTGGACCGCGTCGATCATTTGACTGCAGTGTTGATGCTCGGGTGTCCCGATAACGACCGCGTCAAGATCGGTCCGCTCCAACAGGTCGCGATAATCGATGTACTCATCGACTTTGCCGTCGTGATTCCTTTTGGCGTATTCCACGCCCCTCTTGCGATTCGGTTCAGAGACGTCGCATACCGCGGCGAACTTAACATCGTGCTCCTGATGCATCCCCATAAGGCCGCGTCCGCGACCTCCCGGGCCGATGATCCCCATGACCAGCCGTTCGGACGCTCCAAACGCTTTCTTACCGATAATCTGAGGAGCCGCTGCAACGGCCCCGGCGGCTACCGTCGATTTGACTGCTTCCCGGCGATTGATTGGTTGACTCATTCTTCTTTTCCTCCAGAAAAGTGTTTTCTTCACATCTTAGCTTGCATCCCGCGGGAAATCGACATTTTTCTCGCCGGATCGCCCACTTGCATAAGTTCGATGTTACTTGATGCGGATTCCGTGTGTCAAGAATCGAGCGATTCGCATTCCAACGTTTCATTCTCTCATTGCAGACCGTGAAATGGCGGAGCCGGTGAATCGAGAAAGAAAGTCCTATCCACAGGAAAGGTGACCAATCGGAGGGGCAAAGCCACACGAGTTCAGTTGGCTTTTTCTTGTTCTTCTTTTCGTGCTTTCGTGGTACTTTCGTGTCTTCGTGTTTCATTACGTTCCCATCCTGCGTTATTCGTCTTCTTCCCCTCCCAGCCTTTCCTAGGAGCCTGTTCAGGTCAACGACAAGACATCTCCCGTTTTATCAATAGATGGATTACTCTAGATAGAGAAGAACTCATTCTATCGCTTCATCCTAAAGGACTGGCTCCTACCGGGTGACACGAAAGGAATCGAATACAGGCAAGAGGAATGACTGAAAACGCACCTCAGGATCCCACAAACGTCAACCGACGATCCTTTCTCCGGATCGGCACCGAGGGCGCCCTTGCCGGATGTGCCGCACGGTTCGCAACCCCTGTCTTCGCGAACCGAACCTCTCCTCCGAATATTGTCTTCATCATTTGCGATCAGATGAGAGGCGATGCTCTCGGCTGCCGGGGAAATCCGAATGCCCGCACGCCCAATCTCGATCGGCTTGCTTCGGATGGCGTTCTTTGTGAGAACCATTTCAGCAACAGCCCGGTTTGCGTTCCCTCGCGGATGTCTCTTTTTGCGGGACAGTATCCTCATCGCACAGGTCGCCTCAGCAACATCGCCTGGGACTCACCGAAATTGAGCGTGGAGAACACCTTACTGGGTGCTTTTCAGAAGAAGGGCTACCGGATCGGTTGGGTTGGCAAGAACCACACTTATACGAAGGACGCTTTAGGGGCTTTTGATTTCACAAGTATTCGAGCGCGTGAACCGTTCAGAAAGTACAGCCGTTTCGTGCCCCCCTTCTGGCACGGCGATACATTATGGCCGGAAGAGGAGTGTCATCCGCGCAAAAACACCGATGAGGCGATCCAATTCATCCGAGAATCGGAGGCGGGAGAACCGTTTTTCCTCCATGTCAGCTATTTCGATCCGCACCCGCCGTATATGGCGCCTTCGGAGTATACATGTCGTTATTCCTCTTCTCAGATGTCTCTTCCGGACAGCGTTCAACCTTCGCAATTGAGTGAAAGACTGGACATCTATTCCGAGGGAATGCGTCTGGACGAAATGAAGAATTCCGATTTGTCCGAAACGCTTCGATACTATTTCGCTTCTATTGAGTGGGGTGTCGATCGTCAGGTCGGGGAAATCATGAAGGCGTTGGAAAGTAAAGGGATTCTCGAAAATACAATTATTCTCTTTACGTCCGATCACGGGGATTTTATGGGCGACTATCATATGGTGCGAAAAGGTATGTTTCTCTATGATTCACTACTCCATGTTCCGATGATCTGGTATGCGCCCGGACATATTCAGAACGGAGCTCGGCTGCGAAATCTAACACAGGGGATCGATATTTTCCCGACACTATTGGACCTGACCGAGGAACAGAACCAGTGGGATCTCGACGGCCGGTCACTGAAATCGTTTCTACAGGGGGACGGCGGAGTCAGCCAATCTGAGAGAATCTTTACCTCCGGCGCATACGGAGATGTCGATCCGAACGTAACCAACCCGAGTCTGAACCTCGACGACGAAGACGAAACGCCGCTTCATACCCGTATCATGAGGCAAGGGATGCAACCTACGTTCCGAACGAAAATGATTCGGACACATCAGTGGAAATTCATTCTCAATGAATCCGATCCCCCGGAGCTATACTCTCTCAAACCTGGGCGAAAGGAAAGAAAAAACGTCGCGCTGCGAGACGAATTCAACGAAACACGACGGACATTGGAAAAAGAGTTGACTGCCTGGTGGCCCTGGGAAGCGTGATGGTGCCTGGCCCACCGTCATGAGAATCTTTGACCGTTTCGAATGTTGAGTGCAGTGATGCCATATAGCGAGAGGTACTCGAACACGTGAAGAGAAAACCATCCAAAAGACGTTCCGAGCTTTCGTTACCCTTTCGTCAAATTCATTTGGATTTTCACACCAGCGAGCATATTACAAATATTGGCGACCGCTTCGACCCGGATGAATTCGCCGATACGCTCCAGCGGGCGCACGTGAATTCTGTGACCTGTTTCGCCCGATGTCATCACGGATATATCTATTTTGATACGAAACGATTTCCCGAGAGACGTCATCCCCATCTGAATCGAAACCTTCTTGAAGAGCAAATCGAAGCATGCCATAAGCGGAATATCCGGGTTCCTATCTATACGACCGTCCAATGGGACCATTACACGGCACATCATCACCCGGAGTGGATTTGCCTCCAGGCTGACGGTTCAATCGATGGTACGCCGCCTTATGAAGCGGGATTTTATCGATATTTATGCGTAAATACCCCGTATCGCCGGTTTTTGAAAGAACATATTGAAGAGTTATTTGATGTGCTTCCCGTGGACGGACTTTTTTTGGACATTGTGAAACCGCGCGATTGTTCCTGCTATTTCTGTCGATCGGGTATGGAAGCGGCAAAATTGAATCCATGCGACCAACGTGTGCGCGAGCAATACGGTCTTGAAGTACTGAATGATTTCATGAGCGACATCAGCCGGTTCATTCGAAAATTGGACAAGCATTGTTTCATTTTTTACAACGGAGGACACGTAGGGCCGAGGCATCGCGCGGTGATCGACCATCACAGTCATCTTGAACTGGAATCGCTGCCAAGCGGCGGATGGGGCTACATGCACTTTCCACTCACCGTACGCTATGCCAGGAAATTGACAGAGGAATACTTGGGAATGACCGGGAAATTCCATACATCCTGGGGGGATTTTCATTCGTTCAAAAATTTACCCGCTCTCCAGTTTGAATGCTTTACCATGCTTGCCATGGGCGCAAAATGTTCCGTGGGTGATCAGCTCCATCCAAGGGGAAAGATCTGTAACGACACCTATGATTTCATTGGTTCTGTTTACGCGGACGTCGAGAGGAAGGAACCATGGTGCGTGAATGCGATACCAATGACGGAGATCGCCGTTTTATCGCCCGAAGAGTTTGTGGGCGGGAGACGGCCGGCGGCCGCGATCGGCGCGGTTCGGATATTGCAGGAAGGCGCTCATCAATTCGACATTCTCGATACGAAGCACGATTTCTCCGATTACAAAGTACTTGTTCTTCCTGACGTGATCACTGTTTCGGATGAGCTGGCGCATCGAATCGAGGAGTTTCTTGCTAATGGTGGGAGTTTGATTGCTTCCTATCGTTCCGGTCTTGGTGAAGAACAAAATCTATTCAATCTTAGAGCCCTGAACCTTCAACTGGTTGGGGAAGCACCTTTTAGCCCCGATTTTGTCGTACCCAAAGGTAAGATAGGCGCTGGGCTGAAGAAGACGGAACATGTCATGTATTTGCGCGGGATGGAAGTGAAACCCACAGGTTTCGCCAAGATCCTCGCCTACGTGAATATCCCTTATTTTAATCGCACGTACGCGCATTTCTGTTCTCACCTGCATACTCCGTCCTCCGGTAAACGAGGGTACCCGGCGGTGGTTCAAAACGGGAACGCGATCTATTTTGCGCACCCGGTTTTCACGCAATACAATGAAAACGCTCCGGTATGGTGTAAGCAACTTGTCTTGAATGCTCTGGATAGTCTCTGGCCTGAACCGGTAGTGCGGATCAAGGCCCCGTCGCACGTGATTGCGACGGTCAATGAACAGCCTGACACAAATCGCTGGATTCTCCATCTGTTGTCCTATATTCCCGAACAGCGAGGAGAGGAGTTTTGCACCATTGAAGATGTTATCCCGCTTCATGATATTCACATTTCGATGAAATTGCCACGGAAAATTGAGCGAGTAGTCGCTGTACCCGAGAATGAACCGATTGACTTCAAAGTTAGTGACGATAGAGTCGAATTTCTGGTGCCAAGACTGGTAGGGCATCAGATGATCAGCTTGGCGTGATAAAATCGGAGAATAGACTTCACGCCGGACGGTGCGGTGCCGTGACCGGCATTGGCCCTTGCCGAGAGTACTGTCCGATGTAATCTTTTCAGCGATTGACCTGGTACATTGTCAGTCGTTTGAATAAAAGACACGGCGTAGCGATTCTCTGGATTCCATTTCATGAAACGAGGTTCGTAAATCGTATGGATCGGCGTGAATTCTCGAAGACATCCAGCTTGGCGTTGGGCGGCATGGCGGCGGCTTCGATTTCGGGTCGAAAGGTATTGGGCGCCAATGAACGCATTCATCTTGGTGTCATTGGTTGTGGCGGCCGTGGACGATATGACACGAGTCTCTTTATTCGGAACCCGGACGTTTCGGTGGATGCGATATGTGACGTGGATCGGGCACAAATCGCAAAGATGCTTGAAGAAGAACTGAACGATTCGGACTCAAAACCGGAGGTATTTGGCGATTTCCGGAAGTTGCTGGAGAAACGGGAGATCGACGCCGTTCTTATCGCTACGCCGGACCATTGGCATGCGATACCGTTTGTGACGGCCTGTGAAGCTGGAAAGGACATTTATTGCGAGAAGCCGGTGGCCCTGACGATCTATGAAGGTCAGCGAATGATCGAGGCTGCCCGGAAATATGAACGCGTCACTCAAATCGGAACCCAACAGCGCTCGAACGCGCACTTCCAGGAGGCCGTCCAGCTGATTCAGTCGGGCTATATGGGAAAGGTCACACATGTCGTTTGTTGGAATGTAAGCCGGCGATGGCCCGAGGGACTTGGCAATCCTCCCGATACGGATCCACCGGACGGAGTAGACTATGATATGTGGCTTGGCCCCGCTCCGAAGCGTCCCTTCAACAAAAACCGATTCCACGGCGTATGGCGCTGGTTTTGGGATTATTCCGGCGGCCAGACAACCGACTGGGGAACGCATCATCTAGATATCATTCAATGGGCGCTTGGATGCGAGTACCCGAACAACGTTGTTATGACCGGCGGAAAGTACGCTATCTCGGACAATCGTGAGACTCCCGATACACAAGACATTTTGTGGGAATACGAAGGCGGTACATCGGTCCACTATCTCCACCGGATCTGCAGCGACTCCGGTCATCACGGCCGGTCTTACGGAACCGAGTTTTATGGGACGGATGCGGTGATGTTTATCGATCGTGGGGGATATACTATTCGTCCGCTTGATGAAAAGACCGCTGAGAAAACCGCGGAGGGATCGGACAAGACAGATGGACATATCAATGAGTTCCTGAAAAACATCAAAACACGGGACAAATGCGTAAGCGACATCGCTGTCACTCATCGTTCCACAAGCGCGACTCATCTTGCTAATATATCTCTCTGGAGTGGTGAGAAAATCGTATGGGACGGTGAAAAAGAAAGGATTGTCAGTAATTCAAAATTGAATCGTTATCTGCGGCGAAAATGTCGAAAACCTTGGAAGATTTAGATTTATACTCAAACCAGGCGGGCGGAGAAGCTGTTCGCTCGTATACTGCGTGAGAGATGAGGTTATAAACAGATCCCCGGTGCTAAAGAGGTGGAGGAGAAGATATGAAACGGTTTGTTCTTTTGTTCGCAGTCGTTTGTTTGCTTGTTCCTAGTTTTTCAATTGGAAAAATGGTGGAAGAGTCCGCACGACAAATTCCGTTGGCGTACGATGTGGATATAGTCGTCGTCGGAGGTTCTTCTGCCGGTGTGGCTGCGGCGGTTGAAGCCGCCGAGAACGGGGCCAGCGTCTTTCTTGCGGCCCCGAGAACATTTCTCGGTGAGGATCTTTGCTCGACGTACCGGCTTTGGCTGGAGCCCGGCGAAGAACCGTCCAGCGAATTGGCCAAAAGACTCTTCGCCGAACCCGAATCCGAACCGGCTATGGGGAAACCGATACCGTTTGAGTACGAAGCGGATAAATCCTCCGCGCAGATTCACAAAGATACGCCGAAACCTTCTCTGCTTACTGACGGAAAGTGGAACAGCGCTTCCAGTCAAAGCGTTCAGTATGACGGCGACGTGAATATCATTGCCGACCTGGGTCGGAAACGTTCTTTCGCGAATCTCCATGTTTTGGTATATCAACGTAATAACGACTTCGAAGTGAAGAACGTAGATGTATCGGTCAGCGACGATAAGGAAAACTGGAGACATGTTGCCGACATCGAGAATTCACAAGTGGGCAAAGGCAGATATGAAGACAGCTGTATTAATCTGTCGGCGGACGTAAATGAAACCGCGCGATATGTGAAATTTGAGGTCCAGAAAACATCCGATGTCGACCGCGTTCTGCTGGGTGAAATTGTGATCACAGAGGGTCCTCCCGAGCCGGGAGACAAAAAGAGTCCACGTCTCCCGCCGTCTCCCATGCAGGTGAAACACGAGCTTGACAGCGCCCTACTCGACGCCGGTGTTCAGTTTCTTTTCGGTTGCTACGCGACGGATGTCTTGCACGATGAAGACGGCAACCTGGCGGGCATCGTCATGGAGAACCGTTCTGGACGACAAGCGGTCAAGGCAAAAGTGATCATCGACGCGATGGCCCGAGCGCCGATCGTGAGAGCGGCAGGTGCGGTCTTTGAACCGTACCCTTCGGGTGAGCAAACCTTCAAGCGGGTCGTAATCGGCGGCGAACCGCGCCGGGGTGTCGAGTGTCGACAAATGCCGTCTGCCGTCCGCGCTACGCCCAAGAATTTGAACAGTGCCGGATCTCAGGACTACCCGGCCTTCGAATACACCTTGGAAATCCAGATGCAGGACGCTTCCTTTGCCTCATTTGCTGAAGCCGAGCAGGTGGCACGCGATTTGACATGGCATCCCCAACAAATCGACTCGTCGGAAGTTCTTTTTCAAGTACCGCCCGACCCAATGAAGGGCAAAAAAAGCCTTCGTGGGGCCTGGCCGGGTGTACAAGAACTCGATCTGGATGCCTTTCGGCCTGCAGGCATGGAAGGCATCTACGTTTTGGGCGGTTGTGCGGATATGCCGCGCGATTCGGCTGCAGAACTGCTGAGACCGCTCAACTATCTCGAGGCGGGGAAACGCATCGGGACCGCAGCCGCCAAAGAAGCGCAGCGGCGACCTGAACCGACAGGTATTCGGCTGGAAGGAACTGATGTGGATCCAGTGGCAACTGGCGATATCCGGCAACTCCTGGTTGGTGTCCGCCCTGTGGACCGGGACCTGCCGAAAGTCCCGGCTGAACCGCACGGTGTGCCCGTGATCGGCGAGTATGACGTTGTCGTTGTCGGCGGGGGAACCGGCGGTGCGCCTGCGGGTATCGGTGCCGCACGTCGCGGAGCAAAGACACTCGTTGTCGAGTATCTCTACGGACTCGGCGGTGTTGGGACACTCGGATTGATCGGCAAGTACTATCACGGCCATCGCGAGGGATTTACCGCTGAGTTGGATGCGGGCATCGAGGCTATGGGGGGCGAACGCGGACGCGGCGGCTGGAACATCGAACACAAAATGGAATGGTATCGACGAGAGATCCGGAAGGCTGGAGGCGATATCTGGTACGGTACGCTCGGCTGCGGTGCCTTTGTCGAGGACGGCCGTGTCAAAGGCGTTGTTGTGGGAACGCCCCAAGGCCGCGGGGTGATTCTCTCCGAAGTCCTGATCGATTCGACAGGCAGTTCCGATATCGCTATTGCGGCGGGTGCCGACTATATGTTTACCGGGGCGGAACATGCCGCTCTTCAAGGCACCGGTCTTCCGCCTCGCCAACCCGATGCGAATTATACAAACACAGACTACACATTCACCGATGAAACGGATCTCCTCGATACGTGGCGCACTTTCTTGGCTGCGCGGCACAAATTCCAGAACGCCTACGATTTGGGACAGATTGTCGATACCCGCGAGCGTCGGCGGATCATCGGAGATTTTGTGATTTCACCTCTCGATATTGCGAACGGTCGAACCTATCCGGATTCGGTGGTTCTGTCGAAAAGCAATTTCGATTCGCATGGGTATACAGTCCATCCATTCTTCCTGCTCAAACCCCCGGATCGTGCCGGGCTGGCTGCGTATACTCCTTACCGCGCTTTGTTGCCGCGTGGGCTCGACGGAATCATTGTTACGGGCCTCGGTATCAGCGCCCATCGAGACGCCATGCCCATCCTTCGCATGCAGCCGTGTATCCAAAACCAGGGGTATGGAATGGGTGTGGCTGCTTCTATGGCGGCGGAGAACAATGTGAGCACCCGCGATATCGATATCAAAACTCTCCAACGGCATCTCGTTGAAAAGGGGAGTCTCCCGGAGAATGTACTGACGGACAACGATACTTTCCCCGTTCCTCAAGAGCGTATCGCTGAAGCGGTCGTGAAAGCCGCCAGCGATTATCATGGGATCAAACTCCTCCTCGCTCAGCCCGAAGACGCGCTACCGTTGTTGCGCCAGGCTTACAAGGCGGTTGGCACAGACGAGACTCAAGGATATGACCGGCCGAAACCTCCCAGTCCGCTCCCAGAGGTGAATCAAGAGGATGCCGTTTCTCCCGAACAAGCAAAACTCGTTTACGCGCATATCCTCGGCATGATGGGGGACCCCACCGGGAGCGACACGCTCATCGAGGCCGTAAAGACCGCCAAGTGGGATGATGGATGGTCGTTCAAGGGAATGGGACAATTCGGGATGAGCATAAGTCCGCTGGACAGCAAAATCATCGCACTCGGACGGACGGAAGACCCCGATGCCCTCGAACCGATCCTCGAACTGGCCGGACGGCTTACGTCGGAGAGCGAACTCTCTCATTTTCGGGCCGTGTCGATGGCTTTGGAGACACTGGGCGATCCCGCCGGCGCGAAGACCCTGGCGAGTCTGCTGAACTTGCCCGGTGTCCGGGGACATGCGTTCACGGACATTCAGAAAGCGCGACGCGAAACCCCTGCGGGGCTCGATAATAATAACGTTGTGCGGGATCGTACTCTTCGCGAATTGATCCTGGCGCGGGCGCTATACCGGTGTGGCGACTGGCAAGGATTGGGTGAGGAAATCCTCAAGGAATATCAGCGCGACTTCCGTGGTCATCTGGCTCGCCACGCGCAGGCTGTTCTTGAAACCGGGACCGTGCGTCGATGACCTGACCACCAACGACGCGGCCTTTTGAAAGTGATCCCTCCTGTGTCCGTAGTCCCAGGACACAGGAGGGGTGTTTTAATACGGTGTATTTCGGACAGGAAATCCTGTACGATACTTCCCTGCGTAGAACACGTATCCTGATCCATTTACAAGTATCGGCGCGTTCGAAATGGTTCGTAGCGTTTTTTCTCTTCTGTTGTTGATCCTGCTTTCCGTCGGGAACGCCGACGCTCGTGAGCTTTCATATTGGCGTTACTGGACCTCCCGAGACGGCCTGAGAGAGTCCTGGGTGGAATCCCTCGTCGTCGATCTCCAGGGCAGGGTTTGGGTCGGGCATGGAGAGGTCAATCAGGTCAGTATCCTCGACGGTTATGAAATCCGTCAGTTGCCCGTCCCGGCGACTCACCCCGAGCTTCGCGTTGGCCCCAATGGCTTTGTGTACGACGAAAGCACCGTCCACGCATACGACGAAGAAAAGAAAACCTGGCGGCCTTTTGAGGTGCCGGAATGGGCACACCGGTTTCTCGAAGAGACAGGGGCGGAAGACCCCATTGTTGGTTACATTCCGCGACTTCCCCGTGTGCTGCTTCTTTACAAACGTTTCTTGTTCTTTATGGATGCTGCTACACAGCGAGCGGTGATCCTAAAAACCGTGACCGACACGCAGCTGGGGGAATTTGTCGGGATCTCCTCGGCGAGCGACGGAGGGGCCTGGATCGGCGGAACGCGTGGCATTGCGAAGCTTGGACCGTTCTCTACACGCAATCTCGACTCGGTATCCTGGGAGGAGCATTTGTTTCCGTCTGAATTCCAGATTGAGGGGTTCTTCTCTCCGGCGGAGGGAAAAAACGGAATTGTATATGGACTGAGCGGTTTGCCGCGAGAATACGATTTAGAGACTCTTCGTGCAGATCTGGGCAAAGCTTTTCAGAGCCTGCTGACACTCTATTTGAAGCAGTCAATTGTGAAATTCGACGGCGAATCGTTTGAACTCAACGAAATCGCTCCGGTTTTAGCCTATAGGCAGGTTGTACCCGGCCGTTATGGACGAAGATGGCTGATTAGCGCAGGGATCAATGTTTTCAGTGAATACGGACACAAATATGTCGATTCTGACGGCAACGAGCATACGATCGGGCCGTTGGAAATAGGGACTCCGAGTGCGACCGCCGCAAGTGCCAAGGGAGATATTTGGTTCGGGGGGGATTTCGGTGTTGCTCGTTTTTCTCCACCATTATGGGACCGCGTGTCTTCTATTGCAGACGATGTCGCTGTCCATGAAGTACTCCAGGACGACAAAGGCCGTCTCTGGTTTGATGCATCCGATCGGCTCATCCTCAACGATCATGGACGTTGGGAAGAGTACAAATATCCGGCGCGGTCTACGACACAGGCATTTCATTCACAGACCATCAGTCTGCTGCCCGACGGACGGATATTCGTGAATTTCCAGAATGTCAACCACATTGTCTTTGATCCGGATCGCAATGAATTCACACATATCCAACGCCCGGAGGGACACCCGATCAGTTTTGCAATGGCCCCGGCGCGAAACGGCTCAATTTGGGTTGTCTCGCCCGCCTTCGGCGATTTTGTGGAACAGATTCACCAGTATGATGGGAAGGAATTTAAACGTATTTGGAGAGGACGCGCCGAGGTCGGCCTTGGAGGCATCCGTTGTATCTTTCAGGATCGAGAGGATTCCCTCTGGATTGGAGGAATCCGAGGACTGGCTGTATTTGACGGCCAGTCCGTTCAGCGTGTGGCTACAGAGGTCTTCAAGGATGGCGCTCTTTCGATTACACAACTCAAGAACGGCGCTCTCTGGGTCGGAACGCGAAATTGCATTTATGAGTCTACCGACGGTAAATCCTGGAATCTAAAGCGCGCCGGATTTGACCAAATTCCCAAAATCGTCGAATCGGATGACGGAAGTGTCTGGGTGTCTTCATGGAGTGGAGTTCATCGGTATCTGGACGAATCGTGGATTGCTTATACGCAGGAGGATGGTCTCTCCACGAATGTTGCTCTTTCTGTCTACCAGGATGATCAACAGCGTATCTGGGTCGGCACCAATCGTGGTTTGCGATTGTATCAGCCCGATTCCGATCCCGATCCACCCCGTGCGTACCTCCCGGAGGGTAAGAATCTCAAAGAAACACCGCCCGGCGGAGAGGTCCAGATTGTCTATGAAGGTGTCGACAAGTGGAACTACACACCACGGGAACGGCTTTACTATTCGTATCGGTTGGACGGAGGGAATTGGACTCCTTTCCGCAACGAGACAGTAGCCGTTCTCACCGGGCTCCCGAGTAGTCCCCATGTGTTTGAAGTGCGCGCCATGGATCTTGCTGGGAATATCAGTCGTAGTCCTGCCTCGTGGGAATTTCGCGTGCTTCGCTACTGGTATCACGAGCCGCACTTCCTGTTGATACTCGTTCTGGGAGCCGTCACCATTCTGGCGTTACTGGCTGTATCGATATCGCGGCATATTCGTCTGCGGAGTGCTTACGGCGATCTTCAGGTGGCAAATGAGAGACTCCGGGAACTGGATGAGTTGAAATCTTCCTTTGTGTCGCAGGCTTCGCACGATTTGCGCACCCCGCTTACGGGTATCAAAAGCAGCCTGGATAACCTGGTACGGGGGGTTGGCGGCGGTCTGAATGAACGCCAAACACGTGTGGTCGAGCGTGCGCTTCGGTCGGTTAATCGACTGACACATCTCATCAACGATGTGCTGGACATCAATCGCATCGAATCGGGACGCATGGTGGTTGAAAAACACAACGTGCATTTCGAGGAAATCGTAAAGTCAATCTTAAACGAGAATCAACCTGCGGCGAAACAGAAGAATATCACCTTGGAGAGCCAGGGGCTTTCCGAGTCGTGCCCCATGAAGGCGGACCCGGGCAAGATCGAACGCGTCGTCGGCGAGTTGATCAGCAATGCGATCAAGTATACGCCGGAGAACGGTACGGTCAGTGTTCGCCTTTCAAGAAAAGGACGTGACACTGTTACTGTAAAAGTAAAGGATACAGGCATCGGTCTGAGTGCGGAAGAATGTGACAGGATTTTCGAGCGTTTCTACCGTGCCCGGGCCTCTCAGAATATGGCAAAAGGGTCGGGGCTGGGATTGTCGATTGCGAAAGAACTGGTTGAGATGCACGGGGGAAGCCTTACCGTGGAAAGCGGGGAGGGGCAGGGAACTACCTTTATCATGTCTCTTCCGATAACGGGTGAAGAGAAGTAAACGCGGATACAAGCGACGGGAAATCCGATTATTCCATTACAGAGAGGATCTTGCAGGAACGAGAGGCGTTGTCCAGTGAAATACAAATAGTCGGAATCCTGTTGCTCGATAGAATTCCTGATTATTCTGTGATAAATTGAGACGGCTTCTGAATCATATCCGGTAATTTCATAAAGGAGATGGAGGAAGAATAATGAAACAATGTCTAACAACTCTCATTGCCTGCGTTCTGCTTGTCGGAACGGCGTGTGCCTATTTACAGAAAGATTCGTCGAATGGAGAGGAGTGGGTATCTTTATTCAATGGCAAGAATCTCGAGGGGTGGGAGCAAATCAACGGGACCGCGACCTACGAGGTTGAGGACGGCTGCATTGTAGGAACGACCGTGGAAGGAAGTCCCAATTCGTTTTTATGCACCAAGAAGTATTATTCCGATTTTGAATTGGTGTTTGATGTAAAAGTCGATCCGCGCCTCAATTCCGGCGTACAGATTCGCAGTAATAGTACAGAGGACTACAGGAACGGCCGTGTACACGGCTATCAAGTCGAGATCTCGACGAATGGTAATGCCGGTTTCATTTATGACGAGGCACGCCGTGGATGGCTCAGCAAGGACCGCACCGACCCGCAGGCCCGCCAGGCCTTTGATGCGGACGGGTGGAATCATTACCGTGTCCTTTGCGATGGCGACACGATCAAGACGTGGGTGAACGGGGTCCCCGTTGCGGACCTGCACGATTCGATGACATCCACAGGATTCATCGGACTTCAGGTGCACAGTTTCAAGGGCGATACGCCCGCGTGGGTCCGCTGGCGAAATATCCGATTACGGGAATTGTAAAGCGATTCCCCGATGGTTTCGTTTTGCAAAAAACAAGAAGGTCAGTCCCTTCGCGCATACTGCGTGTTTGAATTGGCTCAGCTGCTTTGAATTGGCTCAGCTGCTTTGAATTGGCTCAGCTGCTTTGAATTGGCACGGCTGCCTTAAATTGGCACGGCTGCCTTAAATTGGCACGGCTGCCTTAAATTGGCACGGCTGCAAAAAGTAGACAGGTGGCATTGAAAGTCCCCTCTCCCCCCGGGAGAGGGTTAGGGTGAGGGGGAGATCATTGCATGAAACGAGGTTGTCGTAATTTCCCTGTTCATTTGTAAAAAACAGCACATTGATTACCAATCGTCCTAACCGTTCCCCGGACTTTTTACCGAGCCCCCAATCTTTGATGGCACCGCAAAAAATCGGAAAAACGTATTTCAACCCCCTCCTAACCTCCCCCGATCTTCGGGGGAGGAATAGAAACGAGCATGTCCGCAGCATCTTCTCCCCCAAGCGGGCCACGCTCGTGTGGCCGAGTAGGGGAGATACAGAGGGTTGAAGACTTCTCTATTCTTAACCCGTCGACTTTTTGCGAACCCGTCAGTCTTTGGGGCGAAGCCCTCTCTTGTAGACCAGACAAATCTCGTATCATTCCTGACCGTTCTTCGGAAGCCAAATCCTGAATGTTGTCCCTTCGTCTTCAGAACTCGTGAATGAGACACTCCCTCCTAAAAACTTCTCCCCAAGAAGTTTCATACTGTAGGTTCCGAGTCCTCTCCCAACCCCTTTTGTTGAAAACGAACGCTTGAAAAGTTGGAGTTGCGTACAGTACGGCATAAAGGTCGGATTATGGACCCAAAACTCGGCTTCCGTTACGGTCGATCGACAACCTATCGTGACTGTCATCCCCTCTTCGCAAGCTTCCAGTGCGTTCTTTACCATATTCGCAATGATCCGTCTCAGCAGTGTTCGGTCGCTGATGAATTCAAACTCTTCCGCCTTGGGATCGATCTTGATTTCTCGTTTCTGGGAGACCTTGTGTTTCCGAAACAGATTGCTCCCCTCGCGTAACATTTTCAGGGAGGAAAGGAGATTCTTATTCGCAGAGAGGTCGTTGCTCTCCGCCGCACTCAGGATTTTGTGTGAATTGATTTCATCGACAACGGTGTTTGCCAGACGATAGACATCCTCTTTGTAACCCTTGCCTGCAGCCGGGTCATCGATTTCTTGGAGGAGTTCTGCGTACCCTAGAAGCGCCCCTGCTGTATTTAGCACGTCGTGAAAAAAGGTCCGTTCCAACGCTTTTCTGCGTTTTTCGTGACTGATATCGGAGACCGTAAACAAGGTGTATCTATCGTTATGATGGAAAAACGGCGAAGTGCAAACACGGAGATCCATCGGTTCGCCGGTATCTCTCTGGATTATACGGCATTCCTGGATCTCTCTGTGCCCGTGCAAGCTCGACAAAATTGCAGTAACCGCCCCGCATGTTCCGCAGAATTCCGTCGTCCCACAGCCGGTGTGACTGTCTTCGGCGTGCACGCACCGCAAGGCCTCGCCCGGTCGAAAGCCGCAAATCGAGTCTCGTTCAGCAATTCCAAGAAAATCCAGGAGACATTTGTTCGTGAAGACGATTTGGCGTGCCTTGTTGAGTACCAACACGACCTCCGGAATTCCGTCGAGCATTTCGCATAGAAGCGGATCCTGGGCAAACGTCTGGGCCTGGCGAAGGATCTCTTCTTTGGGAACTCGCTCGGATGGCGCAAACTCTGTGGGGTCTTCTTGTATGACGGGTGGGATCATTGTTTTAATCTTCTGTAGACTTTCAAAACAACCCGGGTTGCTGCCGGAAGGTGTCCGAATACGAACTGAATCTTAACCATCCATTCTACGTTATCGGCTGATCTCAGTGAAGCTTCAACGGAACGGCGACGGTCCCGATCATTGCCCTGTTCGGTCCAGTTCGTCCCTTTCCCGGGCATCCAGTGGATCCATAATCGACTATAGTGCGCGTCGGAATCATGCTATTCTCAATATCGATCGGACGTGGATAAAACCCGAATGAGGGCGACGAGGAGATACCGAAATGGACAAGCGAATATCGATTTCACGGCGCACTTTTGCGAAAGTGGCGGCAACAGCCGCTGTCGGCTACGCGGCGGTAGGGGGAACGCAAGGCTTTGCAGCCGCGAAGAAACGCAATATCAAGAAATCGTTGAAGATGGGGATGATTCAAGAGGGAAAGACATTCGAGGAGAAACTCAACGTTGCGAAAAAGGCGGGGTTTGAATGTGTCGAACCCGGTACGCTGTTCAATGTCGAGCAGGTGGCCGAACTCAAAGAGGCCTCGGAGAAGACGGGCGTTGCTGTGGACGGTGTGGTATGCAGCAAACACTGGTCGCATCCCCTCTCCGATCCCGATCCCCAAAAGGTTGATGTATGCGTCGACGCCATGAGAGTCAGTATGGAGAATGCAAAGGCTCTGGGCGGAGATATGGTTCTCTTGGTTCCCGCTGTCGTGAGCCCGCAGGTTATGTACAAAGATGCGTATACCCGGTCTCTCTCCGTGATCAAGTCGGATATCGTACCTATGGCGGAAGAGATGGATATCGTAGTCGGCCTTGAGAACGTCTGGAACAAGTTCCTTTTGAGTCCGGTGGAGTTTCGGCGGTACATCGACGAAATTGGAAGCCGGTATGTTCGGGCGTGGTTTGACGTCGGGAACGTCGTCGCTTTCGGATATCCGGCAGGGTGGATTCGAACGCTCGACGAGTACATTGCCCGCGTCGATGTCAAGGATTTCAAGGGAGGACCGATGGTAGGTGGAGAATTTGTTCCACTGCGCCATGGTTCTGTGCCTTGGGAAGAAGTGATGAAGGCTTTCGATGAGATCGGCTATGAGGGCGTTTTCGCCGCCGAGGTGCAAGGCGGGAAACTCGATTACCTCAAGGAAATGGTCTCGGAACCGATGGACTGGATGATCGACGAGGCCTGATCACTATCGCTCCTGGTGGGATCGAACCGCTTCGAGCACGGCACCTGCTCGTAACCGATCGACATGATGGTATGTCGCTCCGAGCGCGTCGGCAATTCTCTGCATCTTGTCTTTCGCGGAGAGCGTCGGTGTTGTATCGATTGCGATGGACTCGATCCCGTCATTTCGAATGGATTCTGCAAGCATGCAGACTTCCTCCATGTAGGGACGGCCTTCGACCAGCGGGACATTCGCGTCACCGTCTGAAATGACGACCAGTAGAGGGTCGATATCGGGATCTTTCCTTCGTTCGGTCTGAATCACTTTCCAAGCCTGCAACAACCCGTCCGCAAAAGGGGTCTCGCCGCCCGTGGGGAGGCGGCGCAGGCGATCTCGGGCGAGGAAGACACTCGTTGTCGGCCGGAGAAGAACCTTCGCATTCTCACCCTCGAAGACAATCAACGCTACACGGTTACGATTCTGATAGGCTGTGGTCAGCAGGGCGAGCACCGCTCCCTTTGCAGCCGACATCCGCGCCTCTGTGCTCATCGAGTCGGAGACATCAACGACGAATACGATCAATGTCGTCGGAGATTCTCTTCGAAGTTTCTTCCGCAAGTCCTCAGGTTGAACCGAAAGAACAGCATTCTCGAACCGTCCGCCGCGGGTCGTCCGGCTTGCGGCGGCGCGCAAGGTGGCGTCCACAGCGATGTCGAAGTCGGTGTCGTCTTGTCGGACCGGTGCGGCGCGGAAATAATGACCTCTTTTGGAGTCTGTTTTCGAGCGGGTTCTGCGACTTGCAGACGCGAAACGGGCCTTGAAATCGGTCATGTCGAGGTCTGCTGTGCAGACTGACTCATCCGCGTCGAACATTCGGTCTTCAAGTTTTTTTTTAGGAAGGAGAACAAGATACTGCCGAATGCGCCCGAACCGGGGACTTGCATTCCTTCAGCCATATGCGCCTCTTCAAGCGTACCCGCGATGTCCGCTGACGGAGTGGGTGTCGGGCTTTCGTCAAAAGCCCGCTTGAGTACGTCGTCGATTTTCTCAACCGAGGTCTCGGGAGTGCTGAGCGCCGTTCTCTGCATCCGATGGGGTAGAACGAAGCGTGCGGCCTCGACGATTTCTGTTTTCCCGATCGTCTCTTTTTGCATCAATGCGGCTAAGGCACGGGCGGCTTTGATGATTGTAATTTCCGCACGGTGTCCTTGAACGTCCGCCTCGACCGCCAGCCGCGCGGCCCGATGGATCATCGAATCGGGAATCTGCACCGCCTCGACTTTCTCCCGGGCGGCCGCGACTTGTCGGCCTATTCTTTCTTCGAGCTCGAGCCAGTCTTGGATGAATGCGTCGGGATTTTTGTCGAAAGCCAAACGCCGCTCGACTATCGTCTCGCGGTCTCCTTCAGCGTCCAGACTTTTCGCAGTGACGCACAATCCGAATCGATCGAGAAACTGCGGCCGCAACTCCCCCTCTTCGGGATTCATCGTACCCACCAGCATGAACCGGGCGGGGTGACTGTAGGAAATACCCTCGCGCTCAACGACATTCACGCCCGACGCGGCTACGTCGAGAAGCAAATCGACAAGGTGATCCTCCAAGAGATTGACTTCGTCCACATACAGAACGCCTCGGTTCGCCGCTGCCAATAGTCCCGGCTCGAATCGCCTTTCACCCGTGCGCAGGGCGTGTTCGACATGAAGCGTTCCAACGAGACGGTCTTCCGTTGCGCCGAGCGGCAATTCCACCATCGGCATCGGGGAGTTGGTATGGGGCAAGCGACCGATTTCGAGAAATCGCTCGCGGCATTCGCCATGCATTCGGTCGGGCGTGTCCGGAGGGCAATTGTAGGGACATCCCTCCACAGTTTCGATGGCGGGAAGCAGATTCGCCAGCGCGCGGACCGCAGTTGATTTCGCGGTTCCTTTGTGCCCGCGAATCAGTACGCCGCCAACGCCGGGATCCACCGCGTTCAATAATAACGCGGTTCTCATGGCTTCCTGGCCGACGATTGCCGAGAACGGAAAAGAAATTTGTTTCATCGCTTAGTTGATGTGAACCCCAATACCATTCAATCTACTTTGACGCTACCCAGAGCCCGAATTCATGTCAAGTTCGCTGTTGTGGAAGACAGAAAACAAGCCGGTATCCGCTCATTGATGTGCTTGCGCAATATCCAGTTGAGCTTCACGGATCGCACTCTCCCTTACCTGGGATCGCTTTTCAAAAGCTATTTTGAAGTGCTCTGCGGATTTTTCGGTGTCTCTCTTTTCCTTCCATGTCAACGACAATAAATAATGTCCGATTGCCTCAGGTGTACCCCGGTAGCGAAATTCCCCGGAGGTCAATTTCTCGGCACGTGTGTGCAGACTCTCCAACAGTTCCTGATATCGATCCGTATGACCGAGAGCTTTTTCGGCAAGGGCCTGATAATAGGTTCCTAAATGCGGTTTCGTGTATTTCTCCTCAACGATCTTCTCAAGATATTCCTTCGCACGATCCGGCTCATCCATAGCAATGTATACTTTGGCCAAATTCCAGTAGACATGCGCCCGGAAATCCGGTGTACGAGGCGCGACCTCCAGATTTTTGGGATACGTGCAGGCTTCCTTATAGTGATGCAGAGCTTTCTGAAATTCATGTTTTTCGTACGCTGAATCGCCCAGTTTCTGGTTGACTTCCACCCACGCATGATGGATGCCGTATCTGCCCTCCCAACTGTGGAAATGACGGTTTTTCAGAATCTCATACACTGTCTCCAAGTCTTCCTGCGATCCAAGAGCCAGATGTAAATCGATCAATCGCGATACAAGATCGTCGCTCCTCTGGACCGCTTCCGAGTGACGTTGGAGCACAGCCAAACGTTCCTCGGTGGGAACCCGGAGCTGCGAGGCGACCTGATCGAACTCGAGAAGCGCTAAAGAATCGTCTGGGTTGATGTCGAGTACTTTTTTGTAGGCCTCGTACGCCGTTTCCGGGTCGTTTTCGAGATGCCGTTCCGCGTAGCCGATGTTTCGCCACGCGTGGAACAGTGACTCATCATGTTTCACCGCTTCTTTCCAATGCGCAAAACCGTCCTCCCGTTGCCCTCGGGCGTACAGCAAGTTCCCAAGGAATAGATGCGCGTGCGCATCATCCGGGAATTCTCGAATGGCTTGTTCGAGTGCCGCTTTGCCTTCCAGACGATGGGGATTTGTGTAATCGACAGGCCCTTTTCTCGCTCTTGTAAAGTAATCCCGAGCGGTGTCTTTGTTTCCCTGTAAATGTTGAAAATAACCCCGGAAATAATTCACCATCGGATGAATGTCGCTGTCCTCTTTTCCCTTAGCGTGAAATTCAAGCGCAGCGTCCGCGTCTTCATACAGCCCCGCGTCTGCGTACGCTACTGCCAGTTCCAGGTAATTCTGGACGGCCCCGCGCATAATTCCTTCCCACGTTGACTTCCATTCCGCCGTTTCTTCTCCTATCTGCTCTAATACGACATATTTTTCATACCCGCCCATAAAATGCATCGGATCGAGAGCAAGCGCTTTCTGGGCGAAGTGGAGAGCCTTTTTGTGCTCCTCAAGCCGACGATGAGCGGCAGCCTGAAGGGCGGGAATATCGGCAAGTTTGCCGTTCTGTGTTTCGGCCTCTGCAAGCTTCTCAAGAGCCCTTTTGAAATCGGAGCGTCGAAGATCGATACGGGCAAGAGCGAGATAGGCTGACGAGAAATAATCGTAGGTATACGTCGCTCGGTAAAACTCTTCGTACGCCTGATCGAAATCCAGTAAACCCGAATAGGCGATACCTTTCCCAAAGTAGATGCGGGAATTGTCCGGGTCTCGATCCAGGGCGGTATTCAAATGTTCCAGCGCTTCGTTCCATTTCCCCTGATCCAGATAGAAAAACCCCATTTCAATATTTGCACGGCTGTCTTTCGGATCTTTTTCCAGTGCTTCCCGGTAATAGTTCAAGGCCTGACGGGTGCGCTTGAATTTGTCCAGCCATTCTCCGGAATGGACAAGCTCGTCCTGATTCATTTTCTTCGGATCGCCCGGATCGCGATGTCCCTCAGGCATCGGGAACTCCTGAGGCGGTTTCTGCTGGAAGGAAATGGAGGGTTCTTCGGGCGATTCATAGACCTCAAGACGAAGGTCATAAATCGTTGTGTCATCGCCTACGTCGATTTCTGCTGCATATGGAGTGTCGGGAGAGGTGGTCACCGTCTCTCTCAATAGTGTTTTGTCTGTCTTCGTGTTCTTGACAATGACTGTTATGTTCGGCGCTGTTCCAGTTGAGTAAACGCCTGCGAAGACCGATTGGTCTTCTAATTCCAGGTTCACAGCGAAATCCTTGTTCGCCTTTTTAACGCCGCCTATATCTCGTACCGGAAACCAGTAATCATGAATTGTCTTCACCTCGTTCGGCCACATCCAATGGTAGTCGGGTTGATTGTCGCTCCACGCGCCCGCCTGGGGCTCGAAATACGGCCCTCCGCCCTCGGTCAGAATATCCTCCCAAATTCTACCCGAGGGGCCGGACCCCCATGTCCATAGTTTCTTCCCAGGCATGACGTGATGGTTCGCAACATGGATCATTCCGCCCTCGGCGCGATGGTCATATGTTCCAAACCAATCGTTCGGGTTATCGTACGCAAAATAGCTGCTCGCGTTCGGAGAATTCTTCCACCACGTAAGATCGACCCCGTCATGGATCGGCCAATTCCAAAAGCGGTGTTTCCCGTGACCCGTTACAATATCGCCGGGATACTGTGCCTGAGACCACTCATTTGCATGCGTTGCAGAGGTGGCCCAGAACTGGAAGGGATGCTTGCCATTTGTTGAATTGACAAAAATATAATCACAGCGCACATAACTCTTTCCGGGAAAAACCGTCATGCCGATCAGCCATCGCATGCGATAAATCGGTTCCGTTTCTCCGACCCAGACTGTCGCACTTCCGTCGTCATTTTCGACGATGCGATGATCGACCGGCATGAACCCGGATGGCCTGTGCCCGTCCGGAAAATTCCATTCGATACCGCCGGAAATCCATGCACCGGTCATGCCCACAAGCCCCGGTTTGATTGTCCGCTGCCAATAAAGCCATACATAATCGTTTGTCTTATCGACCGCACCGTGAAGCCGTCCTCCGATCTCGGGAAGGATTAATAGTTGAATGTACTCATTCTCCAAGAAAACACCGTTATAGGTCTTATTCACTTTATTATTTGTGAGGATATCCTGCAGGGTATAAGGATAAATATCCCGACCGGTGTCCGGAAAAATCGAATGGACCTGTGGCGGACCAATCTCCCATGTCGGAATAACGATGTCCTTCTCATAGGCGCGGACTTTAGCGCCTTGTACCACGCCCGGGATCGAAATGCAGGAGGCCAAGAATAAACTCAGAAAGACTTTTGTGGACATAATCTCTCCTTCTTTGCGGTGTTTCCGCCGGAAAGGCTATTTGCCGTGTTCTTCCTACTATTCGATTCCCTGCAGTCGCCGCCGAAGTAGATCGAGGCAGCGATTAACAAGCCGTGCGTGCCCCGTTTCACCGTGACCGCGTAACGAAACCAGAAACGTGTCGATACGGTCTCTCGGAGTCCCCATCGCCACACAGACGGCGTTCGGTCCGTCTTGGTTTACGATGAGTTCACTGACTGCAAGCCCCCAATCGCTCCCTGTCCGCTCGCAGATCCGTTTGACCGTCATCGTTGCCCACTCTTCGGCGGAGAGAGGAGTATCGCTTGTATGGAGATCGCTTAAATCCAATATGTCTGAGAGAACATCGTTACTCGGGGCGACATAACCGCCCGCGTAGACTCGCGGTGCGTCTTCAATATGATTCAAACTGGCCGCAATAGAGCCTCCGCTGCCGACCTCCGCCGTTACAAGCTGAGCGCCTCGTTTCGACAAGAGTTCGATCACGCGTCCTTCCAGTGCGGTCCCGTCATCCGAATACATGTATTCACCAATGTATTTCAGCAACTCCTCTTCTAATTCCTTCAGTCGCGCTCGATCCTCTTGCGAATCGCCGGGCAGGGACCAGGTAAGATCGACACGTCCGAGCTCAAACAGAGACGAAACCATCAACTCATCGGGCAATTCGAGCTTTTCATGGGTGACCTCATCGATTCGCGATTCGCCGATTCCGACGAACCGCATGGTCAGCGAACAGCCAATCGATTGAATCCCGAAACGGTCTGCGAGATACGGGATCAACTTCTCCTGGACCATCGGCTGTAGCTCACGCGGCGGGCCGGGCAGCGCCACCACGACCTTTTGTTCATCTTCGAACACGAGCCCGACCGCGGTTCCGTTCGGATTGAGGAAGTAAGTGCCTTCTACGGGCGTTTGTGTCTGACGAAGCAGGTTCTTGCGGAGTCTGTCTTTCGATTGGACTCCGAATCGGCGCATCATCGCTTCCACCGCGTCCGGGTTCTCGTGAAGCGGTATTTCCGTGTATTCCGACAGGGTCTCGCGCGTGATATCGTCATCGGTCGGACCGAGACCACCCGTAACGATGATCAGGTTCGCGCGTTTTCCGCTGTATACCAGCGCCTGATATAAATCCTCCTTGTCGTCTCCCACACACATCACGCCTACACACCGGCAGCCGAGAGGACCGAGAGTCCGGGTTATGAAATGGGTATGCCCATCGGCGTATACCCCGCGAAGGAGCTCTCCGCCGGTGATGATCAGCATGTAGTCGGTTGGAGCTTCTTCTGCGGAATCGCTGTCTGCGCTGTGAGCAAAAATAGAAGGAGTTGATAGAAACACCGTCGAAACGGCACACCAGAACAACAAGAGATGATAGTGGAACGACCGTCTCATAGCTTATTTACCTGATCGAGTAGAATTTCTCCTAGTCCCTTATCAAAAGCACCGCTACAGACCGCGCAGAAAGACCATAGGTTATTTTCCCTTCCTTCACGGTTAGTGTCTCGGGTTCATCCAATACTTCAACGGCACGACCGTTCAACCGCGATAATCCGGAGATATCGAACGCGATGGGATAATCGGCTTCATTGACCGTAAAGAAAGCCCACTCGTTGTTGCGCTCTTTGGCAAGCATAACAACCCCTTTTTCGCCCGACCCCGAGCTCGGGTGCATCTCCAATTTCACTCGTTTTGTTGCGTCCTCAGCGGCTAAAAAAGGCTGCAGGTCATGCATTTCGGAGATGACCTTCTTGATGTCCGACCATAACCGGGAGTCCTTTTCGACAGCGAATGTGCCCCAGTAGAGGACGCCGCGTGCGCCGTTCACAACAGCGTCATAGGCCATGAAACGAGTCTGGTCGAAGTTCGGCCGAGGTCTTTCCTCGCTGGTCTCGCCGATATCTGACCATCCAAAGCCCTGCAACACCATCCAAACCGGTTTGCCCGGTGCCGACCGGCCCATGCGCTGGGTGTACGCGCCGACAGACGCAAGATTCCGCTCGGCGAGATCGCTGTGGCCCACATGCGGCCCGAACGGTACCGGATAGATGTCGCAGCCGACAACATCGGCGATCTTCCCGAAGCGCGTTAAATCCGCCATTGAGTTTCGGGGCGCATGATTGAACCAGATGACGTGATTCGGGTCGGTCGTTCGAACGATACGCGTTCCGCGCTCGAGCTGCTCGAAGAGTGGATCGAGATGTTTGCGCCATTCGCTCAGTTTTTCGTCGGCGGGAGACAGATTCAACATCTCGCGAAGCTTCTCTTCCACCGCATCCGCCTGAGCGTAGCGGGCGGTGTGTCGATATCTTCGCCACTCGCTATATAGGTTCTCGATCTGTTCGTAATTGTCTGCACTCTTATCGGCCTTCTTGAAAGCGTCCTCTACCGTATTCCACCGGCGGATCGCGCGATTCCAGCGCAGCCACCAAACATTCCAGAGAGTCTCGTCCGGCCCTTCCCACACGGCGAGCGCCGGATGATGCCGGAACTTTTCGATCAATGAGCGAAGGTTTTCTTCCTGTTTCTCAGAGGAGACCGCGATTCCCCCCAGAGGGATCCAGCATTGGAGCCCATGGGTATCGGCTCGATCCAACGCCTCCTGCGTGGCCTTGGACCGCACCAGGTTGAAGCCCGCCTTCGCTACCTCCGCTGCGAATGCGTCACTATCTGCATTCTCGTACAGGCCGAGTACAAAGACACGTTTGCCGTCCACACGAAGCATTCCATCCGTGTCGATTTCTGTCGGCGACGCCGAAATCGAGGAACAGAGCATCAGAACAAGCGGCAGCATTAGGAATCTCTTCATTGGTTTCATCCTTTCCAGGTAGTCGCGTATCATATTCGTCTTCAAGGCTGATTTGTCAAGACGGCGAGCGACGTGTCTCCGACGCTGAAGCCCCAACATTTCCTTCTAGACGAGACGCTGAAAGAAGTGATATCGTAAAGCACTCTTTAGGCGAAACGACTCATACGGAGAATATCATCATGACCGATTTTGAAACATGCACGAGACGGGAATTCCTACATCGAAGCGCAATGGCCGGTTCGGCGGTTCTGGCTGCTTCCTCGATCCCCGTGAACGCCGTCGCTCAGAATGAACGACCCAACATCATTTTGATTATGACGGACGATCAGGGATACGGCGACCTGGGAGCGCATGGCAACGAGAAAATCAAGACGCCCAACCTGGACCGACTTGCAAAACAGAGTGTCGAGTTTACTCAATTCTATGTGTGTCCCGTCTGTGCGCCGACGCGGGCCAGCCTCATGACGGGGCGGTACAATTATCGGACCGGCGTCGTCGATACCTACCTTGGTCGCGCCATGATGCACACTGATGAAATAACCATCGCCGAGGTTCTGGGGAAGGCGGGATACCGTACCGGCATTTTCGGCAAATGGCATCTTGGCGACAACTATCCGCTCCGCACGATCGAACAGGGGTTTCAGGAGTCGTTGGTTCATAAAGGAGGCGGTATCGGACAACCCTCCGATCCGCCCGGGAATCGGTATTTCGACCCCATACTCCAGCACAATGGGGTGGACAAACGAGTCAAAGGGTATTGTACCGATATCTTTACCGATGCAACGATTCAGTTTATTGAGAAGACCCGAAACCGGCCTTTCTTCGCTTACCTCTCGACAAATGCTCCGCACACGCCGCTCCAAATCGACGATTCATATGTCAAACCTTATCTAAATATGGGGCTTGATGAGACCACGGCGAAGATCTACGGCATGGTGACCAACATCGATGAGAATGTCGGAAAACTAATGCGGAAATTGGATGAGACGAATTTGAGTGATAATACAATCGTCATTTTCCTCACGGATAACGGACCTCAGCAGAAGCGATATACCGCTGGGTTGAGAGGACGAAAGGGATCGGTCTATGAAGGAGGGATTCGGGTGCCGTGCTACATTCGCTGGCCTCGAAAACTGAAAGCGGGCAAGAAGATCGACCGCATCGCCGCGCACATCGATATGATGCCGACTTTGCTCGACGCCTGCGGTGCGTCTCTCCCCCAGGATCGTAAGATCGACGGACGCAGCGTGATGCCTCTGCTGACAGGCGAAGCGGAAGACTGGCCCGATCGAACACTGTTCTTCCAATGGCATCGCGGCGACGAACCCGAACCGTTCCGCGCATGTGCGGCTCGTAACCAGCGGTACAAGCTTGTGAACGGTAAAGAATTGTATGACATCCAAAACGACCCCGGTGAAAAGAACGATATTTCAGACGAACATCCCGACATTGTGAAACAGCTGCGAAAAGAATATGAAGAATGGTTTCAGGATGTCTCCTCGACGCGAGGCTATTTTCCACCACGCATTTACATTGGCACACCGCACGAAAACCCGGTTACTCTAACACCGCAGGATTGGCGAGGCCCAGATGCCGGCTGGGGCAAAGATTCGCTGGGGTATTGGGAAGTAGACGTCAGAGAGTCGGGAAATTACGATGTGACGCTTCGTATGCGTCCCGCCGAAGCGAAGGGGCACGCTCACTTCAAACTCGGCGATGTTTCAGTAAAGCACGAACTCGATGAGGGCGCTTCGCTTTATACGTTCGAGAGCGTCCACTTGGGTGCCGGCGAAGGACGATTGGAGGCATGGTTTGAATCGGATGGGAAAAAGGTCGGCGTCCGCTACGTTGATGTAAAATCGTTGGCGAAGTCAAAAGAATAACGTCGATACCGATGCCACTCGATACCGATGCCATGAGAATATGCCTGAGGTTTTTGGGAGGTTTTTGGGATGGCTTTGGGAGGGCTTTTGGGAGGGCTTTGAGAGGGCTTTTGGGAGGGCGAATCTCCCGATGAGCCGTTTCTTTCATTCAATATCAACCGCTTGGCGGGAGCCTCGCCCTCCCGAGATTAATGACATCGGACGAAGGAAACCCTTGTCCAAATTCGCAATCGCTGGTGAGATCGTTCTTCTCCCTCTCCTTCTGGGAGAGGGCCGGGGTGAGGGAAGTCGGTCGTTTGTCCTCACCTCACCGAATCATCCATCGGCAGCCCGAGTCTCTTATACAGATTGCGCCGGCCCGCTTTGTCTTTTTCGAGAATCTCGTGTGCATACCGAGCGACGTCCAATGCGTAAGCTCGCGGGACGACAATCACGCCGTCTCCATCCGCAACCACCACATCCCCGGGCATCACCAGCACGCCCCCGCACGAAATAGGCATATTGACCGACTCGATTTCGTTCCGACCGGGCCGAATACCGCGCCCGACTTCCCGAAAGTAAAGCGGAACTTGTTCGGTAATGATCTCATCGGTATCTCTTGTGGACGCGTTTGTAACCACACCCCGGCATCCTCTGACCTTCCATCCCATAATATTGTTCGAACCGATTGTGCCGACGTCGCCGTTCACAACATCATCGAGCACCAATACCGACCCCTCGCGAAGAACTTGTACAAAGGGTTCCGAAGAATACTTATTATAGAAATTGCCTTCCCATTGATCGAATTCTTCCGGCTCGATACTTGCAGAAGACGGCTTGTTTGTTGGGACATATCGTGCAGTTACTGCGATCCCGATAATACGATGTGTGAAGTGCTTTGCGTCTTTCCAGAGAGGCGCTATTTTCGGATCCATGAGCCCGACATCGGGCAGACAGGCTTTATCCATCCCATCGGATACGTCGGCCACACGTAGGCCCTCGAAGGCCTTCAATAGCTCTCGATCTTCTTCAAGCGTATACACTTTCGGCTGAATAAACGATTTCCCTTGTCGATATTCCTCCGCGACATCTTCTTGTGCGATAGCGATTCCCGAGCAGAATACCAGAGAGAGAACCGCTGCCCCGACCCAACCGCCGATTGTTTTTACGCGAGTGTAATTCATGGGAATTTCCTCCTAAAACGAATGTCACGTAAGTTTCGGTAATTCGTAGCCGCTACGGTATTTTCGGCTTATAAGTTTATTCGCCTCGTCGTCCCCCTCGAAACGATGGGTTTCGGAATTATAGAAGAGTTTTCGTCCAACTCGGGTGGCGATATTGCCCAGGTGACACAATGCCGCCGACGCGAATGCTTCATCGGCAGGCCCGTTCAGCCCCGAAGGATCGTCGGCACGGACACATTCCAGGAAATTCCGGATATTTTCCTTAAAATCCGAACCTCCGCCGATTTTCTTCTTTTCCTCATCGATAAACGTCACTTCGCATCCGTTCCGGCCCACTTCGAGTTTCCCCTTGTCGCCGTAGAATACAGTCCCGTTGTCATGACCCTCGAGCTTGTACCGGGTCCAGAGACGCATTTCATAAATGAGGTAACAATCCTCGTATTCGAGCGTCACCACCTGTGTATCAGGTGTCTCATGGTCATCGTCGTAAAAGAGCTGGCCCCCTGACGCGCTCACCGCGTTGGGAAATCCAACACCCAGCCCCCAGCGAGCCACATCCACCTGATGGATTCCATCGTTCCCCATGTCGCCGGTCCCGTAATCCCAGAACCAATGCCACTTGTAATGCCATCGGTTCTCCGTGAACGGACGTTTCGGCGCAGGGCCCAGCCAGAGGTCGTAATTGACGCCTGCGGGCGGGTCGGTGACGGGCGCGTTTCCTATCGGTCCGCGGAACTGATGATTGATCGCTTTGGCAACACGGATTGTGCCGAGCTCTCCTGCATGCAGAAACTCCATCGCGTCCCTGATGCCCTCGCCGCTCCGGCTCTGTGTGCCGTGTTGCACACACTTGCGATACTTCTTCGCTGCTCTAGCGAGCAGCTCTCCTTCGTGAATATTGTGACAGCACGGTTTTTCGACATACACATGTTTTCCGGCCAAAATTGCTTCCAACGCGATCTTAGTATGCCAGTGATCCGGCGTGGCAATGCTCACCGTATCGATCTGGGGATCGTCGATAATCCGGCGGTAATCACCATATTGCGCGACCTTACGGCCGGCTTTCACTTCTCCGGCTGCGCGTTCTCGTCGGGAGGGGTCCACGTCGCACACTGCCACGACTTCACACAGATTTCGAATGCCCGAAAACGTTTCGCAGTGGCTGCGTCCCTGGCCTCCATTCCCGATAACCGCGTGGTGAATCCGTTCATTTGCAGCGAGCAATTCTCTGTTCGAGGTGACGGCGAAACCGGCCGCGATCCCGCCACTGACCGACTTGAAAAAACGTCGACGCGTTTGTCCTTCCATGGCAATCTCCTGTCGGTAAGTCTATTTCACACATTGCTGAGAGGTATCTTACCAGCAACAGAGGCCACCTGTCGATTCGAGTAATCGATCCGGCGAAGGCTGTCTGGAAAGATCCTGATTGTAGAGGGTGAGAGTGCAGTCTATAATGCATACAAGAATTATCCTGTGGTTTCCTTTGGGTTTCATGGAAATTCGTATTCCTTTACGTATTGTGTAGCGACGGTAAAGTATGAACAAAACGGAGATACATTATGAATATACGATTTTTTTCAGTTGTTCTGCTTCTTTCAATTCCATTTCTTCCATCTTTTATCTATTCCTCAGATCCTTCGGAGAATGCTTATCGCGAGTGGGTCAACGGTCCCCTTTCCGACGCGCATTTCTTTCCGATAGCGGTATGGCTCCAAAGTCCCGATAACGCGCTGAACTATAAAGAGGCGGGCATCAACACCTATGTGGGCCTTTGGAGGGGACCGACGGAAGCGCAGCTCAAAACATTACGTGACGCCGGCATGAAGGTTATTTGCTCTCAAAATGAAGTAGGATTGGCTAACCGAAACGATCCGACCATTGTGGGGTGGATGCATCAAGACGAGCCGGATAACGCGCAGCCGATTACCGATCCGGAAACCGGCGAGAAGACCTACGGTCCGCCCGTGTCCCCGCAGAAAGTTGTCGATCTTTACAAAGAGATGCAAAAGGCCGATCCCACGCGACCAATCCTCCTAAACCTGGGGCAGGGTGTCGCGAACGACGAATGGAAAGGGAGAGGACGGTGGGGGAAAAGGGAGGATTACTTCACGTATGTGAAGGGCTGCGACATCCTCTCGTTTGATGTCTATCCCGTTGTTGGAATCCGTAAACCGGACGGAGAAAACTACCTGTGGTATGTAGCAAAAGGAGTCGACCGGCTGATGGAGTGGAGCGATGGGGAGAAGATTATTTGGAATTGTATTGAGTGTACACATATCAGTAACCCGGACAAGAAGGCGACTCCTCACCAGGTGCGTGCTGAGGTATGGATGTCCATTATTCACGGCTCCATGGGCCTCATCTATTTTGTGCATGAATTTCAGCCGCGATTCAACGAGGACGCTTTGCTCGACGATCCCGAGATGCTTGCCGGTGTCACCGAGCTGAACCGCCAGATTCATTCTTTGGCGCCGATATTAAATACGAATTCCCTCTCAGATGCTGTTCAAGCGAAATCATCGAATCCCGATGCTCCGGTCGACATAATGACAAAACGTTATGACGGAGAACTCTACGTGTTTTCTGTGGGAATGCGAAACGCAGCGACGGACGCGACATTCTCCTTAGCGAAGAAAACACCGGCTACTGAAGTAGAAGTTGTAAATGAAAACCGAACCATCCAAATACAGGATGGGGAATTCATAGATCATTTCGATCCCTACGACGTGCATATTTATCGTATTCCGGAGTCCGTTGACCTGGGAATTCTATATCCGGCGAATTATCTCGACTCGTCAAAGACGTTTTAGAATCAGGTATCCGATTGCGGACGGTGACACGTCTCTTTTTGCCGTGTCGAGTTTCGGATAGAAAAGGACTGACAAAAGAGACTGCCACGGTGACAGAAGGCGTGCGATCGCAGGATGCCTCTCTACGTCACACCAGCCTCGCATTGAGAGACACGGAAAACGCTCGTCATAAATGCCTGTATCGACAAGTTCCCAGAATTCGAGATCGAAGAGACGTACCTCGATATCTGTGGGGCTGTAGCTCCGATAGAATCCTTCCATCCACCCACGCTCGCTTTCCCCATATTCCATACCGACAGAGAACGGTTTCTCTTCCCATCGCTCAGCAGTATCTTGGTCCGCCTCGATTGTAACGATCGCTGTTCCACCTTTTCGCGTTACGCGCGCGACTTCGCGCATCGCCGCAATGTCGCCGTCTTCGGGTATGTGTTCCAGCACGCAAACAGCGGTTACCCCATCGAAGGAATTGTCGCGAAACGGAAGAGTGCGGGTGTCCCCTTGAGTGAACACGCAGCTATTCTCTGATTTCGTGAGCGCAGCAAGAGCGGTAAACCCCTTTCGATCTCCGTCCAGGCAAGTCACATCGATTCCCTGTTTCGCCAAATACTGAACGAACGGATTCCGGCCCGTCCCAATATCGAGAATTAGGCGATGGTCTGATTTCGACAACGCTTCACAGACAACCTCGATTTCACGTGTTTTATGATATTCGAGATCGTTGAGTGTGCAATGTCGAAGAGAATCGGCAAGGAATCGGAGATAATGCGAAGGACGGAGAACATTCTCTTTTTTGCCCTGGAGTCTCTCGATTAGAGACAGGGTTTGTCCGCACAAATTGGCTGCGGTTATTCGATACAGAGTCCTCAACCGTTTTCCAATACCGCTATTAAGTACGGCATTCCTTGTTCTGTGGCAGATTGTTTGAATCTGAGCCCGGCGGTGTGCTTTGCGTATTTCTGTGGACGCGCCTGGAAACCCCTCTGCGCGAGCGAACCAGTGTTCCGCTTGTTGCCAGTCGTTTCGATATTTCCATATTTCTGCAATTCGAAAAGGAATTTCCGGATTTTCCGGCATCTTCCTATGCAGCTCCATATAGTACTTGAGCGCTTTCGAGTAATGGCCTTGACTGCGTTCCAGCCACGCGAGGTGAGCGAGAATTTCGGGATGATTGCGGTGGGGTTCCCAGAGAGAGCGAGCCGTTTCGATTTCACCGTTGGAGATCGATTGCGCTCCGCGCTCCAGGAGTTCCGGGATGTTCGGATGCGGTTCCGTCATGAGGCTGCATTGAGGCGTTTCCGCAGGCTGTGCTCGAACGCCAGCGAAATCGGGTGGATTTGTTTGTCCTGCAGCTGCACATAGTGTAGTTTCTCTTCATACACTTCCAGGGCCGCCCGCTCCGGGTTGTCATAAGCAGTCTGCAAAAGAGAGCCTCGATGATTCTCGAAAGGGCGGTTCGGTTCGAGATAATCCGAAAGAAAAAGGATCAGTCCGACAGCGCCGAAGCTGGGATGACCCGTTGGATGATAGGCAATGGCGGACAGTATCGAATGATCCGTCACCCCGAACCTATGACGTGCGTACGCTGCAGAAAGCGGTGCGTGATCCAGACCCGGGAAATCGAGCAACTCCGTTCCGAGGGTCAGCCAACCGTGGACGAGAGCCCTGTGTAACTCAATCGGTCCCATTTCTTTCGCGTAATCGTGAAGCAGGGCCATTCGTTGGATTTCGTCCGCGCTCGGCTCCTGCAACTTCCATGCTGAATGGAACTCGATAGCGGTGTCACGAACGCCGAGGGTGTGAGTGAGTCGCTCGGAGGACAGAGTCTTACGTACCGCCGCCTCAATTTCCGACAACGAAGCCATCTCTTCTCTGTCTTCCTTCAATGACTATTGGATTGGCAAAAAACCGACAAAACAGATCTCAACCCCCTCCTAACCTCCCCCGATCTTCGGGGGAGGAAAAGGAAACGAGCGTGTCTGCAGCGTATTCTTCTCCAAGCCTGACTGCATCGCAAAAAGTTCGGCGGAGTTCTTCCCCCTCTCCCTCTGGGAGAGGGCGGGGTGAGGGATCTTTGCATTTTGCGTCACCCCTCCCTCTGTATTTAATGAATTCCTGTCATCACAAACACCTTTTGCCTCTGCTTAATTTGCTGTGTCTGGCGAATACACAAGCGAAGAATAATACCCCAATCCAGTGCAATGATCGCCCCTCACCCTAACCCTCTCCCGGAGGGAGAGGGAACTTCCGATGCCAACTTCCGACTTTTTGCGATCCCATCAAGCCTGGGAAAGATACAGAGGGCGTTGAAATCCTTACTTAATACACCGCCGCTGACTTTTACCTCCCAGTCTATGACTCTCATCATGGCGTAACCGGCCGCTGTGTCTCGTTGATTTTTTGCTCGATGTTTTCTCTCATTTCAGGCGTGAAATCAAACGGGTAATTCGGCCCTACTTGAAGAGCTTTTCGCCACATCTCGACAGCTCTATCGGTTTGGCCGACGGCATTGTAAGCGTCACCGAGATGATCGAGGATCACCGGGTGATCTTCTTGGCTCTTTTGCTGGGCCTTTGTCAGCAGTTCCAGGGCTTTTTCATAGTCGCCCTGTCGGTAATACACCCAACCGAGGCTGTCCATGATGTTCTCGTTGTCGGGCGTAATCTCCAATGCCTTTTTGATCAGAGTCTCGGCTTCCGGAAGGTTCAAATTATTCTCCGCAAACAAATAACCGAGCATGTTATACGCTTCCGCGCTTTCCGGGTCCAATTCGATCAGCCTTCGGAGAACCCGTTCCGCGTCTCCGATTCGCTCGAGCTTTTCGTACACCAACGCCAGTCGCTCTAATGCCATCTGATGCCGCTGGTCTTCCGGTTCGGTGCGGTCGAGGACGTGTTGCAGGGTTACTTCCGCGTCATTCCACTCCTTGTTACGAAACTGAATAAAAGACAGAAGCAGTGGCGAGGCCGCATCGTCCTCGAATTTCTTCGTTGCCTTCCGCAGAATCGCTCCGAGTATTGTGGCATTCGGTCCCTCCATCATCCTGTTCAATACACCCGCATCCTGAAGCGTTGCCAAATACAATTCATATGTCTCGCGCTCCCCCTGCGACACCGCGCTATCCCACTCCAGGAGAATTCCTTCAATATGCTCCACAAGTTCTGTCGGATCGTCCTCCATTTCGAATCGAAGCACTCGAATTGCTAAAGACAACGCAGGGTCGTCGATCTCTTCGTCTGCCCGTCTCAAGAGCGCAATCAACTCTTCGGCCTTCCCGGACTGCAGGAAAATCTGTCGGGTCGAAGGTTTCAGGACTTCGTCGGTATACTGGTCTACATGCAAGCGAGAGGAGACGTCGCGGTCCATCATGGCAATGGCTTTGCTCATCGATTTCAAGAACAGATCGGCACTTTCCTGCCATTCCCGCTTCAGTACCAGGATTCGGCATTTCAGGAGCACCGTGTTCGGATCTCTCGGCCGTACGGATAACAGTTTGTTTACCGTCGACAGCGCCTTGTCGTACTCTTCATCTTGTATCAATAGAAGCGTCATATAGGTAAGCGCCTCTACGTTATCCTTCGATAATTCCTGGATACGAGCGTACTGGGCGTATGCGTCCGCACGGGACCCACGCTGCTGATAGAGCTGGGCCAGTTCGGTTCGGATAGCCACTTCGGTATGAGGATTCGGTCCCAACTCGAGTGCCCGTAAGTAGACCGCTATCGCTTTATCCTGTTCTCCGATTCGGCGATGGAGCTGGGCGACACGCATATAAATATCGAAATGATCGGGATACTCCTCGATGAGCTGGCGATAGGCGTCGATGGCCTCGGCATAGCGGTTGGCGCTTTCCAGGATTGTCGCCATATGGAAGTGGTACAGACCCGAACGGCCGGGATCGGTTCGGATCAGCCTCTCATAACACTCCACAGCCTCGTCGACGTCGCCGGCTCGCGCTCGCATTTGCGCGAGCTGCTGAAGTGCCTGCACCGAATGAGGTGCGTATTCAAGCATTCGCTCATATTGCTGCGCTGCTTGATCCCATTCCTCCTGTCGCGCATACACCTGCCCCAATACATCGTAAGCGGAAGGTGTTGTCGGGGCCGCTTTCACTGCTTTCTGTGCACTCTGGAGTGCTCGTTCGAGCTGGTTCGTTTCAAGATAACTCCGTGCCATCAAAGCCAGGACGTGTGCTGAATCGGGCAGGATGTCCAGAATGCGTCGATAATGATATCGCGCTTCCTCCTGATCCCCGTTCTGCTGCCGGATAATCCCCGACCACAGCTCGCTCATCACAAACCGTTCTTGACCTTTCGAAAGAACGATCTCCGGTCGTTCTTCTTCAGGTGCGGGTTTCTCCTCCTGCTCCACTTGCTCTTCCGGCCGCTTTGTCTCCTTCACTGCAGTTGTTTTCTCTGCTGCTTCAGGCGAAACGCTGCTCTCAGCGGATGGAGCGGTTTTTGTTGTTTCTTTGGCTTTCTGGACATCTGTTGTCGTACACGACGTCGAGAGCAAGAAAACGAAGCAGATCCATAGTCCGACCGACAGAATCCCGCCGGTTCGATGGCATACCATAAACTTTCGCATTGTTTTATTCCCCGGTTGAATCGGTAAATCCCTGTGGATCGCAGCCCGGCAGGTACGAACCTCTGGGAATGAAGGTCTATCTTGTGTAAACACGGGCTTGTATACGATTATACTAACCATCAATAGTCTATCGCGGAGGGGTTCGCGTCTTCCAGTCCGCTTGGTTCGATGCTCGCAGATTCGTACCTGGAGACTTTGACACAGATTCCGCCGCTGGCTAAGGTGGCATCCATGTCTGTTCTCGACCTAGCTGTTTTTATCTTTGTGATCCTGTGCGGATTGGCCGCCGGAAGCTTCGCAAATGTCTGTATTCTGCGAATTCCGGAAGAGGTATCGATCATCTTCCCCGGCTCACGCTGCTTTTCATGTGGTACTCCCATTCTCTGGCGAGACAATATTCCTCTCCTTTCTTATGTGCTTCTTGGTGGGAAATGTCGGTCGTGCAACGCCCGGTTTTCGGCTCGATATCCCCTTGTGGAATTCCTCACTTGTCTTGCTTTTACCGTTCTATTTCTGCGTTTCCGCGTCAGCCTACCCACTCTGGTCTACTGTCTGTTGACCCTGGATTTGATCATTCTCTCCGGCATCGATTGGGATCACATGTGGATTCCCCGCTTTTTGACCGCTCCCGGCACCGCGATCGGACTTGTCTTGGCCGTTTGCATTTGGCTCTTTGGCTGGCCGGGAGATTGGTTGGTGGATCATCCACTGGACGCCGTCATCGGGGGGATTGTCGGCGGCGGTTCGATATGGTTGATCCGCATTTTCGGCGGTTGGTATTTCAAACGCGAGGCAATGGGAATGGGCGATGTCGACCTGATGGCATTCCTCGGAATGTTTCTCGGATGGCAGCAGACTCTGCTCGCGATTTTTCTTGGATCGTTGGTCGGTTCCGTGTTCGGGCTCGGGGCGCGTCTCTTCGGTTACGACATAGTGAAGATTCCTTTCGGACCCTATCTCGCCGTGGGGGCCTATATCTGTATCCTTTGGGGCGAAACAATCCTGTATTGGTATCTGGGAGGACCGTTTCTGGGATGAAAGTACTCGGCATCATTCCTGCTCGCGGGGGCTCGAAAGGGCTCCCCCGGAAGAACATCCGCATTTTGGGTGGGAAACCTCTCATCGTTCACACCATCGAAGCCGCTTTACAGAGCCGGCTCGATCGAGTGGTCCTGTCAACCGATGACGAAGAGATTGCGGAAGCGGGTCGACTGGCCGGTGTCGACGTACCCTTTATTCGACCCGCGGAACTTGCTGCGGACAATACCTCTTCTCTCGCCGTGCTTCTTCACGCACTCCATTTCATGGAAGACAAACAATCCTATTTCCCGGAGGCTGTAGCCTTCCTGCAGCCGACCTCACCTTTTCGGAATGCTCACCACATCAATGAGGCCCTCGAACGGCTCGCAGACTCGGAAGCCACATCGGCAATCGGGGTTACTGAGGTGCGGGATGTCCATCCCTACTTCATGTTCGAGGTGAATGACGATTTTCACCTCCGTCCCTTCATCCGAATCAAGAGCCGACCGCTCCGTCGACAGGATTTACCTGTCTACTATCGCATCAACGGTTCGATGTATATATCTCGCCGCGACTACTTCCGGGATATTTCGCCCGATGCACCCGTTTTTGACTTCGACGCTTCTGTGGCCTGTATCATGGACAGCGTCAGTTCAGTGGACATTAATGATTATCTCGATTTCCAGAGAGCCGAACTCCTTCTGAGCGAGAAGACTCTATGAAACGAGTTTGTGTCATAACCGGCAGCCGGGCCGAATACGGGATTCTATTGCCCGTGCTGCACGCTATTCGGGCCTCCTCGTCGCTTGAGTTGCAGCTCATCGCCGCCGGACAGCATCTCGCGGCCAGTGCGGGGAAAACCGTGGATTTGATTCGGTCGGACGGATTTCCAGTGGATGCGGAAGTTCCCATGGTTCCCGAGGAGGACACGCGCGGCGCGATGGCGATCGGTCTCGGTCAAGGAATCCAGGGGATGACGCATGCTCTGGAACGATTAGAGCCAGACGTTGTTTTGATTTTAGGCGATCGGGTCGAACCTTTCGCTGCCGCCATCGCGGCGGTGTTTCTTGGCAAGGTCGTCGGTCATATCCACGGAGGTGACCGAAGCCAGGGCGGCCTGGATGAATACATGCGGCATGCGATTACGAAACTCTCTCACCTCCATTTCACCGCCACGACGCTGAGCCGCAAGCGGGTTCTCGCCATGGGGGAGAACCCGGAACATGTGTTCTGCGTAGGGACTCCCGGTTTGGACGTGATCCTGAACGAGTCTTTGCCCCCAGGCGAAGATATCGAACGTGCTCTGGGTGTCCCTGTTCCTACCGAGTTCATTCTTGCTGTCTATCACCCGGTTTCGACCGAGCCCGAACGAGCGGGGCAGGAGTTCACGGAAGTAATCGACGCGCTTCGATCCTCCGGCAAGCCGGTGCTGCTTTCATATCCGAACACCGACCCCGGAAGTGAGACTCTCCGCCGGATGATCGAGGAGGTGTCGCAAGAACCTTGGATTCACACCTACCAAAACATTCCTCGTTCCTGTTATCTGGCTCTCCTGCAGCGTTGTTTGTGTCTTGTCGGCAATTCATCGAGTGGAGTGATCGATTCCCCCGCCTTTGGTATTCCGGTAGTCAATATCGGTTCACGCCAACGGGGCCGCGAACGCGGTACCAACGTTCTTGATGTACCGCCGAGCCGCAAAGAGATTGCCTCCGCTATTCACCGCGCCACTACAGATCAATCCTTCCGTGCTGCTGCCAAATCCACCCCCAATCCGTACGGTGACGGCCGCGCCTCCGAACGTATCGTGAAGATTCTCGAAGACACCCAGCTCGATCCCGCTCTTCTCCGCAAAGAATTCCCGTTCTGAATTTGACGCGGTGGCAACAAGTTGGCCGCTGGCATGAGTAGTCCCCTCTCCCTCCGGGAGAGGGTCAGGGTGAGGGCCGATTATTGGACTTTTTGTCGTTCCTTCAATCCTCTCTCGAAAACCGCACCCGCAACAGCATCCAAACAGCAACAAAAAAATCCCGCCACCCGATTTTCTTTCCTTCTTCAAACGTGCGCGCCGAAAACGTTACCGGACTCTCGATGATCCGATGGCCCCTCTTCAGCACTTTTGCCGTCACTTCCGGGCAGAATTCGAATCCTTCGCAGGAGAGAGGAATCGATTTGATTACTTCTTTCCGAAACGCTTTGTAGGCCGTCGCCTCGTCGGTGATACGGTGTCCGAACAACAGACTGACCAGCCGAGCCAAAAGCCAGTTCGCGACTCGATTCGGGAACCGCATGTGTCGGACCTCTCCAAGAAAACGCGATCCATAGGCGACGTCCGTTTCGCCTCGCACGATGGGTTCGATGACCGACGGAATCTCGTCGGGATTGTATTCCATGTCTGCATCCTGAATGATCGCGATGTCGCCCGTGAATCGCTCGAGTCCGGTTCGAATGGCCGCGCCTTTCCCTCGGTTTCTTTCGTGCCGAAGCACGATGGTGTCCGGCTTGTTCTCTTCCGCTTCGAGTATCTGGACCGTTCCGTCGCTGGAACAATCGTCGACCAGCACCAACTCCTTCTCGGGCCACGAAATCGCCCGGACCCGGCGCAGGACCTCCGGAAGAAGCCGTTCCTCATTGTAGATTGGGATAATGATAGAAAGTTTAGGCACGGGCAGGATTCCTAACGAGACCAAACGAGCCGTCGTGACGAGTACCGCGTGGCTCCGTTATCCGAGGCGATCATCGGGAGGTCGTCCATTGGCGCTCGAGAAGCTGTGCTTCTCGGTTCTCCGGGGCGATCTTTCGGGCTTCGCCTAATTGACCGCGGGCCTCCTGGCGTTGATCCAGCATCCACAAGACTCGCGCCAGATCCAGGCGGTATTGTACATCTCCCGGATCGCTTTCAACCAGCTGCTCCATGATCTCCCGCGCTGCAACAAGCTGGTTCTGTTCCGCAAGGGCAAGCGCGAGGTTGCGCCGGTACACAAGACGAGTCGGAACCAGCTCCATCGCCTTGCGGAAACATCGCTCCGCTTCATTCCAACGCTTGCTTTGAAACGCAATCAGGCCAAGCTGATTCCAGGCTTCGTGATCATCCGGGTGGTCCTGAAGCAACTGGGTCAGGATGAGCTCAGCCGTGTCGTACTTCTTCTCCGCGATCAGACGAACGGCGGTGTTGTAATCTCTCACGGTATCGGGCGGACTCGCACACCCGGAGAGAAAAAGACCCACCAAAAACGCTACAAAGAAAACGTGAACAGACGTACGTGTCATCGGCAGTGCTCAATGATCGCCGCAGCGAAACTCGCCGAGCTATTTTAATCCAAAAGTCAACACACGTTCTTTACCCGCAAGATCCGTAGTGACTTCCGGCGTCGTAAAGACTTTTTTTCTTTCGACCAACGTACTCACCGGTTCGACAAGAGTCGGGTCGATCTCCATGCATACTCTTCCTTCCGGCGCGAGAAGAGGGGCGATGTTGTCGATAAACGGACGGTAGAAATTCAGGCCTTCCCGGCCGCCGTCGAGACAGACTATCGGTTCGAAATTCCTGATCTGCGCCGAGAGGCTCGATATGTCGCCGGTCTTTATGTACGGCGGATTCGTTACGATCACATCAAAGTTCTTGATCAGCGATCCACGAAGAGCTTGGAACATATTGCCTTCGTATAGCGTCACGAAATTGACCAACTCGTGATCGCGAACGTTCTGCTGAGCGCATTTGATCGCCGTATTGGATATATCCGTGCCGTGAAACTCGCCGTCTTCAAGATTATGGGCCATCGCGATCAGGATGTTGCCGCAGCCCGTCCCTACGTCCAAAATCTTGGGAACTTCGATTCCCTCCGTTGCTTTCAGTGCTTCCTCGACCAGCGTCTCCGTCTCCGGCCGTGGAATGAACACACCTTTGACGATTTTGAAATCATACGAGAAGAATTCCGTTTTCCCGGTGATGTAGGGGACCGGTTCGTGTTTCACGCGACGCTGTTTCACGTTTTCCAGCTCGCGTTCCTCTATCGGCGACAAATGATGGTCCAGATCGGCTAAAACCTTGGTTCTTTCACAACGGGTGACATGAGCCACCAGTAGCTCCGCGGATAATTCCGGCGATTCCACTTCTTTTTGCTTGAAGAGCTCAGTGGTGGACGTCAATGCCTGCTGGATGTCCATTATCTTCGGGTTCCTCCTTCAGTCTCCGGATCTTCCGTCAAAGAGGCTCACTTTACCGTATGTGAACAAGTTATCCCACAAAACCCCCGGCCGTTCAACTGCCGTTTGCATCTTTTGTCCTCATCCTTCCTTGTCCACTTCAGCCAGACGATCCAGGCGATCCTGGGTCGCCAGTGCATCAAACAGCGGATCCAGATTGCCGTTCAGAATACTCTCCAGCTGATGGAGGGAGAGCCCGATCCGATGATCCGTCAGACGGTTCTGAGGGAAATTGTAGGTTCGTATCTTCTCGCTGCGGTCGCCGGACCGAACCATCAGTCTTCTCTTATCTCGTTGTTCCGTTGCCCGCCGTTGTGCCTCCCGATCCAGAATCCGGCTACGAAGGACTTTCATCGCCTTCGCACGGTTTTTGTGCTGGGACTTTTCGTCTTGACACGTCACGACGATTCCCGTTGGGATATGGGTCAGCCGGACAGCCGAATCCGTGGTGTTGACACTCTGTCCGCCCGGGCCGGAGGAACGAAATACATCCAGCCGAATGTCCTCGGGGGCGATATCGACATCGACATCCTCTGCCTCCGGGAGCACGGCGACCGTGGCCGCCGACGTGTGGATCCGTCCGCTGGCCTCCGTTTCGGGAATACGCTGAACACGATGAATGCCCGCCTCGAATTTCAGACGACCGTAGGCACCTTGCCCCTCGATCAGGAAGACAATCTCCTTATACCCCCGCAGCTCGGTGGGACTCGAAGAGAGGATGTCCACACTCCAGTCTTTTAATTCGGCGTACCGGTGGTACATACGAAACAGATCCGAACAGAAAAGGGCGGCCTCTTCGCCCCCTGTTCCCGCTCGGATCTCGACGATCGCATTTCGGATATCTTCCGGATCCTTCGGCACGAGATGATGCCGCAGACGTTCCAGCAGTTCTTCTCGCTTCTCTTGAGCAGTCGGCAGCTCGTCTCTGGCCAGTTCGCTTAGCTCCTCATCCCCGCTTTCAAGGGCTTCCTGCAAGTCGGAGAGCTCACGGTCGAGCTTCTTCAGATCGCGGTAATCATGGACAATCTCCGACAACTCGGCATGTCGGCGGCTCAAGTCTTTGATTCGTCTCGGATTCTGCAACGTCTCGGAGCGTCCCATGTCTTCTTCAACCGCCGAGAGGTCCTCTTCGAGTCGTTGCAGCCGGGCAACAAGTGAAGTATCAATCATGATCGTATTTGCCTAAAACTTGACAGCTTAAACCCGCTTCGGTATGGTACGACACTCTTGTTGCCGGGCAAGGCCGGTCGCACTGAATGGGGCGCTTGATTCAGGCCCGATTTCTCTGAGGGAACGAGGAACTCCTAGTGGAAAATCGATTGGAAGATCTCAAATCAAAGTTGCTGCATGAGCGGGAAGTGCTCTTGCAGGATATCGACAAAGAACACAGTGTACCCGAAATCAGCGCTCACGGCGATCTTGTGGATCAGAGTGCCGATTATAGCCAGCGAGAGTTGCTGCTGGGTCTCGCCGAACATGACCGCGAGCGGCTGATCGCTATTGACGAGGCGCTCAAGCAGATTGAGTCTGGAACGTACGGAATCTGCAGCGAATGTAGCGCTCAGATTCCTGATGCGCGCTTAATGGCGATGCCGACTGCTCGATACTGTGTCAAATGTCAGGCGAATCAGGAGCGGTCTCAAGCGGAGTGGTGAACCTTCTCGGTCCCCTGCGCCATTTCCTGTCTTTTTTCGGCCGTAACTCTGAATCCGTTCGTAGCGCCCGGGTTCATCCCGGGCGATCTGGTTCTCGGAGCCAGTATATCTACGTGACTTACCCCACATTCCCTATTCGACTGCGGTGGTGCATACCCATAAAGAAGAACTCAGTTCGGCTCCGTTTGTTTTGGAACGAGTGTATAGAAATGTAAGGGATTGCCCTCATAGTAGTTGTTCAGGACAGGATACGTCTCGACGAGATCCATCTCGTAATACCCCCGCAGAACCGGTAGGCACGCCACCGATGTCTCCCAGCGCACGTAGTAGGAGGGCCTATAGCGCTCGACCTTCCATTCCAGCGTTTGCGTCCCCATTTCGTCCGTAATGGGAAACAACCGAGTGGCCAAGGCGATTTGGTCGGCCTGCCGGCCCAGAATCACCTCATTGCTGTTTTCCTGTTTGTCGACGAAAGCGCGGATGTCCTTCGCCATCTCCATGAATGAGTAGGACGGGCCGGAAAGGTAGCGTACAATCCAAAATGAATTGACTGCGATACAGGCCGCCATGAAAGCAAGAAACAGGACCGCCGGCGCCCTCCTCGGTGCTTTTTCCAGGAAGTAATCCGCGATCCACGAAAGCAGGATCGTGACGGGAATCATCATGGGCAGATAGTAGCGGGGAGGAAAATATTGGTTCATCGCGATCATCGCGACCATCACGGCGATCCAGCCGATCATGAGGAGGATTAAGGGATTCCGCCGGAATTGAGGGCTAAAAAGGAAGAACAAACCCCCGAATGCCATCGCCAACGGATAAAAGATCCACCCCAAGTATTTCCCGAAATAGAGACTCTTTATGAGGCTATCGATGGCCCTCGAAAAGGAGAATTGAAGACGGGAAACGACGTTCAATTTCATGAAATAATGGAAATCTTCATAGTAAGGTCGTGCAAAAAGAAACCAATATATGAGCCCGATCGCCCCCAGGACGAACAGGAAAAGCCCCGTGTCCATCAGCCGTTGTTTCCCCCATTCGCCCCTCCCAACGAGTAAGGCCCCAAGCAGCAGAGGGAACGCGAAAAGAGCACTGGCCTTCACGAGCAAGGCGGCTGCGAAGGCGATTGCGGAAAGAACGGGCCACAGGGCCGCATGTTTTTGACCGGGGCGTAGGGCGAAATACACGCCGAGCACGATAAAGAAAATCATCGGGATTTCCAGGATCGCCAGTCTGCTGAACGCGAACCATGTATAGTTCGTTGCCAACAGAAGCAGCGAAATCAGGGCCGCTCGACGACTGATATGCCGCCGAACAAGGCTATACATGAGCGGGAACATCAAAATGGAAAAGAACACTACCGTTAGTCGCGCAGAGGAAAGATGAAGGCCGAACAGGGTGAAAGAAACCAGCTGGAAAAGAAAGAACAAAGGCGTATTTATCGCCGGATTGAAGTCGCCGGGCACATACCATTCGCCTGTCAGCTCGTAGGCGATGGCATTTCGGGCGTACCACCCCTCATCGGTGTACAGAAGTCCCGACCAGGTCAGTTCTGTAGGGAAATCCGCCTCGAGGTGCACAAACCGCAAGCCTGCAATCAGGCACAAGAAACATACCCATCCAACATACTGATAACGCTGATATCTCATTGTGGCGCTGTCGACGCTTTTCAGCCCGAGTCTTCCTGCGCGAATTGCACTTCTTGAAGCGACCACTCGCGCGGTGATTGACCGTCATCATATCGGGTGACGACTGTGCCCTTTATGAAGTTCTGATCGCAGACAGCGGCCGGTCCGGTTGGAGTTTGAACCCTCTCACCGTTTGCCGGGAAATTCCGCCGATATTTGCGGTAGGTTGAGACTTCGTACGCCAGACAGCACTTCAGGCGACCGCACATTCCGGAGAGTTTTGTCGGATTGAGGGCCAGGTTCTGCTCCTTGGCCATCTTGATGGTTATTGGGTCGAACTTCGTGATGAAGCGATTACAGCAGAGCTGCTCGCCGCACGGGCCGAACCCTCCCGCTTTTCGGGAGCGGTCTCTGACGCCGATTTGTCGCATCTCGATGCGGGTCCGGAACACGTGGGCAAGGTCCCGAACCAACTCACGAAAATCAATCCGTCCCTCCGCCGTGAAATAGAACCGAATCTTGCGACCGTCCAGCGTCTGCTCCACAAACGCCAGAATCATCGGCAGTTCCCGGTCCTTGATCTTCTGGAGGGCAACCGAAAAGGCCTCTTTTTCTCGTTCCCTGTTCTGATAAAACTCTGCTACATCGCCATCCTCGGCCGGACGTATGAAAAACGCCTCCGGCTCCGGGGGCAACTCATCCAACCATTCATACTGATTTTGCAGCACGATCCCGAGTTCGCGATCCCCCTCAACTTCAACGACGCAGTACGACCCAGGTACAACGTCCATGGGATCGTCCTTAAAACGGGCTACCGCCCGGTATTCTCGGATACGCACATCCACTACGTTCATTCGAACAGCCTCTCTGGAAACGGACCTTCCTACTATCATTCAAAGGAAGACACGGCTTCATCCACGCTCGGATACCATTTGAATACCGTGTCCAACTTCGTCAATCGCAGAACATCCTCTACAGGAATCGATACATTGGCGAATCTCAAATCTCCGCTGTTTTTCGCCGCCCTCTGATAGTAACTTACCAGAATCGCGATCACAGTACTATTGAGAAACTGCAGGTGCTCGCAATCCAGGACCACCTTGTAGCGTTCTTCCTCAAGCAAGGCGCTGCAGTTCTGGTCCAGTGCGTCGCTGAGCAGAGTGTCCAGCCTCTCCGGCACGGACAAAACAGTAACCTCTCCACGGTCGTCTCGACGGATGTCGTCTTTCATGTTTTCGCCCCGTTCGTTACTCTATGATTCTGTTCGCCCCTAAGGTACTGATATCCACGGGTGGACACAAGAGCGAGAATTCTACTCGTCGTTCAAAGCCGCTGCAGGAGCTTTCCACTCGCACGGCTTCACGAGGATCCTCGATGAAAATAGCAAAAGTTGTCGGTAGTGCGGTATCCACCATTAAGCACGAGTCCTATCTCGGAAAGAAACTATTGATCGTTCAGCCTTTGGATCTGAACGGTAACCCCCTGGGAAACTCTACCATCGCCGTTGATTATTCCGGCGCCGGAGAAGGCGACTACGTTCTTGTCGGTTCCGCTCCGGGAGTCGCCCAGCAGGTCTTCGACATCGAAATCGCACCGATTCGCGAACTGATTATGGGGATCATCGATTATGTCGAGGTAGATGGACGCATCGTCATAAGTGCTGAACCCGGCCACCTGACCGAGACGTCAGGGCGGACACTTGCCGCAAGTGGAGCGGAATAGCGAAGTGCTCAGGTATCTGTCTCCACGGTCTGGAAATAAGGCCACAACGACCCCGTTCTTCATCTCTCGCGCGATCCGGCGTGCTCCGACATAGGCGGCACCGCTGGACATCCCCACAAAGATCCCTTCTCGCGTTGCCAGCCAGCGTGCCCCTTCGTACGCCTCCTCGTCGGTTACAATGACTTTGCCATCCAACAGGTCTTCCTCATACACTCGGGGAACAATCGCTTCAGTCATGTTCTTAAGACCTTGGATCTTGTGATTGACGGTCGGTTCTACAGCGATTGTCTTGGCGGACGGTTTCTTTTCGCGTAAATACCTACTGATGCCCATCAGCGTTCCTGTGGTCCCCATACCGGCGACAAACACCGTGAGTCCTCCCCCTGTTTGTCGAAGAATCTCCGGTCCGGTTGTTTCATAATGGGCCAGTGGATTCGCCGGATTGGCGAACTGGTTGGGCATATAATACATGTCCGGCTCTGCGTCGACGATCTCATGCGCTCGCCGTATTGCACCGTCCGTCCCCGCCAATGGATCGGTGATCTCCAGTTCCGCACCCAGCGCTTCCAAGGTGGCTCGACGCTCCATGCTGACACAACCCGGTAGAACCAGCTTCACTCGGTACCCGCGTGCGGCACCCACCATGGCCAATCCGATCCCGGTGTTTCCCGACGTCGGCTCGAGGATCGTTTTCTCCGCCGTCAGCAGACCCTCCTTTTCGGCCTGTCGGATCATGTAATACGCCGGACGATCCTTGACGGATCCGCCCGGATTGTTGCCCTCCAACTTCGCCAACAGATGTACGTCGGAGTCGCCGTCCCAGTTCCTGAGCTCTACCAACGGCGTTTCGCCGATGGAATCCAACACATTCATCGGTCCTGTTCCCTTGAATACTGCCTCAAAATTCTCTCATCAACCTAAATTCGGCAGTTGAATGGGCACCGCGGTTCCTGAGCCCGTCGAAGGGTCGCGCGGGCGTTGGTGATCGGCCTTTCGACAAGCTCGAGAACCGATCACCATTTGGGTGAAAACGGACAATGTACGATACTACCAAAAATCAGCGGTTTATCGTCGCAGCCACACCTTCAACTGCCGAATTTAGGATCAAAAACAATACAAGTGTCTGCAGCGTACAACACTCAAATCCGGGATTCCAGAGAATACCAACGGATTTGCGGGTTATTTCACGGATACTCCAAGTACGGCCTTGTCCTGTTCCAACACATAGCGATGGTACTCCTGGTTGCAGGCAGGTGAACCATCGCTCGCTGCATGGGCCACCCAGGCTTCCCCGGTAGAAGGATGAAAGATGGCACAATGCAGATTACTCTTCATCGAAACCGGCCGCTTGATCATCTCCATCAGGTTGTTCTCATCGACTTCGCCGTAGTGGTTCTCCAGTCTCTTCATGAAATGACCGAACCGGTCAATGCCGGAAATCACAACGCAGTCTTCGGGAAGTAAGCCGAAGAATCCCAATTCCCTGTCGCTCGATTTGAAGACGATCTGGTGTTTGGCTTCTTCGACCTCCATTCCGGTCACCAGCACTTTTCCGCCGCCGGCATCCTTTTCGGGAGCCGCCGGAATGTCGAAGAATCCGAAGTTGGTGCCCGGTTCGATGAAGTGGATTTGTTTGGGGGTGGCGTAGACTCCGCGCGCATCGGGGATCTTCGCGTCGGAAATGACGTAATAGTACTCGCACGTGCGTGGGGTATCCGCGAAGATGTCCATGGCCTCTTTCAGCGTGGTTGCACGTTCGAGAGCGTCGCGGAGAAGCAGACTCATGGGCATTCCGTCGAAGAAACCTTGTCCCTGTCCACCCATCTCCCCGATTGCGATCTGCGCGTCGTTCATTCCTGTAATCGAACCGACAAAGCCCGCATAGGAGACATTCATAAAAGTCCTTGCTCCTTTAGGGCTTACGATCATAAGAACGGCTCGATCCTGAAAGCCTACTTCGGTCATATAATCCAGTAGCCGGACGTGGTAGAGAGAACCCCCTCGCGTCGCTTTGCCGAACAATGACATACCACTGCAATGGAATGCCTCCGGCATAAGATTCCCTGTTAGAACCTGCTCGAACTCTAATCCCGCTCCTTCAGCCAAACCTCGCAGCTCTTCCATGAATTTCTCGGGAATATGCGGCTTTAGGCGAGCGTGCATCGCACCTCGCAACATCTTGTACAGCTTGTATTCTTTCGATTCCGCGAGTTCCGACTGATTGTCGACGATACTGAGCATGTTCTCCTTGACCATCTCACGTAGAAGAACGCCGTGTTGGTACCCCAGATCGTAGTAGTCGCCGGAGAGATGAAGCACCAGGGTTCCATCGACTTTCTCGAGATATCCTTCTCCTTCGCGAGCGATGATTTCAGCGTTAACCGATGCGGACAGCAGGACGATCGCTGCCAGCGACCAAGGGATTAGTCGGAGAGCTGTTTTCATGAGTTTTCCTTTCTTTGACACTTCCCGGTCTCCCGTGTATTCGTGTTTCGATTGTGTCTGGAAGTCCGCATTTGTGCAAGTCCAACGAAACAGGGTGAAATGACTGTGTTTCTCTCGAATCCCAGGACATGGGGGAGATAGGGTTGCGGTGATAGGGGGTTATAGCCTATGATTCTTCACTAAACCACGGGTTGTATTTACCGGGTCGGGGCAGTCTGATTCTCAGTTGGAGGCCGTATTATGCCGATCGTGAAATCCTGGATGCCATTATCTCGGATCGAGGTGAACAAGGTTCCCGAGCGAGGTGGGGTGTACGAACTGGGTGATGCCCGCAAGGAGGTCGTCTTTGTGGGTAAGGCGGAGGCAGGACAACTTCGCAAACAACTCGCTTCGCACATCATGGACCGGAAGAACGCAGTGATCAAAGCCAAGGCGAAGCATTTCCGGTATGCCGCCAGCTCAAATGTCGGAAGCGAATACAACGCACTTCTCGAAGCCTACAAGAAAACGCATGGCGGCCGTCTACCGGAAGCCAATCAATCCGATTCCGGCCGGGAACCTCCGCCTTCCTTCGAGTAACTCGAGGTCATAGACTTCCCACCATAGGGATGCTCGGGAGAGTTGAGAGCGACCTCCGGGCTTCTCCGCAGGACCGTGCCAACCGTTTGTGGTCCCCGGCGGGTTAGGCGAACTCGGTGTCATTATGTTCAGTCCATCCTCCAGCTCATCGCAGCGCTGTGTCCACGACCGGGATCTCCAAGATCTTATACTCCACCGATCTGACCCTTCGCCTCTCCACCCATATCGGCACAAGACTCAGCCCAACATTCCAGAACCCCCGGCCGATGAGTAGAATCCTTAGACTAAAGTAGATTCGTAGGGAGAAACACGTGTCTTTAGCCGGTGAATTGAATCGAAATTGCCCCGTCTGCGGCGGCGAAATGAATGTACGTGGAGCAGATATCTGCTGTGGGGAGGAGGATCGTTATCTTCTTGGGCAACTCCGTGCCTTTGTGCGCTCGAATCCAAATAAGAACGTCAATCTGGGGCAGGTTCTGGAGCATCTGTACGATCGTCTCGAACCGTACCTGGAGGAAAAGGGCATCAATCCTGACGATGTTGACCTGGACGAGGCTTTCGTTGAACTGGAGAAAAGGGTCCTGCGCTGGATCAACCGCAAAGACATATCCATCAGCGCGATTTCAGGAATGGCGATCTGTGAATCCTGTGGGGGTATGATCATGCGAGGCCGTACGCTCTGTAACAGCTGCCTTCGCAGCAAAGAGATCACCCAAGTTCGATCCTCCTGGACACCAGCCGACGGCCGGTATATTCCACGAGGAATGCACGTCAAACTTCGATAAGCCGACCCCGGAATCGACTTATCGTTTTTGTTTCGATTCCGCTATACTGTTCAAGTCTGGCTTGGAAGATCTTTCGTGCGGAGGTCGACGTCATAAACTGGGAAAATTCCCGGGAGGAGCGCCAATGCCTGCTTTCGAAAAGAGCCTCGGAAATGTCTGCGTGATCTGCGGGGGTGAAATCACCAAGAAAGGCTCCGATATCTGTTGTTTCGATGAGGACCAGTTTCTCTTATCGGAGCTGAAGGCCTACATTCGGCGCGATATTGAGCGAAAGGCCGATTTGGGCGAACTTTTGGAACATCTATACGAGCAACTCGGCCCCTTTCTGTCGGAACGAGGCATCGATCTCGATGAAATCGACCCGGACGAGGTATTCATAGAAATCGAGAAACGAATTCTTCGGTGGATTGCGCGCAAAGAAGTCACTGTTAGTGCCATCGATGGCCTTGCCATTTGCGAGAAATGTAACGCCATGATCATGCGCGGCCGTACGCTCTGCAATCAATGCCTTCGGGAAAAAGAGATGTCACAACTTCCCCCTGCATCCATCCAGTCAAATCCTCCCCCGAGAGGCGGAATGCATATTAAACGCTGAATCTCTCCTCCTTTCAGTGAAACGGCCAAATCCGGCATTGATACAGCATGACAAGTCCTGCAATGAACGAGATGAAACTCGGCAGAATCACAGAGGCTTTGACATAATCATTGATCCAGGGTTTATCCACAATCCACAGCGAAACCGCGATCCCCGCTAAGCCTGCCACACTCAAGATAATGCTGAGCCGCCTGGTATGAGGACCTGTTGGTTTCGTGTCCATGTTGTGTCACTTCCCTTGTACCTAAATTCGGCAGTTGAAAACAGTATGGCGGCTGCAAACCGTTCATGTTTCACAAGTAGTGATCATCCTTATCTGTCACCCATTTGGTGATCGGTTCTTGAACTTCTCGAAAGGCCGATCACCAATACCCGTGCGGCCCTTCGACGGGCTCAGGAACCGCGCTCGGGTTTCAACTGCCGATTTCAGGTTGTACGGATATCAGTTCGATCCTATCTCTCTTTCGGTGACTACACGGAATTCCAATGGGGCGAGCTCCACCTCGAACGATTCTTCTCCAAACCGGACTCCGGTCTTCGTCTCGGTAGGCAAGCTGTTGTACAAAACGACCGACCCGTCGGCCAACTTTGTTGAGTAGACACCGTCTCTCTCCGCCTCCGGTGAGAGCATTCCCGTCCACGGGAATCCCTCGCCTTCCAGCAGAACAAACAGTCTCTCTGCAAACTCCGCGTAGTCCCGTTCCGAAGGAAGTCCATAAAGCGCCCTGTACCCCTGCTCGATAGAACGAAAAGCAAGCGTTTTTGTGCGTCCCTGTTCATCTGTCATTTCCGCCGTATCCGCGTCGCTCGCGTGGACGATTTCAACACCGCCATTTTTCACAAATCGCCTTACCGACTTTTCCGCACTCTCGTCCATCGGCGACATCGGAAGGCGGATCAGAACGCGGTAGTTTTCGAGCAAGCCGTCTGCGATCATCGTCTCATCCAGGACATCGAACTCCACCTGGTCCCGCAGTCGTTTGAGCCAAGAGTAGTAGACGGCCTTGCGATCCGAGGAAAGGCGCAGGATTCTCTCCGGATAAAACACCGCCACCCGTATCATTGGCCTCGAACGCGTCAATAGAGGCGCGTACCGATAATACACTTCCAGTGCATCGCGCCCCGATGCCGTCCCGTATTTCGTGATAATGTCGAACAAACCCCGGAACCCCAGACCTTTCGCGCCGCCCGACAGCGTGTTGAAGAACCGGCCGGGGACCCCCTTTTCGCTGTTTAGGATTCGTTCCTCTGTGCCGTACGGAACCCCATAGCCCCGCGCCGCAGAAGACAGCCGCACGGATCGCACGAATCCATCGAGAAACGCGTCGCTCATTGCGATACACCAAAGGCCGGCATTAAATTCCCGAGCCGCTTTCGTCAGCGCCGTCGGATTCACCCCGCGTTCACGCTGTTCGTCCCCGGGCACCACAATATCCAAACGCGCGCCCGGGAATAACTGGCGGGCTTCTTGCAGCCAAAATCTCACATAATTGGTCACCGAGTCTTCATACCAATGGACAAAATCGGCAAAGCGAATTTGGTACACTTCGTCCAGTTCCTCGATGTCACCCAACACCTCTCCCGCCAAGGGGTCGCCCGGAAGGCTGATGAGGTTGCCTGTGCAGGTGGCGATCCGGTCCACGGACGCGTGAGGGATACCCCAGGCTGCCGCAACGTTCTCGGCACTTCCGTGCTTCTGTCTGAGCCAGTTTCGGAAATCGTCGCGGGCGTACCGATCCCCCGCCCACCATCCCGGATGCGCGTGGGTTGTATCCGGGCACTCGAGCCCCGGTTCTACAGGAAAGCCCGCTTCGCCGCATTTTCCACAAAATCCCAGACGGATCGGTCCCAACGACTCTCGGTGTCGATGACAAAACTCGGCGGTTTTTCGCAGAAAGCGTCGGATGTGCGGCCGAAGATGGGGATTCCAGATGCTTTGAACCGGCGTTTCCATATCGTGTTCCAAACACCGGAGAAAAACACTGTCCCCGGAATTTCGAAACCAGGCCGGCGTCGAGTACATGGGATGCGCCATCAATACCGGCGTCCACTTGAGATCGTTCCGCTGAAGAGCGCTTCGCAAACCGATGTACATATCGAATTGGGCATCCCCCGGACCGTCACACTCCACCTCGCTCCAATGCACATGCGAGACCAGTCCGGTGATCCCGATGAACTTCATCATCTCGAACCGCTCTTCTTTCAGGAACTGGCTTGGCGGCCATCCCATCGTTTGCCACAGATGGGTCACCTGATAGCCCTGCGGTGGTTCGATCCGTCGAAATTCGATATCCAGACCGGGACCTTGAACGGATTGCTGTCCCCACACTGGGATTGTCACGCTACACAGTAAGCAGGTAATCCATCTTGTTCGCACGAGTATCGCTCCGTTTTCAAACCGTATAATGATCCTCTCTTATGAAGTATAGCCCGTGCCTGACGTGTGTCATGAGAAAGGTGCACGCGAACTCGTGATTGACGGTATCTGGACGCACGCTGCAAGACTGGCATGATGTCGTTGTGTCCGATCCTCGGGCAAACACCACCGATTCGAAAACGTTGGAGAGGAAGATGCAAGGACAACGGGAATCGATCACTCGACGAGACTTCATTAAGGGCACCACTGCGGCCACTGCTGTGACCGCCGTTTCCAAGGCACACGCATCGAGACACGGTCCTCCCCGGCTTCGAGCACGCCGACACGTTCGAATGGGCGTCGTCGGGGGAGGTTTTGGACGCAGCTTCTTCTGGCACATTCATCCTCACTCGAAAGTAACCGCTGTTTGCGACCTCCGGGATGATCGCCTCGAGCTCCTCAAGGCCAAATATGAGTGCGATGTCGGGTACAAGGAATTCCATGATTTGATTGAAGATAGAAACGTGGATGCCGTCGCGGTGTTCACACCGGCGCCCCTGCACGCTTACATGGCCATCGAAGCGATGAAAGCCGGAAAGCACGTTATTTCAGCGGTCCCGGCCTGCAACTCGCTGGAGGAATGCCGACAACTCATCGACGCAGTGGAAGAAACCGGTATGCTCTACATGATGGCCGAAACCAGTTATTACCGGGATGAAATCATCGCGTGTCGCGACTTCGCCCGGGAAGGGAAATTCGGAACTATCATGTATTCCGAGGCGGAATATCACCATGAGGGACTCATATCGATCATGTTTGACGAGCGTGGGTTCCCGACGTGGCGGCATGGTTTGCCGCCCATGTTTTATCCAACTCACTGCACGGGGATGATCGTCCCCGTCACGGGGGAACGTCTGGTCGAAGTCAGCGCGGTCGGATGGGGAGACGACCATGAGGTTGTTCGTACGAATATGTATAACAACCCGTTCTGGAATACGACCGCATTCCTCAAGACATCGGGAGGGCATTCCGCTCGTGTCTCGGTCTTCTGGCATGTTGCGTCGGGTGGAACGGAGCGCGGACAGTTTTATGGTGACAGAATGTCGTTTTTGATGAGCCGGCCGGGCGGACAACAGGCCATGGTCGGGTATCCCGAGCCTAACCATCGGTTGGAGCCCTTCGACACCCCAAATTTCTGGGAGCGTCTGCCGGAACCGTTGCGCCGTGGAAGCGGACATGGCGGGTCTCATACCTTTATTACACACGAGTTCGTCAGCGCGATTGTGGAGGAACGCCAACCGGAAGTCGATGTCTATGAAGCGGTTGCGTATACCGCTCCCGGTTTCTATGCGCACGAATCCGCTCTGCAGGGTGGGAAAATGTTGAGAATAGAGGATTTTGGAAGGAGAAAGACATGATTGCCACAAAGAAATCATTTCGATTGCTCGGATTGATCGCGGTTTTTGTTTTATTCACGGGGCTTTCCGCGTTCGGGGAGGATCGCGTGTTGATTATTCAAGATGAACTCCCTCAGATGACAGTTCTCGCGAACTATCTCGAGTCGGAAGGGCGCCTCGAATGCGAGATCGTAGATCAGCAGCATGTTCCGGACGATTTGTCCGATTATGTGGCTGTCATCGTCTACATTCACAAGGAAGTACTTGAAAGCGCTGAAGTTGCGTTCATCGACTACACAAAGAATGGGGGCCGTTGCATTTGTCTCCACCACACCATCAGCCGCTCCCACGGCCAAAACAAATACCTCTTCGACTTTATGGGCATCCACCTCAACCCCGGGCCGGTAGACGAAGGAGGGTATACGTGGCTCCATGACACAACCCTCACAGTAGTCAATATCAATCCCACGCATTACATCACGAGTGTAAAAGTGAACTGGGGAAAAGAAATCCCGTATACACCATCCGATTCTCCCAGTGTCGAGGGCATGTATCCCTCCATAAGCCTACCGAATTCAGAGGTTTATCTGAACCATTGTTTCAAGGATGGGCGCGAGAAGACCGTCTTGTGCGGGTTCAAGTACAAGGACCCGGAAACGGGCAAAGTGTGGATGCAGGATCGGGGTGCTTGGTTCAAGCCGGTCGAAGATGGGATGTTGTTTTACTTCCAGGCGGGCCACGCCGCCTCGGATTATGAGAATCCCAACATATCCCAGATGATTCTCAATGCGATCCGGTGGGACCCTTATCCCTGAATCCGTCCGATAAACCGACCTTCTCCCGTGAGACAGGAGACAAATACAAAGGCAATATCGTTAAGTTCGGGAGGGCGAAGCTCCTGCTGAGCCGGATTCTTTTTGACGCACGCGGCTCAGCAGGAGCTTCGCCCTCCCGAGACCACCCGAGAAGTCGTTCGCTCAATGATATCGGATATAGAATGGCTTGAAAAAAACAGGCTTACCGGATCACAAATCTGCGCTCACCCATTCTTCGGGAGGAGCCACCGGCGATAACGGCTGCTTGGGAGCCAATTCCTCAGCCCGTTCGGATACAGTCCGATCGGTGCCGGGAACTCTCAAGTCCGGATCGAGATCCGCCAGCGGCTGAAGAAAGAACCGGCGATCGTTCAGACCCTTATGCGGCAGTGTAAGCTGGGGTGTTTCGATTATTCGTTCGCCGAAAAACACGATATCGATATCGAGCACGCGCGATTCATACGCTGTTCGGTCTCGATCCTGTCGGCCGAGTTGTTTTTCTATCCCTCGTGTTACTTCCAAGAGTTCGTGCGGATCGAGTGTGGTCTCGATCTCGACGGCCGCGTTGAGAAAAGCCGGAGCTTCGGGAGCCATGTACATCGCCGCCGACTCATAGGCATTCGACGCCTCTATTACATCGATTTTCGATTCGTTCTCCAGCGCCTTCACCGCCGCTTGGAGATACCTGAGCCGATCTCCCAGGTTTGAACCAATACACAAAAATGCTCGTTCACGACTCATGGTCTTCTCCTTCTACCGTGTAGCTTAACGATAGCCGGCCCGATTTCAAAAGACAGAGAGAATCCGTGTATCCGCATGGATAACGGCGTAGCTTTGCCGATTCAGTTCTCGGAATATCGAGCAGATAAAACGAATTCGGACGATTGTGCTTCATGAACTTGGGAAATCCGCTGTTTAACTGTAGAATATTCTTATAAGACCAATCAGGGAACGGATTTATGAGCGATCAAACGAGAGGCATCATACCTCCCCGCAGCATGGGTGATTGTAGATGGTGTGGTGCGCAAATGACACGTCTCCAGTATCTCATGTGCTCGGACTGTAATCGGATCGCAGAGCGCGTCCCGTCGAAAGTCCAGGTGATTCTCCGGAGTGCGGATTTCGCGAAAACTACGGAAGGCAAGGCCACCGTTGAAAAAGTCGTTCCGGAGCTCACTCGTTTCATTCTGGATTCACAACAGGACTTCCCGGCGAATCCCAGAGACCAAGAGCACTGGGCGAAGATGCTCGATGAGTGCGAAACAATGGTGTCCCGCTCGGATCTGCTCGAGCGCGCGAAGGAAATGAAAAGCGCTGGAGAGACGGATCTCCCCAGCGAACAGGAATTGCGACGCTTTTTGGGAGCGGAACGCCTGTTGCGGTATATGATACATGTGGCGGTTCAGCAAGGAGCGCTGAAACTTGAAGGCGGGGGGGATAACGCCAAGTTTTGTGTTGTGTGCGGCGGTTCTACCTCTGACGAGATTCGTATGCTCTGCTACCGTTGCATGGATGAGTTGGTTATCGAACCGCCGGCTGAAGAGTCGGTTGAAGAAGAGGAATCCTCCGGTCTGAAAGGAATGGCCACGCGCGATATCGTCCTCGGTGATCGGCGGAAATAGGTCCAGGTGAACGACCCTCCGGACTTCCGCCTGCTACACCCTACCGAACGCCATACTTCGAACACACCCCATCCCACAAATGTTTCAACCTTGTCCCGGTTGGAAGTCCGGCGTTGTGCCGGTTTTGGCGGACCCGACACGGGATCGTGGATCGCAAGCGTACAGAACGCCGGAAAGACCGTACCCCTGCCGGAGCTTCGTCAGTTGATCCACCCGCTCCGGAGCGAGAATGTTCACTTGGCCCAATTGGATCGAGGTCAGCAGAATCTTCGCGAAATGCTCCACTGTCTCTAAACGGTAATAGGCTTCCATGACATCCTTGCCCATGGAGATTACACCATGGTTCGCCATCAGAATGACATTGGCGCTCTGAATGTAGGATTCCATTGAATCCGGCAGTTCTTCAGACGAAGGAAGGCCGAACGGAGCCAAAGGGACACCGCCCAGTGTTACCAATACCTCGGGCAGTACGCATTGATCGAGCGAAAGCCCCGACACTGCGAAACCGGTCGCGGTTGCCGGATGCGCATGGACCACCGCGTTGATGTCCTTTCGTTGCTGGTAGACCCGCAGGTGCATCTTGACTTCCGAGGACACCTTCCATTCGCCGCGTATCTGACGCCCTTCGCCGTCCACTGTCGCGATCATCGCGGGCTCCATGAATCCCTTGCTCACGCCGGTCGGTGTGCAAAGGACTTCGTCGTCGGCGACTCGCGCTGAGATATTCCCATCGTTGGCCGCCACGTATCCCCGAACCCAAATCCGGCGACCCGCTTCGATAATATCTTGTTTCGCTTGAAATGCGTTCACGTTTCTTCCTGACTTCCGCGAGGACGAGATTTCGGTAGGACAAGAATCCCGGGAGGGCAAGGCTCCCGCCGAGCCGTCTTTCGCTACGGCCTGCAAAACCGTACCAGGATTCTACATCAACCGTCAACCGAAGCATACTTCTGCCCGCTGGACTGGGCGGCTTTCGGTCTTTTACTGTTTCCTTCTACTTTGTGTATCATTGACATAGGTTATTCGTATGGGATGATCTGAGACCATAGACGATTGAGAGAAGTCAGTCGTTTCAAAACCATGAGGATGAGGGCATGCAAGTAACTGCCCAAGACTACGGGCGCGTCAGCGTGATACATGTTGACGCGGAAGAACTGACCGACGAAGTGGTCGAACCAGTGCGCGAAGTTCTCGGCGACCTTATGGATTCCCAGCGCTACTGGATCGTCTTCGATTTCAGTAAGGCCCGCTTGATGGATTCCTTCTTTTTGGCTCTATTGGTTTTGGCCTATAAGGAGATTTCCCTGAACAGCGGCGAAATCAAGATCGTCGGTCTCTCGAAAGACCTGAAGAAGACACTGAGCAACATACGGTTTGAGAAACTGTTTTTGGATTACGAAACACTTGGAGATGCTCTCTTGGCGTTCGGGGAGTAATATTATCCGAACCAGCCGCGTCAAAAAAAGGTATTCCGAAACCAATCGCATTCCCTGCGATAGGTTCCGGGAATTCTATAGTCAAAAGTATGGAGAACAATCATGAAAACACACTATCGCGATTTCCTCAGACACCTCTCGTTTTCGTCCGCTATGCTGACTATGGTCCTGTCGATACTAGTTCTAGGGGGATTTCTAATGACGGAACGGACTTTTGCAGAGTCATCCGATGCGGTTCTTCGTGCGGAATTCATCTATCGTGAAGCCCCCTTCCGATCCTGCCATGCGTCGACGCTGGAGGAAGTTTCTCCCGGGACGATTCTCGCGGCCTGGTTTGGAGGGACCGATGAGGGAAATGATGATGTCGCGATTTGGGGTGCGCGTCTGGAAGGCGAAGAGTGGGGACCGGTCACCGAATTCGCCCGCGAAGAAGGTGTTCCCTGCTGGAATCCGGTTCTTTTTCAGGTGCCGGATGATGAAACACTGTTGTTTTACAAGGCCGGCGAAAGTCCCCGCAGTTGGTCCGGGCTTGTGAAACGGTCATTCGACGGCGGTGAGACGTGGTCGGATGCCGAACTCCTGCCTGCCGGAATTCTTGGCCCCATCAAGAATAAGCCGATCCAGTTGGACGATGGCATGTTGGTGTGCGGTTCTTCCGTCGAAAGCTGGCGCGCTTGGGCTTGCTGGGTCGAACTCACCAAAGACGGCGGAAGGACATGGAGCAAGCACGGTCCTATCGAGGTGCCCGACCATCCCATGGGGATCATCCAGCCGACCATGTTCGAGACCCGCGACGGGAACCTTCGTATGCTCTGCCGGGCGACTCGCTCTATTGGCAACGTCTGCCTCGCAGAGTCGCGTGACGGCGGCAAGACATGGTCTGACGCCAGACCGATTGATCTGCCGAATCCAAACTCGGGCATTGACGCCGTTCGGATGGACGACGGACGTATCGCGTTGGTGTATAACCATACACCTGTTGGAAGAAGCCCGCTGAACCTCGGACTTTCCGACGACGACGGGGAGACCTGGAAGATGGTTCTAACGCTGGAGGACCAACCCGGCGAGTACTCGTATCCTGCGATCATCCAGAGCGAAGACGGCAAACTACACATCACGTACACCTGGAAGCGCGAACGAATCAAGTATGTTGTAGTCGATCCGGATAAGCTCTGATGTCGAATTCCGTTTGGAGGTCCTCATCGCCGCCAGAACGACGGGGCGAACAAAACCAATACGGAGTAAATCTCCAGGCGCCCGAGGACCATAAGCAACATGAGCCACCACTTCGCTATGGGGCTCATCCAGGCGTAGTTGTCGTGAGGGCCGATGTCACCGAGACCCGGTCCGATGTTGCTCAGACACGCTACCGTGGCGGTGACTGCCGTCACGAAATTCATTTCGTACAGCGACAGAAACAAAACGGAAATCGCCGCTATTGCTGCGTACAGTAACAGGAATCCGACAATCCCCGCGATCACTTTCTCCTGCACGGGCCGCCGGTCCACGCGGATCAGGTAAACCGCTTTCGGACGAGTCAGGCGGAGTAACTCTCGATACCCCGCTTTGAACAACATCATGATCCGAATGACTTTCGCACCGCCGCCCGTCGATCCGGCGCAGCCGCCCATGATCATCAACAGGAACAGAAGCATCGTCGCCAGATGAGGCCATTGCTCGAAATTGGTCGAACAGTAACCGGTTGTCGTTATAATGGAACCCACCTGAAAGGCCGCGTGCTCCAAACGTGCACCAAAACTCTCTTCCGCACCGTGATAGTGAAGCGATGCTGTGACCGCGAGGATCCCAACAATGATGATCGAAAAATAGACAAGAAACTCCCGACTCGTGAAATACGCCTTCCGCTCCCCTTTCAGAAATCTGTAGTGCAGAGCGAAATTTGCCCCCGCAATGATCATGAAGATGGTTATCACAACATTCACATACGTGCTGTTGTATTCTCCGATACTCGTCCCCTTGGTTGCGAAACCCCCGGTGGCCATCGTCCCGAAGGTATGGCATAGCGCTTCAAACAAATCCATCGGTCCGAGCCACAATAGCAGGGTCTCGGCAAGCGAAACCAGTACGTACACCATCCACAGAGTTTTTGCCGTGTCGGAGATCCGTGGTTTGAGACGATCCTTGACCGGTCCCGGTACCTCCGCCCGAAACATCTGCATGCCCCCCACCCCGATCACCGGCAGAATCGCCAAAGACAATACGATAATCCCCATTCCGCCGAGCCAGTGAGTTAGACTGCGCCAGAAGAATATCGAGCGGGAAGGAGCATCAAAATCCGTCAGAACGCTGGCCCCTGTCGTTGTAAAACCGGACACGGTCTCAAAAACTGAATCCGTGAATGATTGAAACGTGATCATCAGCGAGAATGTCTCCGTCGGCTGTGTCACGAATGTGCGATCCAGGAAGAACGGTATCGCACCGAACAGGCCGGCCAGAATCCATCCTCCCGTTACAATGAGAAATCCCTCCCGTGCGCTCAGTTCACCGTGTGCCGCCTCACCGGGGCGAAGACGCGTCATCGCCCAGCCAACGATAACCACGAGGACGATGGATAGCGAGAAAGTCCCAATGGGCTCACCATAGCACACAGCCACAAGGAGCGGACACAACATTGATACACCCAGGCACAGAAGTATCCAGCCGAGGACATATGTCACAAGGTCATAGCGCATGAGACTCAGGATACAGGGTTACAGAAGATGCATAAGCCCGGACCGTAGTTTTCAATCTTACATCCGACTGAGAAAGCTGTTCATGGATAACTTATAGGGGCTTTCCGTAGCGGTAATGTCCATATTGGAGAGCGACACACTGAAACGTAGTTTCTGTATCGCCTCATATGTCATGTTTCCGGGATCGATTTTGCCGCTTCGATCGTACACTACCATTCCCAGCAGCGTTTTTGCTTTTTTCTTCAGTTCGTCTGCAGGAACGTAGCTACGTGTATCGTGATCGTATCCGCTGTTGAGCCGTCCGGCTACCTTTCTGCGGCTTTTGTCGATCTCGATCGTGAAACGGATACACTTGTCCTCCTCATCCCAGTACGATTCAATGACCTCGCCAATCCGCGTCTTCCTTGCCATGCTCGTGTCGCTCCATCATCCAAACGCCCCACCCATCCCAAATAAATCTGTCATCTTATATCAACCCCACCCGAACCCTCCCCAGTCTTGGCGAGGGAATTCACTGACAAGCGCCCGGATGCCACCCCCAACTCCGCTTGGGGGTAGTTGAACCCGTGTGCGGTCCATTCTTCTCCCCCAAGATTGGGGGAGATACAGAGGGGGTTGCAAACTTCCCGCTGTCCATACCGCCAGCTTCTGGTGGACGGGTCGCCCCGATTGCTCGAATTCGTCCAATCAAAAACAATCGGAACGACGAAGGAGCAAGAGGCGTGTTCCCACTCCCTCCGTCAAACGCTGCTATAGTACTCATTTTCCCTCCTCACAGATAGCTTTGGCGGTAGACAAGATTGTCCGGAGTACTTTCTCCGCTGCCTCGGGATTGCCCCGGCGAAGAAGAGAAAGAGCCGGGGAATCGGCCGTTTCGGCGTCCAGATCCTTCCGTACATCTTGATCGGGCACAGTCTGTTCGATCTCGGGTTTTAGTTTTTCGAGCAGGTCCAGGAACTGTGCATACTCTGCGCCGAACGCGTGTGCCAGCTCATTCTGTATCCGACCCGCCATGTAGGGGCTCGCCCCGGCGGTGTCGACGGTCAGCGTGAGTTTTCCCTGCTGGAGCAGACCCGGAATCGACACCGTGCCCAGCGACGGATCCGCCGGTACCGCACAGAGGAGATCCCGCTCTCGCGCGGTCTCGGCAACCTGCCGGTTCATATCCATATCCTCGTCCGCCGCCACCACGAAGAATATCCCGTCCAGGTCGGACGGTTCAAACGGTCGATTTAGCCATCGGAACGAACCGAGCTCCGCCATCGGCTCCAGTGTCCCCGTGAGATGTTCTGCCACAACCGTGACGTTCACGCCGCTTCCCACAAGACCGGCTGTCTTCTTCTCGGCTTCCGGGCCGCCTCCCACAACCAGACATGCACGTCCACGGAGATCGATCAACATTGGATAATACGGAATAGCGCTCATTTACCTCTTCCTTCAACTGCTGCACATATTGCTTCTTTCGGCGAAAGCAGGATTCTCTCGGGCTTGGACTACTTTATATATCCCAAATCGCGCAGATTCTGCAGTTGATCGGGTGTCAAAGTGACCGGTTCCATTTCCAGTGCTTCCGCCCGCCCCAGCTGCTCCGCGATCGCGTCCGACGATTGTGTGAAACGATCCAATTCGGTCAATAAATCTTCGACAACCTCGGGATGAGACGGGGCCAGGTTTATCGATTCGGCCGGATCCTTTGCGAGATCGTAGAGTTCCATCCCCTTTCGCCACGACGGTGCGATCAACTTCCACCGGCCCTGAACCGCTGCCTCTTTTATTGGCACAAGCGGATCCGATTTTGCTCCTCCATAGGTTTGTGCGAATACCGTGCGCTGAATCTCCTGATCTTCCGTTTCCGCCAAATCTTCAAAAAGATACCGGCCCTGGACCGGTGATTGGACCTCAAACTCAAACAGTTGTGTTAGCGTCGGAAAGACGTCAACGTGGCTTGTGAGATCCGTTGCCGCCTTGCCTGATTCCACCAAAGGCGGATACGCGAGAATCGACATGGTTCTCACGCTCTCGTCGTACAGAGTCTCCCCGTGATACCTCACACCGTGTTCGAGAAACTCTTCACCATGATCGGACAGAAACCAAAGCAGGGTTGAACCAAGCAAATCTCGTTCAGCCAACCCGAGAAGAAACTGTCCAACTCGTTGGTCGACAAGCGTAATCTCCGCACAATAGCGGTCATGTTCCTCGTCGCCGGTTTTGCCTATATAGAAGTCATCGAAGTGTTCGGTTGTTTGGTACGGTGCGTGCAAACAGATGAAATGCACATAGAGGAAAAAAGGCGGCGGCGTTCTCGAAAGCCAGCGGAGCGATTCGCGAATCACGTCCGGGTCCCAGATCGGTCCTTCGTATTTTTCAAAACCCCGGCTGAATCCGAACGGGGAGACAATTTGAGCATTCGAGTGAAACGCGCCGGTTCTGTAACCCTGTTCTTGATAAAGTTCCGCGATTGTCTTCGCTTTCGGAAACAGGCTGGCGGCCTCGGTTGTATGGCGGATCGCGCCGTGAGCCCGTGGATAAAGGCCGGTGAATATCGAACCAATGGACGGACGCGATGAGGAGGAGGTGCCGTACCACCGCGTGAATTCCGTTCCCAACCCACGCATATTTTCCAGATGAGGCGCGACAATGAACGGATATTTTCTCCCGGGAAAGTGATCCGGGCGCATCGCATCCACAAGGACAATTACCGCATTCAAAGGCCCCGATGAGGCTCCGTAACTCTGGACCTCAACCGACAGGAGTCTGGGGCGGCAGGAATCCAGCGCCTCAATCGATAAATTCAAAGACCCTGTGTACTTTAGTCTCGCGTCGATTCGAAATGGTCTCTTCGATTGGAGCGGCTTCGCAGCGGGAGTCGTGGACGAGACGGTTTTCACCGAACCGTCCGAAGTCGCTATCCACTCACATTCCCAGTTGTCGAAATAGATCTTGTTCGTGTAAATGGATGCAGGTTGGTCTTCGGCCGCCTCAATTGTGTGCGAGCGGTACCTGAACTTTCCGTCTTCTTCACCCCGGAAAAACAGCGGCACGATCTGTTTCACGGGCTCGACCGGACTCGAACATCCTATCGCCGAAACAAGTACAACTGTGGCGAGTAGTATTCTTGGAGTCGAGGAACCCGAAAAACGCGTGAGGATTATGAGGTTCTTTCTTAGCGAAAGCACAGGGGCGCCTCGTCCATCTCAGCCGCTCATGTTTTTCGCTCAGGCTGAATGGTATCCATGAATTCCTGCATTCGGTTCTTGGCGAGGTGTTCGGCCAGCGCTTTCTTTTGACCTTGACGCGCGATCTCCTCGCGCTCTTCGGGGTGCTCCCTATAGTAGGTTACCAATTCCACCAATTCCTCGCGACTCTTGAACCAGCAAAGTTCGACACCGTGCTGGAAATACTTCTCCAAAGAAGGCCGATGTTCTGTAATTAAAAATCCTCCGCACGCCAACACATCGAATATCCGGGGATTCGGTGAATCGATACATTGAATATGGAAGATATTGATATTGATCTTCGTGTCGTAATACACCTGCGGGAGTTCCGTGACATACTCCGGACCGTGGCCCGCATAGCAAGGAACCAGCTCTTTTGCCATCTCCGCATCGGCCCATTCCGGTGCACCGTAGGTTTCCAGCCCCAGATCCTTGATGGCTTCCAGGTAGTGGTACCGGCGCAAATAGGTTGTCCGCTCTTCCAGATACAAAACCGGGAATCCTTCGTAAGGAAGCCGTTGAATGGCCTCGGAGTTTTTGTACCTCTCCTCCAGGCCGGTGGACGGATCCTTGAGGAAATCGTCCACGATTCCATCCAGGATATGGACATAGTCGGGATCGCGCTGAAGCCAAAACTCTCGGACAGGCTGAAAACGTTGAGCCGCCAGTGCGCCGACAAAACCGACTTCCGGTCCCTTTCTGGGCGGTGGATTGTCGTCCAGACGGACCGTCGGGAGAAGCCCCGCCGGGTTATGAAGGGTGTGGACGGATTTTGCCCCCATTTCTTTCAGAAGCGGTATGTAATTCTCATCAAACGTGAAGACCACGTCGGTGGCATCCATCTCTTCCCTGGATACTTTCACGCGTGCCGGATTGTCCAAATACCAAATCGCTTTTGTGATGGGTACTTTGTCAAGGAATTTCTTGCCAACCGGTGACAGAGAGTTCCGGTTCATCCAAAGCAGAATGTCCGGATAATGCTCTCGCACGTAAACCAGCCAAAGCCAGGTATTGATAAAATGCAGCATCCGCAAGTTACCGGTGAATTTGTCCGATTCGTGGCCGAGGTCCCTAAGTCCTGCGATCATGTTTTCAGCAAGATATTCATGCTCGGGTTCAACAAAAAGAACTTTCATCGGTGAACCGGTATTCTCACTCAATTCCTCCCGGCGGTTCTCGTAATGCTGTAACGTTTCGCTCAAGAATCCTTCGGTTTGACTCCGGATTTTCTCCCCCATCTCCTGCATTTTCTCATTGAGGACTTCCATGACCTTTTGATCGTTTTCGGTACAGTTCGAACCGGGGATGACTTTGATTGGCGGAAGCATTCCGATGGGATTGGTGACGAAAAAGTCCATTATGGACGCGCCGGCGTTCTCGCCGAAAAGAAGGATCACACGATCCGACCGCAGCACATCCGTCCAATCGAGCAGCCAAAACGACGACGCGAGTATCTCCCAACGATCTTCGGTGATAAGCAGCCTTTGCGCGTAACGGCCGCCACGTAGCTGGGGATAAATCACGTGCGGCAAATATCCCAATCCGCACCGATAGATGACAAACAATTCTGTTTCCTGCTGAGAAATTCCGGCTGCCTGTTTTTCAGCGACCGCCCAGGGATCGTCCGGTCCGTGAACGATCTGTTCCCCGGGAGGCAGCGTATTATCTACACATGTCCACCCGCGTTCGCTATGCGGTTCAATTGTGTACTGGGGTGACGATCCGTACTCGAACGATTCCAGTTTTTTCGCTATTTCCGGATAGATTTGATGGAGAATATTGAGATTTGCACGAAAGATATCGCGATCCAAAATGAGACGCTCCTTCCTGGCGCGGTGACAGAAGATTATAACAGTTGAGAGTCCGAAACCTCCCCAGCTTGTCTCAACACGAAGCCCAGCCCAGCAGCCTCTTGTGGCTTCGCCACCCCGATTGGCGAGCAATCGGGGCTACCCGTGGAATGAATACAACCGGGCGTCACTTACAAAATGACGCGAACCGGATGCTGCTTACAAGGTGACCACAACCGGGTGCCACCCCCAATTCCGCTTGGGGGTGCGGGAACAGCCAGCCTCACTTCTCGTCGTTCCCCTTCAGCGCTCCAACCACCTTCTCGGCGGCCTCCGCCAACCCCTCGGCAACACGGAACGGGAAATCGGACTCCTCGAGCATTTTCCGTGCCTCCGGTGCGTTGGTGCCTTGGAGCCGAATAACGATGGGGACCTTCACCTCCACGGTTTTCAGCGCCTCGATGATCCCGCCCGCCACGCGGTCGCACCGCACGATTCCCCCGAAAATATTCACCAGGACAGCTCGAACGTGGGCGTCGGACATAAGAATCCGGAAGGCAGCCGCGACACGTTCCACACTCGCCGTTCCTCCAACGTCCAGGAAATTCGCGGGCATCGAGCCGGCCAATTTCACAATGTCCATGGTCGCCATGGCCAGCCCCGCTCCGTTGACCATGCAGCCGACTTCACCATCCAATTTGATGTAATTCAGATCGTACTTCGACGCTTCGGTCTCGAGCGGTTCTTCCTCATTGTAATCGCGAAGCTCCTGGTAGTCCGGGTGACGGAACAGTGCGTTGTCGTCGAAATTGATTTTCGCATCGAGTGCGAGCACCTCGCCGTCTTTCGTTACAACGAGCGGGTTGATCTCGGCCAAAGAGCAGTCCCCGCCGATAAATGACGCATAAAGGCCGCGTACGAATTTGGCGCAGGATTTCGCCGCTTTTCCCTGGAGACCGAGGCCGTAAGCGATCTTATTCGCCTGGAACGGCATCAATCCAACGGCGGGATCCACGTATTCCTTCAGAATCGCATCCGGGTCTTTTGCCGCTACCTCTTCGATTTCGACTCCGCCCTGGGTGGAAGCCATAATCACGACGCGGCTGACCGCTCGGTCGATCACGATCCCGAGGTACATTTCCTTCTCAATTTCCAGTCCCTGTTCGATCAAAACCTGAAGGACCTTCTTTCCCTCAGGACCGGTCTGGTGAGTCACGAGCTGCATTCCAAGCATATTTTGGGCGAGGTCTTTGGCCTCCGACGGGCTCTTGGCGATCTTGACACCGCCGCCTTTCCCACGACCCCCCGCATGGATCTGTGCTTTGACTACAACGACATTCGTGCCCAAATCCTTCGTGATTTGTTCGGCTTCTTCCGCGTTGGTGGCCACACGGCCGTCCGGTACAGGGACACCGTACTTTCTCAGGATCTCTTTGCCTTGATACTCGTGGATCTTCATCGGACCGTCTTATCCTCCACCGTTAAGATGGTCTTTAGCATAATGATGCCGGAGCCCGATGTGAACCCTCCGGCGCTTGACAACCGATACCCGTCTTTCTACTGTCCGTTTGGATATCCTTGAAAGGATGCCCCATATTATCGGGAGGCGAGCCTCCAATGTCATCGAGTTAAGCCCTTTGCTAGGGAACGTCGGGAGGGCGAAGCTCCCGCTGAGCCGCATAGAAAAAGAAGAACCTGGCTCAGTAGGATCTTCGCCCTCCCACGGATAGCCAGTGTATTCTCAACTTGACGACATTCGATGAGCCTCCCGGCGAGCCGAGAACGACTGTCGAATCTTCTTATGGAACCCATTTTCTATCGGATACATAAACATTGTGTGGTTCGGCGTTTTGGCCTACTTCTTCTGCTGTTCTTCTTCGGCGCGTGCAGTTTCGCAGAAGCCGCGGACTCCTTCGTGAGCCGGAGTTTCTCCGTGGAAGAGGAATCGCGTAACGGAGCGGTCCTCTCATGGTCCTTTCCCCGGGAGGATATTGATTCGCCTCAACGCATCCTTCTTTCAATCCCTCATGGGGTTCTCGAAGACCCGCAGTTGCTCGATTACGGTACCGAACCGGTTATTGTGAACTCGCCAACGCCCGAGATCATATTCCGCGAACTCGGAGTGATGCGTTCGTGTCGTGTCGGTATGGTAAGCGTTCCATCGGTGACTTACGTGGGCGGGGTCACCGCAAGAATCCGCTATGTGACGGGACGCATTCGAATCCCGTGGAACGATAAACCTCGTCGGGTCTCTGCGCCCGACCATCCGGTTGAACGGATTTTGGATGCTTACCTGTTGAACGAGGGAACCCGTTTTGACCTGCAATCGGATCCTCCGAACGATCTGCCGATACCCGCCTATCGTCGGGGACCCTCGGTACGTTTATTGGCTAAAGGCGAGCGGGCCGTCGCTGTGGGATCGTTCGCGTGGTCGAAAGTCGCTGGTGAGAATCCGAGCATCGATCAGGTCGCTGTGATCGGGCCGAAAGGACCGGTTCCATTCATTGTTTGGACCGCAGACCGGAGCGTACGCACCGAGGGAGAACTGCAACAGGAAGACAGGATTCTCTTTTGGACCGACGAGTCGGATTCGCCCTATTCCCCCTTTTCCTCCTATTGGCTCTGTGAAGACCCGAAGAGTTCCCGGCTCGCAGCGCCTCCGTCCAGGGAAGAGGATTCCTCAGCTGAGACTTCTGCTCGTTGTGTTGTCTCACTGGAACAGGACCGCGTTTTCTTCCCGGAAGGACACCGAGATCGGCGACAGCACGCGTACTGGGGCTGGGACGAGATTACGTCCGAAACGCCGGTCGCTCTACCCATTCCGGTACTGCCATACCCGGCCGCGGCTACCTTCAGTCTCGAAATCGGGTTGCTCTCGAAGGACGGGTTGCTTTCATCCGACATGTTGAGCTTCTCTCTGAACCAAACGCCCATCGAAATGGAAGTGGAGAATCTACCCACCCGTCAATTCGCCACGGCGAAAGCCATTGTATCCACCGAAACGTTGCGAGGCACCACCTCCACTCTGCGTATCGCGGCGGCAAACGATATCGGCTCGCCCGTCTACCTCGATACAGTGCGTTTGGACTACCGACGGCAGACTGAGTATTCCGGAGGGATGCTCCGGTTCTCACCCGCTCCGGGGTCCTATCGCCTCCATTCGTCTTACTCCTCAAATGCGCTTATCTGGCTTATCGAGCCGGAGGGCGGAGTTGTTTCTTCGCAGGTCCTTAAGCCTGGAGAAAACCTCTCGCTCGAGGTCCCCGATGACCACAGGATCGTTGTCCTCGATCCCAGCGATGTCGGTTATGCCGACCTGCTTTCCCATATGCCGCCGGTCTCGGCAACGGACCCATCATTGGTCCCCCCGGATCAAACCGACATCATCATTGTCGCACCGGAAGTTTTTCATTCGACGCTCCAGAAACTCATCCGGCATTACCGTTCACGCGGGATGCGATCCCACGTGGTCAGCGTGAAGGATATCTATTCGGTTTTTGGTGACGGGCGTCTCTCTCCGGAACCTATCAAGGATTACCTTCGATGGCTTTACGAACGGAATCCCGTGCGATGCCCAGCCTATGTTCTCCTTGTGGGCGACGCGACATGGGATTATTGGGGGAAATTCCGTAACGGGATCGTCAATCTGGTTCCCGCTTACCGTGGTACGGCGGACTATCCCGACGAAAACTGGTTCGTTTCCCTCACGCGAAGCGATTCGCTCCCCGAAATGTTGATCGGTCGATTTGCAGTTCGGACGCCGAAAGAACTGGAGGTCATGATTCAGAAGCTGATTGCCTACAACGCTGAGAAGCCCGCAGCGTGGATGAACCGCGTCCTTCTGGTAACCGACAACGACTTTGAAAACGAGGTGAATGAGCTCTATACCGAATGGCTGCCGCCCGGTTACGAAACCAGCGAGGTCCGGTTGGCGGACTATCCTTTCAGAGACAACTACTACCTCCCCGAAGACGCCCGCCGTGCATTGAAGGCTAAGACCAGTCCACAAGCGACCGATGCCGTGATCGAGCGGCTTAACGAGGGCGTCGTTCTCTGGGAATACTTCGGCCACGGTGCGCCGAACGTTATGGGGCACGAGCGAATTTTCTTTGCGGGCGGATCGAAGTTCAGCGATGCGAAGCGGTTGTCCAATAAGGACGAATTACCATTGCTTTGGGCATTTACATGCCAAACCGGCAATTTTGACTACGCTGAGGAGAAATGGAACATCTCGATCGCCGAAGATCTGCTTACGCGGCCTGAGGGCGGTGTCATTGCCGCGTTGGTTGCCACGGGACGGGGTTTTCCGCGCGATCATCTTGTTCTCGCTCGCGGTCTGCACGACGCGGTGTTCCGTCGGGGCCTTCGTGGAACAGCGCAGTCTTTCGCAGCTTCGTGTCTCCTGGCATTGATTGATAACCGGCACTTTGAGCCGCAGGAGCAGTTCTGCATTCTGGGAGACCCGACCTTTGAGCTGCCTGTTCCTAAAGCATGGCCCGAAACCGCCGAATCGAAGATCGTCTTCGACTCGGTCGGGACTCTCCAATACAGTTTTGCTTCACCAGGGGAAGACGCCGGAGGCCGAGTGTGGTTACGTGATGGGAACCACGAGACTCGATGGGAGGATCCCCTGGAGCCGGCTGACTGGCCCACGGAAGGGAATCTTGAATTTTCTGAACTGCTCGGTGCGGATTGGCGTCGTGAAGAGACCGCTTCATTCGGTCTCGCTGCCCTCCTTCCCTCTGGACTGGTTCATGGCGGAACAGTCATCGTTCTCCCCCCGCCGGCCGCCCCGGAAACGATCGGCTCAGGTTCTCCCAACCTCACCATCCTCGAAAAAGATATTCGTCTCCGTCCCCCATACCCCGAGAACGGAATGACGATCTTCTTCGATGTTCCCGTTGCGAATACAGGCAGCGAGGTTTCGTCTCGTTCAATCCTTCGCGGCGTCCTCTTCGAGCCTGGTGAGAAAGAACGGGTCTTAGAGAACTTTGTCGGGCGAAACGAGCCCTTCATTCCAGCTCTCGTCCCTGGAGCCACCCGCGTTATCACGGCCCGTTGGGATCCGATTGAGAACTCCGGCGAGCACACAATTCGGTTTGAGTGCGATCCTTGGAATCGCATCGACGAACCTGATGAAGCGGACAATGTAGCCGAGATAACCGTCGACGTTCGCAAAAAGGCGGATCTGCTCGTTGAACCGTCGGATATTGAATACCGTCACGATTCGGACGAGGATCAGTTTGTCATCGATTTCACCGTCCATAACGTCGGCGAAACCGACGCCCGGCAGGTGCTCATTCAAGTTGCGGTTGGCTTTGAGGGACCCACTCCGGAGCAATCGGGTGTTCTCGATGTTTGGGAAGTGCAGGCGGGCAAACTGCGAAAAGGATACAATCTCCGTGTTACCGACCGGGCTGCGTGGTTCCGTGTGACTGCCGATCCGGATGAAATGATTGATGAAGAAACTCACAAGAACAACAGCGCAAAGGTAGATCTCGAAATTCCCCAATGACGAATCCTGCCGATTCTGCCAACTCCTCCGGTCCACTTCCAGCGCCTTCGAGTCGAGCCGCGTTCGTTTCTTGGGTTGTTTTCTTGGCTTTCTTGATCCCCCTGTTTGCTGTTCTAGCCCATCACCCTCAATGGTTTCTCCTTGTTGAGAAAGAACAACCAAGCCGTGGGTTGATCCGTGCGCGGGAACTCGCCGACCAGGGACGTTACGGCGACGCTCTGAGTGTATTGGACCGGACACTAAAGTTCTATAAGGAACAATTGGAAAAGACTGATTCTCCCCGCCATCGGATGACCGTGGCTTCGATCCATCACTCGAAGGGGCTGATTCTGCTCAATCGCGATGCGCCCGGAGACCGCTCGTTGGCACGAGAGAACTTCCGGCTCGGCGTGGAAGTCGATCCCAATGTCCGTCGTGGCGAGGGCAAATTCCTTCTCGCTGAACTTATTGAGGATGACGACCCCGCCGAAGCGGTCCGGTTGTATGCCGGGGTGGTGGATGCGGTTTCGAGCGGCCTGGCCTTCCGTGCCCGCCGCCGCAACGCTCGCCTTCTTACGGAACTGGAGCGCTGGGAAGAGGCTCGACGAGCCTACGAAGACGCCGTTCGGTACCAACCCAGCGAGCCCGATAATGAAATGGCCGCGGGCTTCACAGCCGTAGCCGGGCGAGTCGGATATGCTACGGGATCCCCTTTGGGAAGAGCGTACTGGGCTCAGGGACGGCGGGACCGGGCGCGAAAAGCGTTTGCGGCCAGCCGCGACGATCCCGTGTCGGACTTCTATCTTTCGAAAAAACTCGGTGTGACAGAAGCGGACCTGGAGACCGTGGAATTTGCACCGGAACTGGCCTTCGTTGCTTCCGCTGCCGTCGACTCGGTTTCGTTTACATGGCCTGCAGGATGCATCATCGAGTTTGTCGCCACAGAGGAAGCGGAGGGTAAGCCGCTTAGCCTCCGCTTGCAGCCGGATTATCTTCCACCCCAGCGAATCGAACTTCCGATCTTTTTGAACGGAGCGGACGCCGGGTCGGTTGCCGTGACTTCGGGAGGGGTGTCGGATTATCCATGTAACGGCGAACTGCGCCCGGGGCGAAATGTCGTCGAAATCCGGTGCGCCAATCGATGGTTTGCGCCGGACCGCAGACCCGTGATTACCGTGCTTGATTTGAAGCCGTCTGATGATTTCCAATGAGTGATGAGCCCAAGTCTTTTCGCATCCTCGCCATCGTAGGGCCGACTGCGGCCGGCAAAAGCGAGTTAGCTGTTGAACTCGCCGAACGCCTGGACGGCGAGATCATCAACGTTGATTCGATGCAGGTATATCGCGGGTTGGATGTCGGCACGGCCAAGCCCGGCAAAGACCTCCGCGATCGCGTTCCGCACCACATGGTGGACATAGTCGATCCCTGGGAGGATTTTAACGCCGCCCGTTTCGCCGAGCAGGCCGAAGATATCCTTGTCAACATCGTTGAGCGAAGCCGCCTTCCCGTTCTCTCGGGCGGTACGGGCCTCTATTTTCGAGCGTTGCTCGAAGGTTTCTTCGATGCTCCCGCGCCTCCGAGGCACATTCGTAACCGCCTGGAGGGAGAATTCCGAGACAAGGGCATCGCTCCGTTGCGTGAGCGTCTGGAAGCAGTTGATCCGGAATGGGCCGAGAGGCTATCGCCACAGGACGCCCGCAGGATCGTCAGGGCGCTCGAAATCATCGAGACCACCGGCCGTAAACCTAGTGAAATCAAGCGACATCAGAAATTGAAAGAGTGGATTGAGGAGACTGTATTCTTCGGTATCCGAATGCCGTGGGCCGACCTGGATCGGCGAATCGAGCAGCGGACGAAGGCAATGTTCGGGCAAGGTCTGCTGCGGGAGGCCGCCTGGCTGCTGGAGCGCGGTGACGGCAGCCGTACCGTTCGCCAAGCCATCGGATATAAAGAGGTTTTTCCGTTCCTGCGGGGAGCATGTTCTCTCGATACCGCTCAGGAAGACCTGATTCGAGCCACAAGGCGTTTTGCCAGAAGGCAAATGACCTGGTTTCGCCACCAAATGTCAGTGAACTGGCTGGACGATCATGCTCCGGACGAGGTTGAAAAAAAGGCACGGAAGTTCCTTGCATTCAAGGGGTAAACATGTTAATAATAAGAGGGTTCTTGTGGACCGGGGCTCAATCATTTCACCCTAGCACAAGGAGGCGGGTCAACTTTATGGCGAGGTAGGGATGTGGCACCAAAAGGTACGATGAATATCCAAGATAGTTTTTTGAACCAAGCCCGTCGTGAAAGAATGAATCTCATCATTCATTTACTTGATGGATCTGATTTGCACGGGAAAATATCAGCGTTCGACAACTTCACGATCATACTGCAGAACGACGAACGGGACGAACAGTATCTGATTTACAAACACGCGATCGCCACGATCAGCCCCGGGTCCAAGCAGAAGGTTCGGTGGAATCAGGTCGGCGGTCCGAAAGGGAAAGGGCCGGTCTGAGAGAAATCGCTGTGAGAAAGAAACACAACGGGGGTAGGTAGAGACTTACCCCCGTTCTCTGTTTAAGCGGGAGAAGGAAAGCAAGTCTGAGCTGTACTCATCGATAAAGTCCAATGTCGCAGAAGGACACCAACTCGATAAACTCCGGAAATCAGAGAGAACAAGCGCTTCTGGTAGGCCTTTACCCGCCGGATGTGGCTACTGAGACCGCCGATCATCAGATCTCCGAATTGCTCAGTCTTGCCGACACGGCGGGAGCGGATGTAGAAGCGTTTGCTCGACAGCACATTCGACAGATTCATCCCGCAACGTACATCGGACGCGGCAAAGTCGCAGAATTGCGCGACCTTGCGCGCGAAACGAGTGTCGAACTGGCGATATTCAGCCGAGATCTTACCCCCGTTCAACAGCGCAACCTCGAGCGGCAACTCGGTATTCAGGTTGTCGACCGTACGGAGCTGATCCTGGATATTTTCGCTCAGCACGCGGTGACGCGGGACGGCAAGATTCAGGTGGAACTGGCTCAGCTGCGGTATCTGCGTCCCCGCCTGGCCGGCGGAAGGCGGGATCTCTCTCGCTTGGGCGGTGGAATCGGTACTCGCGGTCCCGGAGAGACACAGCTCGAAATCGACCGTCGTCGTATCGACAGGCGAATCAGGAAACTGACGAAGGATCTTGAAGGGATTGTCCGGACGCGCCGAACCCAGCGGCAGGCCAGGAGGCGTCGCAAAGTCCCAACTGCCGTTCTCGTCGGATATACCAATGCCGGCAAATCAACCATCCTGAACCGGCTGACTTCAGCCGGAGTCTTTGTCCGGAACCAACTTTTCTCAACTCTGGACACGACGACGAGACGGATTTATCTCGGCGATAATCGCATGGTCCTTGTTTCCGATACTGTGGGGTTCATTACGGGTCTGCCGGAACCATTGGTGGCTGCGTTCCGTGCGACTTTGGAAGTCGTAGAAGAAGCAGACATTATTCTGCATGTAGTCGACTCCAGTTCCTCCCATATCGAACAGGAAATCGAGGCTGTCACGTCACTTCTTCAAGATTTACAGGCCGGCGATAAACCAACGATTACGATTTTCAACAAATGGGACCGCGTACGGTCTCCGGAGATTGTCCGCGAACTTCAGGAGTCTATGGAGCCGAATGTGGTCGTATCCGCGACAAAAGACGACACTCTTTCACCTCTCTTGGATTTGCTCACCTCCCTCGTGGATCGGTATGCACCCGAGGGACGGTGGGAGCTCGCCACGCAATGGGCCGGCTGACGCCGGTTCTACGCATCTTCTCTACTGGTATATTTTCTTCATTTTCTTGAACTTATAGCACTAAGAGAGTGCTGTTTCGGTCATTGACATGCGGCCCCACCTCTGCTACAAAAAGCCAAACTCCACAATGGTATTTGGAGTTATTCCAACCCAACACAGGAAAGGGAGGCAGGGCAAATGAAGAGAGTCAGGATTTTTGCGGTCCTGGTCTGTGGGATGTTCGTGTTCAGCAGTATGGCGTCCGCAGATCTCGTGGGGTACTTCAAGTTCGACGAGTTCGATCGAACGGTATTTGAAGACGACAGTGGACAAGGCATGACGGGCTTCCTTGGAATGCCGTATAGCGATCCGGAGGTGATTCAAGGTCCGTCCGGCAATGCCGATGATTTCGCGGTCTCTTTCGATGGCGAGGGCGGATTGATTGTTGACGATTCTGCAGCAGAGGTGCTGAACATTCTTGAGCCGCCAATCACACTGGAATGCTGGGCGCGGTCGTCAACCGATCCAGGCGGTCACATAGGACTCATCAGCTATGGAATTCCCGGTGGACGAGCAGGTGGTGGCGGTTACAAGCTGGGGATTTCGGATGGCAACATCCTCTTTACGCTTTTTGCGGTAGTGGACGTCTGGACGGAAGTACCGTTCCCATTCGATGGGGAATGGCATCACGTCGCCGGCGTCTATAACTGGGATGAAGGTGGAGTGATCATTTATGTGGACGGTGTCGAAGAACAATTCCTCCCGGGCGATTGGGGATTCACCGAACCCGGCGCAAAAGAGCTGGACATCGGGACCCAGTACACCGCGATCGGTCGATTCATCGGCGATATCGATCGTGTTCGTATCTCGACTGCGGCGTTGGGACCGGACGAATTGGACACCGACCCGGCATCAATGAAACCGGTACAGGACCACACCGCCGCCTTCTTCGGTTTTGATGAAGGCGAAATGCCGTTCACAAGCGAAGGCGCCGAGCCGCCATTGGAAACCATCTCACTGCCGCAGTGGGTGATCGAGAATCCGCCCGCTGAGTCCACGGGAGCGCCTGCTGTGGTCGACGACTCTCCCTCAGGTGAAGCGGGTGATACCTCACTCGAATTCAGCGGCACTCAGATCGCGGTCGTGGACGATTCCAACGGCGTCCTGAATTTCAGCGATGGCGACTGGACGCTGGAAGCGTGGGCGAAAACCGATTTCAACACGGACGTTATCCGCATGGTTATGTTCTATTACGGGCATCCGGGACATGGATATTCGTTCTCCATCAATTTGGAGACGGAGACTCTCCAGGTCACGACACTAGGGATTGCCGATATGCCCTCGGATTCCGCGTATGTGATCCCCGACTATGAGTGGCATCATCTTGCGGTAGTCCACAAAGCCGGAGATTCAATTACGTATTTCATCGACGGCCAAGAAATCGAATCGAACTCGTACACGAATCTCACCATCCCGGCCGACCCCGGAATGACAAAACTGTACATCGGTGCCGAGCCGGACATGGGACTCCCGTACACCGGGTTGCTCGACCGGATTCGGATCAGCAACAGTGCTTTGACCCCGGATCAGATGGATACCGACGCGGCCCCGGCGGCGGTGTCCGGTTGGATGCTGCGCTAATTCCCATTGCGCACACCCTTCGACAGATTGACTGAAGACAGAAGCGGCTGGTCGCTATCGACCAGCCGCTTCGATGGTTGTGCATACAATTGTGGTCAGAAGAAACTTCTTAGAGGATGGAGACTCATGTCGCGCTAGCCATTTTCTCTTTCGTCGGCAATAGCCGAGTAAGAGCCTCCGGATCTTGGAGATCTTCAAACTTTACTACTTGTAGATCTTTGACTTCCACGGGCATGTTGAGAGGCAACGTATCCTCAGTAACAACAGCAATCATCTCTTTGTCCATCGCCCACGCGGCTCCGAGCTCGTGGAGCACCCATTTTGAGTCAAATGAATCCTCTGACACCAGAAGGATAAAAGTGTCGCAGTTTGAAATCTCTTCTTTGAGTCTTGTTTGCCAGTCCTCTCCCGCACTAAGCATATTTGTTGTGAAGACAGACGTGTTACGGCGGCGTGACAACAGATGGCGCAATAAGTTTGCACGTTTCGAGTCTGTGTAGGCGTAACTGAGAAAGACTCGATGCGTTGCTTCTGACTTCTTTGTTCCCGTCATTTTCCACCTTTTGCCTTCTTCGCCCTGGCAGTGAGTTGTTTCATATATTCGTCAAACTCGTTAAGGTCGATTGCCTTATAAGGAATTATAACATCCGGCATCTCGTCGGGCGAAATCTTGTCAATGATTGCTGTGATTCGTTTGCCGAGTATCCAGGCTGCCCCGATTTCCGTCAAAACCCAAGGTCGCTGGATGGAGCAAGGGGTCAATAATACAAGAAACTCATCGCAGCCGCGGATACTTTTCCGTATCGATTCTGGTATCGAGTCTCCTCCTTCTATGTCTTTCTCATCGAGGAAAGTCTTCGCCCCGTATCTTCGGATTTTTCTTTCTATCTCACCGGCAATTTGTTTAGCGATCCAGCGGTCGGCTGTGGAGTGGCTGATGAAAACCGTGTATCTGCGTGCGGTTGCTTTATTGGTAGTCCTTGCCATCGCTGTCAGATCTCCGAGGATCTACTGTGCAAACGACTAGTATTTCATTTTAGAACAGATCACAAGGTCGTCAAGTTGAAGGACTATTTCAGAGAGGCAATTCCACCCACTCGTCATCGCAACAGGTCTCGACTGGTTGACATGCCTTCTCCAGCGCATGCAGATCTCCTATCCTCTTTTCATCGTGTAAAATAGTCGGACATAAGGGAGTTTTTCCATGATTGAGACATATGCATACGCTCGCGCAGGCCTTATCGGGAATCCATCGGACGGTTACTACGGAAAGACGATCTCCATTATCGTTGGCAATTTTCGGGCACGTGTGTTGTGCTATCCGTCCGCAAACCTCGAAATCAAGCCCAGTGCGATTGATATCCCCGTATTTCGTTCGTTGGATTCGCTGCGTAGACGTGTGACTCAATACGGCTATTACGGCGGTGTCCGTTTGTTAATGGCCACGATCAAGAAATTCACGGATTACTGCGAAAACGAAGGCATCGAACTGCCGAATCGGAACTTCACTCTGGAGTATGAATCGAACATCCCAGCCCGGGTCGGCCTCGCCGGTTCCAGTGCGATTATCACCGCGACCATGCGTGCCCTGCGTGCCTTCTACAACGTCGATATCCCGAAACATATCCAACCGAACTATGTGCTGAGTGCTGAAATCGATGAATTGGGGATTGCGGCGGGGTTGCAAGACCGCGTCATCCAGACCTACGAAGGCATGGTCTTCATGAATTTCGCGCGAGAGATCATGGAAAAGCAGGGCCACGGCGACTACGAGGAGCTGGATCCGACAAATCTTCCGCCGTTGTTTGTAGCCTATCAAGCCGATTTATCAGAAGGATCCGAGATAGTCCACAGCAACCTGCGTGAGCGATTCCAGCGCGGCGACAAGGATGTCGTGGACGCGATGAAACGGTTTGGTGAGATCACCGAAGAAGCGAAAATCGCGATCACGGAGGCCGATCACAAACGTCTCAGTGGGTTGATCAACGAGAACTTCGATCTACGTGCGTCGATTGTCAAATTGAAGCAAGAGGACAAAGAACTCGTGGAGCGGGCTCGGCGAATCGGCGCCAGCTCGAAATTCGCCGGTTCCGGCGGAGCGGTGATCGGGACCTTCGATGGAACCGATGAGATGCTGCAGAAACTTGTCGACACGTACAAGGAAATCGGCGCCGAGGTGGTTGTCCCAAAAGTACTGAAGACAAATTGAAAAGGACTGAAGACAAATTAGAAGGTTCTGAAGACGAACTGCAAAGTGCTGAAGATGAACTGAGAGGTTCTGAAGACGAACTGAAAAGTGCTGAAGACAAACTGAGTTGTGTTTATTCTTTTCCTCCCCCGAGATCGGGGGAGGTGTAGGAGGGGGTTGTTCAAACGGTCAGAGACGTTGAATGTCACTTCTGCGAAGCTAGTTGCTGCTGTTCGCCTTCTCTCGCGCAGTCTGCAGATTCCTCAAAAACTGTTCGTTCCCCGGATCCAACTGAAGCGCTTTCGAGAAAGCTCCGTGCGCCTCTTCGTACTTATCTGTGAACATGTAGCAAACCCCCAAGTTGTTCCAATCTCGCGGTGAGTCGGAATCCGCCTCCAACGCCGCACGAACGTGTCCAAGCGCCGCCCTTGGTTTTTTCGCCCTTAGCAGCAATCCCGCGAGAACGCTGTGCGCAGGACCGAACGTCGGATCGACGGATACGCACTCGGTAAACTGACGTATCGCCGACTTCTCGTCTTTCTGTTTCAGGTACGCGATCCCCAATCGATACCAGGCCGCCGGGTTGTCCGGATCCCTGTGTGTCAGAGTCTTAAGGTCTTTGATGTCGGTGGATTGCTCCTCGATCTCCTTGAATCGCGTGATATGTTCACGGCCTTTATCGCGTTCCCCAAGACGGATTAAAACTTGTCCGAGTGAGTAATGTGTGGAGGCGTTATCCGAATCGACTTTTAACGCTTTCTGGAGCACATCTCTCGCGTCTTCAAGCTCGTTCATTCTCATCAACGTGCGTCCCAAGCCTTGATACGCCGGAACTCGGCCCGGTGAACACTCGATCGCTTTCTCGTACGCGTCCCGGGACGCCTCCAGCTCGCCTCGTTCATATTCGACTGTTCCCAGAAGGTCGAGGGCGGGAGCATGGCGCGGTTCGTATTCGAGCGCCTTGAGCAATATCGTGCGGCATTTGTCTAGATCTTTTGTCTCGTGACGGTGGTACTTCGCCAGGTATACCGCCGCTTTCACATTCGACGGCTGCAGATCGAGAACGCGTTGAAAACACTTCCCGATGTCGACCCATGTATTTGTCCAGATTGCACACTCGCCAAGTCGGAAATGGAGTTCCGGGTTGTCCGGAGCGAGCTGTATTCCCTCTTTGTAAAGCTCCGCCGCTTCGTCGAATCGGTTGCGCGATTCCAGGCGCTTCCCTTTACTCAGAATGGTATGTACCCGTTCGTACCGTTTTGCTTGTGCGTGATGAAGGTACCCGGCCGCCCCGATTAGGCCGACTACCAGGAGCGCGACTCCATAATAAAGAAATGTGCGTCGAGATGTTTGCCTGATTGCTTTTGCGGCCTCGCGGATGATGAAGCGTTCGAACATGTCGGATGGCTCCCGGTATGGGGATAGCGCTCCGGTTTCTAATTGCCGGAATGTGGTTTTCTTTTTGAAGTTAGCACGCCCAGCGCCGGACGGGAACCGGAAGAGCGAGGATGTCCTCTAACGCTTAGGTTCTCCCTTGAGCGGGGTCAGAGTATGATGTTGCAATTCCGCCGAAGAACCGGCGTGGGAGGTTGTGCAATGGCTCGGTTTGTGGTCGAAGGTGGCAATCCATTGGGCGGGGAGTTTGTCCCCTCGGGAAATAAGAACGAGGCGCTGCCCGTGCTCAGTGCGTGCCTGATGACGCGTGAAGAAGTTCGTCTTCAAAATGTCCCGGATATCGGCGATGTCCGGAGTATGTTGATACTCCTGGAGGAGCTTGGTGCCGAGGTCGAGCGGATCAGTCCGCATGAACTCAAAATCCGTGCCCGGCATATCGCTGCGACCAGTCTGCCGAAAGATCTGGCGCGTGGTATTCGGGGCTCGATCACGCTTGCCGCACCGCTGCTCTCGCGGTGCGGTCGTTCACAATTCCCGCAACCTGGAGGAGACCGGATCGGTCGACGGCGTCTGGACACACACCTTTTTGGTTTTCAGGAAATGGGGGTCCACTGTTCCGTTTCCGCTCATTCTTTTCATCTGTGGTGCGGCCATCGCCTGAAAGGGACCGACATTCTTCTGGACGAGGCCAGCGTTACCGCAACGGAGAACCTGGTCATGGCCGCCGCCCTGGCGGAAGGAACGACCGTTCTGCGAAATGCCGCGTGTGAACCGAGTGTTCAGCAGCTCTGTCGGTTCTTGAATGCTCTCGGGGCGCAGATCTCAGGGATCGGATCCAACGTGCTCACTATTCACGGCGTTGAGGAATTGGGCGGGACTTCTCATCGAATCGGAGCCGACTACATCGAAGTCGGCAGCATGATCGGTCTCGCGGCCGTGACCGGCAGCAACATCCTGATCCAAGATACAACATACGACGATCTCCGCATGATTCTCCATCATTTCAATCGCATGGGCATCAATGTCGAATTTGAGGGAACCGCGTTACGGGTACCTCCCAACCAGGATCTTGAGGTGCGTCCGGATGTGATGAACGGATTGGCCAAAATCGACGATGCGCCTTGGCCGGGTTTTCCCGCCGACCTGACGAGCATTGCCGTTGTCGTTGCAACCCAGGCCAAAGGAACCGTCATGGTTTTCGAGAAGATGTATGAGAGCCGTCTCTTCTTTGTGGACCGTCTCATTGGGATGGGGGCCAATATTATTCTGTGCGATCCACACCGCGCGGTCATCGTGGGGCAGACACAACTGCGGGGCAGCTCGATCTCCAGTCCCGATATTCGCGCGGGAATGGCGTTGTTAATCGCTTCCCTTTGCGCCGAGGGACAAAGCGTGATTCAAAACATCGAGCAGATCGACCGTGGCTATGAGTCTCTCGACCAACGCCTCAAAGCCCTCGGTGCCAATATTGAGAGAGAAGAAGACTGAAAGGCCGTCACTTATCACTCATGCCTCGCCACCGTGCGGCTCGATATGTTATGCTTGTGTGTCCATCACCGCTGCATGGAGGCTTCTATGAGGTGGATTGGCTTTCTGCTGGCATTTTTGCTGGTGGTTAGTGGGGTGTCTGCAGTAGATCAGGCGGAAATCCTCTATCTGTACGAACGCATGCCGGAGCCGGTTCGATTTGCGGCACTCGAACTGGAGGAGATTTTACGGAACAAGGGCTTCATCGTTACCCTGCGCGATGTCCACGGTCCGAGTCCCGCCGACGAGGTATTCCGAGTGACCGTCGGAGACCTGATGGGGAGCCCGCAGCTGCCGCAACATCCTCTCGCGGCCGACCCGAGAGTACGTTCCGCTTCCCAGGGGAGTTTCGAAATCCGTGTCCGCAAATCCGGGGCGAGCGCAGAAGTCGTGGTGATCGGTACCGACGCAGCCGGGGCCATGTACGGGCTGCTTGACGTGGCGGAGAAGATCGACGATCAGGGAACGGCGGACGCTCCCCATCGCGCGATCCGGGACGGTGTTCACCAACCGTTTCTCAGCGTTCGCGGCGCCCAGGTTCTGATTCGCCGTCATGCTCTGCTGGATCCCTGGTCTTGGTTTTACTCGGAGGAGTTCTGGCAAGGTTTCCTCGATCGACTGGCCCGCGCGCGATTCAACCTGCTTGATCTTCACGGCGTTTACGACATTGTCACCACCCGAACGTACAATATTCTGCCTTATTTCACTTTTGTGCCTTCCTTCCCGGACGTAGGCCTTGGCGAATTGCAGGCGGAACAGAACGCTCTCATGCTTGAGAGGATTGCAGAGCTTGCGAGGAGGAGGGGAATCCGTGTTTTCGTTGTCTCTTACCAAGCTTCCTGGTCCATACCGGACCGGCCTCCACCGAACAGAGAAGAGACCGAACAGAATTTGGGCGAATATACAACTCTCGCATGGGAGCAATTGCTCGAACGCTGCCCCGACGTAAACGGTTTCGGTGTGCGTGTCGGCGAATCGGGGCGCGGCGTGTTGTTCTATAAACGATATGTCGTCCCCGTGCTCAACCGCAGCGAGTCAAATCACCCGCTTGTTTTGCGAAGTTGGCTTTTGTCCAAAGAAGACATTCATACCATCGGCGAAGACCACAAAGGGGCCTTCGCCGTCGAGGTGAAATTCAACGGCGACTTTCTCGGTCTACCGTATCAGGTCACCGGCGGCCGAGTTTCTGAATGGCCGGAATACACGTATCGGGACCTACTCTCTTACCCAAGAGAATACGATGTGATTTTCGACGTACGCGCCGGCGGCGATCACCGGGTTTTCCCATGGGTGGACATTGACTCGGTTCGGCGTACTGTTGAAATGTGCCGATTGGGCGGCGCTTTCGGGATGTCGCTACAACCCATTGGCGCTTACGGCGCGGTATCGGACACGTTTTCCAACACGGTATACGAGAACCTCGCGTATTGGACATGGACCTACGAGCGAGATTGGTTCTGGTGGACGGTTTGGGGACGTCTGGCTTACCAGCCGGACTTGCCGCGAGAGATATTCGAGTACCATTTTCAGCGGCACTTTCCTTTCCTACCTCCGACTTACGTACGTTCGACTTTGCAGGCGCTCGAAGGGGCTTCGAAGGTTGTCCCCGCGATTTACGCTACCAGCTGTCTCGGTCCGGACCGTCGCAACATGGCTCCGGAACTTGAAACGGCGGCAACCGTGGCGGACCTCTACGAAGCCGTCACCCCGTTCGATAACACCATCACGCAAAGCATCTACGAGTTATCGACGCACGAGGCGGAGGGGACGCCGTCCGGCAAACAGTCCCCCATTCGTATCTTGGAACGAGCGGTTAACGCGGCGGAGCGCGCGGTGGGCTCGTTTATCGAGGTAATGGAACTTCGTCCGCCGCCCACGATCGGTAGCGCGGATGTTCGGGTTACACCGCTTGAGAGGAGGCGTTGGAAAGAACTCGCCGCGCGACAGCTGGACGTCGAGGCGCTTCAATACCTTGGCCGGTATCATCTGGCGAAAAACCGCAGCGCCCATAATCTGGGGCTGTATCGTTTGACAGGGAGTTATCGCCATCTGTTGACCGCAGATGAACTTGTCCGCTCATCAAGCCATGAATGGATGGCCCTGACGGGAGTGAGCGAGCGAAGATACCGGCCTTTCCCGGACACGCTCCGGATGCGGACGACTCAATTTCATTGGCTTGATCAGATTCCCGAGTTGGATGAAGACCGCCGTGGCATCGATCAGGATCTGGCTGACTGGAAAAAACTGGCGAGAAGCCTGGAATGGCGTCCGTCCTTCGGCCATGTGCCGCCCGGCAAATCGCCTCCCGGTGAGCCACTGACTCTCTATTTGAGCATTCCCAGCACCGTTCCCGTAAAGGGCCTCAGAATGAGATATCGAAACAGCGTCGGACAGGGCGGGCTTATTGACGCGCAGAAATCGGATATCCCCGACACCTATCGTGTCGATATCCCCGGCGAAGCCCTAACCGAAGGACTTTTCGAGTATTTCTTCTCAGGAGAGATCGGGGGACATCTTCTCGATTCGAAGTCTTTGATGAGTGGCCGATACTATCGATTGTATGTTACCCGCGATGAAGAACCGCCGCGAATTATCCGGCTGCAGGAACAGATAACGGAAGAGCACGACAACTTGGTGGTGGTATTCGATATCTCCGACTCTTCAGGAATCGGCAAAGTCCGCCTCTGGTGGAAGCCGTTTCCGGCAAGTGCGACCTGGGAGACAGTCGTCCTATCGGGTAAAGCGACGACATTCGCGGGCAACGTTCCTCTTACGCCGGAAGGAGCGATGTATTTTGTCGAGGCGATCGACACGGTTGGAAACGCCACGACTCTCCCCAATCCGGATTTTGAGACGCCCTTCTGGATCATCGAGCCGTGGCAGGCTGCGAAACAAGAGTGAATACCGCCGGATCGGCTAACTGAGATACCTCTCAGAACTTCCCGTCGCGGGCCTCAAAATGAGTCGGTTTGTTTAACGTTGCACCGTCTGTCAGCACCCAATAGGCCGCCCATTCCACTACCTGTTCCAGCGGCACGGTCGGGTAGCCAAACAATTTGTGCGATTCCGCCGCATTGCTCAACAGCGCGGTGTCGGATTCCGTTCCTTCAAAAACAGGCTCACGGTCCATTAATTCGCCGAGCCGAGTTGCCAGCCACCGGATGGACATCGTCTCCGGGCCGGTAATGTTCAACACTCGCGGGGGCGATTGGCACAGACCGAATGACCGGATGACACGGGCGTTTGCGTCACCCTGCCAGATAACATTTGCATTTCCCATGGCTAGATCGATCGGGATCCCGGCATGAACCTTCTGCGCGATGTCAATCACGATGCCGTACCGGAGCTCAATCGCGTAGTTCAACCGGAATATCAGAGCTTTCGTTCCGTACTGACGGGAATAATGCTCGAACATCCGTTCACGTCCGAGGCAGGATTGAGCGTATTCGCCTACAGGCGCCGGTGTCGTTTGTTCCGTCGGGCCGCCGGATTCGACCGGGGTGAATGGATAGATATTTCCGGACGAGAAAGCAACGATTCGGGAATCGCGAAACCGCTCGGCTACCAATCCGGGAAGAAAAGTATTGATCGTCCAGGTGAGATACTCCGCCCCGGTCGACCCGAATTTTCGCCCCACCATGAATACGACGTTCTGTACATCGGGAAGGCCGTCCAGCGCGTTCCGATCCAGGAGATCGCATGGGATCGTCTCGATTCCTGCTGATTCCAGTCGCTGTCGTGCTTCCGTGTCGGGAAAGACATCAACGCCGATAACCCGCTTCTTGACACCGGCTTCCTCGCAGGCGCGTCTGGCAAGCCCGGCCAATGTCGGTCCCATTTTCCCGCCGACGCCCAGGATGAGCAGGTCGCCTTCCAGCCTGGAAACAGCCTGCGTTACCGACGGCTCAGGCCGGGTAAGTCTTTCTTCCAGTTCTTCGACGGAGTGAATGGGCGGACCCGAGAATCTCGACAAATTGACTTGCACGCTCATGGGTTCCTCCTGTACGGTACCGGTTCCGGGTCACCCACCAACTCTACGACATTCGGATGCGTGGCATCAAGAACAAGCTGCCCTTTTCGGTGTTTTTTTCGCCTGATTCGTCGAGTTTCCAGACATTGGGCCGATAGATGCTGCGCCCAGCCTTGAATAAGGGGGGTAAGCCGCGCTATTCTTTAAGTTTGTCGCCGTCATCGCGAGCGAATCCTGGCGATCTCTTTTGGTGCTCTTCGCCCCTGAGATTCCCACGTCGCTTCGTTCCTCGGAATGACGGGGATAGTGTGGTTGCCAAGTAGAGTGTAGGGTGGGTTAGCGGAGCATAGTAGACAAAACAGTCTCAGCAGCACTGCCTCCGCCGGCGACACGTAACCCACCAACCCGGCTGAACCGTATCTTGAAAGTGTGGAAGTATTATGAAGCAGAAGACGTTTGTACCCAAAGAGCAGGATATACGACAACCCCGCGATTGGCACCTTGTCGACGCAGACGGTGAGGTTCTCGGTCGGCTGGCGAGTCAGGTCGCCACCCTTTTGCGGGGCAAGCATAAACCGACGTTCTGTCCGTTCCTGGACTGTGGCGATCAGGTTGTTGTCGTGAATGCCGAGAAGATCGTTCTCTCAGGTCGAAAACCCGACCAAAAAGTCTATTATCGCCACAGCGGTTATCCCGGTGGATTGAAACAGATTACTTTTCGTCAGCTCATGGAAAAGCATCCGGAACGTGCGGTTATGCACGCGGTACAGGGGATGCTTCCCAGAAATCGCCTGGGCCGGAAAATGTTGAAGAAACTGCGGGTTTACGCAGGGGCCGATCACCCGCACACCGCCCAGAGCCCCAAACCATTCAAATTGTCCCGTTAGTAGGAGGAGAATCCGGTCATGGAATTGCTTGGACCATATGTTGCACAGGGAATAGGACGTCGCAAGACCTCGATTGCCAGGGTGTATTTGAAGCCTGGAACCGGCGAAGTTACATGCAATGGGCGATCGGTCGCAGATTACTTCAGTCGACCGATACTCGAGGAAGTGGCTGTACAAGCGCTGGATCTAGTTCAGCTCAAAGGGAAATATGACGTTGTTGCGCGCCTCTCCGGTGGAGGACTCACCGGCCAGGCGGGCGCACTGCGTCTGGGGCTCGCACGAGCCCTCATCGAGGTCGATCCCAAATTGAGACGTCCCCTCAAAAAAGCCGGATATCTCACCCGCGATCCACGCATGGTCGAGCGAAAGAAATACGGTCGTCCCGGTGCTCGCAAACGTTTCCAGTTCTCCAAACGTTGACGGTATTTTCTCCAACAAGACTACTTTATCCAGGCCGGCTCCACGCCGGCCTGTTTTGTTTAATCTCTTCATTGTCCTTTCGAGCCTGCCTTCTCATGGTTTAGAATCCTTGTAGAGATAATGGTTTGAATAGACCCGCCATTCATGTGGCATATCCGGAGGTGTTCCATGGAATCGGTCCGAGTCGGTTTGGTCGGTTCGGGATTTGTCTCTGAAATTCATGCTCAAGCACTCTCTGGCGTGAAGGGCGCTACCCTTCTCGCTGCGGCGTCTCCGACGAAGAGTCATATCGAGGCATTCGCAGCAAGGCACCGGATCCCTCATTACTTCACCGACTATCGGCAGATGCTCGAACTGCGTGAGCTGGACCTGATTGTCCTCGGCCTTCCGAACGATTTGCATTGTCAAGTCGTTCTCGATGCCGCCTCTGCCGGTAAACACATCGTTTGCGAAAAGCCTCTCTGTCTCAACCTTCGGGAAGCGGACCGGATGATCGATGCCTGCAAAGACGCAAATGTCAAATTGATGTATGCCGAAGAGCTGTGTTTCGCCCCGAAATACGTGCGGCTCAAGCAGCTGATCAAGGAAGGGGCGCTCGGGGAAATCTATCTGGTGAAACAGAGCGAAAAACATGATGGGCCCCACACGCCCTGGTTTTGGGACGTCAATCGTTCAGGCGGTGGCGTAACGATGGATATGGGATGTCATGCCTTCGAATTCTTTCGTTGGCTACTCGGCAAACCGAACGTCGTTGATATTTACGCCGACATGAAGCAGGTGGCCCACGGTGGGAGAACAGAAGGGGACGACAACAGTCTGTTGGTGGTTACTTTTGAAAACGGAGCGACCGGAATCGCCGAAGAGAGCTGGGCCAAGAAGGGCGGCATGGACGATTGCGCCGAACTGCACGGCACCGACGGCGTGGCATATGCCGACCTGCTTCGAGGAAATTCCATTTTGACATACAGCGACACGGGATATGGCTACGCCGTGGAAAAGGCGAGTTCAACCAGAGGTTGGTCGTTCACGATATACGAAGAGGTCTGGAACTACGGGTTCCCGCAAGAAATGCAGCACTTTGTCGATTGCGTACGTGAAGACAATGAACCGCTCGAAACCGGTGAGGATGGACGCGCTGTACTGGAGATGGTTTTCGCTGCATATCGCTCGGCTGCGGAGGGAAGAAAAATATCGCTCCCGTATACCTCGGATGACGACCGCCCAATCGATTCCTGGTTGGCCGCACGTTGACATTATGTCACCGAGTTCAGGACAAACGAGCTTTTCACGGGAGGGCGAAGCTCCCGCTGAGCCGCTGACACTTCCATTCGTAGTGAAGAAACACCGGAGCACGAAATGTCGCCGATTGACACAAAACCGCTCGCCGCTGAGCAGAAGCGTCTCGCCTCGCGAGTCAGTTTGCAGAACGACCTGCCGCCTTGGAAAGAAATTCGAACGGTGGCCGGCTGTGACGTTTCCTGCCGAATGCACGGGAAGGTCGGCTTTGGGGCGGTTGTTGTACTTTCGTATCCTACGATGGAGGTGATTGAGGAGCAGACGCATATCGATGGACTGGATTTTCCGTACATCCCCGGATTTCTGTCGTTTCGGGAACTGCCGCTTATTATGGAATGTTGGCGTAAACTTGTAGTAAAGCCGGATGTGGTCATTTGCGATGCCCAGGGAATCGCGCATCCGCGTCGGATCGGTCTCGCTGCTCATTTCGGGGTTGAAAGCGGCGCTGTGACCGTCGGTTGCGCTAAATCACTGCTTGTGGGGCAGTATCGTGAGCCCGGCTACCGTCGAGGCTGCCGGACGGCGTTGCGTCTAAACGGAGAGAAGATCGGTGAGGTTGTCCGGACACGGGACGGGGTTAAACCTCTGTTTGTCAGTCCGGGGCATCGGATCGATTTCGATCATGCGTCAAAACTCGTGCTTCGTTTGGCGTCACGGTTCCGTCAATCCGAGCCGATTCGTGCAGCCCATAGGCTGGTCAATGAGCTGCGCGAACAGTGTGACCCTATCGGCGGTCGAGGAGAATCATGAAACCGAAGGAATGGACTCGCATACTGAAGCAGCGATGGCGGCAGCTGGAATCGTTTCTCCGCAGGGATCTGTGGGTGGAACGTCCGAGCGATCATGTCAGACCGTGGCTGCAAGGGTCGTTGCGTTTCTTTATTCTTGTTGCGCGCGAATTCCGGCGGGACGATCTGTTGACACGCGCCTCCGCATTGACCTACATCGCTCTGCTCGCGCTGGTTCCGATTTTGACCGTGATGTTTGTCGCATTTCGCGGACTCGAACTCGACAGAATTGAAGACGATCTGATCGAAAAAGTCTTTGTCAATCTGCAATTGGATACGGTCGTCACAAGCGAGGCGGTCAAATCGGTGGGCACCTTTATTCGTGAAACGGTGAACGAGATCAACTTCAAAGCCTTGGGAGTGGCGGGTTTGCTGGGACTGATTTTTACCTCCGTGATGGCCATCGGAAGCGTCGAGGAGTCATTCAACCGTATATGGAGCGTAACGAAGGGAAGAAGTATTTGGCGGCGATTCAGCGACTATCTCAGCGTGTTGATCGTTGGTCCGCTGCTTGTCTTTTTTACATTGACTCAGAGTGTGCAGCTGGTAAAGCGCGTGGTCGGTGACACGTTCGGGTTCGTCGGTTTTGCATTGAGTGTTGGCAACATCATTGTGTCCCACCTCGGGCCGCTGCTGATTTCGACCTTGGCATTCACTTTTGTGTACATTTTCCTGCCGTATACACGGGTCAAATTGACTTCGGCGCTGTTCGGCGGTTTTCTCGCCGGGCTTCTGTGGCACATTTCCCAGTGGGCGTATGTTGAGTTTCAGATCGGCGTTGCGCGATACAGCGCCCTGTATGGAACCCTTTCCGCATTGCCCATATTCCTCGTCTGGCTTTTCTTGAGTTGGGTGATCCTGCTGCTGGGAGCGGAGGCGACCTATTGTTTTCAGCACTATCGTCGGCTATCGAGAGAGTTCTTGGACGTCGAACTGTCCGAGCAGGATCGGGAATCGGTAGCAATGTGGATTACCGCCCGTGTGATTGAATCGTTTGTTTTGAACAAGCCGCGATGGACCGTCACGCGACTGAGCGACGCCCTTCATTTGCGAGATAGTGTCACAGCAGAGATTGTTGAACCTTTAATCGAGCGAAACATACTGGCTTTCTTGTCGGGCGAGCAAGGAGAACTTGTTCCCGGACACGATCCTTCCGCCATTCGCTTATCCGACGTGGTCCAAGCGATGCGAACAAAAGGCGACCGAATCTCCGATCAGATGCCCGATGAACTGTACCAACGCGTCGTTCATATCGAGGATCGGCTTACACGACTGGGAACGGAGGAGGCGGATCGATCATTTTTGGATTTGATACAGGATTCGGCGAAGTGAGACACCGTGATCGAGTGGATTCAAGATCAATTTGGAGTATTCCAGGGGACCTATACGTACAGAATTGTACTGACCGCGTGGGACCTTTTCGTTACGCTTTGGCTTCCCTTGCTGATCGGGCTCGCGTTGACCGCAACCATCATGGTCTCCGTTTCCGCGGAGACCGTCCGGAAGTTGCTTTCAGGTAACCGTTGGTGGGCCATCATAACGGCAACCTTACTTGGCACTGTGTCGCCCTTGTGTACTTATCTTGCGATTCCACTGGTTGCGATTCTACTCCGTGCCGGTTTACCTCCGGGACCGCTTACCGCCTTTCTCTTTTCATCGCCGCTAATGAACCCGACGTTGTTTTCATTGACCTGGGGCGCTCTCGGGCTGCCGATGGCGATGGCGCGGCTGGTGGCCGCTGTTTTGATCGGTCTCTGCGCGGGGATTGTGGTTGAGGAACTCTTGCGCCGCGGCTGGTTTTCGTTTGCGTCGATTGGCGACACACAGCTCGAACGCCGTCTCGAAAGGCATCGAACACCCGGCGGACCTTACTGGAAACGCTGGCTCGGGTCGTTTTTTCATCTTGGATGGTTTACCGGGAAGTATTTCTTCTTGGCATTGATTTTAGCCGCTGCTGTAAAAGAACTGATTCCAATTGAGTGGGTGATGAGCGTTCTTGGACGGCAGCATTCTTACTCCATCGTTCTGGGCATGGCGATGGGCGTTCCTCTTTATGCCTGTGGCGGCGGGACAATCCCATTTATCAAGGTCCTGAGCGATATGGGCATGGATCCGGGCGCTTGCCTGGCGTTTTTCGTCTCCGGCCCCGCCACCAAAGTGCCGACTCTGGCGGCAATGTCGGCCACATTGAAAGGTCGATTCTTGACCTTCTATCTTATCCTCATGCTGGGAGCCGCCTTGGTGTTCGGCTTCATCTACAGTCCGCTGGCCTGGGCGTGTGGCTGGGGCTCGACGATTGGCTATTAGTTGGGAATCTCTCGATGATGGGGTTTCGGGGAGAAGCAAGGCTACTGAATCACGAAAACACGAAGGAGCACGAAGGCACGAAAAAGAAAACAAAACCGGGAAAAGAACCAATATACAACAGAGACGTATGTTTTTTTGTGCTTTTTCAGTTCTTCCGGCTTGTTTCCCCCACCATGACTCGGCTAGACACCCTTAAGCTTCTGCACGATGATTTCCGATTAGTCATCGTGCGGTCTTAGCTCCGCCCATCCACCATGAGAAAGTGAGACATCGTGAAGCACACCATTCCGTTTGCATTTCTTTTTCTTCTTGCGCTGCCATCCTCAAGTCAAAACACCGGAATCCTCTTGACTCCCGAACGTGTATTCACCTTCGACTCTGCGAACGAATTCACCGAGTATCCCGGCGGATTCGACGGGGCGGAAGCCGGGTCTGTAGAGGTAGGCGAGATTCCGGCAGATCCGAATGCTCTGAGTGACGGGCAGGGAGCCACGATCACTGTTGCCCCAGGCCAAGTTGAGCTGTTGATGTTTCCGTCGCTGGAGGTCAGAGACCATGTGGCGCTTTTCCGCGTGTCCGTTCAATCAAACGGGCCGGGAGCGGCGGTGGCGTTGGCGGCGTTGGATGGGTCAATGGACGGCTCCATTGGCACAAATATCCCTGCCAACAGCAGCATCTTCCAAGGCAATTACCAGCGCTTGGTTCTCCTGTATGAGCCACCGGGCACAAACATCATTCCGGTGATTCAAGTCGCGAACATGGCCGGTGAGCAGCCGGTTTCCATTTATGTCGACAATCTGGAGGTTCTGTTGATCCCCAGAGGTGAGACTATCCCAACGGACCTATTGTACGGGAGCAGAGCCGAGGAACCGATACCCGGCGAAACCATCACCATCCCCCTCGATCTCCCTGAAGATGCGAAACCGCTGGAAATGGTCTTGATCCCGGCGGGGACGTTCACCATGGGCTCGCCGGAGGATGAGCAGGGTCGCTTTGACGAGACACAGCATGAGGTGACGATCAGCCGGGATTTCTATATCGGGAAGTATGAGGTGACGAACGCGCAGTTCCGCGCTTTCCGGCCGGACCATGACAGCATGGATTACGATGGCCTTAGCCTCAATGGAAACGATCAACCGGTTGTGTACGTGAGTTGGCATGATGCGGTAGCGTTCTGTGAATGGCTGTCGGCGGAAACGGGGACTGAATTTCGGTTGCCTACCGAATCGGAATGGGAATATGCATGCCGTGCAGGGACGACAACGCGGCGGTACTGGGGCGATGACCTCAATGAAGACCAGGCGTGCGGGTATGCGAATGTGGCTGACCAGACGGCCAAGAGCAGATGGTCGAATGGGACGGTGTTTAATTGTGATGATGGTCATCCCGTCACGGCTCCGGTTGGCCGGTTCCGACCGAATGATTTCGGTCTGTACGATATGCTCGGTAACGTTGGGGAATGGTGTCAGGACTGGAACGGCACTTATCCATCAGGTCCAATAGTTGATCCAGTTGGTCAACCAAGTGGCTTTCACCGCGTCCTCCGCGGGGGGAGTTGGCTCAGCCCGGGGGGCGTACGATCGGCGAACCGGGCCGGCGCGTTGCCTGGCGCCAAGGACGCCATCCTCGGGTTTCGGTTAGTGTTAGTTTCTTCTCAGACTCCGTCTTCCAAGCCGACGCCGACAGCGACCCCGACCAACACGCCGACCCCCACGGCAACCCCACTACCCGATGATTCGAGTAGGGAGTCGATAACGATTCCCCTCGATATCCCTGAAGATGCGAAGCCGCTGGAAATGGTCTTGATCCCGGCGGGGACATTCATGATGGGATCACCTGAGGATGAGAGGGGAAGGTATGACGTTTATGACTGGCCGCCGCATAAAGTGACCATTAGCCAGGATTTCTATATAGGCAAATATGAGGTGACGCAGGCCCAATGGGAAGCACTGATGAGCGACAATCCAGCTACCGGCATGAGCGACAATCCGGCTACCGGCAGGGGGGAAGGAGATGATTATCCCGTTTATAAGGTGAGCTGGATTGATTGCCAGACGTTTATTGAGGAGTTGAATGAACTAGGCCACGGAACATTTCGTTTGCCGACGGAAGCAGAATGGGAGTACGCATGCCGCGCGGGAACAACCACGAGATTTTCGTTTGGGGATGCACTGGAGTGCCCCGACTACACAACTTCCTACGATCCGCCGACTCCGTTGTACTGCGAGTTGGCCGACCAGTACATGTGGTGGAGTGGCAATAATAGTCCGTACGGGGCAAACGTGGTCGGGCTCAAGTCACCGAATCCCTGGGGACTCTATGACATGCACGGCAATATCAGCGAGTGGTGTTCGGACTGGTGGGAGGAATCGTACAGCAAAGCGGACCAAGTCGACCCGGCCGGTCCGGAGTCGGGCTCGTACCGCGTAATTCGCAGTGGTTCCTGGCTCGGTGATGCCGGGGGGTGTCGATCCGCGAGCCGCAACTACGCGTGGCCTGATCGGGGAGCGGGGGTATCAACATCGGTTTGCGTGTTATCCTTTCCCGGGCTCCTTCGTCGGCTCCGAACCCGACACCAACCCTTACGCCCACTCCCGGCGACTTCACAGGCGAAACCGTCACCGTCCCCCTCGATCTTCCCGAAGACGTCAAGCCGCTGGAGATGGTTTTAATCTCGGCTGGGACATTCATGATGGGCTCGCCGGAGGATGAGCACGGTCGACATGATGATGAAATCCGGCATGAGGTGACAATCAGCCGAGATTTCTATATGGGCAAGTACGAGGTGACACAAGCGCAATGGGAAGTGGTCATGTGGAACAATCCCTCTGATTACCAGGATATGCCGAACCACCCCGTGGAGCCACTCTCATGGCATGATTGCCGGGACTTTATCGAGAAATTGAACGAAATGAGTTTGGTGTCTGGGGAATTCCGGTTGCCGACGGAGGCGGAGTGGGAGTACGCATGCCGCGCAGGAACGACGACACGATACTACTGGGGCGACGATCCGGAATACACAGAGGCTGAGGGGTATGCGTCGTATCTTCCAGATGACAGCGGCCAGCGTACAAAGGAAGTCGGTCAGAAACTGCCGAACGCGTGGGGCCTATACGACATGAGCGGGAATGTGTGGGAGTGGTGCCAAGATTGGCGCGGAGAATATCCAACCGGTCCTGTAGTCGATCCGATCGGTCCACAAAGCGGCACGCACCGCATCATGCGCGGCGGCTCTCCGACGTTTCACCCGTGGCCGATTCGCTCGGCGAACCGGGTTGGGGGCGGACCCAATAACGCATACGAGCGCACCGGATTGCGATTGGTGCTTTCCCGGGTTCCATGATGCACCGTTGAATCACGAAAACACGAAGAAGCACGAAGGCACGAAGAAGAAAACGCCACCTTTTGGAGTGCGGTGGCTCCGACACCGCTTTGTCTCAGTACGGCGACGCGGCCTCGAGTAGGAATTGATTATCGGGGTTTCGGGACTCGCCGCCGCTGGTCACACGAATCGCGGCGGGGTCGTTGATCGGACAAACCGACTCGCATATACCGCATCCTACGCACAGATCCGGATCGACATACGGCCGTTTAAAGATTTTCGTTGTCCCATCGCGCAGGACAACCTCTTCTTCTTTGGCGAAAATCGCCTTCTCCGGAGTCGGACAGTGCTCCTCACAAACAATGCAGTCGGTATCGTACGCCCACGGAAGACAGCGAGTGGTGACGAAATGGGCTGTGCCCATCTTGACCTCGTGCTTCTCCTCCATGGTCAGTTCTTCGATTGCGCCTGTCGGACAGACCTGGCCGCAAAGTGTGCAGTTGTACTCGCAATACCCGATACGCGGGATCAGAACAGGTGTCCATAGCTCCGCCACGCCGCCCTGCAAAGTCGCCGGATGAAGCGCATTCTCCGGACAGACCCTCATACATTCGCCGCACCGGATGCATTTCCGCAGAAACTCGTCCTCCGGCAGCGCTCCCGGCGGGCGGATCAGCTCAGGACTGAAGGTCTTCCCCTGTGTCACAGGAGACACCTTCAGGAGAAGCGCTGTTGCCGCTCCCGCCGCGCCGGCGGTCAGAATCGACCTGCGGCTGAGCTTTGTTTTGGGTCTACGTTTTGCTTTTTTCGCCATCGTTCTCTACAACAGAGTCCATTTTCGTTATGGCGAGCCTCGAACCGGCGGTACCAGAGATTTGAGAAAGAAAATCCGACTGTTCACAGCTCGTTAGTTCACCGTCATCGCGAGCGAAGCGTGGCGATCTCTTCGTTGCGTGCCCCAACGGCGAGATTCCCACGTCGCTCCGCTCCTCGGAATGACGGATTCGGTCGCAATGACGGTCATGGCTCTCTCTTCTTCCGTGGTTTGATCGGTGGAACGATCTGCCAGGACCGTCTAAACAATCTCCACCGGAAACTGATTGCTCCCTCAGGACACCGCTCCCGACAATTAAAACATACGAAACATTCCTGTTTCTTCCAGTCGTTTTGCAGGTGCGGATCGCAGGCCCCGTGACAGTACGGGACACACAAATTGCAGTTCACACACTTCTCAGGATCGTTGTACAACTCAACGCGAGACGTCTTCGAACAGAGTCCCAGCAGTGCGCCCAGCGGGCAGATATACCGGCACCAAAAACGAAACCGGACCAGCGCCAAAACCATCAGCAGGATGAACAGTATCCCGATGAGAACCCCGCCGTCGCTTGCGATCGGGTCAAATGACAATACGTGATCGTCCAAGAATGAGTAGACCGGTTCGGAGACTTTGGTGACTTTGACCGGGCCGATACCCGGGTCGGTGTGATAGAGCCACGTGAAAAACTCTTTGGCACTCCAATCGAACGCCGGATAGATGCTGGTCGCCATTGTTCGATAAAACAGCGGCAGCGGATCGAATATCCCGACGAGATGCAGGCCGCACAACGCCGCGATCAGGAGCCCGATCAGCAGCAGATACTTTGATTTCTGCCACTGAGTCCACGTTCCCGTTCGAATGAGCCTGGCGACCGGCCCGCCGCGGCACCAGCTCACGAAATTGAACACCGTCCCCAGCGGACACACCCATCCGCAAAACAATCGTCCCAAGAGCAGCGTCAGCGCCACCACAATCAGCGCCAGCAGCATGTTCTGCAGGACGCTGCCCGACGCGATATAGGTGGACATCAACACCAGCGGATCGATGTCAAAAAAGAAAGTTGCCCATGCCTCAGTGTCATTTTCGCCGACCAGCGTAGTCCGTACAAAAATAACGATGAACAGGGCAAGAAAGAAAACTTGAACGAAACGTCGTACATTGACGATACTCATGTCGAGTAGGGGTATCGCCTTTCTGTCTTTTCTTGGTGCGGGCTTTTCACTTAGCCGTTCTTATACTTTCAAACGGACCGGATTGAGGGTCTCGAAGTCTGCAGTCCCGATTCCCAGTTTGACCGCGGATTTCGTTGTGCCCAAGTAATCTTTTGGATGCCCGAACAAGGTGCTCGCGAAGGCATCCATAGCAACCGGATCGATACCGGCGGCGACGGTGTCTCTGCGTTCAACGTCTTTGAGGTTTCCACCGACCGGACCGTTTCTCAAGAGAACACGGACGGTGTCCACGATGATCAGGTCGCCCGGTTGATGGAGGAACTTCGTGACATCGGCCATTGCCGGACCGAGATTCTGGTGCAGCCGGTTGCGCGGATCGCCTGTAATGCCCATCAGGTTCTTGATGGCGACCGTCATCTCCGCGAGGCGGTGATGCTTGGCAATTGGCACGTTAATGCGTCGATCGCACTCGACATACTCCGTATAGATCGGCCATTTTTTGAGATTTTCGCCACCGAGATCCATTTCCTTGAACTTTCGGTCGTCGAAGAAGAACACTTCCGCTCCGGCTTTCTCTGCCGCTTCCTGGATCCCGCTGCGAACATAAGCGCGTCGTGCGTCATGGCACGTATAATCGCCGACTCGGACCTTATCCGCGCCTGCTTCGTAGCACAGCTTAACAATCGTGGCGACTACGTCGGGATTCGTATCGGCTGCGTGCTCGGGTTTCCGGTCCCAACCGATGTTTGGCTTTACGAGAACAACGTCCCCCTTCGACACAAATCGGCCCATTCCCCCTACAGCCTTGGCTGCCGCCTCAGTCAGTTTGATGGCTTCTTCCTTGATGGCGTCGGCATCTTCTTGGGGATTCTTGTATTCCGCGATAGCCATCTTTGCATCGTCCGCTGCGAAGCTCTGAGGTGTGACGGTGGCAGCAACAGCGCCGAGAGCCGCAGCTTCGATGAACGAGCGTCGGGTCAAATGGTCTGACATAAGTTACATCCTCCAACTGGGTTTGATGTTTTGTGCTTGCCTGGGTCATAGGCACAATTTGTCATAAAGTATAACTTTGCGTATTGTCGACGCAACGGCAGGAACGGCTCTTGCATGTCTCCGGACTCTAGTGCGAGACAGATGCGGCGGAGAGAATACAAACAGGATTTTTGTTGCTATTCTCTCCCGGGGAGGTCAACAAAGGGCACCGGAAATATGGAACTGACACCTGCACAAAAAGCCGCCGGTTTGTTACTTCTTGTGGACCCGAATGTCCGCTCGGCAATCATTGAGTCCTTCAATGAGGTGGAGCGGGTACGCGTCGAGAAGGCGCTGCTGTGGATACACGAGCTATCGCCCGATGAACTGCGCCAGGTCGTCGTGAAAGTCTGCGAGGACCCAATGCTTAAAGTCCCCATCGCCGAGCGCGAGCTGGACGAGTGGTTTACAGCGCATCAGAAAAAAGAAAAACGATCGCTACTCGACTCCGCTACCGTGACCCGGTTTCTACGAAAACTCGATCCCAGAACCCTCTTCTACCGTCCCCCAGACGAATAGAACTTCCTCAGAATTCCCGGTTACAGATCCAGCTTCTCAAGTCGCGAGGGTGGAAGAATTGCTTTGATCAATTCCGCAGGACTCGCCGAGGAGCGCCGGATTTCGGCCAAATCGGCGGCAAACCGCTCTACAGCCGCGTTGTCGATGCGGAGAGGATATTGCCGCGTGATCTCGTCCTGGAGAGACCGAAGCAGTTCTTCTTTCCTTTTCTCGGCCAGCATTTGGCCGACCTTCGAAACGGCTTCTTCAAATCGGAGTTGATGCGCCGGAGTGATTTGCGGACAGAAATAAATGTCGTATCCGAGGTGGTCTTTGTCGTAGTTCGCCAGGCGGGGTTCAGTCACTACGCCCTCTTCCAGCCGGGGCGCTATCTCGGTGAACGTCAGAAACTCCGTTCCCAGCTGATTCAATGTTACCTCGCCCACGAATCCTCCCTGGGCGGCGGTTACTCTATCGGATGAGTAGGCTCTCGCCGCCTGCTCGAAGGTGAGGTCCCCGGATGTGATTTGATTATAGATTTGCTGTGCCTGCGCCCTCGCCGTATCGAAGGCCACGTTTTGTTCGAAGGTGCTCATATCTTCCCGAATGTTCGCTTCGATAAAGATCTGATACAGGCGGTACCGTGGTTTGCTCACGAACTCCTGGCGATTCTGCTCATAGTAATCGCGCAACTGTTGGACGGTGATCTCGTCTTTCCCCAACAAATGTCGCACATAGCGGTCCTGCAGTTCGTGCGTCGCGTAATACTCGACTCGAGCCGCAACATCGGCCTCTTCATAGCCGCGACGGCGTGCTTCGGTGAGCAGCAAGAGGGACGCCGCATATCCGTCGAACGCGTTTCGCCGTTCGGTGGTGGTCATTTCATCGGTCAGATTTCCTTTTTCGCGGAGATCCTCCAGTGTGACGGGCGGGAGGCCTCTCACTTCGAGGACCACAGAGGCACTGGACACCTCCGGATCAACAAGCAACTCCGGTTTGTAGACCACAGCATTCTGCTGGACAAGACGCTCAACGAGGATTTGCTCCTCGCGCTCACTGCGCTCGCGGAAAATCTCCGAACGAATCTGCATCCGAAGGACCGGCGTGAGTGGGACCTTTTCTTCCTTGGTTCGGTCGATTAGCTGATATACTGCAAGCCCTTTCGGTCGCTCTATGATGGGTGTGTATTCACCCACTTCCAGAGACAAGAGCGCCTCTTCAATCTCCGGAGGCATCCCAGCCTCTCCCTGTGTACGTTTCTGGGGACGTCCACGGACACGGGGCGCAGAGTCCGAATACTCTTCTGCCACCTCCTCGAAATCCTTGCCCTCTTTGAGTTCAGACACAGCTTTCTCCATGCGTTCCCGGGCTTTTTCTCGGCCCCATTTCTCATCGAGGCTGATCATCCCGCGGAACGTGTAGGTTGCCGGTTCCGTGTAGCGTGATGGGTTGTTTCGGTAATAGTTCTCAACGTCTTCCTCTGTTACGTTAATCTTCACGACGGTGTCGATATCGAGCACCAGCTTCCCCAGTTCGCGGTTTACCATGTCGGTTCGCCAGTCCTTGAACGATTCAGTTTCATCGAGTCCCTCCTCACGGGCTCTCTGGGCGATTATCCTGCGGTGCGCAATACCGGGAAGGCCTATTTGGATAGCACTGGGGACTTTTCCTTCCGCGCTGAGGAGGAGGATTCTGTCGTATTGGTTCTTTTCAAGAATCACAGTAGCTGTATCACGCGCCGTGATTTGGCTGTCGTCGTATGTTGCGAGCACAAGATCGGGATCGATCTGCAGTGAAATCTGCTTTCCACACCCACCGAGCAGCAGAATGAAAAGAGTAGAGAATACGAATCGTAGTTGCTTATTCACAAAACGGCCTCACTTTGACACAGTGTATGCTTTATGATTCGAAACGATTCTATACGTAGGGAAGTTTCGCAATTGTGGCAAGGCTGCTACGGTTTCCGGTTCGTTGCCTTGACGTGGCGCACCGGGCTGTTTAACTTCCTTAAATCGTTTTGGCGGCAGTGGGAGGAATTTCGAAGGCGATTAGGAAGGAACATAGTCCATGCATGATATCTTGATCCTCGGCGGGGGACCGTCCGGTTTCGGGGCCGCTCTCTATGCGGCACGTGGAGAAATGGACACCCTGGTGTTCGAACGCGGGGTAATTGGCGGCCAGATTTCACTCACGGACGCTGTGGAGAATTACCCCGGGTTCCCGGAGTCGGTCAGCGGCCAGGAATTGGCGGATTTATTTCACAAACAAGCCGAGCGATTCGGTGCGAAATTGGTTCACACAGAAATCAAAAAGATCGAGAAAATCCCCAAGGGATTTCGGGTTGTCGGTTCGAGCGATTCCTGGGAAGGTAAAGTCGTAATCTACGCCTGCGGAGCGGACCCGAGGCGTCTGGATGTTCCGGGTGAAAAAGAGTTTACAGGGAGAGGGGTCTCGTACTGCGCCACGTGCGATGGATTCTTCTTTCGGGATAAGCAAATCATCGTCGTCGGGGGCGGCGACGCAGCGGTGGAAGAAGGCATCTTTCTAACCAAATTCGCACGGAAAGTGACCATCGTCCATCGCCGCGATCAGCTGCGAGCCGCAAAGATCATCCAGGAACGCGCTTTCAGCAACGAGAAAATCGACTTCCTCTGGAACACTGTGCTGACCGAGATCTGCGGCGACCAGCAGGTAACCCATGTCAAGGCGAATAACGTGAAGACCGGCGAAGACAGCGAAATCAAAATTGACGGGGTTTTTATCTTTGTTGGGCATATTCCCAATACCCACCTGGCGAAAGGGTTGGCCAAGATGGACGAACACAACCTGATCGAGGTCAATCATTACATGGAGACATCAGTACCTGGACTGTATGCCTGCGGAGACTGCCGTGTGGATTCCGTTCGTCAAATGGTGCAAGCGGCGGGGGACGGTGCCGCGGCGGCCATTTCGGCCATACGGTATATTGATACTCTGCCAAACTGAGACACATTCCGGCCGTTGATCGGAGGAACAAGCTGTGCGTCGCGCTCCGTTTCGAGGATTAAATCCACTCGCCGTTGTCGAGAGAGAGGTCGAGACATTGCTCGACCGGCTTGGCCGCGCTGCGGAAAACTTCCTTTGGCATACCGGGGCGATGACTACGCTGTTCTTCCAGGCATGGCTGGCGGTATTCTCCCCGCCGTTTCGTGGACGTCAGCTGCTCGATCAGATGGTTCGCATTGGCGTGGAATCGTTGCCCATTGCGCTCCTGACCGCGGGGTTCACCGGCGCGGTCTTTGTCCTGCAGACCGGCCAGGAGTTGGCGAAATGGGGTGCGAAGGTCTATTCGAGCGGAATCAGCGCTATCGGATTCGCCCGTGAAATCGGCCCCGTATTAACCTCGGTGGTACTCGCGGGACGCGTGGGGGCCGGTATTACCGCCGAAATCGGCACCATGAAGGTCACCGAGCAGATCGATGCCTTGAAATCCCTTGCCACCGATCCGGTTTCGTATCTCGTAACGCCGCGCCTCTTGGCCGCGACAATCATGTTGCCCGCGGTCACCGTTCTTGCGATATTTATCGGTCTTGCGGGCGGCCTTGTCGTTGGTGTCCTGCTTCTGAATATCCCGTTGAACCAGTATGTCACTACCGTCTTCACGTGGCTCGAGTACGACCATTACCTGACCGGGATCGCCAAAACGATTGTGTTCGGCATGATCATCGCAATTGTCGGATGTCACTTCGGCTTTGAAACCGGCTGGGGCGCGGAGGGGGTCGGCGAGGCGACGACGGGATCGGTGGTCACCGCCTCAATCCTGATTCTTATCTCGGACTTCTTTATGACGGCCTGGATCCTTTTTATCCTTCCGTAAGCAAATCCCCGCATCTTGTCTCTATCCCTGAATTCTTTATGAACCGGGCTTATTCTGTTGGCTCTTAGCCTTGGCCTCCGCGATGACCTGATTGTAGACTTGCTCAAGCCGCTGTCCGATAGCTTCGAGACCGTGAAAACTCTCGACATACTCGCGTGCGCGCTGCCCCATGGCTTGCCGGCGATCGGGATTATTGACGAGTTGGACGATGGCTTCCGCCAGCGCTACCGATGTGTCGGCAACTACGAGGTGTTCGTCTGGGGTCACCGCGAGACCTTCACAGCCGAGAGGGGTTGTTACCACAGGCATCCCTGCAGCCATCGCTTCGAGGATCTTGTTCTTGACGCCTGCGCCGACCCGTAAGGGACACACGAAAATATCATCCCGGAACAGGTAATCCGACATCCGTTTCACGTTTGGTATCACAGTGATGCTTTTCTTTCCGTGAAGAGCCGTGATTTCGGGTTTTGGCCGAGAGCCGATCACTTGGGTCTCAATGCCCTTAATCCGCAATCGAATACGAGGCCACACATCGCGTTCGAAAAACTTGACTGCGTCGATGTTGGGGAAATAGAAGAGATTTCCGGTGATAATCAAACGAGGCACGACAGCCGAGCCCCGTTCTCTGGGTTGAAACTGCTCGATATCCACGCAGTTCGGGACGATTTCCACCCTCGCACCTGCGTGCATATTCAAAAAGAAATCCGCATCCACCGAGGAGCAGAAGAGGGACGTATCGACATGCTCCAGGATCTTTCCTTCATAACGGGGAATCACGCCCGCTTCGTAGCCGTCAACAAGCCGCTCGGCGAACTTTGTACGGTGGGGAGCCGCTCGTTCCAGGTACAGCGGCAGAGAATCGGTGAAATCGATCAGTTTCGGGACCCCTTCAAGTCCCATCGCATACTGGCCCATCCTCATCCGATCGAAATGAACGATGTCTACCGAGTGTCGTTCCAGGATACGTCGGATTGCGGTTGTGATCCGTGAATTTCGACACCATGCGACGCGAAGCGGCTCTCCGCGGAGCGGAGAGAAAAAGCACGAGAAAAGGGATGTCGGTCCACCGATGGCGAAACTCTGCGCATTCGCTCCGAATTTCGCCAACCTCACCGCATCATCCATGGTTTGACAGGATAGCCGAAGCGACACAACGTGAACCTGATGCCGATTCCCCAGATACTTGATGAAATTATAGGGACGGCGCCCGTTGGTCTCGGTTGGGATTACGGGAGTCACAAAGAGAATCCGCATAACAATAAAGCCTGAATCCCTCGTATACAGGAGTTGGAACCGGGCCTATTCTGGCTGATTCTGGAGTGAAGTTCCAGTCAGCACACCCTCTGTTCATACGAGGCCTCCCCACGTGTACATTCATTCCGGAGGTGAACCGTGGGTGAAACTGTTCTTGTCGTACCTCGGGCTCGAATCGAGTTAGCCCTACCGGAGAAAGGATTTCTGGCTTGCGAGACTCGGGCCGCCACGAATCTGCTGATTTCGCGGCAGTTTGTGGATCGGGATATTGCGGAACAAGATCCGTCTCTCAAGCAGATCATTCCGTACATCGTTCTTCGCGGCGATGCGTTGATTTTCCGCTACTGGCGGACGAAACGAGCGGGTGAGTCCCGACTCCATCATCTCTATTCCATCGGCGTCGGCGGTCATATCAACGAGCGCGATCTGAACCTTTTCAGTCAGTCGGAGCGGGAGATCCTCATGGAAGCGGCCATGCGGGAGCTGCAGGAAGAGGTGAACGTTACCTCAAACGCACGCCTGGAATTCTGTGGATTACTCAACGACGACCAAACCGATGTCGGCAGCGTTCATCTGGGCGCTGTTTTCCAATGCCACGTCGATCGAAACGCGGTGCAGATTCACGAGACCGGTGCGTTGGCACGAGGCGAGTGGTTGGAAATCGGCTCGCTGACGGACGGAGTGCAATATGAGTCGTGGTCGCAGATTCTGATCGAGGATTGGCTTCTTCCCGGCGTCGGAAAGAAACAAACGTAATCAACCGCCTTCTCGCGGCTAAAGATCCAACTCTTTCCTATACCACTCGATTGTTCGCCGGACGCCCTCTTCCAGATCGACGCGAGGCTCGAAATCCAGCAGTTTGCGGGCTTTCGAAATATCGGCACTTGAGTGAAGGATGTCGCCGGGACGCGGGGCGCAGAATTCCGGTTCGATGGAAGTGCCGAGGATTTTGTTGATCACGTTGACAATGTCGAGAACCGATACTCTTCCTCCACACGCTACATTGATCACCTCGCCGGAGACTCCGTCGGCTTTCATCGCCAGGACATTGGCGTCCACGTCATTGTCGATATAGGTATAGTCGCGTGTGGCGCTCCCGTCGCCATAGACCTTCGGCCGTTCGCCTCGGAGCATAGCGGGTATGAATAACGCCATCACGCCGGTATAAGGGGAATTCGGATTCTGCCGGGGGCCGAATACATTGAAATAGCGCAACGACACTGTCTCCAATCCATACACCGCATGAAACACCTGGCAATAGTATTCGCCCGTCAGCTTCGCAGCTCCATACGGCGAGATCGGGCGGGGAGGCAACTGCTCGTGTTTCGCCGGTTCCTCCACATCGCCGTAGGCGGAGGAGGACGCGGCGTAAATCACCCGCCGGACGCCCTCTTCCCGGGCGGCGGCAAGGACGGATAGGGTCCCCGTAGAGTTGAAATCGTGGCTCTCGATTGGATTCTTGACAGAACGAGGTACGGACGGCAGAGCTGCCTGGTGGAACACATACTCGACGTCTTTCATGGCCTTTCGCAACGCATCGGTATCTCGAATGTCCAGCTCGTGTAGTTCGATTCCATCGCGAAACGTTTCGAGGTTTTCTCGTCGTCCGGTTATGAAATTATCGACGACTACTACCTCGTTTCCGTCGTTCAGGAATCGTTCGGCCAAATGCGAACCGATAAATCCACCACCACCTGTTACCAGCACCCTTGCCATTGTACACCTCGTAATATCCGTACACTCTATGTCGCGCTGATCCTAAAGCGTGAGACCGCGAAATCAAAGTGGCCCTCGTAATTTTTACTTTGCAGAGGTGCTTGTTCATTGTGCTCCGTACGGGTAAGATCAGGGTGGACGACGTAGAAGCAGATCGTACGAAACGAGGAACAGGACGCAGCCGCTTGCCCTCATGCTGAAGCGCTTTCACGGATACGCAAGAACGTCCGATACATCAATGGCACCGCAATGGAGTGGACAGTGTTTCAGCGGGGGCTTCGAAAATCAGCGGAGGGAATCATGGACGACGAACAAGTATGTCTTCAAATCCCTCAATCCCTTTCTCAGTGTCATCTGGAAAAATACGGCAAGATTGAAGTGGCGTGCAACGATCAAGGCGTTTTTATTGTCGGCAACGGTCCGGGGCTCCGCAGTCTCGCTCGCGTTTTGTTGGTTTTGTCGCAGGCGGAACAGCCTTTTTCGTCGGAGACGCCTCCCGCTTTTCACATTCCGTCGCATTGGGATCTCGAGGGAAAGCGGAAACATGTTCTTCTTAACGATCAATGGCTCGATCGACATTTGGAAGAGAATGCCCGCGAGGCGTTCTCCTTCGACCTGACATTGATACGCTTCGATCAATTGCCGTACATCCGTGATTTTGAACTGGAAGATGAGGTGCAGGAGCCGTGAGGAAACCGCTTCTGATCTTTGGCGCGGGCGGACACGGCAAAGTTGTTGCGGATGCAGTATGCCTGAGCGAAGAGTTCGAACTTGCCGGATTTGTCGATGACGAACCGAGTCGAGCGGGAACACAGTTCTTCGGGAGTTCCGTTCTGGGTACTCGCGCTGACCTGGTGCGGTTACGCGAGGACGGTATTGAGTATGCGATCCCGGCTCTCGGCGACAATGCATTACGGCTTTCTTCGATACAGATTCTGGAAAATGCCGGGATGATCCCCGTGGTTATCGTTCATCCGTCCGCTGTAGTAGCTTCTTCCGTACAGCTCAAACGAGGGACGTTCGTTGCAGCCGGCGCCGTGATCAATCCCGCGTGTGTGATCGGACGTGCATGCATCGTCAATACCGGTGCGACCGTAGATCACGACTGTCGCATTGCGAATGGCGTGCATATCGCTCCCGGTGTTCATCTATGTGGAGAGGTCCATGTCGGCGAGAGGAGTTTGATTGGAGTCGGGGCCTCGGTTTTGCCTGGGGTTCAGATCGGGAACGATTGCCGGATCGGCGGCGGTGCCGCGGTGACCGAGAACGTGGCGCACTCCCTTACGGTTGTGGGTGTACCGGCGAGACCGGTGGTGTGAGATTCGTTTGCCACCGTGTCCTCACGATACCCGATACCGGTTCGGTGTGGACAGCAGGATGATTGAGAACAACAAAAACCACCCCACCACCACATACAGACCATATTGACGAGCAACCAGGGTAAGATAGAGAATCGAATTCTCCCTCGCACTAAGGGGCTCCGGACTCGCGGTCCGTGCGGTAATTTCGCTGGGGGCGACCTCCATCAAGTAGTAGTACGAACCGACAACATCCACCGAAATCAAAGCCAGTGCCAGAAACAACACAAGCAAACGGCGATTCCGTCGGCCGCACTCGGGACACTCAGACAGGTTGTAGAACCAGAACCATTGCCAAATCGCCCAAATCGCAAGCCACGCTCCAAGCGTAACCGCTGTCAGGAGAAGGTGTATCGTTGACCCGGGCGGCGATGCCTCCTCCGTGAATTGGTTGCCGCAGCGGCATTTGAATCGATATCGTTCGGTTTGGGGGCCCACGTTTTGCTCCGATCTTTTCCCCTAACAAATATCACATTCCATAGGAAGTCAAGGACATTAAGCAGGTTACGTTTCTTTGTAGCGAAGCGACGCTTCGGTTCTGCGTCTTTCGTTCTTGACACTGCTCCATCCATCTCGTACTGTAGGGTTCCAACCTGAAGGTTCCGTATCCTGCGATATCAGTAGTGTTCTGCGTGTATCGATTGACAGTTCTGCATCGGAAGGCGGAAATCCGCGCCTATAAAGCGCTCTACCGGTTGAGGGAAAGATGGGAATCGACACAAAATTCATTTTCGTGACAGGCGGCGTTTGTTCGTCGTTGGGGAAGGGCATCGCATGTGCCTCGCTTGGGCGGCTTCTCGAATCCCGAGATCTGAAAGTCGTTCTTCAGAAATTCGACCCGTATATCAATGTGGATCCGGGGACCATGAGCCCTTACCAACACGGTGAGGTCTATGTCACCGATGACGGTGCCGAGACGGACCTGGATCTCGGTTATTACGAGCGCTTTACGTCGAGTCCGGTCGGACGCGCCAGTAGTGTCTCCACCGGCCAAGTCTATGAGGCGGTCATCGCCCGGGAGCGCCAGGGCGGCTATCTAGGGAAAACGGTCCAGATGATTCCTCACATTACAGACGAGATTAAGAATCGAATTCAATTGCTCGCCGACTCGGTGGATGCCGATGTTCAGATCATCGAAATCGGCGGCACGGTCGGCGATATCGAGGGATACCCGTTTCTTGAAGCCATTCGGCAGTTCGGGTGGGAGCGAGGGAAACGGTTCACGATGTACGTTCACCTTACTCTGATCCCTCACATCTCCGTGGCCCAGGAGTTCAAGACCAAACCGACACAGCACAGCGTCAACAAACTCCGGGAAATTGGTATCCAGCCGGACATCCTGCTCTGCCGCACAGCACGCCCACTTTCGCGTGATATGAAGGAAAAAATCGGCCTCTTTTGCAACCTCTCACCGGAATCGGTAATCAGTGCCCGGGATATCGAGAGTACGATTTATGAGATTCCGCTGATGTACCGCGAAGAAGGTCTTGATGACCTTGTCGTGGACCATTTCGGCCTCGGAGGACGGGCGCGGCCGAACCTGCGGACGTGGCGGAGAATGGTCAACACGATCAAGGATCCCGCCAAAGGCCCGATCACCATCAGCGTGGTCGGAAAGTACATCAACTTGCAGGATGCCTATCGTTCCATTTACGACGGGCTTGTTCACGGGGGAATCAAACACAACTGCAAAGTGAAGATCCGGAAAGTCCACGCAGAAGAGGTCGAGAAAGAAGGACCCAAGAAACTGCTCGCCAAATCCGACGGGATTCTCGTGCCGTGGGGATTCGGAAAACGAGGCATTGAGGGGAAGATCGCCTCGATCCGGCATGCGCGGGAGAATGCCATTCCCTTTCTCGGAATCTGTCTCGGGATGCAGTGTAGCGTCGTCGAGTTCGCGCGTCACCTGGCCCAACTTGAAGACGCGTCAAGTACGGAGTTCAGTCCGAAAACGCCTCACCCGGTTATCAGCTTGATGGATGAGCAGAGGAAAGTGGTGGACAAGGGAGGGACCATGCGGTTGGGGGCCTATCCTTGCGTTCTCAAAGCAAAAACCAAGGCATACTCTGCGTACGGGAAAAGGGAAATCAGCGAACGTCACCGTCACCGATGGGAGTTCAACAACCAGTACCGCGAACAACTGGAATCGCTGGGTATGGTCGTTTCCGGTACATCTCCCGATGGCAAACTTGTGGAGATCGTCGAAGTCGATGATCATCCATGGTTCGTGGCTTGTCAGTTTCACCCGGAATTGAAATCCCGCCCGTGGGATCCGCATCCGCTCTTTGCCGGGCTTGTCGGCGCCGCGTTGAAACACAAGCACGAATAATCTGGAAAACGGATTGGAAGAATCTTGCGCTGGAAAGACGTCCGGCGAGCCGCCGTCGCTCATCTTTTGCAGGGACTGACGTGGTGTCTCTCGACTGTCCCCTTGCCTGTGGCATACCTGACTTCCGGGCTTCTCGGTCGCGCGGCGTTCCATCTCGCGCGCCGCGAACGCAACCGAACAATCCAACATTTGACCGACTTCTATGGCGAGAATTCCAACCCGACGGAAATCCGCCGCATTGCCCGCGATGTTTTTCGTCACTACGGATTCTGTTTGGCCGAGATTCTCGCCTTAAAGGACCCCGAGCGATTGTTCCGGCGGTTGTCCATATCGGTGGAAGGATTCGAGTATGTCGAGCAGGCTTTCAACAGAGGCAAAGGCGTTCTGTTTGTGACAGGTCATTTCGGGAATTGGGAACTGATGGCAGCCTATTTCGCGCAGCGCGGATTTCCCGTCAATGTTGTCGCTCGTGAGGTCCGTCAACCGATGCTGCAGCGATTGATCGAGCGCCATCGAGTATCTTCCGGAATGAGAGTCCACTACACCAAAGGCGACGGTGTACTCACCATGCTTCGAGTCCTGCGGAGGCGGGAGGTTCTCGCTTTGCTTACCGATATTCGAACGGAGGGGGAGGGTCGCTGGGTAGAATTTCTCGGACGCCCTGCCTATACTCTGACCGGGCCGGCGGTCTTGGCCGCACATTCCGGAGCGGCTGTCGTTTTCGGGTATGCTGCACGGGTAAGGCCGTGGCACTATCGTTTTGTGTTCCAGCCGCCAGTCGAACTGGAAGTGCCCTCCAGTCGATCCGGAACCGAGTGGGAGTCCTATGTCCATTCGCTTCTCCGATCGTTGAATGACCGGCTGTCGATCACAATCCAGCAGTTTCCCGAGCAATGGATGTGGATGCACCGACGCCACGACCCGATCCGACCTTCGAGAAGGAAGGCCCGAGATCCCCACATGAACCCTGGTGGAGCAAACAGGGATACCTGCCGCTGATCGCGTTTTGGGGCGGACTTCTCGGTTTGTCGCTTTTTATCCTGGCCAAGCCGGAGAAAGAACAGCCGATCTTTCAGCAGGATGCCTCGGTCGGCTATCAGTTCACTTTTGTGGACATGGACTTAAAGGACCATTCAAAGGATGGCTTGGTCTATATCAGCGCCAACAAGGCGACATATGACCGGCAAGAGGGAAGTGTGTTTCTGGAGAATCCCGAGATTCGCTCGACGGACAAGGATAATGCCGATCAGTGGAAGGCGAACGGACGTTTCGGAGTCGCTACGGTACAGCAACGAGGCAACCTATTCCCCTCGTCTCTCGGTGATGTCCGGCTGGCAAGCGATGTTGTGATCGCCCAGCCCGCCGCGAATCGTATTCTTAGTACATCCGGTGTGGTATCGTATCTGTTTGACGAACAGATTCTTTTATCGAAAGATCGCGCTTTCGTTCGAGACAAAGCTCGGCAAACGACGATGACCGGGTTCCTCATGGGGACGATCGGCGAGCGGCAGGTATTGCTGCAAGGCGACACCGTTGACGACATGGTGGCCCGGTACCGCAAACTTCGAAGCCTTCGTGAAAAACAGGCACAGGAAGGGGGAACAGGCGAATGAAAACAAGAAATATTGGATGGACGGGCTGTATTCTATTAGGTTTACTGTTGTGCCCTTCCGCTTTCGCTCAGCAGGGAATGACCATCACTCAAGAGGGCGGTACTGCTATCGAAATCGGTCAAGACAGCTTGATCGAAATGGAAACCGCCGAAAACGCGGAGGTCTATATCCTCACGCCCGCGGAACCCTCGGGGCTGGCCCACGTCACCATCCGCGAGTCGGAAGAGCAGACTTCACAGCCTACTGTAACCGAGGCATCGGGAAAGAGAATCACAATCTGGGTGCCGCCGACGCCGGAAGGGAAAGAACCGCGAATCGACTTCCTAATCGAGGGCGAGGCCCGACTGATCCAGGGCGAGGATCGGATGTTCGCACCGAAATCTATACAATTCAAAGACTTAAAACTGGATCTTCAAGGCACCGAAAACCAGGACGCCGAATTGTTCTACACCTTCCAGACCGGTCGAAAAGTTGACTGGAAGGGAGAAGAATTCACTGCTCGGTTTGCCATCGGTCCTGAGGGCGACTATGTTCTCCAGGGCTTCTCTGCGGGCAAGCGAAACACCCATTTCCGGTTCTTCGATCCGAGACTGAAGGGTGGGATGGCTCATTTCGTGCCCTCCTCCTCCGCCCCGGAGAAAGAGACCGCCAGCCCGGGCCGAAGGGTATCGCCCTCGAACTGAGCGCCGAAAGACACCATTCTTCGGTCTTCAGCGGCAGAGTCTATCCGGAAATGCGGGTGCAGATCCCGGCTCGGAAGCCCCCTGGTGCGAATGAGCAAGGAAGCTTAGATTTCATAGTGTGTTTGGGCTATTGTCTAGTTTTTCGCGCCTGAAGCGGAAAACTTGACGTTTCAAAGTGCGCTAGACTAATATTTCAGGTGTCGGTGGCCGCCACGCGCGATGGCGGCCTTATCGCACTCTGATATCTCAATATAATCGTTTGGTCGAGCACCGAGGTGACCAGGCGGTCTGGTCTACTCGTGTCTTTATGGCATTGATTACAAACGAACTCTGTGAGGTAGATATGAACTCCCCAATCTCCGGTCATCGATCCCCATGGCGTTGCGCTGTGCTATCCCTTGTCTTATTGGCCGCGGTCAGCCCGGCGTGGTGTCAGGACGGCGAAAGTTCTGATGAAGAACCCGCCGTCGATCCTATCGTAGCGGCACATCCTCTTATCAACTTCGCAACGATACCCGTTCGGCCCGACTCGAAGCCGTTCGCGATATTAAGTATCCCGTTGTCGGTTAACGATTGCACGCCGAAACCGATCATCCGCCAGCAACATTTGCGCCGAGTCTCGTTCATTATCGAGGACCGTGGAGGATTGGATCTGACCGACTTCAAACCTTTAACGAAAGACGAAAAAAGTGGTCTCGCTCTTTTTGCCGAATCGGGGGATGTTCCAGAGTTCTTCCATTATGCCGAAGGGGATCCGACCAGCGATATTCCGTTGTTCCTCCAGAAAGCACCCGAGATTGTCCAAATGGCAACCGGATTCAAGGTCACCTTCGATCCCGTACCCATTGGCGGGTGGACGCAGATACCCATCGACGCCGATGCGTTCCCGGATTTCTACGTTGTCGCCCGCTCAAGCATCGAGATGCGACACGGCGACAGTTTCGAAGCGTATATGCTCCCCGGCATGGTTACGATTGAAGATCGGGACCCCAGCATTGGTACGTTCAAGCGTTTCGATCTGCGATTCCCCTCAACGGAATTTGGCGAGAATCTTTCGACCTGCCTCGGCTTTGCAACTCTCGACGAGTATTCCAAGCCTTCGATTTTCCAATGCGACATTGTTCAACTTTACAATTACACAAGAGTCGGCCAGCGGTTGTCGAACCGATCCGAGCCCACGACGCTTGTGGCGATGGACCTCATCGGCGCTCCGACGGAAGAGTATTTTGTCAGAGAAATCCGTTTGAATTTCGTCGCCGTGGATATGTACCCGATCAGTTGGCTGTGGGATTCCGCGTTTGGTGGGGCCGCTGATGGAGATGTCGGTGGAATGGGGAGTGTCCATTCAATCAGCGGGAAAGCGAATGATGGATTCATCCAATTCGATTATCTGAACAGCCATGTGCCGAAATTTCTTCAAAATCCGCAATTGTACGAGACATTTCCTCCTCCTCTTTCGCAGGCCAACGAGTTTGGCTTATCCATCTTTGATCGGACCAATCCGCGAAGAGCGCGTTTCTTAATGGACCGAGCACGGGATCGCGCGCGTACGCCCACGCCTGACGTTTTACTTGGACTGCTGAAAGACGAGCCGGGCGGTATTTTTGTTTTTGCGGAAGGTGAGGGCGGAACGCCTGGAGTCTATGAATCCACAGTCGACCGGCTGCTCGTCCTTGATGAAGGTGTTCGTTTCGAAAACCTGGACATCAACACTGTACCGCCGGACATTATCAACCGGTTGTTGCCGACGGAACTGCTGAAATCCAACTTCTCGCTTATGCCGACCAACCCGATCACGGGCGAGGTGGACCTGTCTTTCCTCTTGAGAGACGAACCGCTCGATTGGCTGTTCCTACCGGGGCTTGCCATGATGCTCGAAATGTACGGGGGCTTTGAAGCGCCGGACGGACTTAAAATCGATGAGACATTCGTCGAGAATTACCGTGTCGCTCCGCGCGACTTCAGTTGGGACTCCGGTAAATACTGGCTCGGCCTCTCGCGAGAGCTGATCGACTTTCTCCTGGAGGACGCGGCATTGGAAGCTGCGGACGAGGACGGAGACGAACTCCCCGACGGAGATGGAATCGACAATTGTACGGAGATTTTCGGCCGTCAGCTCATTTCGGGTTTTACCATGGTCCTTCCCCTGGCACCCGATAATCCCAAGGAGTTGTTGCGAGTGCCTCCCACGGACAGCGTGGCCGCGGGCACGGATCCCCCCGAAATGTACATCGCGATCCAGACAAGTGACGGAATCCGAAATCTGGACAGTATCCTACCGTTTGTTCTGCCTGGAGACGTCAGGATTGGCAAAAGCCTGGATACGTTTGCCGAAGGACAAGGCGAACCGGAGACGCTTCCTTCTCTCGCAAGGGTAGGCCACCCGAAACCGGGTTTGCAACGACTCCTCTCTTCACGTCCCGAGCAAGAACGCACACTCACGAATCCTTTGATCGGTCGCCCGAGACCGCAGTTTGCGTTCCAGGACCTGACACAGCCCGGACCGGGTGAAAATGCCAATAACGACAACATCATTGGCGGACCGGGAGTGGGCTCGCCTCCCAAAGCTGTGATCGGCATCAACGCCATCGACTTCGGTCAGAATTGCAACTTGATGTTCAACAGTACGACCCCCATGGATGCGGAAGCGGGATTCTTCACAGAATGTACGGTCTTCGACACGATTACCGTCGATTTCCTTCCCGCTCCGGGCGAAACGGCATTCAACACGGAGATCATCAACGGAGTAACCACTGCTCAAGGGATCGATGCTTCTCTCAACCGAATCATCTCCACTCATCAGGTAATCCTCTATGTGGATGACGATACGCCTGTCGGCGATTTTCGTGACAATGACGGCGACGGCATGATTGATGAGGAACTGGTGAATCTTATCGATGATGACGGGGACGGGCTGATTGACGAGGACTGCGGCGACGGGGATCCTGTCGGCCGAAACGGTGTATTCGATGAGTTTGACGACTTTATTCTGCCGCTCGAGGATCACTACGGACCCATTACTATCAATATCGGCAGCAACTTTTTTGAAAGCGCTTACAAGCGTGCAGTCAACCACGGCTTGATCATCCCCGACCCGGAGAATCCGGATTCAGAAGGGGAAGAAATTGCGGTCGACGGCGCGTTCTCTCCTTTGGTTCCAATAGTGGCCGGATCGGGAGTTTATCGTGCGCGATTTGATTTGCATCCTCTATCAATCGGAACACTACCCTGGGGGGCGCGCAATACAATGCTTCCGTTAACATTCCGTATGTTCGACGGTCCTTTCGACCTCGCGGCGGAAAAGAACACGGCTGTTTTGGATCTCACGCTGGATATCTTCAATAAGATTCCCCTGTTGATGCAGCCCGCGCTACCCGCAGAGGACGGCAAGGTCTATCTGCCCGCGTGGGGCGATATCATAGCATTCGACCAGGTCATCATCGATGCGATTACCTCGGCTGCGGGCTCCGGAGAGAATGTGGCGGAGATCGATCTGGATTCCATCATCGGCGATAACGGTACCCCCCTCGGTATCGCTCCGGCGGATGGGGCTGCAAGCCTCACGGATTTACGTTTTGTCGATCCCACGGCGCTCTTTTCGCGTTACGGGCAGGTTCCGTTGATTGTCAACAGCGGAGGAGATGCGGAAGGTAATCCGCAAGGCGGTAATCCGCCCGATCCGATTGTTGTCAGTCAATTCGGTTGGTATGTCGGTCCGCAGGAGAACGCGGATCAGATGGTTGAATATGTGAACAATTTTGTCGAGTCCGTCAACGATGCTCATGAACAGTATATGGAGAGTCTGCAAGACGCTATCGACACGTGGAATGAGGAAGTAGCCACCTATCAGGAGGAATATGCGGAGTGGGAGCAATCCGACGATGAAGATCCCGGCGACCCGCCGGAGCCTCCTGAATTCGATCCGGATTCGCTTCCCGAAGCGAGTGAGATCAGTCTGGCCGATCCTGACGAGACATTTGGCCTTAATGCCTTCCCGCCCGATCAGGATTTGTCATACGAGTATTACCTGCAGATTCCGGACGAGAATTTCGGCCCACTGCGCGGCAACGATTATTATGTTGTCTTGCGTACGGCGCACACGGCGGAAGTCGGCGACCGCTTCCAGGTTCGCATGGATACGGGCTCAATCACCTATACCGTCTATAACGACACCAACGAAATCTATTCGGACAATTTCCGCGGTCAAAGCAACTCGAAAATCGTAACGTCCCCGATTGTGGTTCGAAGCGGCAATGTTCCACCGGAGTTCGAATTTGTTTCTCCCGCTGCAGGCAACAACGTTGCGGACGAGAATCTCGAATTCGAAATCTCGTGGTTGTCCACCGATCCGGACAACGACGCCACGATCAATCTTTACGTGGACACGGATAATAAGGACTTTGACGGCACGCTACTCGTAGCCGGTCTGACGGAAGGGGTGGATACACGTCATACCATCCGTCTCCCCGACGACATCCCCGCCTTCGATCCGGGACTCAAGTATTACATCTATGCACAAATCACGGATGGCGTAAATCCGCAAGTGTCTGTGTACGCGGACGGTCCGATTGTCGCGAAGAAAGCCGGCACCGGCGAAGGCGACGAGGGAATCAGCGTCGACCCGCGCGGCGATCAGGTTGATTACTACAAGCTGACCCGTGACGGGCGAATCTTCAACTTGGGCGACTCGCCGAGCCTCGGCTCCGTGGCTGCTCTCGGCGGTACGCGCCTCGCAATTGACATGGAACTGGCGCCGGACTATGCGGGGGCTGTCGTCTTGGCGACCGACGGCCGCGTATTCGGCGTCGGCAACGTCGGAATGTTCAACGATATGCTCGCGGGCGACCGGGAAATCGTCTTCCCGGATAATCCCCTCGATGATCCGCAATCCGGTCTTACCATCGAATTCGCACGCGACGTGGAGGTAGATTTCGAACAGGGAGCGATCTACATCCTGGATATGGATGGCGACTTCGTCGCTCTGGGCGAGAACGCCCTCCCGAATCTCCAGCCGGGTACGGTTGTGCCTGGACTCGATGTGTATCGGGACATGGAACTCTCCAGCGACCATCGAGGAATGTATTTCCTGACTTTTGCCGGGAAGGTTACAGGCAGCGGCAGCGCTTCCGCGAGTACCAATCTCGGATTCAACGCGGATTTGGCACGCGACCTTGTCTTGAGCGACTCCGGCGGCGTTCTGATTCTGGATGCGTATGGACGCTTACATGGAGGCGGTCCGGCGAATCGACCGCCCGTCTCGAATCAACCCGTTTACCGTGGTGTTGCTCGAATTCCCAATATGAATTCGTACCTCCTGGTCCAAGGCGGCGGTTTGGTTCGCGCTGCAACCGAGAAACCCCTGATCATGCCGATAGACGTCGCCCAATTCGGCGATGAGCCGGGTCTCACAGACGATCGGGTTGTGGATATCGAAAGCGCGGCGTTCAACCTGTTGGATGTTCCCAACCTTCTGACCCAACTCTTCAACGCATTTTCACGTGAGGATCTAGGCACGATTCAGGGACTTCTCACGAGAGACTACCTCGACGAACAGGGCAACGATCGTCGGCGAATCGAGCGGTCGTTACGCGGTTTCTTCGACTTCTTCGAGGTCCAGTCCTTCAGAACGGCCCCGGGACAGGAATCGGTAACTGTTTCCTTCCAGGGCAGTAAAGTCATCGTCGAGGCCGAGGTGGATTGGGTCTTATTTGATCCCCGAATCGACCGGTTCACAGTCGATGATGGGACTGTAGGACAGACCGAGTTCGTCGTGGCCGGGTTCCCGGACGACCAGGGATCGACTCCCGGCATCCCGTTCAGTCAGACCGTCACCGTACGCGAAGTGAGTGACGGACGTGGATGGGAAACGGAAATCTGGGACATCAATAATACGATGAATCAGTCAGTCGCGGAATTCACAATGACCGAATTCCAGGGACAAGAAGGATTTAGCAGGCTTGAACGTCTCAAGAGTCTTAACGGCAACAAAAAGATCGCTCATCTGAACTATGTGAGCCGTGAAGCGGAATTCGAAGAGAAGATCCGATTTTCCTACAAAGGGCCCAACGCTCTTAATCATCTAATGATGATTCATCGTCAGTTCCTGGATCCCACAATTTACGCTCCGCCTCTTATGGAGTTCATGTGGTACGACGGTCAGAATTCGCAGGGGTCGTCGGTAATACGGATTGAAATGGAGAATATCGACGGCCGATTCAAGATCAGCAGCCTTCGGATGCCCACACGGATGTTCGTGAATAGCTTCGGTCCAACGATATCCGCGGAAGCCGAGGTTGGAACTGGAGGAATCCAGGAAGAGGCCAGTGTTGATATACCGGACGGATTCTCGTTCAGTCGGGGATCCCTGGCACCGACGCTGCAGTCAGGTGATGCGGATCTGATCATGGAATCCGAGACCCGTCTCGCGGTTACCCGCCGGACACAGGGGATACTAAATCTCGGCGCGAACGTCGATATCTTCTCGCTCAGCACGCGCGATTTGCTGAATTCGATCAACAAACTTCGTGTGCTGTTGGATCCGCTGGACCCGGAAGCGAATACCCCCTATTCGACGAACGCCGTCATCGGCAATTCTTATTTCGTGATTCTGCGCGACGGCAAGCACTTCGCGTTGATTACTCTCGTGGATGTGGCCGATCCGACGGCCGAGGGAGGCGGGGAGATCGCCGGTGGCGTTCTCTTCGATTGGGCCTATCGCGACAGCTTTGTATTGCCGCCTGACTTCTGATCCAACTTCTTGCTGCACAACACGTAACGGCATTCGCTTTCAAGCGAATGCCGTTACTTTTTGACTTTCCGGGCGTAGAATGCTCGTGCCGCAATAGTTAAGATTGTATACTGAACACGATGCCGGGCCGAAACGCTTGGCTGTGAGGACGTATTGTATATGCCACGAGCCTTTCTTGTCCCTTTGATTGTTCTAGTGGCCGCTCTGGCTATTGTGATTGTGGTGGTTTTGTCCAGCCTGCCGCCAAGGCGTGTGCCTTACCGCCTGGCTTCTGTCCCGACACCGGGACTGGCGGTTCCTCTCTCGACACCGACGCCGGAGGCGGACGCATTTGTCGAGTACTTCCCACAGACGGCAACGCCTCCCTCGGAAGAGATTGCGGTTCCTCAGGAGGAAGAAACTCCCGTCCAACCTGAGTCTACGCCGACCCCGGTGAAAGAGGCGCTCTCCGAAGACACCGCGATGAACACGCTTCTGGCGGTTTTGGCCGACTGGATCTACACGGATTACACCCAGATCGCTTCGAAGAAAATGGGTCGGCTGGAGCATATTCGCAATAAAGAGAAACGGGAGATCTCGGAAGGCACGCAACTGGAGAGAGGCGTTGAGGTTGCCTCGCTCTCTCCCGAGAAGGCGGTAATGCAGCTGGCAGATGCTACGTTTCCACTCCGCATCGTCCGCCGTCCGTCGTTCTTTGACGATCCGGAGAAGCGCTGGGGACCGAGAACGCCGGAAGAACAACGTGAGGGATTGGAGTACTACATGCGGGTGTATGGCGATAAGATGCGAGCGATCGCCAAGAACTACAAACCGCTTCCAGGCGTTGAAGTACCAAAAAGTCCGCCAACCAAAGAAGAGATCCAAGAGAGCAAAGAGCGGTATATGCAGATGTACGGCGACCGGTTCCAGCAACAGCAGGCGCTCCAACAAGGCCTTCAGCTGAGTCGCCCCGAGATCCAGCGGCGGAATTTCGAGCGGTATTGGCGCACGTATCACCCGGACAAGCCGATTCCGAACATGCCTGTTCAGCCGGACGGTTCGTTGGAACAAGTTCCTCTGATGGTGCCGCCGGAAGAGCCCCAGGCTTCCGAGGGATCTCAGGCGTCCGCGAATCCCGCCCGGACTGCCCAATGAGTACTCGTTTTGGTATGGTGACATTTTTGACTGAATCTGTGCGGAGATATTTGATGAAGTGTGAGTCGGTGTTTTCCATTCAGGGATTGTGTGTCCTGCTGTTCTGCTGGTTTGTCGGCTGCGGAAGTCACGAGTCGGACGAACGCACGGCGCTGAAACCCTCTCCGACGAGCACACCCGCGGTCGTAGCTGCCCAAAATACACCGACGGCGACCCCAACCCCATCTCTCGATGAAACCGTTATTGCTCAGCTGCCCGGCGAGGCCATCACGTATGATCGTCTGCGCCGGTACATGGACGCGCAGAAGGCCCTGATGATGTCGCACATGGCGGGAAAGGATGACCTTCGACCGTACCTCGTCGATCAGCTGGAGAAGAAAACCAATGAAGTCATCGAGAATTGGCTTCTGCTTCGAGAGGCGCAGCGGAATGAGATCGCTGTGAGTCCGGAAGAATTTGAAGGCCTTCTCTCGAAAATGAAATCCATGTACGACGAGGAACAATTCAAGGCAAACCTCCGCAGTCTGGACCAGATGGGAGCAGGGGCCGAAGTGCTTCTGACCAACTTCATTTTGATCAGCAAGATGCGGACGCACCTCCAGGAGCGATTCCGCGATGAGATCACACCGGAGGTGAAAAAGGCCTGGTACGATCAGCACGTGGACGATAAGTTCACGCGGCCGCAGATCAGTCGAATTCGTCGCGTTTGTCTCCTTCATGGAGAAGATCAGAAACGGACGCCTCAGGAAGCCAAGGCGGAGCTGCGGGAATTACGCGATCAAGTAGTCGCTGAATTCGAGACCATCAAAGATGCGACCGCGCGAAACGAAATCATGGTCAAAATGGCTCGCAAACATAGCGAGACCCCCGACCGCAGAGGCAGCGGATACCACATTGTTTATCATGTCGATAAGGCCATTCCGCATCTTGGCGAGGAATTCCTGGAGACCGTTGCGGCGACGCCGAAGGGTAAACTCTCGGACATCGTTCCTATTCCGGGCGGATACGCGTTCTTCTATGTATTACAGCATATTCACGGCGAAGTGATTGACTACGAGAGCGATTCGACCCAGAAACTCCTTGAGCCGCTGATCATTCAGGAGAAATTCGATCAGTGGGAGGAGCAAAAACGTAGGGAATACGGGATTGCCTATCACCGGGATCGTCTCGAAGAATGCGTAGACGAAGACCTTGATGACGCGATCGAAGCCCTGCGTGCCGCCCAGCCCATACCGACGATGGATCCCGGGCGTGTCTCGTCCGCGACGGACTTGCCTTCGATCGACTCTCCAGACGCGGTCGCTACGCCATCGAGTTTGTAACAGCTACGCCTGTCGTATCGATGGGCCGGAAAGGTGTTTCTGTATGAGTGTGGATCGGGAAATCAATCTGGCTTCGGTTTACCGAGTGATTTGGGAGCGGGGCAAACGAATTCTGTTTGTTACTTTGCTTGCTATGGTTGTCGCCTATGTCACGACGTTGTTCATGACGAAACGTTATGGAGCCATGGCGGAGTTGGAGGTCAAACCCTCCCGGGTCGGCGAACGCGCCATGGACCATTGGATTACCCCGATCGAAGTTTTCGAGCGTTACATCGTGGGCGATGATTCCCTGAAAACCGTTATCGAGGAATTCGCTCTCGACGGGGAACCGTTCAATATCGGCACCGTCAACCAACTCGCTTCACGGATCAACGTGTCAAAATACCGCGAGACGACAATGATCCGCATTTACGCCGAAATGGAGACGCCTGAAATGGCCGCCAAAGTGGCCAACGAACTGGCGAAAATCGGAATCGAGAAGAACATCAACCTGTTACGTGAAGAGGTACAAACAACGGCCGACCTGCTCGATGACGCTTTATCAGACCGAATCAAGGACAATGCGAGCCGTGAGCAAGCCTACCTGAAGGCACAGAAAGCATACATGGTCGAGGTGATCCAGAAAAAACTCGACAACGTCTTCAGCCGTTGGCAGAAGCTACTGAGCGAACGCGAAAACCTTGTTGTTTCCACAAAGGAGCTCGAGACGCGTGTCGCCAGCCTGACCGACGCCCTCTCTCATCAGCCTGAAAAACTCAAACTGGATCGGACCCTCTCCGAGGATCTGGTTCTTCTCGAAACGCTTCGAGGAGCGAGCAAAAAACTGGAAGGAATGGATCTCACTAATATCGCGCTGACGATTGAATCCCCCAACCAGGAGCACTACACCCTGCTTTCAGAGAAAGACCGGCTCAATGCTCAACTCCAGGGAGACAGAGCGAAGTTGGATCTGATCGAAACGATGATTCCTGAACTGAAAGAAGAGATCGATGAACTACAGAACCGGCTTTACGAGGCGCAGCTCGATGTTGCCCGGATGAAGGCCGAATACGATCGATCTTACGAGATCTTCGGGGGGATCGATAAAGAACACGGGTGGGCTTCACCCACAGTGTTTTCTGAGCGATACGATATCGCTCTCGTGAATCAGGCTATCCCCAAAGAACGTGCCGTCAGACCGAACCGATTGGCCATTCTGCTACTCAGCGGCTCGCTCGCATTCCTGTTGGCTTTGGTCTATTTCCTTCTGAAAGACTTATACGGAATTGCTCAGCGGAGCGGTCAGGCGTCCGCCTGATCCCAATGTCCTTGAGCGGTGTCTGAACGAACCGGCGAGACTGATCGTCATAATGAAACAGCATCTCCCCGAGGAAAGGTCCGCCCGGGCCGAGAGTATCCAGCCAACGTGTGGTTTCTCTCGCACTCAATGCGCAATCTGGCTTCTTATCGTTCCATTTGTTCTGTTTCTTGTCTTCTTCTGGCCCGTCTTGAGCCCCCTTGAAAGTCAGCGTTCTCACATCAGCGGCGACCTGCTCAGCAAAGATTACCCCTTTCGACTGTTTGCCATGCGCTCGCTTCTTCACGGGGACATCCCCCTCTGGGACGAGCATGTCTTCGGCGGATGGCCGGGGATCGCTAACTCGGAACTGGCCTTCTTTTATCCTCCGAATGTATTGCTTTTGCCGTTCTGGGGAGAACGTGGATTTTCTTATTACGCGTTCGAGTGGTGGATTCTGCTCCATCTGTATTTTGCCGGTGTAGGTACCGCCTTACTGGGAAGAAGATACGGATTATCGGTTCACGGCGCCCTCATCGCCGCGGTGACCATGACTTTTTCCGGTTTCCTCGTGGCGCATAAAATCCATTCGAACATCGTCCAAACCATTGTCTGGCTGCCGTGGATGCTGTTTTGTTTGGAAGTGTACCTGAGCCGGCAGCGTTTGACGGCATTGTGGGCGGGAATGGGATGCCTGATCTGTGCGTACTTTGCAGGACATCCGCAAATGGCTGTCTATTTGACGTTTGTGGTCGTGCTGCGGCTGATCTGGGAGGTCGCCTGCGCCGATAGCGATCGGAGGCAGACCGCTCTGCGCCGTGCGTTGATGATTCTGTTCGCTGTTGGAATTTCCGGGCTCGCAACGATGGTTCAGTGGCTTCCGACGCGCGATCTCGTTGCGCAGAGCGAACGCTCTGCCCCTGCATTTGAACGGAGCACCGAACTCGCCCTGCCTCTTGTTGAACTGGTGGACGCGATCCTCCCCGAGACCGCCGATCTTCCCGGTTTGAATCCAGGTACCGAGGTTTTTTATTGGGGAATCGGGGCGCTCATATTGGTTGTTTTCTGTATCCCCGTTTTGCGCTTGCGCGGACCGGCGGGCTTCTATGCTCTTTTAGCGTTCATTGCGGTCATCCTTTCTCTCGGTGCAGCAACAGCCGCTCATTCCGTCGCCTATTACCTCATTCCCGGAATTGCGTGGTTTCGAGCACCGAGCCGGTGGATGGTGGTGGTTACCCTCGCGCTCGCATTGGCGGCGGGACGGGGATTCGATGCTGTGGTACGTGACCGGGTTCTGGGCAATACGCGGAACGTGCGCGCATACTCCGGGCTGTTTGGGGCGTTTTTCTTTCTCTCTTTGCTTGTCTTTCTTTTTCTGGTCGTTCAACGCTTCTTTTTGCCGGGTCTATCGGAAGGGCAGGCAAGCGGCCTGATGCGCCACCTTGTGTTTGTTTTGGTTTGTCTTGCCGCGTCCGCACTTCTTTTCGTTCTTTACATGCTGGAGAAACTGCCGGCAGCCGGGCTCGCGGTGGCCGTCGTTCTTTTGATTTTCTGGGATCTTGCGACCGTCCACAGTTCGAGAGAGATCGAGCCTGATGTGGGCAGATATGTTTGGGATGAGAATGTTGAGACGATCCTTGGCGATCCGACCGCAGGCCGGGTGAAGGTCCGGTTCGGTTTTGAAGGAGCAGACCGACGCCAGTATAATGCTCACGTATTTGGTTTTCGCGAGCTGGACGGAGAGAGTCCTTATAAAACGCGGGATTATACGTTGCGCCGTCCGCTGACCAGGCTCGAAGATCCATTCCGGATCAACTATCGGTTCCTCGATCTGTGTCAAACCGAGTATATCCTCGCGGATAATCGCGACTTGCGGAATCCATGGGAACACGTCACGACGTATCGCTGGCATAACTCGCAGGCTCCATCCCCGACTCGATGGTATGGTCGATCGTTGACTCTCTCTCCTGATGCGATCTTTCGTCTCCTGAACGTGCAGAGTTTCCCCTATGACCGAGTCGCTCTTACCAGCACTCACGGCCCCGAGGAACTCGGAGACTCGACGTGGCGTATCCTCGGCTACGACGTCCCGATTAGCGTGCCTTTACTGATTGCGAGCGTGTCTCAGGCCGGTTTGCGTCATCAGGCCCTGATCGCCGTTGATGGGGCGGATCGCGCACGAAACGGCCGGGGCTATAACGTGGTCGTTTTGGATCCGGGCACTTCGGAGGTCGTTTCGTCCGACGCTTTCGATACGCTCTCCGACTACATCGATCCAGGCGTCGTAAAGGAGGGGGCGCCGGAAAATACCCGAATGGCCCGGTTCATTGAAGAGATTCCCGACGGACACATTGTCGTTGCCGCTGTGAGAGAGGAAGGCACCAATATCCTTCAGCAAAATGCCGTGAAAGCTCTCCAGTCCTGTGGATCGAGTCTCGATCTTCGTCGGCAGCCCCATCTGGCGCACGCCATGGTCGGAGTGAAAGGATCCCCGGCAGGAACAGCGATGGAAGTTTTGGGAGCTACCGAAGGATTGATTATGACCATGCCGGACTCGGATTGGCTCTATACCCCCCAACTGCCGAGCATCGACGTCTCCTGGAACTTGGCTTATCTCAATGCCTATGCGATTTGGCAGACACTATCGTCAACCCCCGGCCCGTTTTCACGAGTCGTCATGGAGTCCATCGGCGACGAAAAGGCTTCAATTCACATACCTGTCGTTGTTTTCAGTTCACCAAAGGACGATACGCTTCCAATCGGTGTCGAACGCGACCGCGCCGGTATCTTTGTCGGAGGACAAGACTGGTCACTGAACCGACGTGGATACAACCTGGCTACGTTCGATGCGAAAGACGGAGATCTGCTGGAAATTGACGCTTTTGATATCGGAGCCGATTGGAATGCCGCCGCCGGTGTGGTTGTTCCAGGGACACCCGAGAACACGCGCATGGTTCGATTTTTGCAGTCCGCCCCGGACGGAGCGGTTGTGATCGGTGCGGTTCGAGACGAAGGTTGCAATATACTCCAGCCGGAGACTGTTGACGCTCTTCATGGGGTCGGTTGTTCTCTCGATTTGCGGAAGAAATTCCGCTGGGCTCATGCCTTTGTCGGGATCAAAGGCGCCACCCCGGGGACGGCCATCGAAATTGCCTCGGCGACACATGTCATCATCCATACGGTCGTCAAGAATTCCCGCTGGCCGAATCTGAATACCTCCTTGCCTGTTTTAGAGCCTCAACGTCGAATCGGACTCTTACAACGACACATCCCTGTGCTTCGGTCCTCTCACAATGAAGAGGACCATGATCGACTACCGGCGCGTCAAGCAGAGACTTCTGTATCGACGGCAACGGAAGAACGGACTTTTCCTGTCGCGGAGGAAACCGATTTGCGGCAACAGGATCGACAAGCCGAGTGGGCTATCCACCGGTTGTCGCCGGAGGAGTTCGAAATTGTCGGGTCGGCGACTCAAGAGGGGATTTTGTTTTTGAGTGAGTCCTTCGACCCCGATTGGCACGCTTATGTGAACCACGAAGAAGTTGAAATTGTTCCAATAATGAGGTTCTTCCGAGGGATTCGTTTGCCTGCCGGGAACCACGCAATTCGTATGGTCTACGAACCGCGTTCCTTCGTTCGTGGTGCGATGCTTACGTTCTTAGGGCTGTTGATTTGGCTCGGATTGGGATTTGCCGCGCTCCGTAACGTATGGGGTCGCACGCCTCGTTGAGCAAGAGTACAGATTTCCGGGACCAATGCGGACACTGCTCACAAGACAGAACTGGATTTCGGCTGACCGACTTTTTCCCCGTTCACCGGCAGGACAATGCGGAAGATAGTGCCTGCCCCTTCGTGACTGTCCACCTCGATTTGTCCACCGTGGCCGGATATGATTTGGTGGACCACCGAGAGCCCTAATCCCGTCCCGTTGTCTTTCGAAGTGAAAAACGGATCGAAAATATTTTGCAGACTCTCTGACGGTATGCCGACGCCGGTATCCTCCACTTCCACTGCGACATTGCGCGGAGACATGCGACGCGTTCGTACACGTATCGTTCCCCCTTTTGGCATCGCCTCCTGAGCGTTCAGAAAGATATTCAGAAGCACTTGCTGAAACAGATTCGGGTCCAGATCCAGGGGCGGGAGGTTGTGCGCGAGATCGAATTCTTGTCGGACATAGCTCTCGTTCTTCTGATGTTCCAGATACTGGAATGAACGCCGAATCACCGTATTCACATCGATTTTCTCGAGCTCGGGTATTGGGGGGCGGGCGAAGTTGAGGAAATCGCTCACCACCCGGGAAAGCCTTGCCACTTCTTCCAATATGAAATCGCACAGACCTTCCTCCCCCGGCAACCCGCCGAATCGTTTACGTAGCAGTTCCCCGGCACCCTTAATAACACCGAGCGGATTTCTAATCTCGTGCGCCAGTCCCGCCGACAGTCTTCCCAAAGCGGCCAGTCGATCTTGAAGAACGAGCTGCTTCTCCAACTTCCGGATATTTGAGAGGTCGTGGAACGTCACCACCAAGCCCGTGATTCTGCCTCCGTCAAGAAGCGGCACCGTGCTGACCTGAAGGGGAACCTGGATGTTCTGACTCTTGTTCCAGGCAATCTCACGCTGAAACACCGATATGCCTTTGTGAAGGGAGTCTTCGACAAGCTGGCCGAATTCTTCGTAACCGAGGACTTCCCGATAATCCGCATCGGGTGGCTCGGTCAGACCGAGGATTTCCTGGGCGGCACGGTTGGCGCGCACGATTCTGCCGACGTTGTCGATCACGACCACACCGCTGCGTATGTTTACCAGAATATTCTCAAGGTGATTCTGGGTGCGAGTCAGCTCGCGGTTGGTTGCGTTCAGCAGGCGGATGCTGTCCTCGAGCTCCTGCGCACGAGTGGCCAGCTCGGTGTGACTTCGCTCCACCTCTCCGGCCATATCATTGAACGACGAGGCCAGCTGGCCCACCTCGTCCTTGCTGGATACTTCGACACGTGCCGTGAGGTCTCCACGCGCCATCTGTTTGGCGGTGCGGGTCAGACGATTGATCGGATTGGCGATCGAGCGGGCAACAAAAACCGCAACAGTCACGGCAAATAGAATACTGATCAGTATCCCGCGCAACGCATGGGTCCAAATGAAGCCCCAAAGAGGTTCCAACCTCGGTACGGACAGGATAATAATGCCCGAGACCTCGCCACGCTGGTTCTTGAACTGGATCAAAAAGGCCTGGGAAAGATTCCTGTTGATTTTCACATTGCTTGCATAGACCTGAAGGCTCTCTCCTTCAACCAATTCCTGGAATTCAGGGCTCTGAATGAACTCATTGTTCAGAATCCACGGTGTTTTGGGATCGATAATGTCGATCTGCACTCCATAGGGAGACCGTGGTGTCCATTCCGGCGTATACGAGCGGATGGTGCGCAGTTCCGTCGGAAGATTATTGTCCTGGGATTCCGCACTTTGGATCACTTCCTCCCGCTGACTCATCAAAACCTGACCTACGACAAAACCGCCGATCGACATCTCTTCCGAGGTCAGTTCCGAGTACACCCATAAAAGAAAATCACCGTCTTCCGTCTCATACAAACGATAGGCTTTTTGATCGAGATCCCTGAATTCCTCTATGCTGAGTAAATGGACTTCCATCCCGCGATAAAGTCGAAGGCTGTGAAGTGTCGCGGTCAGTTGACGTTCCAGATTTTCCAACACGGCCTTGTCCGATTCACGAAAAGCGTGCTTGAGCGAAGGATTTTCAACGAGCCGTGCATTCAGATCCTGGGTGACGAGCTTGGCGGCGGATTTGAGGTTGTCTGTTGTACGTGTGCTTAGTTCCTTGAAATCGTGCAGAACTTGGCGAAGCCGATTCTTGCCGTTCTCCATAGAGATTTCGCGTACGGAGAAGTACGGAAAGACGGCAAGCGGGATCATCGACCCGATGGTTACCAAGAGTAGCCAGAAGATCAACTTCGACCGCACACGTCGGAACATCGTTAGGCGAGCCAAGAATGTCCCCTCCTTGTTTACTCGAAGCCCCCGCACAAGACCTACAAAGTATATCTCTCAGAGGACCGAGTCCGCAAGCAGTCTGTTTCGCTTTTGTTGTAGGTAGAACGGGACTGTGGCTTGACGTGGTGGTGTCTCATGGGATAGACACGGGGAGCATCTATGTGAATCGGAGGATTATTGTATGAAGAATCTCGTCGTTCTCGGTTTGGTGACCCTTTGTATCTCGCTTACGGGCGGTTACGAACCTGTTTTCGCGCAGCAAGAAGACGGCTGGATCTGTCTTTTCGACGGTGGAGACCTATCCGCGATGGAAATCAGGGAAGATCCGAATTCATTTCGGGTCGAGGATGGCGTCATTTGTGCGGTCGCCGGGAAGAGCGGTTGGGTCGGCACAAAAGAGAAATACCATGATTTTGATTTCCGAGTGGAGTTCAAATGCAAAAAGCCCCAAAACAGCGGCATTTATATCCATGCACCGCTTTGGGGACGCGAATCCAGCCTCGGTATGGAACTCCAAATCCGGGGCGATCCCGATCAGGAGCCGAGCCGCGACAGCTGCGGGGCGATCTACGGTGTCGAACCACCCCGCACCAACGCTCTCAAACCGGAGGGCCAGTGGAACCGGTATGAGATTTCCTACCAAAAAGGCCAATTTGTTGTTCGCCTCAACGGGGAATTGATCCACGATATCGACACACTGAGTCACCCCGCGCTGAGGGACCGCCTTACGGAAGGCTATATCGGGCTCCAGAATCACCGGGATGATGTTCGTTTCCGGAACGTATGGATTCGGCCGGGGCCGAGGTCCGAAGGTCGGGCACGGATCGAGCACTTTCCGCGTATCATGAAAGGACAACAACCCGCGCTCAGTTTGGACCGATTGGGGGTTCTGCGGCTCGTGGCATCCACACCGGACGGTCTCGTTTTTTCAAGCGGACGCGTGGGGGAACGTTGGCCGGACCCCGTCCTGATTCCCGGTACCGAAAATGCAATTCAGTACGATCTTTTCGATTATCCAGGCGAAAGCAGACCTCTAGTTGTGTGGTCGGACGGCAGCCATATCTTCACATCGTCCCAGGAAAGAAACGGATGGAAAGCCCCGGAGCGGCTCGCCATAGAGGGAAAAGCACACGATCCTTGCGTCGCCTGGGCGGCGCAATGGGAGCATTACTTCTCGTATATCGAGGAATCCAACGACACAAATACCATTCGTTTGCATATGCTGGATCCAAATCGAGATCCTGTAAACCATCGAGAGATCGCAAAGGGCAAAGACCTGTCTCTTCCGCAGGCTCTGGTCATCGATAGCCGCTGGACAGTCATTTCATCTTGGGCCGGACTCCCACCCGGTGCCGGTTCAAACGCGGACCGTTGCGCCGGGCTGGTTCGTGCACGTCTGGAAGCGGACCGTGTCGAGCCCGTTCATTGGTTTACTGATCGCCCGGCGGCCGGCCCGGTCGTGCCCTGCTATGGGTACGACAGAACTTTCTCGATGCTCCGGCCTGTCAGCAAGCAAAAACAGATGGTTTGGTGTCACACAACACCTTACGGATCGATAACCGAACACGGTCCCGATCTGCCGATCGGTGTTTGGTCCGGGAATACGCCGCCGACGCCGGTCCTTCGTCCTCTCGGGGAAGGGTACGTTGCGGCGTGGGCACGGGAAACCTCCGGCGTCAAACGGATCAATTGGACCTGGTATGACGGATTGCGTTGGAATCCGGAAGGCGATTTCGAGGGATGCGCCGCTTCCGGCGACCCCGATTCCGGTTTCAGCGGGCGCTCCGTTTATTTTGTATGGCCTGGGACGGACGGCTGGATCCACGCGGAGCGTGTCGCATTGGTCGAATGAATCCGCATTCAGCAGTAGCGCCCGGGTTCATCCCGGGCGTCTTGTCCTGCAGTTCTTGATGCCGTCGCAAATAGTTGAAAGTTGGCATCGGAAGTTGGCATCGAAAGCTGGCATCGGAAGTTCCCTCTCCCCCCGGGAGAGGGTTAGGGTGAGGGGTTAGCATTGCACTGGATTCGGCTATTACTATTCGCTTGTGTATTCGCCAGAGACAGTAAATCAAGCAGAGGCAAAAGGTTTTTGTGATGACAGGGGTCTGTCACACACAAAGGAACGTCTGCGGATAATGCAACGTTCCCTCACCCCGGCCCTCTCCCAGAGGGAGAGGGGGAAGAACTCCGCCGGACTTTTTGCGATGGCGTCAGTTCTTAGGGGGAACCGACGCAGGCTGTTGGACGCAAGCGGTGACAAGAAACCGTCAGCCGGAGGCGGCCAGGGGTGGATAGCCGTCTATGGGACCTCGGTCTACCTCATATTCCTTGAGTTTCCGCCACAGGGTGGAAGGAGTGATCCCAAGGACCTCGGCCGTCTTTTTCTTGTTGCCTCCGCTGTCGTTGAGCACAGCGAGTATGTATTCTCGCTCGACCTGCGCCAGAGACGCTCGCGCCTCGCGGGCCTTGGAGACGATTGTCCCTTCGATTCCAAGAACTTCGGCTGGGAGATCATCGGTTCCAATCATGTCGTCATGATTGAGTACAACCGCCCGTTCGATCACATTCTCCAATTCTCTGACGTTGCCGGGCCATGAGTATCGTTCGATGATCTCGATGGCGTCTTGAGAAATCGGCAGCGGGGCCCGAGAGGGAGGTGTGTACTTCCTTACAAAGTGTGATGCAAGCAACGTGATATCCCCGGAACGTTCGTGCAGCGGTGGCATGTGGATATTGATGACATTCAGCCGATAATACAGGTCTGTCCGCATTTCAGCGTTTTTCAGTGCCTCTTTGATGTTCGCGTTGGTTGCCGCGATGACGCGGACATTCTGATAGCGGACCTTGGTATCTCCGACACGACGGATTTCCCTTTCTTGGAGAAATCGCAGCAATTTGACCTGTGCAGCGCCGGAAAGCTCGCTCACCTCGTCCAAAAACAGCGTTCCTCCTTCGGCTCCTTCGATCAAGCCGATTTTATCTCGGTCGGCGCCGGTGAATGACCCGCGTGTATAGCCGAAAAGCTCGCTTTCCTGAAGCGATTCCGGCAAGGTCCCGCAATTTACGGCGATAAAGGGACTATCGAAGCGGCGACTGTTGTAATGAATGGCTCGCGCAGCCAGTTCTTTGCCGGTACCGCTTTCTCCCGTGATCAAAACAGTCGTGTCGACCTCCGAAACACGGGCGATCAATCCTCTGACCCGTTGCATCGGCTTTGACCGGCTGACGATATCGGGAAGAATGTATTCTCCCGAACTGACCGTCTTGGAGTCTGCATTCTCGTTGCTTGTCTGCTTTTTTTGGAGGATTTCCTGGATTCGCTCCCGAATTTCCTCCGGTTCGAACGGTTTGCTGACGAAGTCGGAGGCGCCCACTTTCATCGCCTGGACCGCCGTGTCGATCGTTGACGATTCGGCCGTCAGAATGAATCCCGGCGGCTCGGGGCCCTGACGGCTTGCGGCCAACACCTCCATACCGGAGTGTCCGTTCAGCTGCAAATCGGCAATAATGATGTCATAGTTACGGGAATTCAGTAGGTCGAGAGCCTTCTGTCCGTCGCTGGTTTCGTCTACTTTGTACCCGTCAGGAGCCAGAGCGGCTCTGAGGGCTTTTCTCAGCGATTTGCTGCGCTCGACGATCAGCACACTATAAGCAGGTTCGCCGAAGTCTTGCTTCCTCGGGGCCGATGGTCCGTCAGAAGAGGTAAACTTGCTCGCATTACGCATGATATCCCCGGACAGCTCGTTTGAAACCTTCCACTCCTGTTGGCAGAAGGTCCGTGAGTCAGTAATGTTGATAAACCTATTGTAAACGAATCTCTTGGGTTGCCAAGTGCCAGTCGTACCGAAAGGAATTCCGAATGCCCGATATCCAGATAGTCGTCATCGTTCTTTATATGGTCATTTTGCTATGGATAGGGTGGGGGATCGCACGCCGTCAAAGGACTTTGCGGGATTATTTCCTCGGCGGACGGAGTATCCCCGCCTGGGCGGTTATGCTGGCGGTTGTGGCGACGGAAACAAGCTCGCTGACATTTGTCGGTACACCGAGCATGGCCTATGACGGTTCCATGGCCTTTCTGCAACTGGTATTCGGGTATGTCGTTGCTCGATTTGTTTTGGCGTTTTTCTTCCTTCCTGCGTTTTTCCGCGAAGAGATCTATACCGTCTATGCGCATCTCGGCAGTCGATTCGGGTCCGAAGTCCAGAGAGTAGCGGGACTTTTCTTTTTTGTGACGCGGGCATTGGCCGCGGGGGTTCGTCACTACTGCGCGGCGCTGGTTTTGTTCACGGTGACCGGGTGGTCCGACTGGTTTTCGATTCTTGTTATGGGAGCGGTTTCGCTGGCCTACACGGTTCTCGGCGGTATTTCGGCCGTCGTGTGGACCGAGGTTTTCCAGATGGCGATAATGATCGTCGGAGCGATAGCGGCTTTCATCCAGCTGCTTCTACTGATTCCGGGCGGCTGGGAACAAGTCGTCGAGGTCGCAGGGGAAGCGGGAAAATTCCAGATTTTCGATTGGGGCAACCCGTTTCAACTGACATATACCTTCTGGTCGGGATTGATCGGCGGTTTCTTTCTCACGCTTTCCTCGCATGGTGCTGACCAGGATCTTGTTCAACGGCTGCTCTCCTGCAAGACATTGCGCGGCGCGAAACTGGCGATTATCGGCAGCGGATTCGTCGTTCTTGCGCAGTTCGCATTGTTCCTCTTTATCGGAGCGATGCTGTTTACCTTCTATCATCAGTCCCCTCCCGATGTTGAGAAAACAGACCAGATTTTCCCATACTTTATTACGACGGAGTTCAATCCTGTCCTCAGCGGACTCGTCATTGCAGCCATTTTTGCCGCCGCCATGTCCAGTACCGCCTCGGCCTTGAATTCGCTGTCGTCGACAACGATTACCGACTTCGTTCAACCGATTTTGAACCGTGTGTCCGACGAAAAACGCGATGTCCGCATGTCGCGATGGGTGACCGTCGGGTGGTGTGTGGTCTTGATGATTATCGCCTATCTTGCGCGGAATTCGGAGAACATCCTCGAAACCGGTCTGAAAGTCGCCACGTTCACCTACGGCAGTCTTTTGGGAGCGTTCTTGCTGGCGATTTTTACGCCGATTCGATCGCAGAGGGCGGTCACCCTTGGGATGTGTGCCGGGACGGTGGCGGTACTTGTCGCGTATTGGCTTTTCCGGGATGTCATCTTCTGGACGTGGTATATTCCGTTAGCGGTTGTCGTAACCGCCTGCGTTACTTATATATGGACAGCATTCGAACGCAAGGATAGCAGCTCGGCTTAGTTTTCGACTGGTGCGCTCTTTGCAAAAGCACGCTGGGAGGGCGAAGCTCCCGCTGAGCCGGGTTCTTTTCCCTGCGCGCGGCTCAGCGGGAGCTTCGCCCTCCCGAGAAAAGCCAACGTCTCCCTAACTTAATGACATTGAGGTTAGGAGGGCGTCGAAATCCGTTCCGCCCACTTTATGGGTGGAGAAGCTCTTTTCCGGCGAGCCGTCAATGGTCATCGAATGGGAATATTATTCTAACCCAGTACTACTCTATAGAGGAGGATTATGAACCGAGGATTTCCGTTTTGTTTGGTTTTTGTGTTTCTATTGAGTTTCTTTTGTGGTTCACCCTTTGCCCAGATCGAGCAAACGCCCGTGGCTCCGGGACCGGAGGCGGTCGGTCTTATGCCTTTGACCGGAGATGTAAACCTCTGGTACGAGAACGGCGGCGGCAGCAACTACTGGCGGCCCGACTGCGATACACTTAGTAACGGCAACGCCATTGTACTGGGCGGTATGCGCATGGGACCGTATTGGGAACGAGGTTCCGATCATGAGAACACAGCGGATATGATCGCGATCTTCTCGCCCAGCGGCGAGCTCCTCGAACCCGCCCGCACTGCGTTCTTCACAAACGACGGAGAACCTTGGCTCAGTACAATCTGTACGTCTCGAAATGACGACAAATTCTACGGTCTCTGTGCCGATACTGTCGGTGGCCGTTCGGGCGATCGATATGTCGTTCATACGATTTCAAATGCGCACGAGTGGCCCGAGGCGTTTCCCGGTTATCCGGTGGATCAGCGCGGCGATTATCACACTGCAATTCAAGTGGTTGGTAACGACGGTGTACCGGTCTCCCCGTTGACCACACCATTCGGCGAGTATGTGGGCGAACGGGGACTGCTTCGCGGCGGTATGGTTCGTTTCCTGTCGAATGGGAATATCGTTGTCAACTACGAAGACCGTCAGAGCGGACAGGCACGAAAGGAGCTTTACGGCGGCATCTACGGAAGAGTCGTCGGGGCCGTTATTCTTGCGCCCGACGGTTCCATTGTGAAAAAGCCGTTTCCCGTCTGCAGCGAAAGCAGAGGAAATTCGCAGAATCGCTTCGGCTTAACATCCGGCGACGGGTGGTTTGCGATTCGGTACGCCGATTCGGTAACCGGACCGACGATAGTGGCGTACGACAACGACGGCAATGAACTGGGAGGCGGAGCGGGTCGCTTGTATCCTGCGGTCGACATTCCCGAACTCGACGGGGACGGTGGGAACCGCGGCGACCCGAACGGCCTGGAAGCTCTGAACGACATTCTTTATATAACACACCGGGGTCTGGACCGACGCGGCTACCTGACAACCATCCGCGTCAATGACCAGGGACTCTCGGTTATCAAAACGGTGCGTTTCACCGACCATCCCCAAAGTACGTTCGAACACAACGCGGACCTCGGGGTCGATTCCAGAGGGAATGTCATTGTCATGTGGCAGGACCAATCATGGGAACGATTCCAGGACGGGCGCTGGGAGATGCTCGCGCGGATGTTCGATAAGAACCTGGAACCGCTGACGCCTTCCTTTTGCATGTTCGAAATCGGAAACAACACCGATGTTGACGAAGTTCATGATCGTCTCGGTCCAGGCAGAACCAAACAAGGACGAATTGCCATGAATGACGACATCATTGTGGCGATCGCCGAGTCGAATAATGTTCCTTATGGCGATGAAAAGTCCTGGCGACAGGAGATGTTCACTTATACTTATATTGCGCGACTGTTACGCAACCCGGCGGCGACCGGTATTCAGGAATGGGAATTATATTGAAAGGATTTTTTATGGTTCTCCGATCCACAATTCTGACGACCCGGCAAAAAGTGGTTCTTTCACGTCAACCCCACCCGAGCCCTCCCCCCGCTGCGGCCACGCAAGCGTGTCCCTCTTGGGGAGGGAGTTTTGCTCAAGCCCGCGTTCGAATGAATCCGAAAATGAACGAACAACCCTTCTCTCCCAAGATTGACGCTGTTGCAAAAAGTCTGGGATACGGATTTCAACCCCCTCCTAACCTCCC
>CAZTDD010000003.1:0-140286 GCA_964612675.1 uncultured bacterium
GATACAGAGGGGGTTGAATACCTCTCTATCGTTACCTCTCGCGGCTTTTTGCGGTTCCATCAAGACTGACGGTTCGGCAAAAAGTCGGCCGCCGGCATTAGAAGTTCCCCTCTCCCGCCGGGAGAGGGTTAGGGTGAGGGGCGATTCTTGGACTTTTTACCGCCCCATCAAGACTAGCGAGGGTTCGAGTGGGGTTGACACAAAGACGCGATTCTTTGCCGGGCTGGCAAGACTGGGAATTCTCATTCTCCTGCTCTGTCTCGCTCCCTCTCTCTCGTGGAGCGAGACTTGGGGCCAGATGATGTACCCCGGTGAAATCAAATGTGTGGTGCCGACAGACCGGTACGTCTGGATCGGCGGTGAAAACGGTGCGATTCGATTCGACACTGAAACGAATCTTTCTCTCCATTTTCAGGAGGAGATCAACCAACGCGGCGAGTCGCTGGCTCTGGCGGGGAAGATCGTCAAAGATATTGCTGTGGACGCACATGGTCGGGTCTGGTTTGCCTGCTGGAACAAGATTACCGTCGACGGCGGCGCCGGTATATCGGTATTCGATGGTGTGGGGTGGCAGACCTTCACCAAAGAAGACGGCCTCGCGGGGAACGACACCCTCTGTATCTCGGTCGATACCATGGGCCGTGTCTGGGTCGGCACAACCCAAGGGCTTAGCGTCTACGATAAGGGAAACTGGACAACGTTCACCACCTCCGACGGTCTTTCGCGCAATGACCCGGTCGAACTCTATATGGACCATCTGGGGAGAATGTGGTGTGGGTTCTGGAAAGGGGTCAATGTCTACTATCGCGACGAATGGTGGCGATGGGAGCGCGAAAGTGTCGATTATGTTTACGGTATCGTTCAGGACAACGACGACAAGATTTATTGCTCAACCAAAGGCGGATTTGCCGTCTATGACGGCGAGAAATGGGAACGAATCCTCAATCACGGTGATCTGCGCAAACGCTTGATGTCTTCTGTCGAGGTCGACAAGGATGGAAACATTTGGTGTGCCTGGGGTGGTCTCGACAAAGGGGTCAGCCTATTCGACGGCGAGAATTGGGCGCGCATAACCGAGGACAGCAGCAACGGCGGTTTGGCGAGCGATCAGATCGTCAAGATTGGTATCGACGATTTTGGGCGCATCTGGTTTGGCGCGAGGGAAGGCGAGGTTAGCGTTCTCATCCCCGATGGAGCTCCGGGGATCACACGGGAAGATACCAAAACCTCATTGTTCCGGACATATCAGAAGGCGCGCCGTTACACAAAGCGCAGCTACAAACGTCCTACCCGAGGCCTGTTGGCCGCCGCAGCTGCGAGACTGCGAGACAGCAACTCTTTGCCCTTCCTGCGTATGCCGGCGCTTTCGTCGATGAACGGGACTCATTTTGTCGAGTGGCGAGACGAGGAGACTGTGCCGGAGAAAGACCGGCCCGTCGACGGCTTGATTTGGGAAGAGGCCGAGAAAGAAAGCATGGATAGCCAACCTGTGCTTATTGCACAGGCCGAGAGTGCGCCTGTCGCCGAGATCCAAATCCAGAATCCAGCTGGTCTCATGACGGCCACGAAAGAAGCGCCTTTCGCCATCGACAGTGTCAAATTGGACATTCAGGGCGGTGTCGCTACGAGCAAGGAGATCGACAAGATCGAGGTCAACGGCTTCCAGGTTACAATGCCTCCAGGCATGAAATTCGGAAACCAAACCATGTACAACTTCTCCGGCTCGGTCATGGTGCCTGGAATCTCTGCCGTCCGGATTGAACTTTTCAAGGGCGAACAGTCCGTCTACGTCCAGGAATTCCCTGTGACAGTCCCGGCCAAGGAAGCCGAAAAATCCCCACCGGATTTGCACTTCATCGATCCTACGGTCCCGGAAGACGAGGTCATTGCCGCGCGCTCCGGAGAAAACCAGACGATCAAGATCCAACTAAGCGTCCAGCAGAAAGGAAGAGTCCGTGGCATCGCGACCGATGATACCGGAGTTAAAGAGGTAAAAGTCAACGGTCAATCGGCGTTTATGCAGGACCCTGCTCCTTCGCAGCTCGATGAATACGGTTTGACCGGCACTGAGGGAGCAAAATACTTCGAGCATACCTTTGACCTGGACACGGGTGAGAACTCTGTTTTGGTCGAGGCGACCGATTTATTCGGCAATATCGCTCCGTTTGCAATGAGTCTGTTTGTTCAGGAACTACTGAGCGATGCCACGTTCTACGAAAACAGCTGGGCCCTGATCGTCGGAATCGATCAATACACACATTGGACCCCGCTCACCAATGCCGGGAGAGACGCGAGGGGAATGCGGGACTTGTTGAAGACCGTCTACAAAGTGCCCGACGACCACATCATTGAATGCTACGACAAAGAAGCCACAAAAGAGAACATCTTCAGTAAGTTCGTCGAAGTGAGTAAGGCAGGCGAATCCGATCGAGTGGTGATCTTTTACGCCGGTCACGGTCACACCCTCTCATCCCGCAAAGGCGACCAGGGGTTCCTGGTGCCCGTGGATGGTGCATTTGTTCCGGTGCAGGAACGGCCGACCCTGGACCAAATCGACACCTGGATCAGCATGGAGGACCTCTCGCGCCAACTGGGATTCTTCACCGCAAAACATGTGCTTCTTGTTGTCGACGCCTGTTACTCGGGGCTTTTGACCGCAAAGCGTGGCGCACGCCTGGAGACAGTCCAACAGGATCAAGTGACTGCCAGGTATCTCCAACTCGCGGAAGAGCCCGCTATCGAGGTCATCACGGCCGGAGGCAAGGATGAACAGGTGGCTGACGGCGGTTACAAGAACCACAGCGTTTTCACAGGCTTTCTCATCCGCGGCCTGGAAACGGGAGAAGCCGACCTGACGAAAGACGGAGTTATCACTTCGATGGAACTTGGGACCTATGTCTGGCAGAACGTCCAAGCCCAAACCAACAACCAACAGCACCCGGCTTACTGCAAGCTGCCCGGTTATGAAGAAGAGAAAGGGACTGTGTTGTTTGCTGTCCCAGGCACATGAGTTCGCCTCGATCCGGAGTCCCCGGTGAGTGTGTTGTATTTGTGAGCCGGGGTCGCTGGCATCCGGCCAGAAACCCATGTCAGTCTGGCAGAAACTTCCGTGAGGCCCATACGTTTTACCGGTGTAGGGCAATATCCATACTAATAAGAGCAGAGGAGAATAAGGCCAAGGCGGGGATGAAACTCGAATTCGCACTCTCCTCGAGGATCTTCAGGCGTCAAGATAGCGCATTAAGATAGCGCATTAAGTTGTTGACAACTGATGCCGATGACCTTAAATTAAGAACTTGTAGGCAGTAAAACAGGGCGAATTCGCAGCCGTTCTCGAAAAATGCAGGACCGACTCTCTTGGTAGAATTGATGAGGAGGGTCGAGTTGGTGTGGTGCTTGCTAAGAAAAATGCAAAGCACGGTTAAAGGTGGCTGGCCCGGTTTTCTTGCGCGAGTTCCGTTACGTACGCCGCGGAACAACGTTAAGCTGAAGTAATTCGATGTCTTGTTGTGACCGGTACGGCGATAAACCGAGTCGATGTTATGTTGAAACGCTTACCCCTGCTCTTGCTCCCTCTCTCTGTCTTGTTGATGTATGGGTGTACCTCGTCACCGACTTCAGCAGGGCTTCAGGGGAAGTTGACGCCTTTGAGCGGCGTTAGCCCCGAAGATACAAGAGCGTTGAACAAAAAACGGGAAAATCGTCGCGAACTCGCCCGGAGTCTGTTGAATCAGGCCGAGGAACGCTCAAAAACCGTCCAGCCGAACATGTGGGGTCTGAATACTCCAACAGGGGAGCTTCCACCTCTGCAACAACCAATGGATATGCTTCGTGAGCCGTGGACTGTACTCCAAAAGGCCCTCGTACCCGCATCGAGTACACCGACCAGCAGTACGCCAAGCACGACCACTCCCTAGAGTCCCTCAATCAGGCGGCTTGGTATCCGAGAGATACCGCCTTTTGCATGGCAGCGGATGCTTTCTGAGTTTCTCCCGATTTCAAATAGACCAGCCCCAGATGATGGTGTATTTCCCCGCCTTCAGCACCCAGTTCGACGGCACGTTCCAGCTTCGAGAGCGCGTCGCTCAGCTCACTTGTTTCTCGTAACGCGATCCCCAATCCCAAATGGGCTTCAGCCGAGGTGTCGTCGATCTCGATGGCTTTTCGGTAGTGAGACACAGCCTCAGAAAACTCGCCTCCTTGTCGCGCCAGATTCCCGAGGCGCAGCAATGCGAGGAACCGCTGGGGATCGATTTGGAGGACCCGCTGATACGCTTTCTTGGCTTCGTCGAGTTCTCTTGCCTGCCAGAAATGTCTTCCAAGAGAATCCCAGACCTCCACGTTATCCGGGAGCCGCTCTGCCATATTTTGTAAGGTCTCTCTGGCCCTGAGCTGCCGGTCCGTCGTGTCGCATGCCTCTGCGAACGCAACCGCCACTTCGGGATTCTCCGGACGAGTGGCGTGAAGTTCCGACAGACGCTCATACGCTTCATCGCAACGGCCCGCGTGGATCAGGCAGCGGCTGTATCTTACGTGCATTCCAACGTCTTCCGACTTCAACTCCAGAGCGCTACGGTACACATCCAGCGCGTCTTGGTATCGCTCCACCTTTTCAAGAAAACCACCCAGAGCGAGAAGTACTGGGACTGAGTCCTCTTCCCGAACAAATCGACTCAACACTTTGATGGCGGATTCAAGTTGACCGCACCCCTCGTACGCATCGGCGAGAAGGAGCAAGAGTTCTTCGTCACCGCGATCCAATTGGTGGGCCTCTTCGAGGACTTTGACCGCACCCGAATAATCTCCCTGTTGGAGCAATTCCTGTCCCTGCGGAAGGAGTTCCGCTTTCCGACGCGCTCGACCCTCGGGTGTGTTTTCTCCGAGCTGTTTCTCGAATTTCCGTAAAACCTCCAACCGTTGCTGCAACCGAGCGTTTCGAAGGGATCGTTCGATGCTGACCTCGAAGCGAACGCGCGTCTGGGCTGAAAAATGGTCCAGATGTTCGCTGATGAGTTTGCGAAGCTGATCCTCTTCTTTGTCGTCTTGCCGTGCTTGTTCGTCAATCCGATCCCATAGGTCCATCAGGCGCGCGGCGGTGTCCACGAGCTCATCGCGAAGATTGGAGGTGTCATCGAGTAACCGCATCAGTTTCTCGGCCGTTGCTCGGTCGTGCCCCAGCGTTTCCTGAATCGCCTCCACGCTGTATTGGCCCGACATCAGTTTCCGCATCGGTCCGATTCGTTCTTCGACCCGCGCGAGGAGTTCCTTCTTGCGTGGAAATTCCTTCGCGAGTTCTTCAAACTCCTTTGTCATCTCAAGGGCTGCGTCGGAATAGCGATCCGTCTTTCGACCGATTTCGATCTCGCGGGTAGCCCCACGGATCATGTCGTGAACACGGTCTGCATGACCGTCACGAATCAGGCGAACATAATCGCCGGAGTCGATCTTGCTTTTCAACGTCTGGACGGCTTTCGAGCCATGACGGGGTTTTCGTTGCTCGTCGGACGGGCTTTGGGAGGCTCCACTATCGCCGCCTTCTTCTTTTGCCTTACGGCGTCGTTCGGATTCCGCCTGAAGTATGGAAAGATGTTCTTTGACGGAGTTGTCGTTCATAATCGCAACTCGACCCGCAGGAGATCCGGTATAGGGGTATAGAGCCCTCGTTGCTTCCGGGATAGGAGATATCATCTCAGATCCCGATACCCTTAGTCAAACCTGACCGGAGAAACCTCCTTTGGCATCTGGTAGACTGGGAAATCCAATGGGGACAAAGGAGTCTGTCGGTGTCGGAAAATAGGCCCGATGTGGCTGTCATAATACCGGTTTACCGAGGCGCGGGCATTATCTCGCGATGTCTCGATAAAGTAACCGGCCAACAGTCGAATCGTTCTATAGAGGTTATTGTGGTGGATGACGGTTCGGAGGACGGTACCGCGCAGACTGTCTCGGAATGGGTGCGCGAATTCGAAAACAACCATCCCGAGTCGGCGGTCACGGTTCAGCTCCTTCGACAGGAGCATAAGGGTCCCTCCGCCGCCCGGAATCTCGGTGCGGCAAAAACCCGGGCGGAGATCCTATTGTTTACGGATGCCGATTGTGAGCCCACGCCCGATTGGGTGGAGGCCATGACAAAGCCCTTCGACGATCCCTCCGTTTGTGGAACGAAAGGGGCTTATGAGACGGGACAAAGGGAATGGGTGGCCCGCCTCGTTCAGGTCGAATATGAAGAGAAATACGAGCGAATGAAAGCATTCGATTCCATCGACTTCATCGATACATACTCCGCGGCCTTCCGTCGGGAGCTTTTTCTCTCGTTAGGAGGATTCGATGAATCGTTTCCCACCGCATCGGTGGAAGACCAGGAGTTTTCATTCCGTATGGCCGAGCAAGGTTGCAGAATGTGCTTTGTTCCGACTGCAACGGTGTTTCATCATCATGCTACCTCTCTCCGTACTTACGCGAAGAAGAAATTCCGAATCGCCTATTACAAGTCGTACCTACTCGTTCGTCATCCCGACCGAGTGCGCGGGGATACCCATACACCGCCAACCCTGGTTTACCAGATCCCGCTGACCTATCTTCTTCCGGTTCTTCTTGCCGCTGCTTTCTGGTGGCCCGCCGCGAAATGGTTCTTCGCCGGATCGGCGCTGTTGGACCTTGTGTGTATGAGCGGTACGCTTACCGTTTGCCGGAGTCGAGAGCCGGCTCTCGTTCCGCTCGTACCGATTTTACTCTTCGCACGGTCTCTCGCGTTGGGGGCGGGACTTCTCTGTGGAACACTGCGCTTCCGGTTGCCGATAATGAAAACACGTACGGATAGGTCGCGAAATGACAAGAATAAGTGAACGCATCTTATTGGTGACAGATGCCTTACTTGTTGCGATCTGTTTTCTGGGATCGTACCTCATTCGTTTCTGGTCCGGCTGGTTCAGTACACACAATTGGACCCGGGAGGAACACTATCTTATTGCCCTCCCCGTGTTCTCGGTTATGTACCTCGCGAGTTTGTGGTTCTTCGGCGGTTACGAGACGCGGCGTCCCACAAGTCCTGTCGGCCAAGGCTTTGTGAGTCTGCGTGCTGCTGCCCTGGCCTCACTGACCTTTCTTTCGTTGGTTTTCTGGTATCGTTTCTTCTCTTTTTCCCGTGTGGTCATGGTACTCAACGGCGTGTCGTTGGTTCTCTTCTCCGCAGTCTTTCGGTGGGGTGTTCTCAAACTGATCTCGCATCTCCGGATACACGGTTTCGATCTTGCAAATGCTTTGGTCATTACGGTAAACGGAAAAAACGACCACATCAAAACCGTTCTCGACTGTCATCCGGAACGAGGGTACCGCGTTGAACGGACAATTCCTTTATCGGCGATTCGTCATCGCGATTCCTCGGTGGGCTCCGCGTTCTATTCACTTCTGGATAAGTACCGTATCCAAGACTTGTTCATTGATGTCGGGTCTGAAGAAAAAGAACAGGCTACAGAGATTATCGATCAATGTCGGCAAGAACCGGTCAGGGTTCATTTTGCCCCGGAACTGTACTCGGAAATTCGTTCGCATCCTCGCTGGCGTGTTGTGGACGAAGGCGACTGGTTTACCCTGGAGCGAAGCTCTTGGGATCGGCTCTCGCACGAGATCAAGCGGACGATGGACATTCTAATCGCCGCATTCGTATTGATCGTCACAGCGCCGCTGATGGCGTTGATCGCCCTCGGTATCCGCTTGACAAGTCCAGGCCCGGTCATCTTCAGACAACGTCGTGCGGGTCTTAACGGTCGACCGTTTACAATTTACAAATTCAGGTCGATGGTCGAGGAAGCGGAAAGCAGACTGGACGAGATCATTGACGTGGATGCACTTCTCGAACCGGTCTTCAAACCGGAAAACGATCCGAGGGTTACCAGGTTCGGCAAATGGATACGGCGCTTCAGTCTGGACGAACTGCCTCAGTTTTGGAATGTCTTGCACGGCGAGATGAGTCTTGTCGGTCCCCGGCCGGAGCAGCTCTGGGTAGTCGAACGGTATGATGAGGCGACACGGGCGCGGCTGCGTGTAAAACCCGGACTCACGGGCTATCAGCAGATTCGGTGCCGGGGACTTGAAGACATGGCTGTACGCCTAAGTCATGATCTCTACTACATTGACAATCAGTCCATTTTCTTCGATTTATACATCATTCTTCAGACTCTTTTGGTAGTCATTTCGGGAAGAGGCAGGATTTGAGTTTACAGACACCGATAGACCGTATCCTGATCATTCGGCTCTCACATGTCGGCGACGTGATCCACGCGTTGCCGTTGCTTCATGCTTTGCGGTCGGCCTATCCGGAGGCCCACATCAGCTGGCTCGCAGAGGATACTGTTTCTCCGCTCCTGTTCAATCTCGATGAGTTGGATGAGCCGATCGTACTTCCGCGCAGGCAGCTGCGCAGCTCTTTCGCCGGGGCTTTGAGATCCCTCTACAGGTTACTCAGCAGGCTGCGATCCCGACGTTTTGAAGCCGTTATCGATGTGCAAAGCCTGACAAAAAGCGCCATTTGGGGCTGGTTGTCGGGGGCCACCACTCGAATCGGCTTCCCGGCCCCCGTCGGGCGCGAATTGGCTCCCTGGCTCAACAACGTACCCGTTCCACAAACGCCTGAGATCAAACATGTTGTCGACCTGAATATGAGCCTTCTAGGGCCGCTTGGTGTTGCGCCTACGATGGTCCGTTTCGATCTACCGGTTTGCGAACATGCCCGCCTGAAAGTTTCAAAATGGCTGGCTGAAGCGAGCCCCGACCGGCCGCCGGTTCTGATATCCCCTGGGGCCGGATGGGAGACAAAACGCTGGCCCGCTGAGCGGTTCGGCGCTCTCGCCGACCGAATCGCTGGCGACATGGCCCTGCCGGTTTTCATCGTTTGGGGGCCCGGTGAAGAGGATCTCTGTGATCGAGTTCTGCAGAACAGCCAATCTTCCAACGTTAGCGCGGCACCGCCAACTGATCTCCTTGAAATGACTGAACTTATACGGATGTCGCGACTTGTGGTGACGAATGACACGGGACCTCTTCATATCGCAGTTGCTGTCGGTGTGCCGACGGTTTCGATCTGGGGACCTACCGACCCGGAACGAAACGGTCCGTATGGTCCCGGACACAAGGTGATTCTAACCGGAGCCCCCTGTCGTATGTGTTGGAAAACCTCCTGCCCGGCACAGAATAGCCTGATTTGTATGGAGCAGATCTCAGTCGAAGAAGTCTGGACCGCTGTTCGAGAAGTTCTCTCATGACTTCTCGGATGACTGTATCGTTGGATAGAATCGGATACCGGGACCACTGAGCTTATGAAACAACTTTCGGTATCACAAGCGTGGATATTGGGTCTTCTCTGCACGACTCTCGGTGTGTTGCTGATCACCATATGGAGTATCGGCACCCGTGTCGAGCAGAAAGTGATGATGCAGGCCCGCTCCGAGCTGGAACGATTCAGCCTGCCTGTTCTGCTCGTGAAGGACTCATTTGACGAGGAATACGATCGGATCATGGAGGATATCGCGGGCGTGCCAGGGATTCGTTCGGCGACATGGCATCTGGATATTCCGTCATGGCCGGGACCCGAAGAAGAGCCCGAAGGCTGGGCGGTCCTGTGGCATACGCGAGTGCCGCCCAGAGCGACGGTCCATTTTGACACGAAGTATCTGCCGAGCCTGAACTTATGGAGTATAGCCGATCGAGTCGGATCGATCACAGGTGTTTTGGAGATCCCAGCGCCCTACTCGGAATGGGGAGTTATTGCGTCGCTCCGCCACTATGCGAATACGGTAGGTTGGGTGAGCCGGGTGACTGCACTCGTGGGAGGTTCTGTTTTGGTTGCTGTTTTTATTACACTTATGACGCTTGTGGGCCGTTGGCCGCATCACCTTTCGCCTGAAAAAACGCGACTCGCTGCAGCAGCCATCGGTATGCTCTGGGCTATTCTGGTGGCAGCGTGGATTGGATTTCTTGTGACACCGGCAGAAGTTCCACGTCCGCCGTTTTCTGTGTTCCTATTCAGTGGGATTCTGGGATTGGCGGCTATAAACCTATTATTGCCGAGGGGGTATCAACGTGTTCGACGTACGTCAGATCGAAAACCGTATCGAGAAGAATGGTAAATCGAATTCAAAAAGAATTGCATCGCGAAGTCGCTGTGAATAATAAATACGATTATCGGTTCTCATTCTGGGCGAAGCAGGTTTGCTTGTTGCTTTTTTGCGCAAGCATCGCGACGACCGCCTTTCCTTCTTTGGTGTTCTCAGCGGAGCCTCCAAAAGTACAGGCTACGGAGCTGCAAAAGAAGATCGAGAAAAGAGAGTCGGAAATCAATCGGATCCGACAGCAGAGACAACAATACGAACAACAGGCTTCGCTTCATAACAGCAAGATCCACCAGTACGACGTCCAATTCCAACGGTACTTGGCCAACCTGGAGAACTCCGAAGAGCGTGTAAAAGGCATGGAAACCGACCTGCTCGCGCTTCTAGAGCAGAAAGAACGACGAGACGCGTTTATTGAAGTGGCGTGTCGTTTGGCTGGCGAATCCGCCCACGAGCAAAACGGACGATTTCGGGAAATCGCCATCCAGGTCGTTGCGGATCTATATCGACAAGAAACTGAAGAGAAGCCCAAGCGGGAGGAACTCGAAAAGAAAATCGAAAAAGAGCTGGCGTATCAGAAGAGAATTCGCGAGCATTATATGGTCAATGACCAGATACAGCGTGAACGCATCGAAGAACGCCTGGCGAGCTCGCAGACCCAGGCGGAAGAGAACGAGCATGCCGAACAACAAATCGCAAGCGAGCTGAAATCCCTTCGAGAAAGCCTTCAGAATTTGGAAGACAAGCTGTCCCGTATCCGAGAGAAAACGCAAAAGGCTCCTGCTTCCAGCACGCCGCAACAGGCACCGTTTCAAGCGGGGCGCCCATTTGGCGAGTTGAGAGGTAATCTCCCCTGGCCGGCTCCCGGGACTCTCGTTCGCCAATACGGCCCCTTTACCCACCCCACCCTGAAGGTCAAACTTGACAGTAAAGGTATTGACGTTGCTGTGGATGTAGGAACTCCGCTCAAAGCGGTTGCGGACGGGCGCGTACTTTATGCTGGGATGCTCGAGCAATATGGTTCTATTGTAGCGGTCGATCACGGAGACGGTTACCTTACGATATATGGGAATGTCGAAACGAAGTCCGCTAAGCCCGGACATGTGTTCAAGGCGGGAGAAACCGTTGGATTAGTAGGGAAAAGAAACGGTAAAGACAAACCGGTTTATCATTTTGAAATCCGCCGTGGCGATAAAGCCTTGAATCCAGCCGGGTGGCTTGCCCGGTAGCGATAGAGAACTGTTGTATAGAATCCTCTGGTAAGGAGTCGAGTGAATGTCTGGAGTTGTACGTAAACGCCATCTGGTTGTGTTATGGACTTTGGCTCTTGTCATCGTCGCTGTTCTAGGTTTTGGCTTGCATTCCACAGTGCTTGCCGTGGACACCATCGAAACGAAGATGAAGCAGAACCATCTGTTTCTCGAAGCGATGATGACCATTGAGCAGAGCTATTATGATGAAGAGAAAACAAAACCGGACCGACTGATCGAACATGCGATCCGCGGAATGGTAGAGAGTCTGGATCGGTATAGCACGTACTTTACGCCGGATGAAGCAAAAGAATTCAACGATCAGACTCAAGGACAGTTTGAGGGCCTGGGAATTCAAATCAACCTGGAGGGCGGTTGGTTGACGGTTGTGCAGACGCTTCACGGGACCCCGGCGGAGCGAGTCGGGCTCAAGCCGGGCGACCGGATCGTAGAGATCGACGGCGAGAGCACGAAAAACATCACGCTGCCGGAAGCCGTGCGAAAACTGAAAGGTCCAAAGGGCACCGCGGTGAAACTGCGGATCGCTCGGCGCGGTGAAGACAAGTTGATCACAAAAGAAATAGAACGGGACACCATCACGGCGCCTGCAATCATCGAAGACACGGCGAAGATGCTTGATAGCGATGTTGGCTACATCCGGCTTCAGGATTTTACGAAGGACGCCGCCCGGGAGCTGGAAGACCGAATCAGTGAACTGTTGCAGCAAGAGAATATGAAGGCGCTCATTCTGGACCTTCGCAACAACCACGGCGGACTGCTCGATGTGGCAGTCGATGTCTGCGATCTCTTTGTCGAGAAAGGCAAGACGGTAGTGACGTACCGTGGTCGTGAAGAACAGGCACGTGAGTACGTCGCCAAACGATCGCCGATGGGTGACTTTATTGCGGTGGTTTTGGTAAACGAATTCTCAGCGAGTGCGTCGGAAATCGTCGCGGGGTGTTTGCAGGACCACCACCGTGCCGTAATCATAGGTTCGGGAGGTTCCTTGCGCGACAACAAGCCCGACGGAAGAACGTTCGGTAAGGGGTCGGTACAGACGCTTATTCCTCTGGCCGTCCAAGGTGGACAAGGGGCGATGTTAAAGCTGACAACGGCGAAATACTTTACGCCGAACGGCCGTTCCATCGACGACGAAGGCGGCCTGATGCCCGATATTCTCGCGCCGGTAACGCCGGAAGAACACTATGAGATTCAGCACTCGGGCAATCTCGGCGTGCTTCCGCCGGGAACGATCGACTCGGATCCCAAATCGGAGGCAGCCGAGACCCTCGAAGAGGAAGCCGAAACCGAGAGTTCGGGTGATAGTGTAGAGGCTCCCAGTCCGGAGGAGGTTTTCGAGCAAGTCGACGCCGCAAGAGCCCGGACCGAAGGAGAGGATGACGGGGACAAAGAAGTCTACGACACCGAGCTGCTGGCTGCCTATCAAGCCGCCAAAGCCGGTTTGATCCTGGCAAACGGTGCCCAACAAGCAAGGTGAATAAGGAAAGCGTAAACGTACTCGGTATTGATACATCCTGCGACGATACCGGGGTGGCGGTGGTCAGGAACGGTAGGGAGATACTCTCGAGCTGTCTCGCTTCACAAATCGAGATTCATCAGCCGTTCGGTGGAGTCGTGCCGGAGGTTGCTTGCCGTGCGCACGCCAATGCGCTTCTGCCCTTACTCCGTCACGCACTCCAGGAAGCGCAGCTCGATTCAAGCGATCTCGATGCTGTAGCCGTGACCCAGGGGCCCGGCCTGGTAGGATGTCTTCTCGTGGGGATCTCTCTGGCGAAGGGCTTTGCATTCGGCCAAGGCCTGCCGCTGATCGCCGTCGACCACCTTCACGCACATCTCTACAGCGCATTATTCGGCCTGAAAGAAGAAGAGATTCCGTTCCCGCATGTGGCTTTACTTGTATCGGGTGGACACAGTGCGGTGTATCTCGTAGAGAATCCAGAGAGAATAACTCGGCTTGCGTCCACGCTGGACGACGCGGCCGGTGAAGCGTTCGACAAAGTCGGGCACCTTCTGGGCTTGCCGTATCCGGGCGGACCGGCGATCGAAAAGTGTGCGCGGGAGTGGAGCGGAGAACGGATCCCGTTTCCTCGCCCCTTGAGTGGACCGCGAATGGCGTTTTCATTCAGCGGCCTTAAAACCGCAGTGGCACGGTATATCGAGACACATCGACCATTGTCACAGAACGATATCAATCATATTGCGGCTTCGTTTCAGGACGCAGTCTGCGATGTGCTTGTCGAGAAAACATTTATGGCGGCAGAGCGGCACGGAGTATCGACGATCACCTTAAGCGGAGGAGTCGCCGCGAATTCAGCCGTTCGGACCGCTCTGCAGAACAAGGCAGAAGAGACTACCCGGAGACTGATTGTGCCTCCCATAGCGCTGTGTACCGACAACGGGGCCATGATCGCCGGACTGGGGACTTTTCATTTCCGGAACGGCAAGCGGGCCGCATGGGACCTGGATGCGATGCCATGAGTCGAATCGATAAAGACATTTACCGTCGCATCATGCTTGCACCGATTGCCGGGGTGACCGATCGCGCGACCCGGACAATCGCACGGGAAGAAGGCTGTCCGCTGACCTTCTCAGAACTGATCAGTGCCACCGGTCTGGCGGTCGGAAATCGTGGAACAACGGCGATGTTGGAGAGCTGCCGGGCTGAACCCCGGCTCGTGATTCAGCTGTTCGGAAAAGATCCCGATTTGCTCGAAGAAGCCACGAAAAAAGCCGATGATCTGGGACCGGACGGTATCGATCTGAACCTGGGATGTCCGGCAAAGAAGGTCGTCAACCATGGTTCCGGCATCGCGCTGACCCGCGACCTCCAAAAACTCCAACAGATCATTGCCGCGATCCGACGAAGCACCGCTCGGCCGTTCTCCGTCAAAATGCGAGCGGGCTGGAGTCTGGATGAACTGAATTTCCTCGAGGTGGCCCATATTGCGCAGGAAGAGGGAGTTGACGGAATGATTCTCCACGCGCGTACGCGAGTAATGGGATTTACCGGTCAGGCGCATTGGCCCTGGATCGGTGAACTGAAGGCTTCTTCGCGAGTGCCTGTGGTTGGAAACGGCGATGTTGTGGATGGGCCGTCCGCTGCGAAGATGCTCAGGGAAACCGGCTGCGACGGCGTGATGGTGGGGCGGGGGAGCTACGGCAATCCATGGGTTTTTGAGCAGATCCGACATTATCTCGATACAGGGAACGTATCGCCGTCAGTAGGTTTGAAAACGCGAATCGAGGTGTTGATCCGTCATCTGCGTGCCGTTGTCGAAGACAAAGGAGAGCGAAAAGGCGTCTTGGAAATGCGGAAGCAGGTGGGATGGTATCTGACGGGGTATCCGACTGTGAAAGAGTTACGCCAGGTTGTGAACCGACTTGAAACGTTGGATGAGGTTATTCACGCTTTACGCGCCTGGTTGCAGAGTCTTCCGGAGAATCTGGTTCCCGCGGAACCGGCAGCCGGGGGGCTCTCAACTCACCGCGACGGCCTCGGTGTCGGTGACGGCAAAGGCACCAGTCAGGTGGGTGATTTCGAGAAGGTCTTCGATCATCTTCTCGCGGATTTCACACAAAACTAACTTCCCGCCGCCGCGACCGGCGATGCCCAATCCCTCCACCAGAGTGGCCAGACCGGAGCTGTCCATATAAGTGACCTGCGAGAGATTGATCACAATGTTCCCTTTTCCCGGGTAACGTGTGAGCAGGACTTCCCGCAGCTCGGGGGATGTCTGGACATTGATTAATCCAGTTGGCCGGACGACAAGTGTATCTGAGAGAATTTCGTGCTTGATTCCCATAAGTGCTTAGCAAAAAGAAGTGCCGTGAGGATTTTGAATCCAGACAGTAGTACCAAAAAGACAACAAAAGTGGAAGCTCAGCTGGAATCACAATACACTCCGCTGGATTCCCAGTCCCCGATGGTCCAGCGGGCCATAGAGTCTTCGAGGTTCTTACGACCGGTACACTAGGCGTCGACAAGCAGATTTGTAGCATGAAACCGAAGCGTTTTTGAACAAGGAAGCAAATACGAGCTGGATTTGGAGCATAAGAATGATCGATTGGAACCGGATTGAGATTGAATTTCCTCGACGATTTGTGTCGGCAGGTGTGGAACTGAATCGATGGGAAATAATCGAGCCCTATTTCCGGGAGCTGGAGGAACGGTCGATTAAGAGCGTTGAGGAACTGTCCCGCTGGATTCTGGACCTGTCGGAACTCGATTCATGTATCGATGAGGAGCAGACCGAACGATACGTTGCGATGACATGCGACACCGAGAATCCCGATTTGGAGAAGGCATACCTGGAATTCATTGAGACTGTGGCCCCGAAATGCAAAGTCTGGTGGCACAAACTCCGTGAACGCTACGTGGGATGCGAGTTTCGAGCGGATTTGCCTTCGCAACGTTATGAAGTACTGGACCGAAGCGCGCTCGCTCAGGTTGAGATCTTTCGAGAGGAGAATGTCCCGCTTCAAACGGAAGATCAGAAACTCCGTCAGAGGTATCAGAAGATCTGTGGAGCACAAACCGTTCAATTCGACGGACGAGAGCAGACACTCCAACAGATGGCACGATATCTCGAAGAACAAGACCGTGTGTTACGCGAATCGGCCTGGATCACCTCCGGCTCGCGGCGTCTTGAGGATCGTGAGGCGTTGGACGAGATTTTCGATGAGATGATCAAAATCCGGCATCAGATCGCGATGAATGCAAACTTTCCCAATTATCGCGATTATATGTTCCGAGCGATGGAACGATACGATTACAGTCCGCAGGACTGCGAGGTTTTTCATGACGCCGTCGAGAGAATCGTAGTGCCCGCGAAGAGAGAATTGGACGAGAAACGTAAGCGTGAACTCGGACTGGACGAATTGCGTCCGTGGGATCTGGCTGTGGATCCGAAGAACCAACCGCCGCTTCGTCCTTTCGAAAATCCCGAGCAGCTATGCGAGGGGTGTCGGACGATTTTCAAAAAACTCGACGGTGAATTGAGCGGTCAGTTTCAGAGAATGGTTGAACTGGGGCTTCTGGATCTAGACAGCCGGAAAGGGAAAGCCCCCGGCGGCTATATGAGTCAATTCCCGGAGCATCGTCTCCCGTTTATTTTCATGAACGCAGTCGGACGGCACCGGGACGTCGAGACATTACTTCATGAGTCGGGACACGCATTCCACACGTTTGCATGCAGAGAAGAACCCCTCGGTCAATATCGGCATGCGCCGATGGAGTTTTCTGAAGTGGCTTCGATGAGCATGGAACTGTTGTCGCAGCCGGAACTCGGCGTTTTTTATGACGAAAAGGAGACGAGGCGGGCGTACCGCGACCAACTGGAAGGCATCATCGATATTCTGCCCTGGGTTGCTACAATCGACGCTTTTCAGCATTGGCTGTATACACGTCCCGACCACTCCCACGCAGAGAGAACAAAGACCTGGTTGGATCTTCGTAAACGGTTCGGTGGCATCGAAGACTACGAGGGATTTGAGCGGTTTCTCGAAAGCCAGTGGCAGCGTCAGCTTCACCTATATGAAGTTCCGTTCTACTACATCGAGTATGCGATCGCGCAGATCGGCTCTCTGCAAATCTGGCTTCACAGTCGGGAGAATCTGGCACAGACCATACAAGAATATAAGAACGGCCTATCGCTCGGAGGTTCGAGGCCGCTTCCGGAGTTGTTCGCCGCGTCGGGGATTGAGTTCGATTTCAGCGCGAAGACGATCGAACCGCTGATTGGCGCGGTGATGCAGGAAATCGACGCTTTGGAAGACGCGTGAGCCTGGTTTAGATCTTCCTGACCAGGTCGCCGACTGTGATCGGAGTCGAACCCGGTGTTCCGGAAACCTGGTCGCGTCGGATCAGGAACCGGCTGCGTTCTTTGGCTTCTCTGCCCGGCATGGTTCCGGATGGTGTCTGCGAAAGAACCGCGGAAAGCACGGTGTACGGTTGATCCGCCGCCTCGGTTTCGCGTGCCATCAGAAGTGTCATTTTCTCCTGGACGTGGATGGCTTCCACTTCGGCTTTCACCAGTTCGAGTCGCCCCAGCGATTCGTTGGTTTCGGGATCGGTGACTTCTTCGCCCTCCTCATAGACAACCATGAGATCGCCTTTTGACCAACCATCCGCAAAACCTTTGTTTGCGACAAGGCGCTGATCGTCCAGGATTTTCACAATTCGACCGACAGTGGTTTCTTCTGACACGATGATCCTCTTCTAGGCAGATTGAGCGGCTCGTACGCGTCCTCCGATGTTATAGTATAGTGCGAGAGCCAGATTCACAGTATGATACCTGTTGATAACCCGATCGGGAACACAAGGGGTTCCGGCGAACGGCAGCGAATCATGATCGATATCGACAAACAGATAGCCTATTGGCGAGACGGAGCCGAAGATGACTGGGAAGTCGCTCAGGTTCTTGTCAATCGAGGCAAGATCCCTCAAGGACTGTTCTTCGCCCATCTGGCTCTTGAAAAGGCGCTCAAGGCGCACGTTTGTAAGCACACACAAGATCTGGCGCCGAAGATACATAATCTTCCCACACTTGCAGAAAAGGCCGCGTTGGAGACAACAGACGAAGTCTACGATGTTCTATCGGACATGAATGATTTCAATTTGATAGGTCGTTATCCCGACCAGTCGCACATAGTCCCAACACAAAAAGAGGCAGACGTGTACATGCGGCGTACCAAAGGAGCGCTAGAATGGTTAGTGAAGAGGTTATGACATCTGTACGTGACTATTTATCGACGCTGCCCAGTCGGGGTATCGACGTCAGTTTTGGCGTTCTGTACGGCTCTTACGTGACTGGTTTTCCCCATAAATGGAGTGATATCGATCTTATTGTTGTCGCACCGCGCTTCGACGTAACGCGCGAGAGGGGTGATGTCGATACGCTCTGGCGTGTGGCGGCGCGAACTGACACCCGCATCGAACCGATTCCCTGCGGCGAGCGGCAATGGTATGAGGATGATTCGAGCGCGATTATCGAGATCGCTCGCCGGGAAGGTGTGAAGATCTATCCGGGCGAATCCGATGGACAGTCTCTACAGAGAGCACAGGACGACTTCCGGGCGGTTCCCGAGTCGGTTTTGTCATTCGATAACAAAGAGCGATCAAATGAATCAAGCTGAAGAGCAGATCCTACGAGAATTCAAACGTTTGCTTTTGGAACGCTCTGTGCCCGTTTATGATGTTATTTTATTTGGGTCGCGTGCACGCGGCGACGCCGATCCCGAGTCGGATTTCGATGTACTTGTAATCACACATGAGCTGAATCGCGAGATACGGAGGACCATAAGCCGTTGTGCCTGGGAGATCGGATACGACGTAGGAGTGGTTATCCAGACCGTGGCCATGTCCCGTCGCGAAGCGGAGGAGACTCCGCAGAGATCCTCTCTGTTTATGCGTGCCGTGGAAGAGGAAGGTCTGCGAATATGAACGACGAGCTCAGGGCTTTGGTCTCCTCTCGAATCCGGCATGCGGAAGAGAGTCTTGAGGACGCTAGGTGCTTATTGTCACTGGATAGAGGTGCTCGCACCGCTGTTAACAGATCATATTTCGCCGTGTTTTACTGTGTTTTAGCGCTGTTGCAGACCAAGGGGAAGATTCCGCGCAAACATGCCGGTGCTCTCAGTCTCTTTGACAAGGAATTCATAAAGAGCGGTTTGCTGCCTAAAGAACTGTCCGAGGTGTTGCATACTCTCTTCGAAAAACGACTCGATGATGATTATCGCCGAATTGATGAAATCGATTTGGAAGAGGCAAGTGAATCGTTGGAACAGGCAGGACGATTTCTGGATTCTGCAAAGGATTACTTGAAGAGAATAGGACTATTCTAAACGGACGTATGAAAACGATTCAAGCATGATTATCGAGATTGAGCGGAATCAATCGCAACCCGGCGAATAGATTACCGCCTGGAAGGTATACTTATAGAGAGAGCCTATCCTCACCGACGGAGGAGAGCGATGCGAAGGGGATTGTTGTCCCGATTGATTGCGCTTCTTGTTTTTACCATTCTCGCAACCGATCAAACACAGATTCAAGTTTCAGCACAGACTGAGGAAGAAGCGGTCTGGCAGAAGATCATCGAGGCGAACAAAGCTTGGCTCAGTCCTCCACCCCACGATCTTTCCTATCAACACCGCTCGGGGCAGGCCGGGCAGGAAGACCGAACGAGTGAAGTTTGGCTGCAAGGGGATGACAAAGCGCGGATCGAGCAGAATGTCGCCCAGATGGGATACGACGTCATCTACGCGGACGGTATACGTGCGTTGATCCGTGAGCGCCCTCATCACGATTTCAACCAGGAAATCCCCGAGGGATACCGCATGGGGTTTTCGTTGGAACCTCTGATTCAACAGGCGGCTCAAGGCGATTCTCCACCTCCCTCGCTTCACGTCGTCGGACGGCGGTCTTTGGACGGTCGCGATGTGCTTCTGATCGAGGCCCCCGAATTCGGTGGAAACAGCGGCGCCGGTATCGATGTGGAGGGGACGATCCGGACCACGGTCGAAGGCGTCCGGTGGTACGTGGACCCGGAGAGTTACTTGCTGGTACGCGAAGAGGGGCTTGCCCCGCCGGAGCGACGGGAATTTACGGAGAATGAGGTGAATTCCGTCTGGCAATTTCCCGAGGGGTTTTACGAGACATCGGCTGGGCCTGCTCCCAAAAAGGTCGTCTGGGAAGCAGAGCAGATGAATCAGAATCGACGCATGGAGTTCGATTTTCAGCTGGTTGACGGTCAAGTATGGCTCGCCGACAAAGCCAAGAGTTACGTCAACGGGGATTTGGTGTATACGGGGGAGATTGAGAATGTCTCTACAGGCCCGATAGACCTCTCCAAGTTCGATCTTGCGGCGGCGGGGGTGGAAATCTCCGATCCGACTGAAGGTGCCGGAAGCATCGCGGGTCGGGTGCTCGATCTGGACAGCAAGATGCCGATTTGGGGAGCGGATGTGAGACTCCGCTCGCATCCGCGTCAATCAAGCAAAACCGATTGGGGAGAAATGCAGACGGGACCGGACGGAGTTTTCGAGTTCAACAAACTTCCGGCGCTGCCCTATTATGTCATAGCCGAGCGCTCGGGATTTGTCGGTGCCAGCGAAACCGGTGAATCGGGAGGTTATCTGGAAGACGAAAACATCGACCTCCTCACACAAGCCGTGCAAGCGGTGATGCTGAAAGACGAGTCGAGAGAAGACGATGTGACGCTCTTCCTTGCGAAAGCCCGTACACTCACGGGCAGAGTGGTGGAAGGTGACAGCGATAAGCCGATTCCGGATGCGGATGTCACTTGCGGGATTGCGGATGCCAGGTACCGCCAATCGGATGAGGGGATACACACAACACGGACAGACGAAAACGGTGAGTTCGAATTTACAGGCCTGTCCGCTCGTGAGCACGTTGTGGGAGCCCAGGCCGATGGATATTTCTCGCCGTTGGACCATACGTTCATGCAGATCTCCGCCATGAAAGGACAGGAGAAGAACTACGACTGCGTGGAACTTGTAGACCTTTCATCCAACCGCTCTGTAGACGATGTGGTTCTGAGACTCAATTCGACGGGTACGATCCAGGGTAAAGTACTCAGTCCCGACGGGAATCCCGTCCCAAACGCCGTTCTTGGCTGGAATTCACCGTTCCCTCTCGACCGAACCGATTCCACCGGCGCTTACAAAATTACAGGATTACCGACGACAAAGGAGAAGACCGGTGAAAAAGGTGTACGACTCATCGCTGACGCCACGGGTTATCTAGAGACGATGGTTGGTCCGATTCCGATCCCCCAAAATGCCGGACCGATCACCAAAGATATCACGCTGAAGGCCGGCGGAACCGTTCAGGGGTTTATTAAGGACAAAGCAGGCGAACCGATTCCCGGCGCGAATGTCAGCTTCCAGAAACAACAGGAAGGTATGGGGATGTACGGCATGGGCATGGGATACGGCATGGGTATGATGGGCATGCTCGGAATGGGGTCTTCTGGGCACACACCACCCACATCCGACAAGGATGGCCGATTTGAATCGCACCCGCTGTATGCCGGCACGTACACTGTCAAAGCCGCAACCGATGGCTATCAGCCCGGGCAAGCACCGGACGTTGAAGTCAAAGAAGGAGAAACAACCGAAGTCACAATCGAACTTGACTCGATTCCGCCGATAGCGGGTGTCGTACTTGGGCCGACAGGGCAGACGCTTGTAGGTGTAGCTCTTCGCCTAACGAAAGAAGAGAAACCGGACCCGCTGGAAATGAGGACACAGAAGCAGCCTCCTGCCTCCTTCTATGTTCCGGAGATTCGGACCGCCACCGACGGGAGATTTTCGTTCAAACAGCTGGAAAGCGCCAAATACAAGCTGACAGCCAAGAGAGATGCGCAGCGCGGGATGGTTGATCAGGAAGTCGAGATCCAGGATCTTATGCCCGGGCGGACCGATCTCGAAGTGCGTTTCGAGGAGCCGTTCAAAGTCAGGCCGGTTTTGAAAGGGAGAGTCGTTGACGCAGAGACAAAGCAACCGATCAAGAATTTCAAAATCTCGCTGTTTGGGAACATGGTAGACATCGTCTCTCGGATCTCCGATGAGAGCCTTTCGGATCTCACGTATCGAGGGATCGACTTCTCGGATGCAGACGGGAGGTTTGTTCTTGAGAATTTGCCTCCCGACAAACTGGAATTCATAATCAGCGCCGCCGGCTATGCCGCGCGTGCTATTGGTCCGTTTGACCTGCAGCCGGAACAAGTCAAAGAAGTCACAGTTCGGCTCGAAAAGGAAGGAATCATTTCCGGTCGGGTTTATTCGCCCGATCTTCCGAAAAATTTGCAGATGACGCCGATGTTTCTAAACCGAAGAACGGCGGATGTGAAAGCGCATCTGTTCCATAACTTGTGGCTTTACCCGTTGAATGGCGGAATGGAATTTGAATCGGAAAAAGACGGTCGATTTACGATTCGAAGAGTGCCGACCGGGGTTTTTGATATATACCTTCAGGCAGGTTCTGACAAGATGGCGAGCGCAACCAGTGTCTGTGCTACTCAGGGAATGCATACAGACATCGGAACGCTAGCACTCCAAGGTCCTGAAGAAATGGGAAGGCCGAAAAGCGTAACCCTCGATATTAGAAAACCCGAAGGTTTGCCGTGGCCCGAAAAGAAATTCGATATTTATTGGACACCGGAGAATGTCAGCAAAGATCGTAAGACAGACAGCGAAGGGCGGTACACTACGGGCATCAAATCCCGTCAGCCGGGTACACCAATCGTGATCGCCGTCGGCGAATCGCCCCAAACGCTTTACGAGTGGTACCCGGAAGATACCAACAGGAAAATCGTTTATACCGAGCCAAAGGGAGAAGGGATTGTCTCTGGAGTGCTATTGACGAAAGGCAAACCGCTTGTGGCCAAACCGATCAAATTGGTTTCAAAAACCGGAACCGATCCCTATTATTATCTTGAAACGAAAACGAATTTATTGGGCCGTTTCAAATTCACCGATGTGCCGGACGGAGAGTATTATTTGTTATTGCGTGAGGACAACCGAGATTCGGTTTTCCGTATGCGGCAAATAACAGTCGACACGGGGAAGAGCGAATTCATCAAAATATCGCTCGAAGGTGTATCATTACCGGGACAGGTTTTCGATAAGCACAGTGTTCCTGTGAGTGGTGCCCATGTTCAGATCGGTTTCCCGTTCAAGCATACGTCGAAAACTCAGGCCGCTTTGGGGGCCGGTCCCGCACGATCTACACGGACCGATGAGGACGGCCGCTTTTCATTCTCCAATCTCCAGCCGGGAACGTACGAGATTTGGGCGTCGAGGTATTCGATTGGAATCAGCGAGAAACAGACTATTCAAATCGGAGAGAAAGCGGCTGAGTCAATTGAGATTGACTTGAAATAGAGCATTTAGTCAACGATCTGAGAGTTGAACAATCTCAACGACTCTTTGAAGTCTGGATGTAGCTCGATCTGTGCCATAAACCATCCTTCGGTTAATCTCGACAGCTTGAAGTCGCTCACTTGGCGTTTTCGACAGCCAATATCTCTTTTCTTCTTCGATATCGTTGAATGAAGTAACCTTCACGATATTTCTGTTGAGTCTCGGGACGTCTTCCATATCATCAACCCTCGTTAAAGGAAAGGACGGCTCATCGGGAGATTCGCCCTCCCGCGACAAGCGCGCTCACTCCAAATTCAATATGGTCTTTTCCCATTCATACCATTAATTGGAAAAGACTATCATTCGGTCTTCAACGGGTCATTTCCCCTTTGACGAACTTGTCTATTATGACACATTCTCCCCATGCGATACATCCTGATTATTTCGCTCCACGTCGTTTTGTCTCTTGGACCGCCGGGTCGTGGCGTTTTTGGCGAGACACGATTCTCCCAAAACCTGAACGGCACGTGGGCTTTCCTTGTCTCCTCCGCTACCGATCCGCTCGCTGTCGATAGCGAAACGGATTGGCGTGAGGCCACGGTCCCGGCTTCATGGGATTCGCCGCATCCGGTGGCGTGGTACAAACGCGGATTCAGACTCGATCGCTCGAATTGGCCCGGCCGCGTTTTTCTCAAATTCGATCAGGTCAACTACGAAGCGAGACTCTTTCTGAATAATCGAGAGGTCGGTTATCACCGTGATGGATACCTGCCGTTTGAAGTGGAAATCACTGATTTCGTTTTGCGAGATGCGGCCAATGAACTGGATCTTCGCGTCCATGACGAAACCTGCGTAATGACGCCCGACGGGGTTCTGGCGCCCCTGAAATCGCTGGAACATGAAAGAGGGATCGTTGGCGATGTGTCGCTTCATTATCGACCGATTGCATATATCGAAGATGTATTCATTGTCCCGTCGGTTGAGAACGGGTCGGTTCGCGTGGAAATCGCTGTCGATAATGGGGGCGCAACCACAAAAGGCTGGATTCAGACTCGGTTCCCTGAGGAACAAAATGCTCCCGAACTTGTTTCTTCGGTGCTCGTCGGATCGGGTGGTTCAGCACTGATTGTGATGAATGCGCCGTGGGATGAACCGAAGCTCTGGTGGCCGCATTCCCCCCATTTGATTAACGCAGAAACCGCGCTGCTTGATGAAAAAGGAAACGAGATCGATCGGGTCATAACGCGTTTCGGGTTTCGTGAATTCAACGTTGCGGGAACGCGCTTTGCGTTGAACGGTGTGCCGATGAACCTGTTTTTGTCCGGGCTCCACTGGCGCCCGGATGAATGGAGCGATCCGAGGGAGGTCTATCGAGTCGCGAAAGAAGCAAATGTCAACATCCTGCGTCTTCACGCACGGCCACGCCCCGTAGAGTGGTATGACATCGCGGATGAGATGGGCATGATGCTGATCGACGAGTCCGCCGTATACGGCTCGCACGGCCATTTCCGTATAGAAACCGAGGAGTTTTGGCAGGCCGCCGAGAAACACGTCGCCGGGCTGATCAAGCGTGACCGCAATCATCCCAGTATCGTCCTGTGGAGTATCAGCAACGAGATGGCATGGAGCGATCCCCTGGGGATCTGTTTCGAGCGGCTCGGTGAGATTGCGTCGCATGTCAGGGCGTTGGACGATTCCAGGCCGATGATGGCACACGGTGACGGCGACCTCGCGGGTCGGCTGGAGATCACAAATTGGCACTATGTTGAAGAATATCCCGCTTCGTATTTGCCCAATGATGCGTTCTGGCCGGAACGTCTTGCAGAATTCGGTTCTCGCCCGGATACCGGCGAAGGTTTTCTGAAACGTCCGATAGTGTTCGGAGAGTTCTCATCTCTGTGGCACGGTCTGATGGACGTCCTGGCGGGTTATGCCGGAGAGGATGTTTATGCCGGATTCTGGTCCGGCTCAAATTCTCCTCGTCTCCGCTATCACGGCGAGTTGCTGGAACAATATGTCGGTGCGTATCGATGGTGCCGGATCGGCGGGATCGGACCGTGGACTCTGTTCGAAACAGGCTCGATTCCCAATGCATATTCTCGTTCGCATTCTGAAACTTTCGAACCACTGAAGATCTTTGTTCGCGAGCGTACTTCGAGGTTCTTTGGAGGCACTTCTACGGCACGAAATGTAGCGATCTTCAACGATACCCTCGAGGCACAGCAGTTTTCCGCTGAATTCGTTCTTTCGGATAGAGAGAAGAAGATATGGTCTTCTTCAATGAACACAAATCTACCGCCTGCGGAAGCGGCCTACTGGAATCTGGATGTTCCTCTTCCGGATGTAGAACGTCCTCGTCATCTCACAGCGGAGTTTCGATTGCTGGCCGGCGATGAGATCGTCGACCGGGAGAGATCCACCTGGTCTGTTTTTCCGAAGGACTTCGTTACCGACTTCGATCCACCGGTACCGTCGGCGGCTGTTTACGAGGAAGACGAGAGAGTCAAAACAATCCTGGCAGGAATGGGGGTCCAAACTTCGCGGATCGAAGATCTATACAACGTGAACGATCTGAGAACATCCACGCTTGTAATTGCTCCTCACACCATCACGGTGCCCACTGGCGCGTGGCAAGAATCGGTCGCCGAGTTCGCACACAGGGGTGGCAGGGTATTGGCACTGCAACAACATGTCCCCGCACTCTGGGCTCCGGAGAAGGTGTTGCTTTCGACTGAGAGCCTTCACAAACCAATCCCGCCTTATCCGGACGATCGTATCGATTCCAGGAACCATATTCGTGCCCCTTATCATTCATTGTTTCCTTTTATTCGTTCTGAGCAGCTTCGGTATTGGAACGACGATCATGTTGTCTCGCGGCACGGGTTTTGGAAACCGAGCCGAGGTTATCGAACGCTCGTCGATATGGGGCGGCGCTTGGATCAAGCGACATTGCTGGAGATGCCGTATGGGAGGGGATGTATCCGTTTGTGTCAGATGGATCTGATCCGGAAATTCGATACTGAGCCTCTTGCTCGGCTGCTGCTGTACCGTCTCCTGCGTCCGTCCGCCGATAAACCGGCCCGAGCCGGTGTCGTTGTTGGCGCAACGGACCGCCTCACACGCTTTTTGAGACAGCAGGGTCTCAAGACTGTCAGGGAGATCCGTCACGTGAGAAGAGATACTGTCGATGACCTGGATGTTTTGCTGATCGATTTCCATTCTCACCCCACTGTTTCCTCGCGTTCTCTAAAGTCTTTTCTGCATAAAGGCGGTACCGCTTTTGTCACGGGCATCGACCCGGATACCGCGCCGCTGCTTCAGCAAGTGGCTGATGTAACCGTTTCCGCGACGGACGGCGATCATGTAATCAAACGAACAAACGACCCTCTTCTGGATGGAATTTCGAACTCCGATCTGCGCTGGGTCCACAAACAATCGACCACCGAGCCACGGGTTTCGGTTCAGCTCTTCCGAGGTACATTGAACATTCCCGAGGAGGTCTCTCTCACATCGGTGCCGATTCTGGCCTCGATCCCTGTCAGTGACGGCAGGCTGATACTGGATTCTTCACTCTGGCTGGAGAAATGGGAGACCTTTGCAAAGGCGGAACGACTCGGAGTGACCCTGATGCTGAACCTCGGCCTGCGCGTGAATTCGCCATACTGGGACAGGTGGCATATTCCCTGATACCCGGCTTCTAGACTGAACGGTAACGGCTCCCTATACTGAGACGAAAAGCGACAATTGGACCGATACAAGGTCATAGACTTTCATAGAGGAGAGGTAACCTCATGGGCAAGAATCTCGTGCAGAAAATTTTCGAAGCGCATCAAGCCGGCAGCAGCCTGAAGACCGGTGAACAGATCCAGTTGAATGTGGATCAGGTCCTGACACAGGATGCGACGGGGACCATGGCCTACTTGGAGTTCGAGGCAATCGGTGTTCCGCGCATTAAGGTGCCAACGGCTGTATCCTATGTTGACCACAATATGCTTCAGCAGGATTTCAAGAATCCCGACGATCACATCTATCTACAAACGTCAGCCGCCAAATATGGGGCGTACTTCTCGAAGCCGGGGAACGGCATTTGCCATCAGGTCCATCTCGAACGATTTGCGAAACCCGGCGCGGTTCAAATCGGAACGGACAGTCATACCCCGACGGCCGGAGGAATGGGCGCGATTGCGATTGGTGTCGGTGGCTTGGATGCCGCGACGGTTCTCGCGGGAAGCACGTTTGAGATTACCGTTCCCAAAGTCGTCAAGATCAACTTGACGGGTCAGCTCGATAAACCCTGGGTCGCCGCAATGGATGTTATCCTCGAAGTGTTGCGGCGGCTGTCCGTAAAAGGCGGTGTCGGCAAAATCATGGAATACGGTGGACCGGGAGCCGCTTCGCTGACTGTTACCGAGCGGTCCACGATCACAAACATGGGCGCCGAACTGGGAGCGACCACATCGGTTTTCCCGAGTGACGACAACACCCGCGAGTATTTGAAAGCGCAGGGCAGGGAGGATGTGTGGACGGAACTTCTTCCGGATCCAGATGCCGAATACGACGAAGTGGTCGATATTGATCTCAGCAAACTCGATGTATTGATCGCCCAACCGCACAGCCCGGATGCTGTAGTCCCAATCCGTGAGGTGGCCGGTTATCGACCGTCCCAAGTTTGCATTGGCAGCTGCACAAACTCGTCTTATCCGGCCATGCAGTCGGTGGCAAGGATTCTGGAAGGTCGCAGCGTTGCGCCCCATATAAGTCTCGGAATCAACCCCGGTTCGAAGCAGGTTTATGAAATGCTCGCACGTAACGGGGATACTGCGGCCATGATTGCGGCGGGCGCACGAATGCTCGAGTCCGGCTGTGGGCCGTGCATCGGAATGGGCAACGCGCCTGCTTCCGATTCCATTTCCATTCGCTCATACAACCGCAATTTCCCTGGTCGCAGCGGTACGAAATCCGCCAACGTGTATCTCTGCAATCCGTTCGCTTGTGCTGTAATCGCAATCAAAGGTGAAATCGTCGATCCTCGGGATACGGAGATTACGTTTGAAATGCCTCCGCAACCGTCAAGTTTCCCCCTCAATGACAACATGCTGATGCCGCCTCTCCCACCGGAGGAAGCAGAGAAAGCGGAAGTAATTCGCGGGCCGAATATCAAGTCGGTTCCGGTGAAAGAACCGTTACCGAACGAAATCGAGGCGGAAGTGGTTCTCAAGACGGGCGATAATATCACCACCGACGATATCATGCCCGCAGGTGCGCAGGTGTTGCCGTATCGTTCGAATATTCCCGAGATTTCCAAATTTGTTTATTGCCGTTATGACGAAGGCTTTTATGACCGTGCGATGAAGGCCGGAAAGTGTTTTATTATCGGAGCGGAGAATTACGGTCAGGGGTCTTCCCGGGAACATGCCGCGATTGCCCCCATGTACTTGGGGCTTCAAGCGGTCATTGTGAAGAGCCTCGCACGAATCCATCGCGCGAATCTGATCAATTTCGGCATGTTGCCGCTTACATTCGAGAATCCGGACGAATACGATAACGTTGACCAGGGGGACGCGCTCAAGATCTCGGATTTGCAACCGAAAATCGTTCCGGGCGGGGTTGTCTTGCCCGTTGAAAACAAGACAAAAGGCAAGACATTCAATGTTCGTCTCGATCTGACAAAACGTGAGGCGGAGTTAATTAAAGCCGGCGGTCTTTTGCCCTACACGAAAAAACAACAGACGTGAGGATAGGAAACCCGTGGGGGCAACCTTCTGCGGTTGCCCCTGCGGAATTCGCGAGAAATGAACCCGTACCGAAACTCTGCGTTCACGTTAATCGAGCTGTTGATTGTCGTGGCCATTATCGGCATTCTTGCGGCTATCGCTGTGCCGAACCTGATGCAGGCGCAGATCAAGGCGAAAGTCTCGCGTGTTTTAGCGGATCATCGTGCGCTCGCGACCGCTGAAAGCATGTACCGGATGGACCACAACACCTACCACCGACACGCTCACAGTCCCTGGCAGCATGTCCCTCTTACCACCCCTGTCGCCTACATGAATTTCTGGCCCATCGATCCGTTTCAAGAGAAGACTCCCGAGTCCGCCAAACAAATAGCTCCGTATGCGAAACTCACAATCCATTGGGAACCGATTATGAGTTTTGAACCCGGTCGGGCTGCAGGATATATCGAACGGTATCGAACGTATGCCGGTTGGAATGTCAGTGCAGGCCCCGGACCGGGGTCCGGCGTATATAACATGACGAACGGTCTATTCAGTGACGGTAATATTACTACTTTTGTGCCTGGAAACGCCAAAACCGATTATGCAGATGAATGGTGGCACAGATGATTTCAGGCTGAAGTTAGGAGGCGGGGATCCTAACGTGAGCCGATGATTTTCCAAAAGAATGTAAAAAGGACGGAATGCGAATCGCATGAGAGCTCTTTTGGTGCAGCCATATAGCCGCAAAAGTCTGGCGGATGAGTTTTATGTAAACGAACCCATAGGCCTCGAGTATGTTGGTGCGGGGCTTGAGATGGACGGGCATGAAGTGATGATTCATGACACTCGGTTCGACAAAGACCTATGTCCATCGCTGGAACAATTCCGACCGGACATTGTCGGTTTCACGGCGGTTTCATCCCAAGTGACCACTGTCAAACAGTATGCAATGGAAATCAAAGAGTGGTCTCCTAATGTTTTCGTTGTGGTTGGAGGACATCACGCGACCGTTCTACCGTCGGAGTTCAACATACCTCAATTCGATCTTGTCGTGATCGGTGAAGGAACGGAAACAATGCGCCAAGTTGCACGAGAGTTGGAAAGAGGTCAATCTCTCGACAATATCCCTGGTCTTGCTTTTCCCGGCGATCCAATGCGATTCACCGAAAAGAGATCGCATCCTCCACTCGATACACTGCCTCTACCGGATCGAACTCTATCGGCTCCCTACCGGAACAGATATTTCAATGAGTGGTTCAAACCGGCCGCTGTTCTACGAACCTCCGCCGGATGCCCGTTCCGCTGTACCTTCTGCTCGATCTGGGGAACATATGACGGAAAGTATTTGCGGCGGTCTCTTGAACCGGTTGTAGAAGAACTGGCGAGCATCAAGGAACCGAACGTCTATTTGGCGGATGACGAAGCGCTTTTGGATACCAAAAGAGCGCATCGATTGGCGGATATGATCCGCGAAGCGGGAATCCGGAAAGACCTCCAGTGCTATACCCGCATCGATACGATTGTCGACCACCCGGACCTCGTCGAGAAGTGGAGAAATATTGGACTCTCCACTGTTTACGTTGGATTCGAGGGAATCAGCGATGATGAACTGGATAAGATGAAGAAGCGAATCACTGTAGAACAACAGGCCCGTGCGATCGAAATCTTACAAGATCTGGACATTCTCGTTTATGCGCAGTTTCTGGTAGACACGGACTATGACTACGAGGATTTCGAAACGATGATCGATTATGTTCGGGGCTCGGGGCTCGAATATGCCTCCTTCACGGTTTTGACTCCACTCCCCGGGAGCCCACTCTATGAGGACCGGAAAGCCGACATCACGAGCCATGACCCGGATCTATATGATGTGATGCATGCGGTTCTCCCGACGAAACTCCCGCTGCCGGAGTTCTACAATCAGTATGCCCGGCTGTTTATGGAGTCGATCCCACTGGAGCTGGGACTTCGATGCTACTACAAGCGCTATGGCAAGTATCCCGAAAAAACAGAAGGCAGCGGTCAGATTGACCGGATCAGGAACGCATATCTCGATCACAGTTGATTCCGTCGAAAGAAATGCGGAGGGATTGACCGCTGCTTTGTATTCACGCAGATTTATCTCGTTTACCAATATCCGGAGGCAGGACAATGATCCTCTCAAAAACGAAGTTGGCTCTTTTTACTGCGGTATTTGTTGTTTTTGCCGCACTACCGCAAACACCTGAATCTTCCGAATCGAAACAAGAGAATGCGATGAAAATCACTATTCAGGCAAGAGACACCCAGGAGCCGATCTCCAAGTACATCTACGGACAGTTCATCGAACATCTCGGACGCTGTATCTACGGTGGGATCTGGGCCGAGATGCTCGAAGATCGCAAATTCTATTTTCCGATCACCGATGAGTTCCATCCCTGGAAAACGGAGACCGATGACGGGTATTTCAAAGGTGGCGATTTCCAGACGCTTGCAGGGTCGCCGTGGAAGGTGATCGGCGGAGCCGGGACTGTCCGCATGACAACTGACGATTCATTTGTTGGTGAACACAGCCCCGAAGTGGTCCTGAAAGGGAACACAGCATGCGGTATCGAACAAGGCGAGCTCGCTTTGGAAAAAGGCAAGGACTATGAAGGCCGTGTGATCCTTTCGGGAGGCGAGAACGCAGGGCCGATTCAGGTAATGCTGATTTGGGGAGACGGAGATGGCGACCGAGCGACTTTTACTGTCGAGAACCCTGACCGTACTTATCGAACCTATCCGTTTCGTCTGAAGGCCGGGGAGAACACGGAAAACGGTCGCATCCGAATTGTCGGAATGGGAGAGGGAATATTCCGGATCGGCACAGTGTCGCTGATGCCGGCCGACAATGTCGACGGACTCCGGTCGGATACTCTCGCTCTGCTGAAAGAACTTGACTCGCCGGTGTATCGGTGGCCGGGAGGAAATTTCGTCAGCGGTTACGACTGGCGAGACGGAGTCGGCGATCGCGACCAGCGACCTCCGCGAACAAATCCCGCTTGGACGGGTATCGAGTCCAACGACTTCGGTCTACATGAATTTATCGATTTTTGCAAAAAACTGGACACGGAACCTTATATTGCTGTCAATACAGGTCTAGGAAAACCCGAGGAAGCGGCCGCCGAGGTTGAATATTGTAATGGAGCGGTCGATACACCGATGGGGAAGATACGTGCGAAAAACGGTCACCCGGAGCCGTTCCATGTGAAATGGTGGGCTGTGGGAAACGAGATGTACGGTTCATGGCAGCTCGGTCACATGCCTCTGGAAGAGTATGTGAAGAAACATAATCGCTGTGCGGAGGCTATGCGTGCAGTGGACCCATCGATTCAGTTGGTGGCGGTCGGGAGTGCAGGCGATTGGAGCCGGGCGATGATGACCCACTGTGCCGATCACATGGACCTCATCAGCGAGCACATTTATCAGAAGGAGAAGGACGACCTTGTCGAACATGTCGGACAGCTGGCGGCGCGAATCAAGGAGGTTGCGGAGGTGCATCGTAGATACAGGAAAGAAATTGAGGGGTTGGGCTCCAAGGATATTCGAATTGCCATGGATGAGTGGAATTATTGGTACGGACGTTACATTTACGGCGAGCTCGGTGTCCGCTATTACCTTCAGGATGCGTTAGGTGTCGCAAAAGCGCTTCACGAATATTTCCGAAACAGCGACCTTTATTTCATGGCAAATTACGCGCAGACCGTCAATGTGATTGGGGCAATCAAAACATCGAAAACCGATGCCTGCTTCGCGACAACCGGCCTGGCCTTGAAGCTTTATCGAGAACGGTACGGGGACATTCCCGTTCAAGTGGAGGGAGTCGTTGATCCGCTTGATATCACAGCGGCGTGGATCGCTGACCGTAAGGCCATGACGGTTGGTATTGTAAATCCCACGTTGGAAGAGGCGGCATTAGATCTTCAAGTTCAGGGAGTGGAGTTTGCCGACCGTGGTTCGGTTTGGTTCATTCGTGGTACGGATCGGAGAGCTTTTAACGAGCCCGGCAAATCGCCGCGGGTTGCGATTGAGGAAAAGGAGAATATCCCGTATAACGACGGTCTGGTTGTTCCACCATTGAGTGTCTCTGTGTATCGCTTCGAAGTGCGTTGATCGGATCGGGGAATCAACCCCCTCCTACACCTCCCCCGGTCTCGGGGGAGGAAAAAAACGAGCGTGTCTGCAGCGTTTTCTCCCCCAAGCGGGCCACGCGTGCGTGGCCAAAGGAAGGGGAGATTCAGAGGGGGTTGACACCTCACTTCCTGCACTCTACTAGCCTTTTGCCGCACCGTCATATCCAGTAGTCGTTGGTGGGCTCAGGGGTGTCGTCTCGTGCTATAGTGCTCGGTCAATGTTTGCCGGAGCCCGTAGCGCACCAACGGGTTGCTCCGAGCATCGTTGGAGGTTCCATGCCCGCGCTCGATGGCGTTGGTGCGACCTCCCAGGTTTTGATGCCGTCGCACCTTTGTGTCTCTGACCACGGCTATTCCTCGCAGATCTCTCACTTCTGGCATGCCACCCTCTGTAGATAGGATTGCAGGAGAATGGACAAATACTCATTGGTGGGCTACGGGCTAAGGTTGTGATGAATAGGAGGCAATGGTACGACACGACGCCCGTGAGCCCACCCTACAATCGGCCTATCTGTACGTCGGACTTCTTGCTGCACTGTCGAGTCTGGGGGAGGGCGGGCGATTGTTTCTGTCGGGACTACAGATTCTTGAGAAATTCAACATAAATCTCTGCATGTCTCGTCCATGAGAATTCCCGAGCGCGATTTATGGCATCGTTTGTATCCTCTAGTCCTATCCTGTTTTCGATTGCCTGAATCCAACCGTCCGTATCCTCAGGCGCTACATAGACAATCGTATCTCCGCCGACCTCGCGATGTGCGAGGATGTCCGAAGCGATCACCGGGCAGCCCGCTGCCATCGCCTCCAGAACAGTCAAGCCGAACCCTTCGTACAGCGAGGGCGCGAGAAACAGTGCTGCTCCGCTATACAGAGCCGGCAAATCTTCATCGGAAATATAATCCAATAGTCGAATCCGGTTTTGAAAATAATTCTTTTTGAGTCTTCTTTTGAATGTACCGTATTTCCAGCCCAGGCGGCCTGCTAGGATCAGAGGCATATCGAATGGAACTTTTTCCATAACGTCGAGCAACACTTCGAAATTCTTGCGCGGTTCTATTGTTCCGACAGTCAGAAGATAGCGCTCGGGTAGATCGTATTTTCGACGAGTGGTATGGACGTCGTCCTGAGATACAGAAAAGAACCTGTCATGAACTCCTAGAGGCAATACATGAACCCGTTCCGGATTTACACCAAGGTTGATTACTTCGTTTCGGATCGTCTCGGTATCCGTCAGGATGAGGCTCGCCTGACGGATGCTGGCTCCGATGGCCCACCGGTAATAGAGTCGCTTCAGCAAAGGAATCGTCTTCGGATAACGCAGAAAAGCCAGATCATGGACGGTGATCACGGATTCGACGGCACCGAGCCCGTAAACCGGTGCGACGAAAGCGGGAGAATGAAGTAGATGCACACCGTGTATGCGGGCCAGATGAGCCAACGAGATCTGTTCCCACGGCAGCCGGCCCCATGCGCTCTCGGGACCGATACAGTGGAAGCTCAGTTGCTCGGAGCCGGCCCATCCCGGTTTGATTTGGGTCCCGCGCGGAAGTACGATCTCGAAACGAATACTCTCTAAAGGGATTCGCGATAATCCATCGAGAAGGCCCTCGATCACGCGTCCGGTACCGCTCCTGTTCGGGAGAGACAGACCGTTAATTCCGACTACGCTGGGTGTGGTCACTGTTTTCGAGAATCCTCAACAAAGAGTTGTGTAGAACGGCTGCTTGCTGTCTATGAGTATACATCCGGCGTACTCGTTCAGTCCCCCGCTCAGCAAGAGAGGTTCGCTTTTCAGGCGACTTCGCCAGCTCGTTTAAACGGTCAGCCAGAATATTTGCATCGCCCTCGGGAAAGACAACGCCCGCATCACCGATTACTTCCGGGATCGCTCCGCAGCTGGAGCCGACAACGGCTGTTCCACATGCCATCGCTTCAACCAAGACCCGGCCAAACTGTTCCTGCCAATTCCTTGTTGTCCGGGACGGCAGGACAAGGATATCCAGCCCCCGATAGAAATCCGGTAGTCGATCGTGGGGTATAGCGCCATGCCACTCAATGTGGCCCGACAACCCATTCTTTTCTGCGAGTGAGACGAGCTGTTCCCGTTCTGGTCCATCGCCTGCGAGCACGATACGAGCGCTGAACTGCAGGAGTCGTGCCGCGTCGATCAATACATCGATTCCTTTTTCCGGAACGAAACGGCCGATGTATCCGATTTTGAGTTGGCCGGCCCAGGAGTTCAACTCCTGGGCCGGCGGGGACTTTGGGGTTGGTGTCGGGGATGACTCCCGGGCCATGGGCTTGAATCGCTCCGGATCGATGCCGTACGGAAGCAATTCAACGGGTCCTTCGAAACATTTTCTCCGCAGAACTTGTTCGACTGTGCGATTGGCGACCAGAGCCAGATCGCTCTTTCGGAGCACATACCACTGTGTCCAGCAAAAGGGCGGAGGGTACTGTTTATAGAGATCCTGATAGGTATGAAATGCAAATGGGATTCCGCGTTTTCGACACCATCGTAAGAGTCGCGCTGTGATCAGGCTGTAGGGCTCTTCAATTGCCAAGAGGAGTTGCGGAGAGACTTCGCTCAGAACTTCAGTAAGTCGAGGATAGCTATGCAAAACAGCGTAATCGGGCCAACGGACCTTCTCAACATAGGTGTGAAACGATTCGGACTCGCCTGGAACATACTGCTGTTCACCAGTCAACGCCTGCCGCCATCGATCCGGCACGAGTAAAGTGACTTCGAATGCCGACCGGTGAAGATACTCGAACGGTTTCCGGTATTCCGGGACGAGCGCTCCGTGCCACACCACCAGAAGCCGGGGTCGTTTCGAATTCATCCGGGATCGCTCAGGATTCGCCTTCCAGATAATCCGCCTGGGTTCGCTGTTCCACACGTTTCAGGTGGTTGCTCTCGGTGACGTACACAATACGATGCGAATACTCTTTCATTTCTTCTTCATTGTAATCGGCAAAGGAAATCACGAGAATCTCGTCGCCTTCCTCCACTTTTCGGCACGCCGCGCCTTTGACAGAGACAATACCGGATCCTCGCGGCGCGGGTATTGCATACGTTTCGAATCGCTCGCCGTTGTTCATGTTGTAGACATGGACTGCTTCACCGCAGACAATGTCTGCAGCATCGTAGATATCCGTGTCGATCGCGAGACTTCCGGTATAGTACAGTTCTTTATCGGTTACCCGGGCTTCTTGGATTTTCGATTTGAGCATACGTCGTAACATAGTTGTATCCTTCCGGCTGGAGTCTATTTCTCCGCAATGGCCTGCGCCAGCGTAAATGCATCTTTGTACAAAGCTTGCCCCACAATGACGCCCGAGATGGTCCCCCCGATCTCTCGATCCAGCTTGCGGAGATTACGAATGTCTTCTAATGAACCAATACCACCTGCAGCGACAAAAGGAAACGGTGAACGCACAGCGATCTCTCGGATCGCCTCCAGGTTGGGACCTTCGAGTGTCCCATCTTTTGAGATATCGGTGTACTGGACGGCGGCAAGCGGAAGACGGCTTACCTGTTTGAGGAGGTCTTCCGCTCGAATCGTGGAAGTCTCCAGCCATCCACGTGTCGCTACGATGCCGTCTTTGGCATCAATCGCCAGCACAATGGTGTCCGGGAAGGTGTTGCAGATCTGTTCAAATCCTTCCGGATCCTTAACAGCCATGCTGCCCAGGATGATCCGATTGAGACCCTGGTTAACATACCAGCGAATATGATCCGCCCCTCGAATTCCGCCGCCGATTTCACAGTCGCAGGAAACGCACCCGGCGACCTCCGCCACAAGTTCACGGTTTGTCGGTTCACCGTCCCGGGCTCCATCCAAATCCACGATATGAATCAACTCGGCCCCTTCGCGTTCCCATTGTTCTGCGACGCTGACCGGATCGTCCGAATAGGAGGTCTCCCGATCGTAGTCTCCCTGATACAGACGTACGCAAAGCCCTCCACGAATATCGATTGCAGGTATGATTTTCATCGTTCCATTTTGCTTTCTATTGACTGTTGTTTACTTCCTGTCGGGGTTTCCCCATGCTCAGTTTGTTTTCCCGGCCGGTAAGAAGACGCTGGATATTCGACCGGTGTTTTACAAATACAAGCACGACAGCCACCCACGAGAATATATAGACCTCACGTGTGGGCGACCAGGCAGGCAGCCACACGAGTTCCACTGTTTCTATTACGATCAATGTTACGGCTGCGACAAGTGCGCCCAAGGAAACGATACGGGTTGCGCCGAGCACGATCAGAAAAACCAGCGCACTAATCGCGATCGCCTCCCATTTCAGCACGAGGAAGACACCCAACGATGTGGCAACGACTTTGCCTCCGCTGAAACCAAGAAAACACGACCAACTGTGTCCCGCAAGACAGGCTGCGGCGCAGATCACGTGCAGAAGAGAATTGTCCGGGAAAAAACGAACAGCCAAAAAGACCGGAACCGCGCCTTTGGCGATATCCAATAGAAACGAAGGCACACCGAGGAGCGGACCGCAGGTTCGCAGGACGTTCGTAAATCCGATATTTCCGCTTCCATAGTCCCGAATGTCGATTCCCCGGACCAGTTTCACTATCCAATAGCCGCTCGGGATCGAGCCGGATAGATAGCAGACGACAACCCATAGAACCTGGGAGATCATGAACCGCTCCATGCCTTCAACGCGTATTTTTGTGTGACCGAAGGATCAAACGGATAGGCGTCCCATAAAACTCAAATCGCTCATACAACCGGTTGATCAGGTAGCGACGGTAGGAAAAGTGTACCAGATCCGGGGCATTCACGAATAGGACAATGGTCGGGGGGCCGGTGGCGACCTGGGTCCAGTAGTACGCTTTTACCTGACGGCCTTTTCGCGATGGAGGTGGATGGTTCAGCAGGATTTCTTCGAGAAGACGATTCAATTCCGCTGTGCTTGGGCGCAAACGGGCTCCGGCGAGTACTCGTTCCACCTCGGGAAAGATCTTTCCGACATGGTATCCCGTCATCGCTGAGACAAACAAAACCGGCGCGTAAGAGAGAAAAGGCATCTCTTCGCGAATATGTTTCACAAAGCTCCCGGTTGTGTGGCTGTCTCTCTCAACGACATCCCATTTGTTCACCACGAGGATCGATGCTTTGCCGGAATCGTGAGCGTGTGAGAATACTCGGGCGTCCGACTCCGTGAGTCCTTCGACCCCATCCACCAACAGCAGGGCTACATCTGAGCGCTCGATTGCCTCTGTCCCCCGCAGAAGAGCGTACCGTTCGAGACCCTGGTGCATTTTTGATCGGCGTTTGATTCCCGCTGTGTCGATGAGCACGTACGGCTTGTCGCCGTAGTGAATCAGGGTATCCACCGGGTCACGCGTCGTGCCCGGCATCGGCGACACGATAGCTCGTTCCTGTCCGACAAGACGGTTCAGTAACGTGCTTTTTCCGGTGTTCGGTCTGCCGACGATGGCGATACAGGGAGCATCCCCATAGTCCGGTACCTCGACAGGGGGTGGGAGCTGTTCGACGATTTCGTCCAGTAGGTCTCCCGTTCCTGTTCCGTGGGACGACGAGATGGTGAAGAGGTTGTCGAATCCCAATTCATAAAAGGATGCGGCAAGATCGATACGTCCCGGGTCGTCGACTTTATTTACCGCGCCGATTGTCGGACGTTTGACACGCCTTAGCCAGGTCATGATTTCATGATCGATTGGCGTCGGGCCATCCTTCGCGTCCAGTACAAAAAGCAAGACATCCGCATCTTTTGCGACGTCCTCGATTTTGCTCTGGATGGCTGCAGACAAAGGGTCTTCGTCGGGACCGAAAAGCCCACCGGTGTCGATCAGGAGGAAATCCTGTCCGTTCCATGTTGCCGGCCGCTCTTTGATGTCGCGTGTTACTCCCGGCTGATTGTCCACGATCGCGTCCCGCCGGCCGATGATTCGGTTGAACAACGTGCTCTTACCGACATTCGGTCGACCGATAATGACAACAGTTGGGAGTCTCCCGACAGGCGTTTTCCCGGTTAGATTGTCCATGATCCTCCTGTCGGTCAGTCGCTTTCTTCTTGCCCGAGCCAGGGACGTAGTTTCTCATACGCCTCAAACGTCGCATCGATGAGCGCCGTGTAACGTCGCCGGACCTGTGCAACATAGGTCTCGGGATCGGCGTTTGCCGGACCGAGTTTCAAAAACTCGAACAGCGTCTTTGAGGACATCTGCTCGATCAGGAAATCGCCGATCGGGTCCTCGAATATGCTTCGACGTAGCGGGTCAAGCTTCTCGATACAGGCTGAGAAGTCCACAGAACCCGCATTCCTTTTGTCAAGGATTTCTCGTCCCGTCTTTGCATTTTCCATACATCGCTGCATGCGGTTGCGGATTTCCCTAGTCGCTGCTGCTAGTGCCTTTTCGGACGATTGGCCCTCGCGGCCGAGACGTTCCCAGAAGGACTCAAAATTAAAGTTCTTGCCGTTAACAATTTCGATGACCTTGTCAGCCGATAAAACATCGGTTCCTTCAATCCGCGCTCCCCCTTCCGTGGCGTCGATTACCCGGGCGCTGCTTTGCGCTATGTCTCTCTCGACGAGGCGGAGATATCCCATCAGGTTATACACGGTCGGTACTTTGCCGCCGAGTGCACCGGGTACCCAGAATAGGTCTTCCCGCCGGTAGTCGTTGTCCGCGTCGATTGCGGGATAGTCTACGTGTTTTTCGTCCCCGTCGACCCACCGGACTTTTCGAATAATCGCGGCCTGAGAATGATGCGTTTCGCCGCTTTCAGGATCCAGTGCTAGATCCTGGCCCATCAAAACAATAGGATCGCAGCCCCAGTAGCGAGCCAGATAGAATCCGGCCTGGGATACCATGCCTCCCTTTGTAATCGACCCTTTGGGCCCCAGGACTTTATCCAACCACTCGAAGAACTCCGCCTTGTCCGTTGTGTAGGTCACGATGTCGTCGCCGAATCGATCGGCTACCGGATAACACTCCGGGTCGAAAGCGAGACGGACACCGGGATAGGAATCGCGTCGGAAATGGCGCAGGTTGAGCTCCGAAGGATCGACAGCCACCACCACATGCGGGGGTACGCCGATTTCGACCATTCTGTCCAGCACGGTGTCCACTGCGATGATAAGGGCGTGTTTGCGGAGTTCTGCAAGACGGTCAATGTTCTTATTCAACGAAGGACCGCCTGCAACCACGACGGCAGGTACATTTTGAAGCGCACCTCGGCCCGCACGAATTCCCCTGCTTTTGGCGAAGATCGGAAGATTACGGAACAGGTTTGTCACGAATTCCTGTCCTACTCGGTTTTTTGTGAGGAGACTGCTGTTGCCGAAATTCCAGGCGTCGCGAATCCGGCTTTCCTGTTCTTGAATCCATTCGGGATAAAGGTGACCTGTCGGCGGATATCGGATAACGGTCACGTGGTTCGCGAGGATTCGCGGGAGGTTGCTCAGCATGGTCTCATACATGGCCATGCCGCCCTTCTTCACAAGCAGGCGGCAACATGGGGACTCGAGGATCGGTCGCAAATCGAGGGTCTTGCATGCGGTTCGGAAAACCGACAGAGACGGCTCTACGAGGACCATCAGCTCGGGCATCCGTGGGCGGCTTTTCATCAAAACGAGCGGGACATAGCCGAGTCCGACTCCCAAAATAACAAAGTTCCACGCCGCAGGCACGTCTTTAATCGAGGCGATCATGCTTTGCGTATCGGCCAGGGGGCTGTTCGGGTGGTGAAGCAGACAAGTTTTCCCTTCCCGCATCACCCCGATCGTCGGCGAGCCCTCTTCCGTCGACATCGCAACGACTGACTCGTCCTCTTCGCCTGACTGTAACCGCTTCGCCAACTCGGGATCGATCTTCCGGACCGCCGCAAGATTCTGTTCGAATAGGTCCATAAGGTTTGTTCCATCATCCTTTGTAGGTTCAAATTCCAACCATTGTGACGCAACATCGGACCGGAGAAAAGCGATATGAACATCATCTTGCCGTTCGGGGTGTGCGGAGCGTATACTCGACTAAAATCCTAATCGATAAGGGTTGGCTGCTGACTATGAACGAAGAATCGCCAAAAAACGAAACAAGTGGCCTCGTGCGTCTTGCAGAAGGCCAAGAGGTTGGGCCGCTGGCCATGCAGGTGTTCCAGGTCCTGCGCCGTGTGGCCGGTGCGGTTCAGGAGAAGAATGCGGAGGCGCTGCTGCGTGAATTCGCTCTGGACGATCCTCGGTTCAGCGTATTCGAAACCTCCACACCGTACCGGATGGGGGCAGAGGATGTTCGGGGCACCGCCGATGTACTGACAGCGCTGAGGAACGCGAACATGCGTTTTGAGGATGTGCGGCTGGATTGCGAGGAAGCCGTGGCCGTGGTGACAGGTTATCAGGTCCTTCAGGCCGGACGGGAAGAGGCGCGGCGACGGTTTTCGTCTCGTTTTACCATGGTCCTGGTGCCCATCATGGAGGACTGGAAGATACTTCACGCCCATTTCTCGGAAATACCAAGTCCGTGAACGATTCCAATGAATCACGATCGAAATACAGTGAGAAAAAGGAGAGGACGATGACCAGGCAACAATGCAAATCCGTATGTGCGAACCGTGCGGTCCTGTTTTTTCTTTGTTTTGCGACCTTTACGTTGTTTTCAGGATACGCAAATGCAGAGGTTACCATTGCAAAGACTGAATTTGCCGGTTGGGAAAACTGCTACAAAATGTCCAACGGTACAATCGATCTGATCGCTTTGGCCGATGCCGGACCGCGCATCTTGTGGTTCGGTTTTACCGGGGGTGAGAACGAGTTTCATGTCTCGGAGGGGACAAAAGGGAAGACCGGTGGACTCCAATGGATCGCTTACGGGGGACACCGACTGTGGATTGCTCCGGAGAAGCGCCCTCGTACCTACTACCCCGACAATTTTCCGGTTGCCGTCGATACACGGAACGAGATCCTCCATCTGAAAGCGCCTGTCGAGGTACATCCGGATTTCCAGGGATCCAGCGGCGTCCAAAAAGAGATGATTATCGCCATGGATGAGAGTGACGCTTCAGTGACTGTGACTCACTGCGTCACGAATATGAATCCGTGGGATATCGATATGGCGTTGTGGGCGCTAACGTTTATGAAAGCTGGCGGAAAGTTGATTGTACCGAATCCGAGTTATGGACCCCATGCGGAGAACCTTCTGCCGGTTCGGACAATCAGCACATGGAAATACACTGAAATGGGCGACCCGCAGTTTGAATGGGGAAATAAATATATCATCCTGAAGCAGGATAAAAACAGGACAAAAGCGAACAAGTTTGGATTAGCCAACACGGAAGAATGGGCGGCGTATCAAAACGGAGACCGACTTTTCGTCAAATACCACGAGCATCTCGAAGACGCGGAGTATCCGGACTTGGGCTGTTCGTTGGAGGCCTATACAAACAGCCAAATCCTGGAGTTTGAGACCCTCGGGCCGTTGCTGGAACTGGCTCCGAGTGAAACCGGCATCCATGTCGAACGCTGGAAGCTGTTCAAAGGCGTGGGGAAGACTGACGATGAAGAGAGTATCGACCGAGAAGTGAAGGCAAGAGTATTGGGAGCGGAATAGTACAGGGAGTATTTATGGATCGTACAAGTCACATTTCTTCAGTATTCGTATTTTTCGTCACATTCTATTTGAGTATTTCCGCTGCGGAGAACGCACCGCAATTTTCGAAAGACGACCCGAGAATTGTTGTGGCGCTCCTCCAGATGGATTCGTTTGGATACGACCAAAAAGCCAATTTGGAGAAGGCCGACCGATTCTGTCGTGAAGCGGCCCGCGAAGGCGCCGACATCGCACTGATGGCGGAGATGTGGAATATCGGGTATACCCGCTTCGATCCGGATGTTCAGGGAGACAAGGAGCGTTTCTGGAAACGCGCGGTCGCGAAGGACGGCGCGTGGGTACAACATTTCGCGGATTTGGCTGAGGAATTGAAAATGGCCATCGCGGTCGCCTATCTGCAGGAATGGGACCCGCTTCCGCGCAACGCCGTCACGATATTCGACCGCGACGGTGAGGAAGTATTGACTTACGCCAAAGTGCATACGAGCGATTTCAAATCAATGGAAAGGAACATGACTCCCGGGGAGGATTTTTATACAGGCGAATTACTGACTGCCAAAGGACCGGTTACTGTCGGTGCTATGATTTGTTTCGATCGCGAGCAGCCCGAAAGCGCTCGTATTCTCATGCTGAAAGGCGCCGAGCTTGTGTTGACTCCAAATTGCTGCGGCCTTGATGATCTCCGCCTGCAGCAGTTTCGTATCCGTGCTTTTGAGAATCAATTCGGTGTCGCCATGGCGAATTATCCCAAGCCATACAAGAACGGCCATTCAGTCGCGTATGACGCCGGAGGAGACTGTTTGGTCGAAGCCGGTGAGGCCGAAGGCATTTATTACGCAGCGTTCGACATGGAGGATATTCGGAAGCGCCGTCGAAGAACGATCTGGGGAAATGCGTACCGTCGCCCGCATCGATACGACTTGCTCATCTCAGGGGAGAAGGATGAGGTCTGGAACCGAATCGACGGCATCGGTCAGCCGTACGATGCCTCAAAACGGTAATTCGGCAATGTCTTCCGCGCGAGGCAACGGCTCGAATTGTTCAATCTCTCTTGCTTTCTCACTTTTTATGGCATGCCACAGATCCCAATCCTGTTGGAGCCCAAGCCAAAAGTCCGCCGGCATCCCCAATACACGCGCCAACCGCAACGCTGTATCCGGTGTGACAGCGCGTTTCCCGCGAATCATCTCATTGAGCCGCGGAAACGAAACACCGAGACGAATCGCGAAGGAGGATTGAGTAATCCCCATTGGCTTCAAGAACTCTTCCAAGAGCATCTCGCCCGGGTGTGTCGGCGGTCTTTCTCGTGGCAAGCGCCTTGCCACAATCGTTTGGTGTAATTCGGCATCGATCCATTCCATTGTTCACTTAGTAAATCTATTTGGAAAACTTCCAATTCCTTCTCTGCGTCTTCCTAATTCACAACTTCATCAGTCGGATCATTTACCGCTTTGACGGCTTTCTGTAGATCGAGTTGTTCTTCCAGTTGTTCAAGCAATTCAAGATCTTCAACTGAGAATAGGACAGCAACGTCCTCACCACCGTCTCGTACCAAGATTCGCTCGCCTTCCGGCTGGAAACAATGGATTGTATCCGTGAAGGCTTCCCTTACTTGTTCGACAGTGAGGTGGGTCATGATAATTACCTGAGTATCGGTCTCATCTGATAACTATAGAATGATCCCAGCATCAGCTACGAGAGGCAAGCGGGGGGAAGGGTCTGTAGGTCAGAGTCAGTCAAACAGCCGCTCCGGTGTTTCATACACGAAGATGCTATACCCCAAAACAGCCAACGGCTCTCGGTCCGTGAAGAACGGCCACAAGCTCAATTTGCCGCTGGAAGAAGCGCCGTGCAGGGCCGTTGCGCTGATTGCCAGTTGCGTCGGTTTCTCTTTGTTCCAGTCACTGATCGGCACCGCCTGAATATCCAACAATTCCGGCAAAACACCCGACCCAAAATAGAAAAGACCAATCTTCTCCGCTGGATTTCTTTCGATATATTCCTTAACCAACGGCAGATCCTGTCCCCAATCCAGATTTGAATCGACAACGTAAAGATGCCCGTTCCGTGGACCCCCGACCAATTCATTGAAATATGCCAGGTAATGAGGTCCGTAATCTACAAATGTTTCTATTGCGGGTGCCACCCCCAACTCCGAGGCTGTGTCAAAACTCCTTTCCGTTTCCCTCCCCAAGAACGACACGCTTGCGTGGCCACAGTGGGGGGAGGGTTCGGGTGGGGTTGATAAGTTCAGTTGTTGCAACCCCCTCTGTATCTCCCCCAACCTTGGGGGCGAAGCAAAAAGTCGTCGGGATGCGGGAAGTGAGGTGTCAACCCCCTCTGAATCTCCCCCAGGCTTGGGGGAGAATACGCTGCAGACACGCTCGGTTCTTTTCCTCCCCCGAGACCGGGGGAGGTGTAGGAGGGGGTTGAAATCCGTTTTCCCGACTTTTTGCGACGCCATCAACCTTGGGGGCGAAGCGCTTTTTCGTACACTGTGCCTATTATGACGCAGCCTCTCCGTTTGGGGGTGGCCATCAAAGATCATATTTAAATATTTCACATAATGATGAATAAACAAATTCGTCCCAACCAACCACACCATCATCAATCCGAGCAGTACCTGTGTCACCCGGCCACGTAACAACAACCTTCGAGCCGCGGTTCCTCCCAGGACGACAAGTAACAAACAGAAGGCCGGAAGAAGATGACGGTATCCCACAGCCGTACGGCTAACAAAAAGCAGAACAGCAAGAAGAACAAGTGCGGGTAATACGATGAGTATGTCAGTCTCTTTCTCTTTCCGACTTCGAATAAACCGAATAAATCCGAACAGAAGAAGAATTAAAGTAGGAATAGGAGTTTTAATAAGAAAAACCACTGGATAAAACAAAATGGAAGGTTCTGTACTCAGTTGACCCAGAAAATACGTGACCTGACCCGTACGTGCCTGCGACCATTGGCTCGATACGGCGGCTATGTAGTTCGGTGACGGGAAGAAAATATGTCCTTGGAAATCTTCTATCTCGCAACCGTAGCCGATCCAAATTGTGACCACGATCCCGGCCAAATAGAGAGCCGCACACTCAATCGGCTGCCTCACATTCTCTTTGGACCGAAGAAGAACAAATAGAAGGATGGAGACTCCGCACGGGACCAGCAAAAGACCGGAGTGCTTTAATAAACAGGCCATTCCGGTTACCAGGCTCCAAAGTAGGAGCCGCTGTACCGTAGGCGATTTCAGCCACGACCAACACGCGAGAGCGAAGAGCAAGTAGCCCAGCGTCGCACCGATATCTGTTGTGACAAGACGACCATGCGCCGCAAGGTTCGGATCGAACACACAAAATACCAGCACCATAAGTGCCACCCTGATGTCGAACAACCGTCTGGTCAGAAGAAACACGATCAACGAGACGCCGCATGACAGTAGAATCGCCACGTATCGCCCGGTGCGCACAAGGTCCAAAACAATCGTCGGGTTTGCCCGTGCGAAACCTTCTCCGAACCCGTTCCATTGCCCCTTCGACCAGGCGGGCGACTCCAACGGCAAAACCGGCTTCCAAAACAGAACAGCCGGGATAGCGCACAGCATACTCTGGTCCGGTGGGGGATTGCGAAACAAACGGAAATCGCCGGTTCTCCAAGTCGCGACTCCAGCAGCGAGGTAATTCAATTCGTCTGCAGTCGGCGATTTCTTGCGGAGACTCCAACCAAGAATGCACGCCTGGGCAAGGATCAATACGACGACTGCGATCCACGTCAGGTATGGGGTATTCCTATCTGGAACGTTCACAGGTGCCCTCTTCTATGCTCAAATAGAAGCACATTATCGTATCCGATTGAACCGCCGCTCAGGAAAGTGAGAAAACAATGATACGACGATCTTTCTTTGGTTCTCTAGCCGGTCTTCTGGGGTTTGCGTCAACCGCCGGGGCTGCCGGTACCGAACGACGGGAAAAGACTCGCGCGGAGCTGCTGCGCGTTCCTTTGGCCGGGTATCAGTTCTACGACGGCGACCGGGTGGTTACGTCTCTGGAAAAGGGGACGCGGCTCACGTTGCGCCGCGAGCCGGATAACCCGTGCGACAGGAACGCTGTGGAGATTATCACGTCGGACGGTGTCAAATTGGGCTATCTTCCGCGATCGTCAGTAGAATCCATCGCGCGGAATCTGGATCGGGGTATACCGGTCCAGGCCGAAATCAGCGAGATCGATCCCCACGCCGAAAGCTGGCGGCGGATCTATGTCGAGTGTTTTGTGGAGATTTAAATCTCCTCGATATAAAACATGGATGCAAACAGTATACTTCAGATCGCGCGGGGGTATTGGGAATCGCGGGTTCTACTTACCGGCGCGGAATTGAACGTTTTTACATTATTGAGCGACAAATCGCTTTCTCTTGATGAACTGGCGGACCGTCTTCGTGCGGACCGGCGAGGGCTCGGTATTTTGCTCGATGCGCTTGCGGCAATGGAGCTGTTACAGAAGACGGACGATGGATATTTCTGTCCTGCCGAGATCGGCGAGCACCTTTCCGAAGATTCGCCGAATTCGGTGCTGCCGATGGTGCTGCATCTGGCCGGTTTGTGGAAGAAATGGTCGAAACTGACCGACATCGTCGAAAAGGGAAGAGTAGAAGAAACCGCGCTCGAACCAATGCCCGTCGACCAGATTCGTGCCTTCATTGGAGCGATGCACGTAGTCGGCAGAGACATCGCAATGCCGCTGGTCGAGAAAATCGGTGTTGGACCTGCGCGCAAGCTCTTGGACGTCGGCGGCGCGTCAGGCACGTACACGATCGCCTTTCTCCAGGCCGAACCCGAGATGAGAGCAACGATCTTCGATCAGCCGGAAGTGATCGATATGGCGAAAGATCGGTTAACAAAAGAGGGGCTTCTTCATCGGACAGATTTGGTCCCCGGTGATTTCTATACCGACGAATTGCCGGGTGGGCATGATTTGGCGCTGATCTCGGCGATTATTCATCAGAACAGTCCCAAGCAGAATCTCGATCTGTATCGCAAAGTCTATCGGGCACTGGAAGCCGGCGGACGGATTGTCATCCGCGACCAGATCATGAATCCGGATCGGACGACACCTCGGCCGGGGGCGATTTTCGCCATCAATATGCTCGTGGCTACCGAGGGCGGGAATACATACACCTTTGATGAAATCAAAGACGGATTATCCGAAGCCGGTTTTGAACGTGTAAATCTGATTCAAGCGGGCGAGCGGATGGATGGTCTTGTCGAGGCCTTCAAGCCGTAGTCTCCGCAACCGGTTTCTTGAGACGGACCAACCGTGTCAGATCCTCGACGATCAGATACAACGACGGCACAAGCAGAAGCACGATCAGCGTGACGAAGAGCACTCCGTACCCGAGCGAAATCGCCATCGGAATCAGAAACCGGGCTTGCACAGACGTCTCAAAAATCATCGGCGCGAGGCCGAAGAAGGTGGTTAATGAAGTAAGCAGGATTGGGCGGAATCGTCGAATCCCCGCAGCGACAATGGCCTCAAACGGATCGTTCTTTTCCTCGCGTGCAGCATTTGCCGCGTGAACAAGCACCAGCGAATCGTTCACGACCACACCCGATAACGCAATGATTCCCATCATGCTGATGACGCTGAGATCATAGCCCATGATGACGTGTCCGATAGCCGCACCGACGATGCCAAACGGGATCGCGGTCATGACCACTACGGGTTGAATGTAGCTTTTAAACGGAATCGCGAGCATCGCAAAAATCACGATCATCGCTAATAGGAAACCGTTGCCAAGGCTTTCCATGGCTTCCCGTTGATCTCGTTGTTCGCCTTCCAGTGAGTAACTCAGTCCGGGGTATTTAGCGAGAAGATCGGGCAGTACCGTTGCCTGCACATCGGCAAGCACCTTGTTCGCATTGGCGACACCTTCAACAACGTCCGCCGTGACGCCGATCGTCCGGCGACCGTCCGTCCGCACGATCTCCGTGTAAGAACGCCCTCGATCGATCTCCGCCGCTTCCACAAGCGGGATTTCTTGTCCCTGCGGCGTTCGAATCAAGAGTTCCTCGATATTGTATTCTGATTTTCTCTCCTCTTCCGGCAGTCGAACCATGACCCAGACCTCGTTCCGACCGCGCTGTTGCCGGAATGCCCGCTCACCATAGAATGCGCTTCGGACCTGGCGGGCGAGATCGGCGGCCGTAATCCCGATGCTACGGGCTTCTGGTCGTACTCTCAGATCCAGCTGCGGTTTGCCGGGAGAAAAACCGTCATCGATATCGCGGACACCGGCATACGACTCAAACTCTTCCGCCAGCTCGGCGGCCGCCTTCTCCAACGTGGGAACGTGTCGATGACTCAGCAAGATGTTGATCGCATCGCCTGACGTAGGACCGGCACTGTAGGCAAAGGTCAGCGTTTCAGCCCCGGAAACTTCCCCCAGTTCTTTACTCCATTCGTTTGCTAACTGCGACGCGGTAATCGGGCGTTCATCGGTTGGAACCATAAATACCTGAACGTTTGTCAGGTGACTTCCTGCATTCGCAAAGTCGATGTCGACCGGCCCTCCGCCGATCGGTGGACTGCCGATCTGCGCGTAAACCCCACGGGTGATCTTGTCGCCGCCGTGTCTCGCCAGGACCGTTTTCAAGGACTGAGAGAGTCTATTCTTGATCTCCTTTGTTTCTTCAACGGGTGTGCCGAAGGGCATTTCCACCGATGCAGTGACAATGTCCGAGTCGACTTTGGGCATGAAACTGAAATCGATTCGGCCGCCTCGAATGAAACCAACGGTGACGACGAGAATCGTGATGCCCGTGGCGACCGTAATGTAGCGATTGCGCAGGGCGAAACGTAGCACGGGTTGATAGATCTTGTGAATGAACCAAAGCAGTAAATCTGAGAAGCGTTGTTGTTTCCGGTGAATGAATCCACGAATTCCTGTCTCACGCGCCGCCCGGAGATGGCCGAGGTGGGCGGGCAGGACATAGAGCGATTCGATGAGCGAGATCAGGAATACGGATACCACGACGGCTGGAATCACGCGGAAGAACTTTCCCGTCACACCCGGTATGAAGAACATCGGCATGAACGCAGTAATGTTAGTGAGTATCGAGAACGTGACCGGCACGGAGATTTGCCGGGCTCCGTGTATCGCCGCATCGATGAATCGCATCCCTCGCTGGCGAAGTTCATACACGTTCTCTCCAACGACAATCGCGTCGTCGACAACGATACCGAGCGTAATAATAAACGCGAACATGGAGATCATGTTGATCGATACATCCATGGCGGGCATCAGCAGCAACGATCCGAGGAAAGAAATTGGTATGCCCATCGTTACCCAGAACGCCAGGCGCAACTCCAGAAACAATCCTAAGATGATAAGAACCAACAGCAGACCCAGACCGGCGTTGCGCAGAAGAAGCTGCATCCGGTCGTAATACATCTCCGACCAATCCAGCCACGTGGCGACTCCAACACCCACAGGTAGGGTGGCACGAAGCTCTTCCACATATTCCTTCACCGCGTTAGCGACCTCGATGGGGGTCTGATCGCCGACCCGAAATACGATGACACGCATAGCGGATTCGCCGTTATAGAACGCCTCTTGGTCGGTATCGCGGTACCCGTCGATAATGTCGGCCATTTGTCCGAGCTTCACATACGTTCCGTCGGGCCGAGATACAATCGGGATATCGTAGAATTCACTGCCGTAATCCCGCCGCTCGGCCGTCCGCAAAAGTACTTCGCCCGATCTGGTTTTGACACTGCCTCCCGGCAGCTCCAGGGCTCCCCTCGACACCTGGTTGGCGATTTGGGTCAATGTCAGGTCGTAGGCGCGAAGGGTCCGATGGGGTACCTCGATACTGATCTCCAGCGGTGGAATGCCCTCGAGCTCAACGAAGGTGATTTCCGGTTTCTGCATCAGGTCGTCGCGGACTTTCTCGGCCAATTGGTGCAGATTTCGTTGACTCATATCGCCGTACAAAAGCACGGAAATCACTTCACGCCGATTTACCGCCAGGCTGACAACAGGGCGTTCGGCATCCTGCGGAAACGAACGGATGCGATCGACTCCGTTCTTGATATCCTGTAATGCCTTATTCGCGTCGGCCCCCATCAGGAGCTCGACGGCTACAGTCCCCATGCCTTCTCTGGCCAGGGATGTGACTTGTTTGATTCCGTCCAATCCACGGACCTGTTCTTCGATCGCGAGGATGATTCCCTGTTCGACTTCAGCGGGGCTGGCGCCGGGGTAGGGAACACTAATCGTCACAAAATCCAGACTGAATTCAGGAAAGACCTCTTGCTTAACTTGCCGTCCGATAAGAAGCCCGCCCACAAGAAGAACGATCATGAGGAGGTTGGCCGCGACCGAATTGCGCGTCATCCACGCGATGGGGCCGCGAACGTCTTTTGCGTCGCTCATTACGGTCCCTCCTCAGCCGGCACGAGCGGCTGGCTCTGTTCCAAATCGCCGTATCCTGGTTCCGGTTCGTCTTCACTGGTGGAAAGGCGCAGCATCATTCCTTTCAGGGGCGTACTGATTGAACTGGTTATGATTCTCTCGCCGTCGTTGATTCCTTCCTTCACACACACTGCCTGTTCCATGCGCCAGACTACCTGGATGTCTCGTATATCCAGCCTGTCGTTTTCGTCCATGATCCAGACTTTGTCGCCCTCACGAAGGGCTTCTCGTGGTAGAACGATAACCCCGTCCATAAATCGTCCTTCGATTTCAACATCGACGTAGGCTTCGACCAGCAATGGCAGGCCGGGATTCTCGGGGATCGCATCCAGCGGTTTGGGGATAGAAATCAGCAGCCGAGCGAGTTTTCCTCCAACGCCAAGATCGCCGAGCAGCCGAACAACTCTTCCGTCTCGTTTGATCGTGGTTCCCATGCCAACCTCATGAATCACCCGCGCCTTCGAACATTCCGGGGCATTGATTTCCGGTAACCGTATCCACGGCAATCGATCCATTCGAACCGAGACTTCCACCCAGAACTCATCGGCACCAATCAGCCGGGCGATTCGCGTCTGTGGGCTAACAAACTGGCCGATGTCAACCGATTCTTCAATTACCATGCAATTGAATGGCGCGCGAATCGTCGTGCGCTGCAGGTCGAGTCGTGCCTTCTCGAGAGCGCTACTCGCCGCCGCCAGTGTCGCCTGTGCATACTGTAGGTGAGGTTTTCGCAATGCGAGCTCGCGGCCGACGTCGGTTGTTTCCACTTCGTCACCAAGCAGTTGCCATTCTTTCTGCGCGATAACTTGTTGTCCTTTTTCCTGCCTCAGAGCAAAGAGTGCGCTTTCGACTTTTGCCTGTTGTTGATCGACAGCATGTTCGTAATCGCGGGGATCGATCTGTACGATCACCTCCCCTTTCTTGAACCGACCGCCCGGAATCAATTGGGGGCTTTGTTCGATGATTCGCCCCTGGACCTCCGGTTGCAGGCTTACCGTTTTGGATGGTCGCACTGTGCCTTGACCTTCAACAATTACCCTCTTGTTGGTGCGTTCGGCCGTAATGATGTCCACCAAGAGCGGCTTCACTTCCGGCACGCTCTTCGCCGGCTCCGGCCGGGTCGAGATGAGATACCTGGCGGTGTAGACGCCCAGTGCCAGTATCGAAACGAATATCGCGAACTTGATTATGTATTTCAGTGTCTTGATCATTCTTTGACTCCCGTATGCGTTGACGCTCCGGCATAAAGTCGTACGTGAGTCGGGAATTGGAGGACTGTAGGGCTCAAGGCGAAGCATATCCCACCAGCCTCTTGTGGCTTTGCCACCCGGATTGACGAGCAATCGGGGCCACCCGCGGCAAAAAGTAGGCGGGGTACAAGAAGAGAGGTCTTCAACCCCCTCTGAGTCTCCCCCAATCTTGACAGGTTCGCAAAAAGTCGTCGGGATGCGGGAAGTGAGGTGTCAACCCCCTCTGAATCTCCCCTACTCGGCCACGCGAGCGTGGCCCGCTTGGGGGAGAAAACGCTGCAGACACGCTCGTTTTTTTTCCTCCCCCGAGACCGGGGGAGGTGTCTCATGGCTTGCCGAAGGCAAACATGAGAGCCGTAAAGGAGGGGGTTGAAATCCGTATCCCAGACTTTTTGCGAACCCATCAATCTTGGGGGAGAAGAAATGCGCCTGCACGTACATCTGCGTGTGCACGTCGGCTTTTGTGCTGTTGACTCTTGTAGTGTCGGCTCTTGTGCTGAAGCGAGTGCGCACTCGATCCGAGATTCCCTCCCCAAGACTGGGGAGGGTTCGGGTGGGGTTGATGTAGACAGCTCTCTTGTCCAGTTTCCACCGAGCGCTTTATACAAATCGATTCGATACAACAGCAAATTCAAACGGTCGGTTACTTCATTGCGCTCCAGCCTCTGCAAGGCCTGCAACGCTGTCAGAACCGGCAAATAATCGCTCTGGCCGTTGACGTATCGTGCCTGAGATGAATCCAGCGTCTCTCGAGCGATTTCAATCTGCTCATGAAGCTCTTTCAGGTAATTCCTCTGTTCCCGCTCTTGAGCGACCGCGTTTTCGACTTCTTGTATAGCGACCAAGACGGTTTTCTCATATTGGTGGAGTCGCTCGGTTACGACTGCTCGTGTGCGTGCGACTTCCGCCTGACGGCGCCCGCCGTCGAGAATGGGTGTCATGAGATTTCCAGCCACGTTCCACAGCCAGTTGCTGAAGAGATCGCTGACTTCACTATCGCCGTAGTTGCTGTTTCCGCTGAGCCGTAATGCCGGCAACCGGTCTGCAATCGCGGATGCGACACGATAATCCGCGGCACCGACGCGAAGGCGAGCCGAGAGGATATCCGGACGGCGGTCTAGAAGTTCTATCGGCAAACCAATATCTGGAATCGGCGGTGGACTGGGCAATTCTTCTGTTTCGATGGGGGTCTCCTCAGTCGGGGACCGTCCCAACAGAACAGCGAGCTGATTCTGAAGAACCTCACGCCGAGATTCGACTACAGGGAACTGTGTTCGGACCGATGCGGTTTGCCCGCGCTGCTGAAACACGTCGACCGCCGAGGCTCTTCCTTGCCCAAAACGAAGTTCTACCAATTCCAGGAATGTTTCGCTTGATTCGAGCTGTTCGCTTAACAGTCGGCGTTGCGCTTCCTGTTCGATGATCGAAAACCAGACGGACGACACCTGGGAGGTCAGGATTAAGGCTGCCGACTCCAGATCCTGACGGCTGGCGACAACATCCAATTCGGCAGCGTTTCTTCTGGAGGCGATCTTCTTCCAGAGATCGACTTCATAAGCCGCAGTCAGACCGAATGAGAATTGGTTCTCCGTCTCATCGCCAAAGAACGGGTTCTGTGTTCGTCCTCTCCAGGCACTGGTATTGGCGTCGAGTGTCGGCTGTAGACCGGACGCCGCAATGCGGGCCATCGCCCAGCCCTGGTCCAATCGAGAAAACGCTGTCTTCAGATCCAAGTTTTCGGACAAGGCCGATTCGATCAGCCTGTCTAACTCCGGGCTGTTGAAAGCCTTCCACCAACGATCCGGGGGCGTTACGTTCCCCTCTGTGTCGGAAAAACTCTCCGGCAGCGTTTCGGGGACAGGGACTTCCCGCACATCGTGTACTGCACAGGAGGCGCTTAAGAGAATCGCTGTACCGATCAAGGCATAACGGTGTCTTTTGGTCGTTGGCATCGTCGTGGTTCCTTTAGTTAGTTCCCTTAGCATCTCGTGAATCCAAGAATCGTTATTCCTCGTTCAGGACACCAATTCCGTCGCTGACCTTCGAGAGAAGCGTCACCAGTTTCTTTTTTTCATTTGTATTGAGGTTCGCCATGACTCCGGCGATCCTCCGGAAATGCCCCGGAAGAAAGTCACCGAGGAACTTGTGCGCTTTCTCTGTCAGATGAACTGTCATCGACCTTCGGTCTAACTCATCATGCTGACGCGTCACATAGTCGTCTCGTTCCAGACCATCCAAAAGGCCGGTCATCGTAGCTCGTGTAACCCCTGCCATATCCGCTAATTGAGAAGGACTCACCCCAATCTCGGGATTCCGGTTAAGAAGCATCAGCACTGTAAAACGCCCTACCGAGATTCCGTGTCGGCCTAAATAGGCCTCTCCCGCACTCATTAGATCGGTCGCTACCCGTAGGAGGACGAGGAATGCTTCGATTCCCGACGGATCCACATCGGAATATCGTTTGGATATCGCACGGATGGTTTCGTATTTCGGCATGTCGCGAAGGGTAAACATGAGAACCTCGTTGATACGTTGCCATATAGTTCGGTAACTAATTATATCGCGGCTTATTGGCCGGGGCAAGAGGCTAGTGGCATGTTTCAAAATAGAGAATCAATCGGTTGGCTGCCGCTTCCGCGCTCCGGCAGGCGCTTTCGATCGTGGCGGGCAGTCCCGTGGCCGTCCAATCTCCGGCGAGAACCAGGCCGGGTACGGTCGTTTGCGGTCCTGGACGAAACTTCTCCATGCCCCAGTCCGGAGCGTAGGTGGACGTGCGTTGCCGGGATACGCTGGAGCGCAGGACTCGGGTTTCCGCCATCTCCGGAAAGAGGCTAAGTAGATCCTTAACAGCGATCTCTTCCAGTTCGGCTTTTGGGCAACCGAGAAGTGGGGTCGGACCGCTGATGAGAAATGAGTAACAGGGAGGCGAATCCAGATTGAGACCGATGTGTCGTCGGTTATCGAATAGCCAGTGAAATTGTCCTCCCTGCAAATAGACAAAGTGTTCATCTGTAATTTCCCGGTCCGTCCAGAGTGTCACGGTCAGAATCGGGGAAGGTCTGAATCGATCCAGGTGACGAAAATCCTCCTCCTTGGTCATGCCGCTTCTATCAAGCAATGCACGAAGATCCCATGGCGCGAGAGTCGATACGACGAAGTCGGCGTAATACGCCTTGCTGCTGTTTGTCTGAACACCGACCACACGGGAATTCTCGAAAAGGAGACGATCGACCCGGGTCTGTCTGAAGACCAGCCCGTTCATTCTGTCGATGAACAACCTCGCATTATGGTCGCACAGTGTTCCCATCCCGCCCTGAATCCATCCGATTCGGGAGTCCTCTTTTGATTGACAGAACGCCTCGACCAATACATTCGCGAACAGTTTCGCTGACCCCTTTTCGATTGGGTAATTCAGGGCCGCCACACAAAGAGGTTCCCACAGTTTTCGGATGATGTTGTCGGTTTGTCCGCATCGGTTCAGCCACGTCAATACAGTTATTTGATCAAGATGGTCAGTACCGTATTTGCGAATCTGTCGCAACTCGCGTCCCATCCAGACTCCGGAGAGACGGTCCAGCGGCGACAACGCCGGGAAACGCAAAAGGCCGGCGGCAACATGCAGCGGCGCGGGCAACGAAGGGCATGTGAATCGCGTAATGCTTTCGGCATCATAGCGGAACGGAATGCTCAGGCGGTCTTGAAACAGGAGAAGGTCTTCCGCTGCCACGGTTGCGGCGAAGCGGCGAGTCGCTCGGTAAGCGCCCATAGTCAGGTGCGGTCCGATTTCGAGCGGCTCACTTGTTCTCGCGTTTCGGACCGCTGCGGCGCGGCCGCCCAGGTGACCCGCTCTTTCAATCAAAGTTACAGCTTTGCCGCGTTCCGCAAGCATTGCGGCCAAGTAGCAACCCGTGACACCACCGCCTAAGATTAGTATGCGTTCCGCCATAAGAGAGAAGGGAAATATCTCGACGCAGCCCAAGCCCGGAGTGCGATGACCAACTTCCGCCGTGTTGGGATGGTTATTCGACGACCGAAAACCAGATAATCCTCCCGAGCGATTTGTTCCAGAATCCGACGATAAATCGTTCCCATAATCTGTGCGGGAAAGAGACGCGGATCCCCGATTTCCCGCGCGCATTCCGCAGCGCGGCGATAGAAGGTCAGGGCACGTTCGTGCTGGCTTTTGAAAAGCTCACGAACCTGCGGAGTAAATTCTTTTCGAAGAATATGACTTTCCTTCACGTCGAAGCGTTGAAGATCCTCCAGGGGCAGGTAAATCCTGTCATTATCGGCGTCATCGCCCACATCGCGCAGGATATTCGTCAGCTGCAACGCGATTCCAAGTTCTTTTGCGAACTCCTTTGCCTTGTCATTCGCATAGCCAAAAATCTCAATACACATCAATCCAACGACGGAAGCGACGCGGTGGCAATAGGGTAGTAACTCGTCGAAGGTTGGATACCTCCGAATTCGCAGATCCATCTCGACGCCGTTGATGACTTCCTGGAGATACTCCTCCGGGATAGGGAATGTCTGAATCGTTGCCGACAGATCCTGCGTGACCGGATGGGTTGGGTGTCCTTTATAAAGTGAACTCACTTCCTCCCGCCAGCGCGCCACGTTACGCGCGGCTGTTTCAAGGTCTCGGGCTTCATCCACCGCATCGTCGACATGACGACAGAATGCATAGACCGAGTAAATCGCCTCTCGCTTCTCCGAGGGCATGAATCGGAGGGCATAGTAGAAACTCGAATTACTTTTCTTTGTCTGTACTCGGCTATAACTCGGTTCAGGCATTCTTTTGGGCCTCGTGCCGGATTTGTTTTCGGTAGCGCAGTGCGCGCCACGTTAGAACCGGCAGGTCCTGCTTCTTCAACTTTGGGCGATGCTCGAAAACGTTTGGTTCCCTCTCGATCTTCTCAAGGATACGCGTTCCTCCGAGCCACACCCCACGCAATTCCCAGCGCAACCGGCCGGGCACCATCTCAGGCAAGTTCGCACCTTCCAAAAAAAGTGTACGTGTTCTGCCGACCATATCGGCGAGCAGTCCCTGAAACGCTTGATTGTATATCTTACGCGAGAACTCCTCTTCCGCATAACCATGGACCTTCATCAGCTCCAACGGAACGTAAATTCTTCCTTTCTGGAGATCGACGGAAATATCCTGCCAAAAATTCGCGAGCTGCAGGGCAGTACATATCCGATCGGAGAGAATATGTCGTTCTTTGTCGCGGTGGCCGAACAGCAGAAGTACCAGTCGGCCGACCGGATTGGCCGAATAGCGGCAGTACTCGTTCAGTAGCTCATCCCAGGTGTTGTATCGTTTGACTTCAACGTCCCTTCGAAATGCGTAGAGAAGATCGCGAAACGGTTGCAGCGGGAGATCGTATTTTCGAATTGTCTCTCCAAGCGCGAGAAATACGTCATGTTCGGCTGGCTCGGAAACACAGGCTTCAAGACGTTCATTCCATTCATCGAGTTTTCTCAATCGTTCCGCCGGATCGAGGTCTCCTTCATCCGCGGCGTCGTCCGCCCACCGGGCAAACGCGTAAATGCTCGCGACCGCGGGTTGCATGGATCGCGGCAGGAGCCACGAGGCGACGGGAAAATTCTCATAGTGCGCCCGGGTGACGGAAAGACAATGTTGATAGGATTGATCGATTTTCGATGCCATGCTTGAGTGATTATGTCGCGTCCGGGTTCATCCCGGACGAAGCTCGTCCTGGACGGATGCAAATCACCCGGGATGAACCCGGGCTCTACTGATGGTAGCCGAGCATTTTCGTCCAGGGAATAGAGACGCGTTCGGTCAATCGACACAAAAAGACGACATCTCAGCGCAAAAAGGCAAAAGAAAACCCGGGTAGATTGAGGCGGTCTACCCGGGTGTGCACCCAACAGTCAAAGAAGTGGCCAATAGTCTCACTTGTATCGACTTATTCAGTCGATACGGCGATCTTCTTTGTCTTGCTCTCGCTCGATTTCGGCGCGGTGATGTTCAGAACACCGTCCTTATATTCTGCCGAAACCTTGTCGGGATCGACTGTGTCCGGAAGCGGGACGGAACGGATGAATTGACCGTATCGTCGTTCGACACGGTGATAATCCTTGCCTTTGTCCTCTTCCTCTTGTTTCCGCTCGCCTTTCAGTGTCAGGACGTTGTCACGAACGGAAAGGTCGATCTCATCTTTCTTCAGACCTGGAAGATCTGCGCGTACGGTGATTTTGTCGTCTTCCTCTTGAACATCGATCGCGGGAACGAAATCCCGTCCTAAGAACTCTCGTTCACCTTCACCAACTAGTGAAGTATCAATGAATCGATCAAATTCGCGCCTCAAAGCGTCAAATGTCCTTGCTGGATTCCAAAATCTTGATCGGGTATACGGTACAAGATCCATAATACTCACCTCCTAGATTTCGTCTTTTTTGAATTCTCTCTCACTCTATCTGCGTTCTCTTTGTGCATAAATCCTCTGATTCCCCATTAGACCTTGGGGGAATTCCCCGCTTCGATTTCTATTTCACCTTATCATGTCGCATACTCTGTGCCAGAAGTTTAAATACCTGATATATATGAGTTTATTATTATGAAGGAATGCTGAATTGTGCCGAAACGGCACATCGGACCGTTTTCTAGCACAGCGATCCAATCAATCTTGACGCAGTACTCTTCTGCCCGATTATCAGAATGGATATCGATTCTCTTTGAATAACCGTGACCTGATCTTGAACGAGGTCCAACACGGGAGGATCATCTTCCCGAGAGGTGTATTCTGTGAAAGAGCCTACTGTGTCTCATCTCGTGTCTTTGGTGGATCAAATGGTCGAACAGCAACGATCCAAGTTGCTCGAAATCGCCCGGCGCCACGAGCCGGACCTGACATTCGAAGATTTGCTGAGTCCTCACGATATCCCGGGTCTTTGTATCGACCCGGTTTTCAACTACGAAGATGGAATTTTGGCTGGTCTTCTCTCGGCGCGGGCATGCATGCTTGCCGAAGTGCGAAACACGAACAAAGACGATTAGCTTGAGTCTGCGACACTCATCCGTTGCGGAATCGTTCCTACGGCACGTATGCTTTTGACATTGCGATCATTCTTTTATGCAGGGATCGATATTGAAAGTCCTTTTGATTCAGCCACCAAATTCTCACATGATCACGACCAACGTTCCTTCGGTGGTCGACGAGGAGACCGGTGTCTATCCACCACTCGGGATTCTCTATGTCGCGGCGTTCGCCGAGCAGCAGACCTCTCACACGATTGAAGTTCTCGATTGTTCCGCCGAGCGTGTGACCCATCCGGACCTGGAGGAGGAAATTCGTCGTCGTGCCCCCGACCTTGTGGGTATCCAGGCGACCACGTTCACGCTGATCGACTGCATATTGACCGCAAGGGCCGTGAAGAGGGTCGATTCGTCAATTGTGGTTGTCATCGGAGGTCCGCATGTCTTTCTCTATCCGACAGAGACACTGGAAATTCCCGAGGTCGATTATGTTGTTCTCGGTGAGGCGGAAGAGACATTCAGCGGCCTGCTGGAAGCGCTGTCGTCGGGCGGCGATTTCAGCACGATCCCCGGGCTTGGATACAACCAAAACGGCCGGACAACCATCAACCCAGCGCCCCCGCTGATCGAAGATCTCGACCGTCTGCCAATACCGGCCAGGCATCTGATCCCGCAGGAGCGCTATTCCTCTGTTTTGGCGGAACGCACACCGATCACCACCATGATGACCAGCCGCGGGTGTCCGATGCGGTGTATCTTCTGCGACCGGCCACATCTCGGGAAGAAATTTCGATACCGAAGTGCGGAAAACGTGGTGCGGGAGATGGCGCTATGTCATCAGTCCGGGATCAGAGAGATTTTCCTCTACGACGACACCTTCTCCGTCCGTAAGAACCGCGTTCTGGCGGTCTGTCAGGCAATTAAGGATCGAAATCTGGATATACATTGGGACGTTCGCGCGCATGTCAACACCATTGATGAACAGGTTTTGAACGCATTGGCTTCAGCGGGGTGCAGGCGGATACACTATGGTATCGAATCCGGCAATCCCGAGGTCGTGGAGACTCTGTGCAAAGGCATCAATTTGGAGCACGCGAAGCGGGTAATCCAGGCGACACGCGATCGAGGGATCACGACATTAGGCTATTTCATGATCGGTAATCCGGGCGAGACGCGCGAGCAGATCGAGGATACATTTCATTTCGCATCGTGCGTGGGTCTGGATTTTGCGCATATTTCGATCACGACACCGTTTCCCGGGACGGAGCTGTATCGGATGGGACTTGAGCGGGGGCTTTACGATCATGATTATTGGCGCGAATTCGCACGCGATCCGAGACCGGATTTTGTGCCGAGCGTTTGGGATGAGCGTTTCTCGCGTGAGGAATTGATCGAACTGATGAAGCAGGGCTACAGGCGGTTCTATCTACGCCCTCGTTATCTTCTGCGCCGAGTGATCCATGTCCGAAGCTGGAGTGAATTCCAGCGCAAGGCCAAGGCGGGGTTGCGGCTGTTGAGTTGGAAATAGATGAGAAATTGATTTCGATTGTCCTTCCACCTCAACGAGGTGAAGTATTATAGACAAAGTGTGGAATGTCAGAGCGAAACTGTCTCCTGGTTTCGCAGGGCTGGAAGACGTTTGATCTTCCGGATTTCTCTCTTGGCGGGTCCGTGAGCCGCGTGATACAGATCCCACACCAGCTGCAAATTGAGCCAAAACTGCGCTTCCATCCCGAAAAGTCGTTCAAGCCTCAGCGCCGTGTCCGGTGTAACCCCTCGCTTACCGTGAATCAGCTCATTGACACGGGGGTAGGACACACGGATCTTCTCGGCCAGTTCCTTTTGCGTTATGCCCAGAGGTTTGAGAAACTCCTCGAACAGCATCTCGCCGGGATGTGTGGGTGGTCCATGAGTCGGAATTCGTGCCATTTGTTGTATCTCCCATCTATCCTAATGCGGTCATTGTGATACCGGCCGGAGTGTGCTCAATGATATTCCACGATCTCCACCTGGCTCGGCCCTTCGCGTGTCCACTCGAAACATACTCGATACTGCTCATTGATGCGAATACTGTATTGACCGAACCTGCCAGCTTTCAGTGCCTCCAGCCGGTTGCCCGGCGGCATGCGTCCACTAGACCAACGAAACCGCTGCATTGAGTTGGTCCAGCTTTCGGCGTGCAACAGGCCAAAGATCCCTTGGACATACTCCGCGAGCCTCTCTGGAATTCACACGGTTGAATATATCCTTCGTGCCGCGATCACGGAACGACAAGATCATACCTGGCTGCTCCCTACCCCGACCTCCTGCGAGTTCATATATCACGAATAACGTTATCCATTATGCGACTTTGATTTCCCTAGTCGTAGGGTGGCCTATGGGCTCAGGTGATGACGAGCCGGAGGCAATGGTGCGACACGATGCCTGTGAGTCCACCCTTCATTCGCTTTAATTTATCATTACGCATGACGTCCGGAACGCTTCCGGGAATGTGGCAGGTGAGCCCATGCAACCTCGAGTGTCTTCAAAGTCTTCTCGCCCGATCTGTTACTTCAGTCGCTCATTGTCCAACCCTGTTGAAGCCTTACTTCCACTTCAGAAAAGTGATTGGATTCATATCAAATAATCCCAGTCCATGAGCTATATAGGAGAGATTCAATGTTGTCGAAGTCGGACAAAGAAAGCGGACTGTTCTGGATGTTAACGACCGCATTTGCCCTCGTTGCTTTCTTGAGCCCTGGGTCTTCCGCCGCGGAGGACGATTCAGCGGTCCTGGAGAGGTACGGAGACGATTTATCACGTCTTCATATCGACTATGTCGGATATCGTGCGGCTGAATGGGAGACCGACAAAGTCCATGAGCCCGAGAATGAAAGGGTCAACCAGGGAGGATTCGTATCGGTCTATATGACCAATGCTTCGGAAAAATCACTGCAGCTCCGAAATTGGTTCCTTAATCAGAAAGAGGACTATTTCTACCGTCTGGGCGGACAGCTTGCGTGGGACCGTCTGTACGACGGAACACTCGAACCTGGAGAGGCAACCGTTCTCGAAATCAACGGGATCTCGGATACGTTCTCTCCCAGGAAACCGTTTCACTTTGCTTTTATCGACAGAAACTGGAAACCGTGCGGTTATACGCAAGCCGAACTAGTGGAAGACCCGGTTCAAATCTCTTATATCCGTGTTGTCGAAGGATTGGAGGAGGTCGAGATCCACGTTCGCAACACCGGAGACGACGAGTATGTACTGAAAGGCGTGGAGATCCTCGGTGTCGAGACTGGCAACGTCTTATGGCGCACAGAGATCCTCGAACCGTCTTCCAGGACTATCGCACGAATAACGCTGAAAAGATCTTTGGGACTTTGTGAACAGATCATTGCGAAACTGACTCTGGAGGATGATCGAGGAGAGCGTTCCATTTTCGCGCACCGAAATGCATTCGCGGATTATTTCCCAATCGGTACGTGGTCAAACGATCCCGACAATTACCAACGGCTTCGGCAGCATCACATCGAGACTATCGTTCGCGGCGGCCAAAGCACCGACCGCTTCTATGCCGAAGACGCGGAACGATTCGGGTTTCGCAGTATGGTTCACACCGGTGTATATCCGAATGTGGACACGCTTCGCGACCTGGGAGATCACCCCGTTGTCGCGTGTTGGATGCTGCAGGACGAGCCGGACTGGTCCTATACTCCGAATACGATGCTGATGTCCAATGAAATGACCCGGAAATACAACCGCACGAAACCGACCTTCATTACGCTGTGCCGAAATGTGAAGTTTTTCGAATATGCGCCGATTCCCGATATTCCGTGTATGGATCACTACACTGTGACGGCTCCCTCCAGCAGCAAATGGCCGGCGTCGTTCGGTACCCACGTGGAAGAGACCGCCTACTATACCGAGGACCTAAAACGAGCGTCCGAGCCGAAACCGATTTGGATTTGGAGTCAAGCGTTGGCTCACTGGGATGAACGGCCGAAACAACCGGTACCGACCCCGGAGGAACTGGCGTCGCAGCTCGTGTTGAATCTCTCCCGGGGTGCAAAAGGTATTCTCTGGTTCAACATGCCGTTCGACGTGGGCGACAAATACCCCGAGACATTGCAAGCGGTTCAACGCTGGGGACGTGTGCTTCGCCTTCTTCGCGATATTCTATTGGAGTCCGAGCCGCTGGAGCAACGCATCGAAGGACCTCCCGAACTCGATACAGCGGCACTTGTGTCGTGGAACCATGTTGTTCTGTGTTTGACCAATCTGGATTATCGTTTGAACGAAACCGGATATCGTTGGCATCCGAAAAAGCAAGTGAACGTCTTCCTCAAATTGCCGTCCTGGATCGATCCGGCGAGTGCCGTGCAAGTGACTCCCGATGGTGTCAAGCCCGTTGACTTTCGGGCGGAGGACGGACAAGCGCAGGTTTCTCTCCCAGGCATCGACGTCTGTACGATTGTGTTACTCTCCAATACAGACGGGGTTTCCAAACAACTTGTCACGGAATATGAATTGGTTCTCGAGGATGAAGCAGAAGAGTATGGAACTGAGTGAAGGGAATCAGGCTGCGCTGTCCGGAACACCTCATATTTCATACCCCATCAGCTCGAAAAATTCGCCGAGATTCTTCTCGCATAGATTCAGCAGGTCGCGGGGACACTCTTGTCTCCAGTATTCGATTCTGTCTCTGGAAAAACTCTCGTTGGGATAACTCACGCGCGCGTCCGCGCCTATGAACGAGAGAAGATCTTTCATGCGCTCCGGTGGGTTGTCGGGGAAGTCCTCAATCTTGACCTCCATATAGCGCTTCTCACTAAAATCCAACCGTTCTTTCACCTTCCTCCATCGTGAGTATATGGCCCGTAGCATATGGAGAGCCGGCTCCGGGTCATTCGGAGCCCAGGCTTGCTTCAGGAGTGACTGAAGGACCCCCCGGGGATCGCGCTTGATATGAATCACGGCGGCGTCCGGGAACATCTCCCATAGAAACTCGAGCGAGAGCAGGTTCAGGGGGGTTTTCTCACACCAAAACATCTTTCGTTGTTTTGCGGCCATGGCTGAGAATATTTGATCGACATATCTTCTGCATAGATCCACAAGATCGGCTCTGCGGTCGAAATACCTCGCAAACACACGCGTGTGAGTCGCCGGGGCCGGTTTTCGGTAGGCATAGCCGCCCTCTTCGGGTGCTAACGCGGGAACCGGCTGCTCGTGGCGGTGCAGGGTCAATCGCTCGATCAATTCGCTCAAACCGCGATAGACTTCATCGCCCAGTCTTCGATTGAGATAAAAAGCCTGAAATACCCGCAAAGCCTGGTCCCCGTGATTGGGTGTATAACGGACCGTTAGCCAGTCAATCAGATCCTCGAGGCCCCCGGCGTCGACAATGAACCGCGCCTCGAAGGGAATATGAAAGATCTGAGGGTGCGCGCCGAGGAGACTCGCGAGGTGAGTTGTCCCAGATCGTCCGGTTCCGGCGACAAAGACCCTTCCACATTCTTGGCTTCCGGCTTCCATTCTTACGCCCACCCCTTGGGTTTTATCGACCAGGAGTTAATAAACCACCGAACGGGGCCGAGAAATAGACTGGTGGCGTTCTTTCCGATCGTGAAGGCATGCGGCAAACTCGCCGCCGTGGAGGCTGTCACAGCCATGCCGCACGTTGTACAATGAAATGTGTTTTTTCTATTATGTACCAGGATGTGTCAAAAGCAGCCGAGAAGCGAGAAAAAGTTCTCCCCCAAGATTGACAGGTTCGCAAAAAGTCGTCGGGATGCGGAAAGTGAGGTGTCAACCCCCTCTGAATCTCCCCCAGGCTTGGGGGAGAATACGCAGACACGCTCGTTTCCTTTTCCTCCCCCGAAGATCGGGGGAGGTTAGGAGGGGGTTGAAATCCGTTTTTCCGACTTTTTGCGATGGCGTCAAGATTGGGGGAGATACAGAGGCGGTTGAGAATATGGCGCTTATCAAGACCTGTTCGCTCCTCCTGATCAGCATTCTCGTGCGTTCTGACATAGCCTCATCGGTTGAGGGGGTAAGCCTGTGACGGAGTTTATGCTGTCACAGGAGCGATAGAGGTGCTTCCGGTGAGGCCCCCGACCAGCCTGACCCGCAGCTCTTGATTTCCTATCGCTTGATCCATCGTGACGGCGATCAGATGTTGCGCTATCCGCAATCAATGAGGATTCCATGAGCGGATTTGTAGACGAGAGTATCCTGAGCGATTTTGTCGCAGAGAGCCGGGAACACCTCGACGGCATCGAGCCTGACCTTCTGGATATGGAGGGGCAGGGCAGCGATGTTTCCAACGAAACCGTCAATCGAGTTTTTCGTGCCATTCACAGTATCAAAGGAAACGCCGGATTTCTTGCTCTAGACGCAGTAAAAGAACTCAGCCACGTCATGGAAAGCGTTTTGATGCTCGTGCGCGACGGTGAACTCTCGATTACGCAAGACATGATGGACGTTCTCCTGCGAGGGGTCGACAAATTGAGGGCGATGGTCGACGACATTGAGGCCAGCGATAGTGTCCCCTGTCAAAATGAAATCCGTCAGTTGCAGGCGATCCTAGACGCTCAACCCGCAGACCGATCGAGTCATGAACAAAAAAGAGAAAAGCCGTCAGAGAACATCTTGAACGGTTTGACACTCGACCCTGATTCCGTCCGCAGTGCTCTCGAATGCGGTATGAACCTCTTTAAAGTCACTGTCTACCCAGAAGAGGATATCCGCACAAAAGGGAAAACGACGGAAGAATTCGTAAACAACCTTCATTCACTTGGCGAGTGTCTGGATTCCTCTGTCGATTTGAGCACACTGTCAAAAGCGAAATTCGAGAGTTCCCCGTTCCATGTGGTCTTTTCCACGTGTCTTGAACAGCAGCTTGTTGGGATCGGCATTGAAGTACCGGACGAAAGAATACTCTTACTCGAAACAGACGCGCTTAAGAAACTTACGGAAACAGAAGACGGTTCGATACCCGACAAAGACGAACCATCATCAGAAGAACCTGTTGTTCCCACGCCGACTCCACCACCGGTTTCTTCCGGACCGGATTCCGGGAAAGGCCGGGATATTGCCGAGACACTCCGTGTCAAAGTCGATCTGCTGACGCAACTCATGAATTCGGCAGGTGAATTGGTGCTGGGACGCAATCAGCTTCTTCGGTTGATGGAAGGCAAGGAAAAGGCCCAGCCGGAGCTGCATAGTATTCTGCAGAGTGTAGATCGTATCACGACCGATCTGCAGGAGGGGATTCTGCAAACTCGTATGCAGCCGCTTGGGACTCTTTTCAGTCGATACCCCCGGATTCTCCGGGATCTCTCGCGGCAGTTGGGAAAAGAAATCGTGATTACGATGGAAGGAACGGACATCGAACTCGATAAATCCATGATCGAACTGCTGCACGATCCACTGACACATATCATACGGAATAGCGCCGACCATGCTATCGAGTCGCCCGAGGAACGGGAGAGGCAAGGGAAAGACCGCTGCGGTCGAGTGGAAGTCAAGGCATATCAGGAAGGCGGCCAGGTCACCATCGCGATTTCGGATGACGGAAGAGGAATTGATCCCGCTGCAATCCGGCAGAAGGCGGTTGAGAAAGAAATCATCACTCGGGAGGAAGCGACAAAGATGAGTCGCCGTGAGTCTGTACGGCTGATTTTTGCGCCCGGGTTTTCGACCTCCGAGGCGATTTCCGATATCTCCGGACGTGGTGTGGGGATGGACGTTGTCCGGACCAATGTCGAGAAATTTGGGGGGAATATCGATATCGAATCGGAAGTGGGTGCGGGAACCACCGTATTTTTACGCCTTCCCCTCACTTTGGCGATCATGCCGTGTCTGGTAGTCGGTGCGGAGGGGCATCGATTCGCTGTGCCTCAAGTCAACCTTGTCGAGTTGGTCATGGTGAAACGCTCGGAGGCGGATCACCGCATCGAGGAAATTCAGGGAGCGAACGTTTTAAGATTGCGCGAACATCTCCTTCCTTTGATTCGACTGTCCACTGTCCTTGGCATACCAAAAGCATGTTCTCCTACAGATTCCTACTCCCGTGGGGAGGATCGAAGAATCCCTGCCTGCCCCCGAACGAGCCCCGATACACAGCGCTGTCCCGGTACGAAATTCGATAAGTCCGATGTCGCAGAGTGCCGAGGCGAAGATCTACGCGCGGATGGACAGAGCGATTGCTACATTATGGTTCTGCGCGACGGCTCCAATCGATTCGGAGTTATTGTGGACGAGGTTTTCGATTCCGAGGAGATTGTCGTCAAGCCTCTTTCTTCCTATATTCGAACATGCAGAAGTTTCTCCGGGAACACGATTCTGGGGGACGGGCGAGTGGCGATGATTCTCGATGTTGCGGGGCTTGTGGCCCAGTCCGGCCTGCGGTTCACCGAGATCCAAACGGAAGAAAAGCGTCGACGGGAGGAAGAGGCGAAGCAGAAAGAGAAAAGCGAAGCCGCAAAGCAGTCGCTGGTTTGGTTTAATGTCGATCCAAATGAATACTTTGCAATCCCGCAGCATCAGATTCGCGGTGTCGATTGTATTGACGTGGCGGATATTCAGGCAGTCGGACAACGAGAATTTGTACAATACCGTGGCGGAAGTCTCGCGTTATGCCGGATCGACCGGATGCTGCCGGTTCGGCCTCTACCTTCCGATGTTTCAAAACTCTTCATTGTTGTTCCTAAGGAAGAACTCGTCCTGGAGAATCCCCACGCGTATGGAGGTTTTCTCGTTTCGCGCATCGTGGACGCATTCAATATCCACGTCGATATGCTGCAGTCGCAAATTGAAGGCCCCGGTCTTATCGGGGCGGCGTTTATCCAGAATCGATTGACCCATTTTCTCGACCCGGCCGAAATACTCGATCGGTATTACTCCGCTGTGGGTGAAAGCGAATGAAAGAATTTGCAACGTTTCGTATTGACGATCGACTTTTCGGCATCAATGTTCTTCAGGTTCGTGAGATCAATCGGGTTCTCGATATCACGCCCGTTCCAAGCGAACCCGAATATGTGCGTGGACTGATTAACCTTCGAGGCCAGGTCGTAACTGTATTCGATCTGGGAGTTCGACTGGGGCTCGCCTCACGGGAGATAGGCCATCTCAGTCACAATATCATCCTGAAGACAAACGCCGAATTGAGCAAACTCGGAGCGGTCAATTCCGGGGATGAATTCTTCCGAATTCAGGATACTGTTGGACTGTTGGTCGACGATATCGGCGATGTTGTTCAGGCAACGGATTCGGAAATAGAATCTCCTCCGGCGAATGTTGCGGACGTACAAGGACGGTTCCTTTCAGGGGTGGTTGAATTAGCAGACGACCTGCTCGTTATTCTAAATATGAAAGAAATCTTGATAGAAGATTCATAATCCGATCCGTATTTTTGTCTCAGAGCTGCATCTCTTTGACAGCAAGAGGAGTCGAGCATGTTCAAAAACAAAACGATTAGAGCCAAGATCAGTGTATTGAGTGTCGTGGCAGTGCTGCTTACAGTATTTGTTTTGCTGATTATCGTCTGGCATCAGAAACAGGTTGTCGGAGAAGATGTGCTCGAAGAGATCGATCAACTTTCTCGAGACGATGTCAGCGCAATCACCCAAAATGTTTATCTCATGTGCCGGGCACAGAGCGAAGCTCTACAGCAAAAACTGGTCGCGGATCTCGCGGTGGCGCGGCATGTGTTGAATGAGACGGGCGATGTATCTCTCGGAGAGCAAACGGTATCGTGGGACGCCCTAAACCAGTACACAAAAGCCGTCACCTCGGTCGATTTGCCAGCAATGATGGTGGGCGATAACTGGCTCGGTCAAAACTACGATTTATCGGTTCAATCGCCGGTCGTCGACAAGGTCAAAGAACTTGTGGGCGGGACCTGCACGATCTTTCAGAGAATGAACCGGGCGGGTGATATGCTTCGTGTTTGTACCAATGTGGAAAAACTGGACGGGACGCGCGCCGTGGGAACGTATATTCCCGCGGTCAATCCGGACGGTGAACCAAACCCCGTTATTTCCAGGGTGATGCGGGGAGAGACTTTTCAAGGACCGGCTTATGTGGTGAACGCGTGGTACATATCTGCTTATGAGCCCATCTACGACGGAGAAGGAAAGATCATCGGTGTGTTGTATGTTGGTGTCAAGCAGGAGAGTGTACAAAGCCTGCGAAAAGGAATCATGGACATTGAGGTCGGCGAGACGGGATATGTTTATGTTTTGGGAGCAAAAGATCGCGAAAAAGGGAAATATATCATCTCACAGGACGGCGAGCGAGACGGAGAGGATATTTGGAGCGTAAAAGACGCCGAAGGCAATTACATCATTCAGGAAATTATCGCGAAGGCGTTGTCTACAGAGAATGGGTCGGTCGAATATGTGAATTATCCGTGGAAAAATCCCGGAGAACAAGAGGTGCGCAGGAAAATCGCTGCGGTCACCTATTTTGAGCCCTGGGATTGGGTTATTGGCGCGGGAGCGTATCAGGAGGATTACCGGGATGCACATTTGGCGGTGGATCACGCCTTGAATGGTCTTATGGTTTGGATGGTCGGCAGTGCTATTATTCTCACCCTTCTTTTGATTATTCTCTCGCTTTATGTGGCGCGTGGTATAACCGATCCGCTGATGACCATCGTCGGTTCACTAGAGAAGATCGCAAAGGGGGATCTCACCGAACGCTTACAGATTGACAGCAAGGATGAAATCGGACAGATGGCGGAGTCGATCAACGTTACGCTGGGAACCCAGCAGGGAATGCTGAAAGAGATGTCGGAATATGCGGTTTCACTATCTCAAGCCGTCGAGCAGATTTCCGAGCAGGCCAAAAGCGTTGCGGAGAGTATGCGCACGATGACCGAAGAATCCACCTCCGTTGCAGGCGCAACCGAACAAGCTTCCACCAATATTACGACTATCGCTGGGACGATCGAGGAAGTCAGTTCCAATACGAATACCATCGCATCTTCGACGGAGGAAGTATCGACGGGACTCAATAGCACGGTGAACGCCGTCGAAGGCACTTCGAAGAATCTGAACACGATTGCGTCAGCCACGGAACAGATCACGAGTTCGGTGAATACTGTAGCCACGGCCATCGAAGAAATGTCGGCTTCTCTCAATGAAGTCGCCAAAAGCACAGGTCAGGCGTCGACAACGGCGAATCGGGCCGCAGAGACTGCAGGGAACACCTCGCAGATTGTTGAGAAATTGGGACAGTCCGCCAAAGAGATCGTGAAGGTTGTGGATATCATCAACGATATCTCCGCGCAGACCAATCTCTTGGCGTTGAACGCCACGATTGAGGCCGCTTCTGCAGGGGAAGCCGGAAAAGGATTCGCCGTGGTCGCCAATGAAGTGAAGGCGCTTGCGAAACAGGCCGCCGAGGCAACCGAGGAGATTCGTGTACAGGTTGAGACGATGCAGGTCAACACCGAGGAAGCGATCGGTACGATTAGTCAAATTGTCGCAGTGACGGAGGAAATCAATTCGATTTCGAGCACCATCGCCGTCGCGGTCGAAGAACAAACCGCAACCATCAATGAAATTTCGAGGAATATCGGTGAAACCGCACGGGGAGCGAATCAAGTCTCCAGTAACATTCAGGAGGCCGCCCAGGGGTCGAACGAGATATCGGGTAATGTCCAGGAGGCGGGAGTTGCGGTGAACAGTATATCCAGAAGCATCAACGAGTTGGCCCTCAGCTCCAATCAGGCGGCCCAGAATACCGCTGAAGCCGCGAAGGGCATGAATTACGTCGCAGAGAGCGTTGAGAAGGTGAACTCCATGGCACAAACTGTTCTCCAAGGAACCGAGCAAGGCAAGACTTCCGCCAAGAAATTGACAGACATAGCAGCCAATTTACAGCGCGTCGTGGACCAATTTCGAGTTTAGGGACAGAATTCCACCTGTGGGAGGCAGTATACCCGATGTCGGAACCCCCTCTTCGGATTCTTGCGGTCGACGACACCGTTGTTTATAGACGAATCCTATCCCAAGTCGTCGAAGATCTTCCCGATATGGAGTTGGCCGGTACAGCGCCCCACGGGAAGATTGCTCTTGCCAAGATGCAGCAGACTCATGTTGACGTGGTTCTGCTCGACATCGAAATGCCGGAAATGGATGGCCTGGAAACGCTTGAGGCCATCCGGGCGCGGTATCCTGAAACCGGCGTTATCATGGTGAGCGCAGCCAACAGGAAGTCGGCCACCATTGTTGTTGAATGTCTTGAAAGAGGCGCTTTTGATTTTGTCCCAAAGCCCGAAGGGGCCTCTCCCGACGAAAGTCGGCAAATGCTCGTGGAGCCGCTGCGAAGACTGATAAACAGTTTTCGCAGCAGACGACATCTGCGGTCGGCCCTGAGACAGACTACGCCCAAACCCTCGCAAACGATCGCCGTGCCGGAAGCAAAAGAGGCGGTCAGGCAGTATGCGGCAATTCCACAGAGAATCGATATCGTTGCGATGGGTGTCTCGACGGGTGGACCGAATGCTTTGGCCGAGGTGATCCCGCGCTTTCCGGCCGACCTCGGCGTCCCCGTTTTTATTGTTCAACATATGCCTGCTTTGTTTACGCGACCTTTGGCCGAAAGTCTCGACCGAAAATCGTTGCTCTCTGTCTGTGAGGCGAGCGACGGCGACATGATCGAGCCCAAGAAAGTGTTCGTCGCGCCGGGCGGGAGGCACATGGTCGTACGGAGAAATCCCAAGAACGGCCCCGAACGATTTTGTATTGGACTGAACGACAATCCGCCGGAAAACAGCTGCCGGCCATCGGTCGATGTTTTATTCCGTTCCGTTGCCGCACACTACAACGGTAACATCTTGGCTGTAATTATGACCGGCATGGGAGCGGACGGACGCGAAGGAGTGCGGGCCATGAAGAGGCAGGGATGTTATTGCCTGACACAATCGCGAGAATCGTGCGTCGTGTACGGCATGCCGCAAGCTGTGTGCGATGCGGGATTGTCCACGGAAACGGTTCCTCTCGATAAGATGGGGCAGCGTATCGTTAGCATCGTTCAAACACCGGTCTATTCCCGATGAATGTAAACCTGACTCCGAGCGAATTCCGACTCCTGCGAAATTATATTGAAGAGAATTGCGGGATATCGCTTTCCGAGGGAAAAGCATATTTAATTGAAACACGCCTCGGAAAAGTGATGCTCGACAGCGGGTGTACCAGTTTTTACGAGTTTTACCGTTTGATCACAGAAAAATCGAACCGGCCTCTTCGCGACAAAGTGGTTGACGCCATGACAACGCAAGAAACGTTATGGTTTCGGGACAATCACCCGTACGCGATTCTGAACGAGAGACTATTACCGGAGTTTGCGGAGCGTATTCGTGACGGAAAGCAATCTCGGATTCGCATTTGGTCGGCAGGCGCGTCGACCGGGCAGGAACCTTATTCGATCGCCATTACCGTTCATGAGTATTGTGAGAAATACTCAGGTATACGGAAAGAACATTTCGATATTCTTGCCACGGACATATCGCCGAAAGCAATCGCGATAGCTGAAGCGGGACATTACGACTCAATCGCCATGAAACGCGGGCTTTCGAATGATTGCAAAGAGAGGTATTTCGAGAAGAATGACGGAGAATGGGTTTTAGACTGCAGAATTCGGAATATGGTGAGATTTGACGTATTCAATTTACAGGATACGCCTGTAGGATTCGGCAAATTCGATATTGTATTTCTCAGAAACGTAGCGATCTATTTTTCGCTTTCTCTGAAGAGAACGATTCTATCGAATCTTACCCATGTTTTATCTCCCGGTGGTTACCTTGTCTTGGGAGCGGTCGAATCGCTTTTCGGTTTGAGCGAGGATTTCGAGAGCCTGTCCTGCAAAGGAGGGACCTTTTATCGATGCAGGACTTGATCCCAGAATCTAACGAGAGAGCGGGCAACGCGGCAAGGAGATTTTCTGCTGAGCAAATACCTGAACGGGTAAGAAAGAAAACCGGGTAAGAAAGAAAACCGGGGAAGGAAAGATCCTTCCCCGGTATTTTTGTCGTCTGAATTGACGGATTGATCAGAATTCCTCGAATTCACCCTGCTTTTGCTTCTTTTCAGGCTCCGGGAGTACAGCGACTGAGCGATCGTTGCCCATGCTTTGATCGATCCGCGACTCTGTTCTGTTCCCTATCGCCTGACGACGTTTACCGTTCCCATTCGTGCCGATCTTGAAGCGCGACACCATCTCTTGCATATTCTGCGCCTGCCCGGAGAGTTCTTCGCTGGATGCAGCGGTCTCTTCGGAGGTTGACGAGTTCTGCTGTGTCACCTGATCGAGAGTGGTTACGGCTTGTCGAATCTGATCCGCTCCGCTCGATTGTTCCTGGCACGCCATCGTGATCTCTTCCACCAGTGTCGACGTTTTCTGAATATCCGGCACGACCTGTTGAATGATCTGTCCGGCGCGTTCCGCCCGCTCGACGCTGCTGGTCGCCAGCTCGCCGATCTCCTTGGCGGCTTCCTGGCTTCGCTCCGCCAACTTTCGGACTTCGACCGCTACCACGGCGAATCCTTTGCCCATTTCGCCGGCACGCGCAGCCTCGATAGCGGCGTTGAGCGCGAGCAGGTTGGTTTGATCGGCGATATCGTCGACAATAGCGATCTGTTCGGCGATTTTGCGCATGGCCTCGACGGTTTCGAGTACCGCTTGCCCACCGTTGCCCGCGTCTTTCGCCGCCTTGCTGGCGATATTGTTGGCGTTCTTGGAATTCTCAGCGTTTTGCTCGACGGAAGAAGCCAACTCCTCGATGGAAGCGGATGTCTCTTCCAGGTTTGAGGCTTGTTCTGTGGCGGCACTCGATAGACTCTGAGCCGCGGAGGAGAGTTCTTCGCTGCTCGTGGCCACTTGTTCGGCGGATGCCGCGATCCCACTCATGACTCCCCGAAGATCCCTCGACATTGCGTTGAACGTATCTCCCAGAGTCTTCATCTCGTCTTTCGTGTTGATCGTGACTTCCTGTGTCAGATCGCCGTCTGCGATGAATTGCGCGGCCTGAACGATTTTCGCGATGCCCCTGCTGATTCCTCCCGCGATGAACAAGCCGACGCATATGCCGAGGATCATCGAGATCAATCCGATCCCCAACATTGTGTTTCGCGCAAGGACGTAGTTCTTATCGCTCGCCAGCTTATCCTGCTGCATGTCGGCTTCGTTCTGATCGACGATATCCTTCATCAGCAGTTCACACTCGTCGGCGAGCTCCCTGCCCGTAGTCGATGCGAGTTGAAACGCCTTGTGATTGCCGTTTTCAAGACTCAGCTGGCAGATTTCTTGATTCTTCGCTGTGAATTTGTCCCATGTTTGCTTGAAAGCGGCAATCTTTACTTTTCCCTGTTCGGACGCGGTCTTCTCCAACTCGGTCACATTGGAGTCCACATTGGTTTTCAAGTCTTTGATGACTTTCGCATACGACTGCATGGCCTTCTCGTCGGTTTCCAAGATCAAGTTCTTCTCCGCTCGGTGTAAGGCAAGCATGTCTTGTATGATGCGGGCCGAAAGAAGTGCGCGGCTCGCGGCATCATCGGCCTCGGCGGCAGCCTCGGTGTTGAGTGTATCGTTGAAATTGACAATCCTCGTTAACACTGATTCTGCGGCGTCGGCTGCCTGTCGACCTTCGTTGCAGGAGAGCTGCTTCGCCTGGTCGCTTTTACCGTTTTGAGCAAGAACCACGACCTGCTCACTGATCGTTTTGAATTTCCCGAATTTGTCCTGGAAATCCATGTAATCCGATTGCCCTTCGGCGGTTACCAATTGCCCGTATTCGGTCATTGCAGATTCGAGGCTCTTGACATACCCGTCGTGGTCTTCCTTGTACTGAAGCATTTTCTGCTCAGTTTCTTCGAGGATCATGTTCTTCTCAGAACGATGAACACGCAGGAGATCCTGAACCATGCGAGCGCCGAGCAGAACGCGCGATGCGGCATTGTCCGCCACTTCCGCCTTTTGCGTCACTTCCTCGTCGTTCAGTTTTGCGACGTCCTTCATTGCCGCTTCGGCCTGTTCGTAGAGGGCTCTCCCTTCCGTTGCGGAGAGATTCCCAGCTCGCGTGTTTGAGTTGAGTCGAGAATAGTCGCGAACCTGCTTGTGCACGTTTTCGAACTCACTCCATTTGGTAGCGAATTGGTCGAGTTTTTGCTTTGCCGAGTCGTCTACCATCTCACGCAGTGTCGACCGTCGCCCTTCCATGTCGGACAGGGTTTGCGTGATGAAGTTGGCATAGGTGTCCATATCCTCTTGGGTTTTCGAGAGAATCAGGTTTTTCTCGGCCCGGGTTACTGCCAATAGATCCTGATTGATACGCGCCCCCAGTTTGACTTTCTCGGCGGATTGCTCCACGATGCTGTCGATCCTGTCGTTCATGCCGGATAGTTTGCTGATGCCTACCCAGGCGGAAACGATCATTAGCGCCAGGACCAATCCAAAGCCAATAAGGATCTTCGTCTTGATGGTTAGTTTCATTGTGTCTTCTCCTCCGATTCTCCGTTTTCCTTGGTTTGAAATAATCAATTACGCAGCGATTTCAGCCATGTGCATTCTTTCGTTTGGATCGAATATTTCGTCAATCACAAGCAAAATGACTAGCTGATCTTCGAGTTTGCCCATGCCATGGATGAATTTCGAATCGATCGCAGTCCCCATGGGCGGTGGTGGGTCGATCCGTTCCTTTTCAATGTTCCGAACCTCTCGGACCGAGTCCACGACGAGACCGATGACCTGCTGATCGACTTCAACCACAACGATTCGCGTGGCGCGATCATGCTCGTTCTCGCATAAGCCGAACCGGTGCCGGAGATTCACCACCGGGATCACCCGCCCGCGCAGATTGAGAACCCCCTCGAGGCATTCGGATGTTTGTGGCACCCGCGTAGGCGGTTGGTAACGGATAATCTCTTGAACTCGAATGATCGAGATTCCGTACTCTTCATCACCCAGTGTGAATGTCACGAATTGGTTGATACTCTTGTTCTCGTCTTGCTCTTTTGCCATGCATCTGTTCCCCCTTCCTTTGTAGTTTCTTTATCGACCTTTTTCAGATCGTATTCGTTCTGTTAGCAGGAATTTGTATCTGTGGCCGGCAGGAATCGATCGATCTGTATGTACAATTCTTCTTCGGTTTTCAGACCGAGAATCTGTCCGAGCTCCCTATCGCTTTCGCCGACAATCAGGGTGGGCACTCCGGCGACTTTGAATCGCTCGCAGAGAGATTCCGCTTCTTCTACGATCGCAACCATTCCGACGACGTCATCATTCCTGCGTTTCACTGTCCTTGTCAGCGATTCGACCATTTCTTTCGTACGAATGTCGAATCGGCTTTCAAATAGAAGCAAATACGGTTTCGACAAGGATCGCACACGATCCTCAAAAGTTGCGTCGGTGACTCGAAGCAGATTCGAACGAATGGCCAATTTCTCCCCCCGGTTGTGTGATGGTGTTGCCGGATTTACCTGCAGGATGTGTGCCAGTTGAGACACGGGATGTTTGTTATCGCGACGAAGGTCTCAAGTCGAAGACTTTTCCATCCTGGGAAACCACTTCGCTGCGTTGACTGAAATCGGTCTCAGGGAAAAACGAGGAGAGGAGTATTTTCTTTGTAGATTCGTGAAGCAGACGTGCATCCGGGGCAAGCCGAACGTGTTGCAGCGCTGTTGCTGCAACGGGACCGTTTAGACAATGTTGTCAGGTTCTTTACATATCTGTCAACCGGCTGGAATCCCTTTTTGCGAAAATAGACTGTGGCCTTCCAGTAGAGCGAGTGGATAGTGTCGGTCTTTCGTAGGGGCTATCCCCCCCGTGGTTGCCCATGGCTATTCCTCCGGTGGGGTCAACCCGTATTTCTTCATTCTGTCGTAAAGCGTTGTCCGGCTGATTCCAAGACATCGTGCGGCTTTCGAACGGTTCCAATCGACGGTTTTCATTACTTCAAGCAGTTTCTCCGCTTCGCTCGGTGCACGTTCCGGGATGTCGAACATCTGTTCTCCACGCCGAACCTCCACTGGAAGATGACGCGTCATGATGTATCCGTTACGAGATGTGATAACCGCATGCTCGATCACGTTATCGAGCTGTCGTACGTTCCCCGGCCAGTCGTAATACAGAAGCATCTCCATCGCCTCCGGTTCGATCCCGTGGACCGGACGATTCAATCGAACCTGGAGCCGATTCAGGAAACGGTACACAAGAAGCGGGATATCCTCTTTGCGGTCGCGCAATAACGGTAGCCCGATCGTCACAACCTTCAGGCGATAGTAGAGATCCTCTCGAAATAATCCGCGCGAAACCAACTCGGACAGACTTCGGCGCGTATCCGCTACCACCCGTACGTCGATTGGTGTGGGGGTTGTGGAACCGACACGCTCGATTTCTCTTTCCTGAAGAACGCGCAACAGCCTGGTTTGCAGCCGTAGCGACATATCGCCGACTTCGTCCAGGAATATCGTTCCGCCGGTTGCTAATTCGAAACGGCCTATCTTGTCGGCAACCGCTCCGGTAAAGGCACCTTTGACATGACCGAACAACTCACTTTCCAGCAGCGTCTCCGTCAGGGCGCTACAATTCACGCGTACAAATGGTCCGTTTGACCTTGAACCGTGAGTGTGCAAGGCCGTGGCGACCATCTCCTTGCCCGTACCTGTCGCACCCTGGACCAGCGCGGTTGTATCCACGTCCGACAGGTTGCGGACCATGTCAAAGACCCGAAGCATGACCTCACTTCTCCCCACCATCCCTTCAAATAGCACTCCCCGGGCGGCTTCCTGTTCCAGAACCTCGAAATGGGTTATATCCCGGACAACGACAAGACCTCCCGCGTTCCGGTCCGAATCTCTTGGAATCACCGATACGATATAAGACCATCTGTCCTTTGCGGGGCCACCGTTGATTTCTCGATTGCGGACGGCTTCCCGGCCCTGAAGACTCTTCTGGATGATCTCCGCCAGTTTCTTCCATTTGTCTTTGCATAACTCGTGGATGGTAAGACCGACGGATTCACTGATCGAAACACCGAAGAGAAGCCCGGCGGAACTATTCAATTCCAACACCCGGCTGTCGACATCCAGGCGAATGACTCCGTCGAGAATCGAGTTTCTGAGTTCCTCTTCCAGTCTTCTATTCTCGTCCTCAATACGGACGCGATCCGTGATATCCACAAATGAAGCCATGCAGCCGACGACTTGGTTGTTCTGGTCCGTTACTTTCGATGAAGAGACCTCGACGATGAATAGGCTGCTATCCCTCCGGACGACCTCGAAGCGTTCTGTTTCGCTTTTTGCTCGATCTAAAATCGCCTTCATGTCGCACAACTTCTTAATCTCTTCGTCAATGAAAAGATCCGCAGCGTTCTTCCCGAGCACCTCTCCGCTGTCCCGATATTCGAACATTGATACGAATGCCGGGTTCGCGTAGCTTATACGTCCCTGCAAATCGCAGAGGGATGATAATACCGCTAATGCTGGAATTAAGTGCATCGTGGACGATGCTCAATTGACACTGAGCATCTTGAGCCTTCTTCGGGTCGGATTCGACGAGAGGATGTTTTTGACGTTCTGGTCGGCTCTTCTTGTGCATGGGAATATATCGAGTTTCGGATCGCCCCATTTCTCAAGCGATCTTGTGTTCTCTATTGTACAGCCTATCAACAATGACGGTGTCGCAAAAAGTCCGGCGGAGTTCTTCCCCCTCTCCCTCTGGGAGAGGGCGGGGTGAGGGATCTTTGCATTTTGCGCCACTTCTCCCTCTGTATTTAATGAATTCCTGTCATCACAAACACCTTTTGCCTCTTCTTGATTTGCTGTGTCAACAATAGGGCATCGTACAACACTACGTTGACCGGCACGTTGCAATGAGGGGGAGCGCTGGACGTACTTTCCACACCACGTAACACGCATTGCCCGGAGGAAAGCCAGTGGAGGCGAGTAATTTACACGATCGACTGCAAACAGAAAACAAGAAAGACAACTGGAAATAAGACCACGCACACCCTATCGAATCTATTCGAGGCGTCTTTTTTGTCCCAATCCCAAAGCAAGACAGAAACGACTGAGGCGAAAATACTCGCCAAAATGGTTACGCCCGCGAAAATATGTAATTGATCGACCAAAGTCAATTGACTTGTATCCGGTAGACCGGAGGCAACAACGAAATGATTTCCGACGATTGTAAAGACCGCGCCGACACCTACGCTAAAGCGGGGGCTGGCGTGGCTGGGGCTGATCATCAATGCACACATCCCAATGAACACAGCCAAAAACAAACCGTAGAACTTTTTTAACGCGAAGAGAATGCTGGGACGTTCCAGGTGAACGGAAAAAACGAAGCGCGAATAGTGGCTCGCTTGATCGGCGGGCATGTCCGGCCGCCCGTAGTTTGTCTTGTATGAGTAGGTGGTTATTTCGGTGACGGGGTCGCTCAAATCCCAGCCCGTTACCTGAAAGCCCGCGTCCACCCCGGAGGTCTCCGTTTTGGTGGTGTATACCAAATCCGTCACGTCATACTGGGTGTCTTCGATCTCGATATTGAGCGTGTGGCGGTCCAGCGGATACCGGGACATGTCCCAGTATTCCGTGATCGTGGACTGAACCCGGAGGCAAGCATAGTTCCATCCGTCCACCACCTCCTGCTCGATGAGCTCCTTCATCTGGACCGTCCCGTTCATGATTTCGAATGTTTCAACCGGTGTTACTTCCTCTCCTTTCCACAGAAACCAGAGGTAAAAATCAACGCCTACGTGATTCTGTCGGAGATCGAAGGAGGGTATGCGCAGCAGGTAGAGCCCGATCCGTACTTCTGTCGGATTCTCATTTGCAATCTCGGGGGACGCCCGGCCTCCAGCCGTGGCTTCTTCCGATCCGTCATCTGCCTGGGCGACTGCCTTCCGACACCCAAAGACCACGAAAAGGAAACAGAGGACTACAACTGCCCAGGCTGGAAATCTGTTCGTTCTTCGTTGTAAATAGCGCTGTTTTTCCAGGTTCATATCCAGAGTAACTTTTTCCTCTCCGTTTGGTCTGCGGATGGGATCCGCGTTCCACTCGAAAGCGGGCAGGAGCCACTTTGTCGCCTCGCGTGGTGGAGAAGAATACCACAGTGATGAGAATTGGGAGAAGTCTCTGGCTCGGGTCCTGCCATACTGCCTGGTGGAAAGGTTCGTGGCTTTGCCCGGTTTGCATTTCGTGTGATTGAAACGTTGTCTGGATCTTTTCCCCAGCAGTTTGTCCCCGGGCTTCTTTCGAACCGCACAGGCTATGATTATAATGCCTTATGGACCGTCAGTGTCATGATTTGTATTTCGTAACGGAATGTAGATAACGATTCGATCGTAACCCGTTTCGCGTCCCAGGATGCATGCGGTGGTTGCCGAGAGCCGCCGTGGCTTACAAAAAGAGATCTCCAGCACGGCCGTTTGGAGCACATCAGAAGAACAATCGGCGGTATAACAGTTCCCATGGTTCATCAAAAGCCGATCGCAATTGTCGGCATGGCATGTCGATTTCCGGGAGGCGCGAACAATCCCGATGCCTTCTGGCGTCTGCTGAACGACAGTCGAGATGTCATCAGTGAGGTCCCCTCCGAGCGTTGGGACATGGATGCCTATTACAGTCCTGATGCGGGCTCTCCGGGAAAGTCGATTTCGAAATGGGGCGGGTTTCTTGAAGACGCAGCCCCCGACCGATTCGACGCCTCTTTCTTCCGCATGTCTCCCCGGGAGGCCACGGCGCTCGATCCACAACAGCGGTTGCTGCTCGAGGTATCGTGGGAAGCCCTGGAAAACGCTGGCATTCCAGCCGATGCGCTGAAAAACCGCCGGGTTGGAGTTTATGTGGGGATCGGCACCGCAGATTACCAGGGAGGACATTTATGGAGGGAAAGTCTAGACAATATCGATCCTTACACCGGGACAGGCGCCGCTGACTTCTCAGCGGCAGGCCGGATCTCTTACTTCTATGGATTCCGTGGACCGAGTTTGTCGGTAGATACCGCTTGCTCCTCCTCCCTTGTCGCGTTCCACCTTGCGTGCCAGGCGCTTCGCAACGGAGAGTGTGAAACAGCTTTGGTGGCAGGCGTGAACAGTCTCTTGTCTCCAAACCTGTTTGTTTATCTTACCCAACTCGGTGTTCTGTCTCCGGATGGACGCTGTAAGGCTTTCGATAGCTCTGGTAAGGGCTACGTACGTGCGGAGGGCTGTGGCGTTCTGGTGCTCAAACGACTCTCAGACGCCCAAACATACGGAGACGATGTTCTGGCGCTCGTCCGCGCCTCCGTAGTCAACCAGGACGGCGGAGGCGAGAGTCTGACCGCCCCCGATCGATCCGCCCAGGAGAGCATGATTCGAGATACACTCGACCAGGCTCGGCTCACCGCCGGGGACATCGACTACATCGAGGCGCACGGGACCGGCACACCATTGGGCGACAAAACGGAGCTGGAAGCCTTGGGTGCGGTGTTCGCCGATCGCGGTGAGGAGTCACCCCGGCTAGTTGTCGGTTCGGTCAAGACAAATATCGGTCACCTTGAGGCGGCCTCCGGTATTGCGGGAGTGATCAAAACCATCCTGATGATGCAGAAGAGGCGTATTCCGGCCCATCTGCATTTTCACAACCCTCTTCCAACCGTCGAATGGGATCGACTGCCGATTCGGGTTCCCACATCGCCTGAGGAATGGACTTCCGAGTCAAAACCCCGGCGCGCTGGTGTGAGTGCTTTCGGACTGGGAGGGACAAACGCACATGTGGTGCTTGAAGAATCTCCGCCAGTGGCGCAACCAGTGAATCCCGGGACCGCAAAACAGAACGCGACAAGTGAGGTCTTCATACGTCCACTCCATATTCTGGTTCTTTCTGCTCGGAATGAGGACGCCCTCAGCGAATTGGCCGGACGGTACATCGAGTTCCTCGACGGGGAAGAGCGAGCCGGCACCGCCGATGTCTGTTTTACCGCTGCGGTAGGACGAACTCATTTTTCTCACCGGCTTGCCGTCCTCGGTTCGAACAACGCGGAGATTCGGGAACGTTTGCAGGAATTCGTGCTCGGGCGGCAACACGAATCTGTTTTTAGCGGGAAAGCGTGTGAAGACTTGCCTCGTATTGCTTTTTTATTTGGGGAGCCGGAGGGTGACGGAACAGGCTTTGCGGAAGCACTCTATCGAGATCATCCTGTTTTTCGCCGGTCTATCATGGCGCGCGAAAGTATAGTCCACGAGACGACTGGGTACTCACCTGTTCAGATGATATCCGATACGTTGTTGGGCAACGCCACCCCTTTGGACGGCTCAAGATCGCGCGTCTTGGCTTTTGTTCTCGAGTATGCTCTCGCTGAGCTGTGGAATTCGTGGGGAATCATACCCGACACAACGAGCGGAGAAGGACTCGGCTCGTATGTGTCGGCGGCTTTGCAAGGCGACCTCGGATTTGATGAGGCATTGGCTCAAATCCTGCAGGAAAAGAAACGTGATGAGATCGTTTGCGGAAGAGAGACCGAGGCCCTGGACGGAATCGATATGTTTCTGGAAATCGGTTCGTCCACACGAGTTCGGAACCTTTTTGAGGAAGCGGAGCGGATCTCTTTCCCGTCGTACGCCGCGCAGGATGACTGGCCGAGGCTGCTCTCCGCCCTGGGCGAACTGTATGTTCGCGGGGCGCTCATCGATTGGCGCGCTTTTGACGCTCCGTATGTCCGCGCCAAAGTGCCTTTGCCTCTCTATCCATTCCAGCGCAAGGTTTTTTACAAAAATCCGGTGCGGCTGTCTGGAGAACCAAGGCGCAGCACATTAAGCTCTGGAGTAGATAGTGCGGAGACCAGCGACGCTTCGTGGGAGAACCTGCGAGTTCACATTCTATCTGCTGCACCGGAAAAACGAAGGAGAATCCTCAAACAGGTCGTTTACCAAGCGGCCCAGGAGACGGTAGGCAAAGAGAACGCTTTCTCATTGATTGAAGACCAGCCACTGGTTAGCCAAGGTTTCGACTCGCTCATGGCTGTGGAATTGAGAAATCGGATCGGTCGCGGTCTCGGGATCGCTTTACCGGTCACGCTTCTATTCAACTATCCGACAATTCATGAAATCGCCGGATACTTGATAACAGCCCTTGATGGAGCCGATTCAGTTGATAATGCACCTTTTATCGATACATGCGGAAATGATTCCGGACAATTGATACAAGACAACTCAGTGACAGCCGCCGGGGACGACGAATTTGAGTTTATGGAACGCTTGGACAAACAGGATCTGGAAAGGCTGATCGAACAGGATCTTGATTCCTTTTAAAGAGTACCAAATATGAGTGAAACCGATGTATTGAAAAAGACATATATTGCTTTGAAGAAGACCCAGAAAAAGCTGGAAGATCTGGAGTCTTCGTTGAAGGAGCCGCTGGCGGTAATCGGCATGGGATGTCGCTTGCCTGGCGGGGCCGACGATCCGAATAAATTCTGGACCTTTCTCGAGTCAGGCGGGGATGCAAGTGTTCCCGTTCCGGAAGACCGCTGGGACGCCGACCAGTATTGCGATCCTGCGAAGGATGCGCCGGGAAAGACGCACGCGTATCAAGCGAATTTCCTCAAGGTTTCAGTGGATGAATTCGACTCCCAATTTTTCAGCATTTCCGGCAGAGAAGCCCAAAGCCTGGACCCGCAACAACGCCTGTTGCTCGAAATTACATGGGAAGCCATGGAAGACGCCGGCCTGGATGCCAACACACTCAGCGGGTCGCGAACCGGAGTCTACATCGGCATCTCCAGCGACGATTACACACAATCACACCGTCACTCGGGCAATAATGAGTTGATTGACGGATATTCCCTCACGGGAACGTGTTTTGCCCCGGCGGCTGGACGAATCGCCTATACATTCGGATTTGAAGGACCGTGTATCGCGGTGGACACGGCCTGTTCCTCATCGCTTGTCGCGTTGCATGTTGCGTGTCAGGGACTGAGGCGGAAAGAATCCGACCTGGCCGTAGTCGGCGGTGTCAACTTGATTCTCTCGCCAATCTTCCATATTTGCTCCACGAAACTGGGCACTATTTCGCCGGACGGACGCTGCAAGACATTTGATGCATCTGCGGACGGATACGGACGCGGCGAAGGATGTGGAATTCTTCTGCTCAAACGTCTCTCGGACGCTATTGCCGACGGAGACCGGATCCACGCCCTGATTCGCGGTACGGCGGTGAACCAGGACGGGAAAAGCAACGGTTTGACTGCGCCAAACGGTCTTGCGCAGCAGAAGGTGATCCGAGCGGCTCTCGAAGACGCGGGAGTAACGCCTGCGGATATCAACTACATTGAGGCGCACGGTACTGGGACCCCCCTCGGGGATCCAATCGAAGTCGAAGCCCTGGTGAAGGTGTTGCAGGAGGGGCGGCCTGCGGGAAATCCGGTCCTCTTGGGATCTGCGAAAACCAATATCGGTCACCTGGAGGCTGCCGCAGGCGTTGCCGGTCTGCTCAAGGTGATCCAGTGTCTCCGCCACGAACAGATCTCTCCTCACCTGCATTTCAACAATCCAAGTCCTTATATCGCCTGGGATGAACTGCCCGTGCAGGTTACGAAACAGTTGACTCCATGGCCACGGAACGATAACCGCAGACGAGCGGGCATCAGCTCTTTCGGCTTCAGCGGTACCAATGCACACGCCATTGTTGAAGAAGCTCCGTTGGCTACAGGGAGTTTTGTTAATGGACAATCCATCGGGCAAGAACCGGACCGACCGGTTCAATTGCTTCCCCTCTCGGCAAAGAACGAAGACGCTTTGAAAGAGAGCGCGCGTCGTTACGCCGATTACCTGGATGAAAGAACCGACAGCGCGCTCGGCGATATTTGCTATACGGCAGGTACGGGTCGTTCTCACTTCAACCATCGTATCGCCGTTCAAGGCAGCTCACACCATGAGGTTCGTGACGGACTCAATGCCTATCTAGATGGTAAACGCTCCCGATCTCTGAGTATGGGAACCGGGACAAACAGGAATCCCCAGGTGGCTTTTCTGTTCACAGGGCAGGGATCTCAGTATGTGGGAATGGGAAGATCGCTGTATAAAACCCAGCCGGTATTTCGGGCAGCGGTGGAAACTTGCGACAAGCTTTTCAGCGATCGTCTGGACCGATCCATCATTGATCTGATTTACAGCGACAAAGCCGATGAGGATAGTCTCGCCCAGACCCAGTACACCCAGCCGGCGATTTTCACCATTCAATATGCTTTGTCTTGTCTCTGGGATTCATGGGGTATCAAGCCGGACTTTGTATCCGGTCACAGTATCGGCGAATATGCGGGTGCCTGTATCGCCGGTGTTCTCAGTCTCGAGGACGCTGTTAAGTTGGTCGCAGCGCGAGGCCAATTGATGCAATCGCTTCCGGCGGGCGGGGCGATGGCTGCTGTTTTTGCGGGCGAGGCCGATTTACTGTCATTCGTCGAATCGAAAAGCACGGAACTTTCAATTGCCGCTTTGAATGCACCCGGTAGCGCGGTGATCTCGGGTAAGGCGGAAACCGTCGCGGAGGTTGTCGGTTGTTTGAAGAAAAAAGGGATCTCTGCGCGCGAACTCAACGTATCTCATGCATTTCACTCGCCGCTGATGGAACCGATTCTGGAATCATTTCGGGACGTTGCCTCGAAAGTAACCTACATGCCTGCCCAATTACCATTGGTCTCGACAGTCACCGGCAAAAAAGCCACTGCGGGCGATCTGGCAAGTGCCGAATATTGGACCCGCCAAATCCGTCAGGCCGTGCGCTTTCAGGCCGCCGCAGAGACGTTGTCCGAGGAGGGTGCAAATGTTTTCCTCGAACTGGGTGCCCTGCCCACACTAACCGGACTGGCTGCGCGCACCCTGTCCCCCGACGAACACCTCTTTTTCCCTTCCTTGAAAAAAGGGGAAGAAGACTGGAATATCCTTCTCAAAAGTGTGGGCGATCTTTATGTAAACAATGTCGATGTGGACTGGCGGGGCTTCGACGAGCCTTACGTACGTCAAAAGACTGACATTCCGAGTTATCCATTCCAACGAAAACGATATTACATGCCGCCCATATTCGATACCCGGGCAAGCGGAGCCGGTCTAGCCCTTTCCAAAGATACGCACCCTTATTTAGGGCAAAGGATTACTTCTCCCGGCCTGGGGGACGGAACCGTCCTCTATCAGAATGTCTTTACACCGGATCGGCCTTCTTTTCTCGCACAGCACGTGATTTTCGGAAAGATTATATCCCCCGCCGCCGCACACATTTCGATGGCATTGTCCGCGTGTCAGGAAATCTTAGGAAAAGGCACACGGCAGCTCGAAGAGGTCGAGTTTACTCAGCCCTTGGTGTTGGACACGGACGAGGAACGGATTGTTCAGGTTGTCGTCGATCAGGTGAAGGGCGAAGCCCCTACGTTTCACCTGGTTAGCCGTTCGACTACAGATGATACAGCGTCCTGGAAAACGCATTGCTCCGGTCGGTTTCAGCGACCCCGCGTCGAAGACGAAAACAATTTCCCCGACCTCCCGTCCACGGACACGCTGGAAAGTCGATGTCCGCGCGAGATGCAACCCCGTGATTTCTACTCTTATATCGAGACGGTCGGTTACACGACCGGTCCGGACTTTCAGTGTATACGTCGAATCCAGGAAGGCCAAAATGAGTCGGTCTGTCGAATCTCTGCGAGCCGACGAATCGACGATGTCGCAATCCATCCGGGTTTAATCGATTCGCTGCTGCAAACAGTCCTCCCGGCATGTGCGGAATCGGCGGGAGCTATGCTGGGAGACGACAATGTACTCATTCCACTCCACATGGGGACGGTCTCTGTGCAGGGGGCTCTCACCGGAGAACTGATCTGTTACAACCATGTCAGCGTTCAGGAAGGCCTTGTAAAGAGTGAAATCAGTGTTTGGAACGACGAGGGTGAGTTCGTTCTCCGGATCAAGGATTTCCTTCTGAAGCAGACACACCGAAATACCCTGTACAAAGAGATACGCGAAGATGAAGATGATCTCTTTCATTTCATTGAATGGATCGAACCGGATAGGAAAGCCCTTGCGGGGTCGGCGGATGAGAAGGTCGGTGAGTCTAACGCGACTTTCACTGTTTTCGCCGACAGCGGGGGTTTTGGAGACTCTCTCTGTTCGTGGTTAGCTAAGCGGGATGTGAAATGTCTACGAATCGACGAAGGGAAGGAATTCCAGAGAATCGATGATACCAGATTTATGGTTTCTCCTCGCGACACCGGGCAGATCAGGCAAATTCTCGATGAATGGAATCGCCAGGGAAGTCCCGGTGTCAATCACATTGTCTTTTCGTGGGGCTTGGATTCGACGGTTCCCGAACACGAATCCTATCTGACCGACGAGCAGGAACGTCTGTGCGGTATGGTTCTCGATGTTGTACATACGGTGGACGAATTGCGTCTCGGCGATCGCACAAGGCTTTGGCTTGTGACTTCGAATACACAGGCCGTTATTCCCGAAGACCGCATCTTGAACCCGACAGCGGGAACCTTATGGGGATTCGGACGTGCAATTGCGCTTGAACGTCCCGAACTCTGGGGCGGAATTATCGACCTCGACGGAGACGATTCCGAAACCACTATTCAAGCACTCGTCAAGTCAATTACCCCGTCAGACCGAGAAGATCAGCTGGCGATTCGCCATGGCGGCCGCTGTTTTGTCGCACGTCTTGTGAAACCCGGCAAACGCGATTCGGAACAGAGAGCATCTTCCAATCGCCTACCTGTTCCCGAGGTTGACGAGACGCAAAGCTATTATCTGAGCGTCGGAGAACGACACACCCTCGACGACCTTCGCTTCGAGATTCATCCTCGACGCGCTCCCCGTCCCCATGAAGTCGAAATACGTGTACACGCTGCCGGCTTGAATTTCCGGGATGTTCTAAATGCCTTGGGACAATACCCTGGGGATGCAGGCCCCATGGGGTTCGAGTCGACCGGTACGGTTATCTCGGTTGGAGAAAACGTAAGCGATCTGAATGTGGGAGATGCTGTGATCGCCATGGGCAGCCCTGGCTGCATAGGAAGCTTCATAACGCTCGACCGGGCTCTTGTCGCCCGTAAACCGCCTGAGATGAGTTTTGAAGAAGCGGTGACAATTCCGGCGACATTCCTGACGGCGGGTTACGCACTCAATACGCTTGCGCAGCTTCGAGAGGGGGAGCGTGTATTGATCCATGCCGGAGCCGGCGGGGTTGGTATGGCGGCGGTTCAACTGGCGAAAAACGTTGGTGCGGAGATTTTTGCGACAGCAGGGAGCGAATGGAAACGCGACCTTCTGAGATCTCTCGGTGTCCAACATGTCATGAATTCCAGAACGGTGGATTTCGCCGATGAAATAAAACGTATCACAAACGGCCAGGGAGTGGATGTTGTTCTCAATTCGCTATCCGGCGAATTCATAGCAAAGAGTTTTTCCGCCTTAGCGGAAAACGGCCGCTTTCTGGAAATGGGAAAGATTGGCATCTGGGATGAATCTCATGTCCGTTCGCTCTATCCGACAGTTTCCTACTATCCATTCGACCTGGCGGCGGTAGCCCGTGAGGACCCGAAATTGATCGGCCGGATTTTTGAAGAATTAATGGTGGAGTTCCGAAACGGGAACCTCAAACCGTTACCGACTACCGTGTTCCCCTTGGAGGAAGCCCCCGACGCGTTCCGCTATATGGCCCAGGCAAAGCATGTCGGCAAAATAGTCTTGTCGCGCGAAGAAGAAATTCGGCGCGCGATCTTTTCCAAAGAGGGGATCGTGCGATCCGACCGCACGTATCTTGTTACCGGCGGTATGGGAGCGCTTGGCCTGCTGGTCGCCGAATGGCTCGTGGACGAGGGTGCGCGTCATCTCGTCCTTCTAGGGAGAAGCGATCCAAAACCACAGGTGCTTGAACGGATCGGCGCGATGAAAGAAGTTGGAGTCGATGTAACCATCGCCAAAGGTGATGTTTCCTTACGCGAAGATGTGGACCGCGTGTTTGCCGAAATCCGTGAAACCATACCTCCGGTTGCCGGAATTATTCACGCTGCCGGTGTCCTGGACGACGGCATGATCGCGGAACAAACCTGGGACCGATTCCGCACGGTCATGGCTCCCAAAGTGGCAGGTGCCTGGAACCTCCATGCTGCCACAGAAAGAGATTCACTTGATTTCTTGGTCTTCTTCTCCTCCGTGGCCTCGATCAACGGAAATCTCGGCCAGAGCAACTACGCTTCGGCGAACGCGTTCCTCGACGCAATGGCTCACTATCGCCGAAAGCGTGGACTGCCCGCAACCAGTATCAACTGGGGACCGTGGGCTGAAGTAGGAATGGCCGCCGATGTCGAGGGGGACCGGTTTGCCTCCCAGGGAATGCAAGAGATCCAGCCGGACTCCGCTTTGCAGGTGTTGAAAACGACACTGGAGAAAGACTTTGTTCAACCTTGTGTGGTTCAAGCCGATTGGGCGGCGTATGCCGAGCGCCATGGACTTTCGCTCTCTACCGGGCTCTTTTCGGCGTTGGTCGCCGATACGAATATCTCGGATTCTCCGAGCGCTCAGAAAACGCACAACGAAGGTGTCATCGAAAAACTCCGCACGGAAATACCCGGCAAAAGACGAGACGTACTCCTTCAGTTTCTACAGAGTGTGGCATTGGATGTTCTTGGATATGGCGAATCGGAGCGAATCGCACCGGACGAACCGCTGGTCTCGCAGGGCTTTGATTCGCTTATGTCTGTGGATATGAGAAATCGACTGGGCAAAGAACTCGGTCAGACTCTGCCTGCCTCCCTGTTGTTCGATTATCCAACTCTCGATAGAATCGCGGACTATGTTCTGGCCGATGTTATCGAGTTGGATGAACCACAAGATGGTGTCACTCAATCCCCTGTGCCGGAGCCGGAAACCTCACCGGAATCCGTCCTGAAGGAGATAGATGAGCTGTTGACTTCGTCGTCCTAGCCGGAATGACTGACTTTGTTTCAACCAAACGATTTTTGCATCGGGGTATGCATGGGTTGGATCAACGCTATGGATCGTGCGGCATTTCAATTTGACTTTTGAGTACCGTGACTCACCGCCTTCGGTATGAGAGGTATGTGGTATGGAGCAGTCTTCCGATCAGAAATACGTCGAGGCTTTGCGAAAAGCTTCCGACAAAATCAAAGAGCTTCTTGCTGAAAACGAGGCGCTGAAACACACTGAACCCATCGCAATCGTCGGCATGGCGTGCCGTTTCCCAGGTGGGTGCGATACGCCGGAAAAATTCTGGGATATGCTGAAAGAAGGGAGAGACACAGTCTCGGAAATCCCTTCGCAGCGCTGGGATACCGGTGCGTTCTATGACAGCGATCCCAACACACCGGGCAAAATGTACACACGCTCCGGTGCGTTCATGGATGACGTTGACTGTTTTGATGCGGGGTTCTTTGGGATTACACCGAAAGAGGCCGAGTCGATCGATCCTCAGCAGCGAATTTTGCTCGAAACTTGCTGGGAGTCTCTTGAAAACGCCGGACTGAACATCCCCAAGCTTCGCGGCAGTCGCACCGGTGTTTTTATCGGTTTATCGAATTACGATTACATCCAATCTCACATTCACTCGGGGGACCCGAATCGAATAACCCCGCACTCCGGCAGCGGTGTTATGTTCAGCACCACCGCTGGACGCGTGTCCTATTTCTTCGATTTTCATGGCCCCTGCATGACAGTCGATACGGCTTGTTCTTCCTCGCTTGTTTCTCTTCATCTCGCGGCAATCAGTCTTCAAAAAGGCGAGTCCGACCTGGCACTTGCGGGCGGCGTAAACCTTTTGCTTTCACCCGATAGTTTCGTGGCGATGTGCAAAGTGAACGCTTTGTCCCCGGACGGTCGTTGCAGGGCGTTCGATAACAACGCCCGCGGATACGGCCGCGGTGAGGGATGCGGTTTGGTCGTCCTGAAAAGACTGTCCGATGCTCGGCGCGACGGTGACAACATCCTTGCGGTGATCAAAGGCTCCGCTGTAAATCATGACGGCCGCAGCAACGGACTCACCGCCCCCAACGGACCGGCGCAACGAGACGTCATCTCAAAAGCGCTCTCCGTGGCGGGCATCTCGGCGGATCAAGTGGATTACGTAGAAGCCCACGGAACCGGCACGATTCTCGGCGATCCCATTGAAGCGAACGCGCTCCAACTCGTATACGGGCAAGATCGTTCCGACGAAAGAAAACTCCTGATCGGGTCGGTGAAGACAAATATCGGCCATACCGAGGCGGCGGCGGGTATCGCGGGCGTACTGAAAACGGTTCTTTCGTTCCAACATGGGAAAATCCCGCCAAGCCTACACTTCGACACGCCCAATGAGCACATCGCGTGGAATGAGATGAACATTCGAGTCGCCGATTCGCTTCTTGATTGGCCTAACGTGGGGCGGCCCCGCGTCGCCGGAATCAGCTCATTCGGATTGAGTGGCACGAATGCCCACGTTCTCATCCAGGAAACTTCTTTGGCGGCCCCAGACCTTTTCGCGGAACTGGGGGAGGAAGAAGAGGTCTCGTACGAGCGTCCATTGCATACTCTTCCCTTATCGGCTTTGACAGAGGACGCCTTGCGCGATTACGGCAAGAAATACCGCCAATATCTCCGCGCAGACAAGGAATCCACTCTTGCTGATATCGCATATAGCGCCGGGAACCGGCACCATTTCCGTCATCGTCTGGCGTTGCTCGGTTCTTCGAAAGAGGAGATATGTGAAGGGCTGGACGCGTATCTCGAAGAAAGATCGGCGCCCAATGTGATTCTGCGGAAACACGAGGATGCAATTGGCAAGCAAGGAATTGTATTTCTTTTCACAGGACAAGGATCTCAATACATTGGTATGGGACGGCAGCTGTATGAGACGCAACCAGTCTTCCGGGAGGCCATGATCCGCTGCGATGCGTGCCTTCAACCGTACCTTCATCAATCGCTTATCAAACTCATTTACGGAGACGAGGCCGATGAAGCCGCTTTGAATCAAACGGCTGTAACGCAGCCCGCTCTCTTCGCTTTTGAATACTGTCTCGCCGCACTATGGCGCTCCTGGGGAATCAAACCCGCGGCCGTTATAGGACACAGCGTGGGAGAGTACGCTGCCGGAGTGGTGGCAGGTGTGTTTTCGATGGAAGACGGACTTCGGTTGGCTGCCGAACGGGCTGACCAAATGCAGGCTCTGCCCGCGGGCGGCGCGATGGCGGCTGTTTTCGCACCGGAAGAAACCGTCAAACCGATTCTCGACGAATACGATCATCGGATTTCTATCGCAGCGTTTAACGCTCCGGAACGGATCACCATTTCAGGCGAAGAGGACGCCGTCGCGAGCGCATTAAAGACGTTGGAACAACAGGGCGTACAACACAAGCGACTCAGAGTATCGCATGCGTTTCATTCTCATCTGATCGCACCCATTCTCGATAGTTTTGGGCGTGAAGTATCTACAGCGTCTTTGTCTCAACCCAATTTACCTTTCTATTCCACCGTTACCGGTACTCATATCGCGCCGCAGGAGGCAAGTTCATCGAAGTATTGGACCGAGCAAATTCTGAAACCCGTTAAATATCAACAGGCAGTCACAGCGGCGGCCGACGACGGATACAACGTGTTTCTCGATATCGGCCCGAGTAACACCCTCACATCTCTCGCCCGCTTGTGTCTTTCGGGAAAAGAGACGCTGCTGCTTCATTCGCTTCGCAAAGATGGCGACGATTGGCGCAACATCCTGGATACTCTGGGGCACCTGTACGCACACGGTATCGAGATCGACTGGGCGGGATTCGATTCACCGTACCACAGACGAAAAGTGTCTGTGCCCACATATCCATTCCAGCGCGGACGTTATTGGCTGGATCTCTGCCCGACCCGACAGACTGGAGGCCGTTCTACCACGACTGAGCCGGAAGGAGTACCCATGAATGAGAAACTACCCGACAGATCCGAACTTGACTCGGTGAGTCCTGGGAACGTTTCGGAATCAAATCACCGGGAACTCGTTTTGAACGAGGTAACCGGTTTTATTTCGGAGATCAGCGGTTTCCGTGCTTCCGACATTGGTCCGAGCAGCCATGTTCTCGAACTTGGTTTGGATTCTTTGATGCTCTCGAAATTGAGTCAACAAATCCAAGCCCGTTACGGTTTAACGTTGAAAGCGGCACGATTCTTCCAGGATCTGGGATGTGTATGCGACCTCACCGATTACGTTGTCGAGAACGCGACAATCCTCGAACCGCTATCGACGGATACACGCCACCCAACAATGGACGCCGCTCAGTCAACTTCCACGCCGTCGCTCCCTGCCGGGCCGGTCTCCTCACAAGGCGGACACACACCCGATCCGTCGCAGAGTGACACTCTGCTCGCACTGATGAGGCAGCAACTGGACCAGATATCTCAAGTCGCCACGCAAAACATACAAACGATTACGGATTTTGCACGCCAACAGCTTGCTCATTTCGAAGGACACACGGCTCTGCCTCAACAGAGACAACCTGTTGCCGACACTACGAGCCGGGCCAAGCAGCGCCTTCCAGAGAGTACGCCTCGTGCAGCTGCACAGTCGGAACGTAAACCGGGCCGCGTGAACTATCGGGCAGTTAATCTTGGATCGAGCGGATCCATGACGGAAGACCAGCAGAAATTCGTTGACGATGTCGTTCGCCGAGTCGTAGAACGGACTCCCCGCTCCAAAGAGATGACGGCTCAGTCACGGCCTGTCCTGGCCGACTGGAAGCACACACTTTCTTTTTGGTCCCAGCTAAAAGAGGCGAAATACCCGATTGTTTCCTCTCGATCGGATGGTCCGCGTTTCTGGGACGTTGACGATAATGAATACATCGACGTTGCTATGGGAATGGGAGTCCACTTCTTCGGTCATCGCCCGCCGTTCATTTTGGACGCTCTTCAGAAGCAAATGGCGGAAGGCGTCGAACTCGGTACTCAATGCGATCTTACGGCTGATGTGGCGAAATTACTGAATGAGTTGACGGGAGTGGAACGGGTCGCGTTCAGCAATACCGGCTCGGAAGCGGTCATGGTAGCGTTGCGGCTGGCTCGCGCCGCCACAGGCCGAAACAAGATTGTCATATTTAAGAACTCCTACCACGGCATCTTCGACGGCGTACTGGCAGCGGATGTCGGTGGAGAAATCGAGCCCATCGGTCCCGGAACGCCGCGCAACATGGTCGAGGATGTTGTGGTACTGGACTACGATTCCGAGGAATCATTGAAGACGATTTCAGCGCAGGCCAATGATTTGGCTGCGGTGTTGGTTGAACCCGTTCAGAGCCGTAACCCGGACCTCCAACCTCACGCGTTTCTCCGTAAACTGCGTCGACTGACAGCAGACAACGGTGTCGCCCTTATCTTCGATGAGATGATCACCGGTTTCCGGATTCACCCGGGCGGTGCGCAGGCCTGGTTCGGTATAGACGCTGACATCGTGGCCTACGGGAAAATCGTGGGGGGAGGGCTGCCCATTGGTGTTATCGGTGGAAAGGCGAAATTTCTCGATTACATCGACGGCGGTGTGTGGGAGTACGGCGATACCTCAGGACCCGGTTCCGATATGATTTATTATGGCGGAACTTTCTGCCGCAATCCTATGACGATGGCCGCCGCTTATGCCGCTCTTCTGAGACTCAAGGAAGCCGGTACTTCGCTTCAGGAGGAACTCAACCGGAAGACAACTGAATTCTGCAACTCTCTCAACTATTGGTTCGAACGGGAGAGAGTGCCCATGCGGGTGAAGCATTTTGCTTCCCAGTGGCGCATCGTACCGCTGGGGGACAACGATCTTCTTCATCCCATCGAGATGGAACTCCTTTATCTACTGATGATGCTGCGAGGGATCTACACATGGGAACGGCGCATATCCTTCTTCTCCACGGCGCACACCGAGGAAGATATCGAACAGGTCCTTACCGGCATCAAAGACAGCGTCAACGAGATTCGTGCCGCGGGATTTTCTTTCGAGTCCCCGGAGGACACTCCCGTCAGGTTCTCTCCTCCGTCCTCGATCCAACGTCGGCTCTATGCTCTCGCTCAGCGGCCGGGCGGAGAGCGGCCCTACCATCTCCCGAATTCGTTTTGGATCGACGGGCCTCTGGACGTCGATAAACTGGAAAGCTGTTTTGCGGAGATCATCAAACGGCACGAAAGTCTACGGACGACTTTCCAAGTCATTGACGGCGACCTTGTTCAACACATTCTCGACGAACCACGGTTCTTTATCGAACGATACGAATGCGGTGAGGATGAGGTGAAGGCAATCGAAAATCGTTTCTTGAGACCTTTCGATTTGTCGAAAGCGCCTCTGTTGCGAATCGCAGCGATCAGATTGGAGCGCAACAAACACGTCCTTCTCGCTGATGCCCACCACATCGCTGTCGACGGTCTCTCTTCCAACGTCATTGCCGAGGAATTGATGGCCCTCTACGAGGGGCGTCTACTCCCGCCGGTCGAAGTTCAATTCCGCGATGGCATTTCCATATTGAGTGAGGCTCTCACTCCTCAGCGAAGAGCCGAATTGGAAACATTCTGGCGCGAACAACTGAGCGGAACGCTTCCCATTTTGGCGCTGCCCGAGGACTACCCCAGACCGCCCGAACCTTCGTTTAATGGCGACCATGTATTCCGGAAAATCGAGCCCGCGATGACCAGGCGGCTTCGCTCCTTGGCGAAGGAGACCGGGACGTCGCTCTACATGGTTATCCTTGCTGCGTACTTCACTCTCCTCCATCGATTAACCGGTCAGGATGATGTGCTCGTGGGAGCCCCTTCCTCGGGAAGAGACGATGTGCGGCTTCGAGATGCCGTTGGGATGTTCGTAAACACCTTTGTCATCCGTTGTCATCCTGAGGCACAGCTTTCCTTTGTCGAATTCCTCCGCTCCGTGAAGGACACATGCACACGGGCCTATGATCATCAAGATTATCCGTTTAAAAAAGCAGCGGAACTGAATCAATCGCGCCCCAAAGACCGCAACGCAATCTTCGATACGATGCTGTCCTATGAAAATGCGGATGCCCGTTCCTTCGATATCAAAGACCTTACGTTCACCACGCGCGACATTCACGTTCGCGGCGCGATGTTCGACTTCAGTCTTGATATCATTGAAGAGAAAGAGGCCCTTCGCCTCGACTTCCAGTTTGCAACCGACCTCTTCTCTAGAGAGACCGTTGAGCGGTGGTCTCAGCAGTTCGTACGAATCCTCGACAGCGTTATTGAATCGCACGAGCGGCGCTTGGCGGATATTCCGCTGCTCGGCTCGACGGAGCTCGAACAGCTTGACGCCTGGAATGATACACACGCCGCCTATCCAGCCGATAAGACAATTGTCAATCTGTTTGAGCAACAAGTCGAAAGCACACCGGACAATATTGCGATTGTTTCCGACGACACTGCGCTTACCTATCGCGAGCTGAACGCCGACGCGAATCGTATCGCTCACGCTCTTCAGGAAAAGCACAGCGTTCGACCCGGTGAGTTTGTCGGCGTCCTTCTCGACCGCTCGGAACGAACGATCGTAACCCTTTTGGGGATTGTCAAAGCAGGTGCTGTCTATGTGCCGATGGATGCGGAGTATCCGGCTGAACGATTGGAATTCATGACACAAGACAGCGGGTGTCGTCTGATCGTCACAACAAGCGCTCACGCTGATTCTCTGCCGCCCATTCTGAAAGACAAGTCTGTCGATATCAAAACTCTTCGTTCGGAGAACGATTCGAATCCTGCTGCTTCTGTTGAACCGGACCAACCCATCTACGTGATCTATACCTCCGGCTCGACCGGCAAGCCCAAGGGATGCCTTGTGACGCATCGGAATGTTGTGCGCCTCATGAAGAACGAACGACACAACTTCGATTTCAACGAGTCGGACGTGTGGGTGGTGGCGCATTCATTCTGTTTTGATTTTTCTGTTTGGGAAATGTATGGCGCGCTGCTTTATGGGGGGCGGGTCGTTGTTGCTCGTAAAGAAGACGTTCAAGACACGGATGTTTTCCTTGAGTTGATACGGACGCACCGGGTTACCGTCCTCAATCAGACACCCGGCGCATTCTATAACCTGATCGATTCTGAACTGAAACAGACGGTACATGCGCTCGCCGATCATCTGCGGTATGTGATTTTTGGCGGCGACCGCCTGGAACCTGCGATGTTGCAGCGGTGGGCGGACATCTATCCGCTTTCTGATATTGCGCTCATTAACATGTACGGCATTACGGAAACGACCGTCCACGTAACGTATCACCGGCTTTCCGAAGAAGACATTCATGCGGGTACCGGGAAGAGCCCGATCGGTCGGCCGATCACAGAGACGACTGTTTATGTATGCGATTCGTTTATGCAACGGCAATCGATTGGAGTAGTCGGTGAATTGTACGTAGGTGGTTCCGGGGTCTGCAAAGGCTATTTGAACCGACTCGAACTGACCCGAGAGCGTTTTGTTCCCAGTCCGTTTCGAGAAAACGAAACGCTTTACCGAACAGGCGATTTGGGACGGCGGCTGCCCGATGGATCGTTGGAATACCTGGGACGCAACGACGACCAGGTACAGATCCGAGGCTATCGAATCGAACCGGCTGAAATTGCAAACCGACTTCTTCAGCACCCGGATATTCAAAAGGCGGTGATTCTCCCGAGAGAAGCGAATCGAGGCGTTTATGAACTCATTGCGTATTTTACAGCCGACAAGCCGCTGGATAGCCTCGTTCTGCGCCAATATTTGTCCTCACACCTCCCCTCCTACATGCTCCCTTCGTACTTCATCCAGCTCGATGAATTCCCGCTAACACCAAATGGGAAGGTCGACAAGGCAGCGCTTCCATCGCCGGATACGGTGGAACTCGACACGGGGACCGAATTTGCTGCACCGCGCAATCCAGTGGAAGAAACACTTGTCGCAGTTTGGAAAGAGGTCTTAGGTGTCGAGCGTGTCGGTATCCACGACAGCTACTTCGCTCTAGGCGGCGACTCGATCAAAGCGATTCAAGTGGCCAGTCGGCTCTACCGCGCCGGACTCAAAATAGAGGTCGGTCAGATACTCCAAGGACAGACCATTGCGGCAATAACGACCTCGGTTCGAGAGACGAAATCGGCGGATTCACGCAAAGCCGATGAGCGGACTCGAACCACCGCCGAACGCTCGGAATTGACGCAAATCCAACGTTGGTTCTTCGAAGAACACCGCACGGAACGTCATCACTACAACAACGCCGCACTGCTTACTCCTAAAAAACGACTGGAAACAGCCCCTCTGCGGAAAGCCCTCACCGCGATTCAGGAACATCACGAAGAGCTGCGAATGCGGTTTCAGATGGAGGGAGATAGGATCGTCCAAGAGATCAATCCCTCTCTCATATACGCCTGGTTCGAGGTGGTCGATCTATGCGATGAAGCAGACGAGGCAGCGGCCTTGGACGCACATGCCGGACGGATTCAGGGATCGCTCGATCTCGCTTCAGGACCCTTAATGAAATCCGTTCTCTATAATCTGAAAGATGGACAACGGATACTATTGGTGATCCATCACTTGGTGGTCGATGCCGTTTCCTGGCGGATCATTATCGAGGATCTCACAACCGCGTATCGCCAGGCTGTCCGTAACGAACCGATTGCTTTACCCGTGAAGTCCGATTCGTATACCCATTGGGCCGAAATCCAGAGAGAATATGCATCAAGATCCGATCTCCTGAAGGAAAAACCGTATTGGGCGGCTGTCGAGTCTGCTCCCTATAAGCCGATTCCGCGCGATTTCGATTACGGTAAGAACGTTTACGGCGATTGTGAGTATAAGCATGTCTACCTCACCGAAGAGGAGACACAAGCGGTACTCACATCAACCAATCATATCCTCCGTGCCGAAATCGACGACGTTTTAGTTACCGCTCTGGCGCGGGCGGTCAAAAACTGGACCGGTTTTGGAACGATCCGTCTTCAGCAGGAACTGCACGGCCGTGAAATGATTTCCGAGGACGTGGATGTCAGCCGGACAGTCGGCTGGTTTACCACCATGCCGCCGTCTGTGATCGATTTGGAAAACACGGATGATGTCTTCCGGCAGGTTTCCATCGTGAAAGACACACTGCGCAGAATGCCACGCAAAGGTATCGGATATTCTATCCTCCGATATGTTACGCCGTCCAATCTCAAAGAAGACGTTCAATTTGCGCCTATTCCGGAGGTCAGCATCAACTATTTGGGGCAGTTTGATGCAGACCTCGGGAATCTGTTTTCTGCCGCCTCGGAACCGACGGGACGCGAGTGGGGGAACGATACCGAGCGTACAAATGTGTTTGAGTTTGAAGGCATCGTTGTAGACGGTCGGTTGAGATTGACTCTTCTTTACAATCAACGTCTTCACAAGCCGGAGACGGCTCTTCATGTACTGAATCTGTTTAGAGAATGCCTGCTGGAGATTCTTGTGCATTGTGCGGATGCTGAAACTGTCGTGGTTGCGCCAACCGATTTCACGTATTCCGAACTCCGTCTTGATGAATTCCAAGCCGTTTTGAATGAAGTGGGTATGTTGGCGGACGATATCGAAGACATCATGCCCCTCACCCCGATGCAGGAGGGAATGCTGTACCACAGTTTGGCTGAGGAAGGCACCAATGCCTATTTCAGTCAATGGCTTTTCGAGATCTCGGGCGATTTGGATCTTAATACGTTTTCAGAGAGCTGGACCGATGTTGCGAAGCGACATCAAGTTTTGCGCACGGCCTTTGTCGCTGACTGCTCAGAACGTCCGGTGCAGGTAATCTTGAAGCAGCGAAGTGTCGACTTTGAGTACCACGACATCCGAGATCAGTCGGAGGCGGAACAGAAGAAACGGATTGACGCCTTCTGCGCGGAGGATCGTTCTCGTAAAAGAGACCTGGCGAAAGACGTGCTCATGCAAGTGACCGTCTTTCGATTGAACAATCAAACACATACGGTCGTACTGAGCTACCCGCATATTCTCATTGACGGTTGGTCACAAACCGTTGTGGTAGAAGATCTGCTTGCGATTTATGAAGCTCGTGTTCTGGATCGAACGGTCGATCTTACACCGGTAGTATCCCAGCGCGAGTATATCGAGTGGCTCGAAGGCCGCGATTGGGAGGAATCTCGGAACTACTGGTCGCGTTATCTGGAGGGATACGAGAATCCGGTTGAAGTGCCTAGAGCAGTGGAAAGTGGACCCGACAAGAGTTTCTCCCTGGAGAGATACGAGTTCTGTTTGGACAACGAGGTGACCTCCCGATTGTCCGAACTGACCGTGAAACATGGAGCAACCCTGAGCACGATTGTGCAGGCTGTTTGGGCGATCCTTATGGGGCGATACAACGGTTCGGATGATGTTCTCATCGGCGTCGTTCACGCGGGGCGTCCCCCTGAGGTTGAAGGGATTGAAAGACTTGTAGGACTTTTCCTTCGAACGATCCCTGTTCGTATTCGCATGGAAGACCATCAATCATTCGCCTCTTTGATTCATGACATTGGAAACGCCGCTCTCGATAGCGAACCCCATCAATACTTGCCTCTCATCGATATTCAGGCGCAGTCTCATTTAAGGGAGTCGCTGTTTGATCATGTCGTTGTTTTTGAGAATTACCCCTTGGCGGATATCTCGGAGGACGGCACCGCGAGTGATACGGGTTTTCGAGTTCTCAATCCGCGCGGGATCGAACAGATGCATTACCACTTTGGGCTGGAGGTCAACCCCGGGCAACAGTTGAGTATTGCCTTCGCGTATAACGGGAACGTACACACGAAAGAGCAAATCCACCAATTCGAACGACACCTGCAAGCTTTGATCCACCGTGTCGTTGAAGACGATGACGTTCGCTTAGGCGACCTGAATATTGCTACAGAGCAGGAGTCGATACGGCTCGAAGACTCGGTGCCGACAACCTCCGTCCAAAAGACCGTACTTGATTTGTTCGACATCCAGGCAGCGGCAAAGCCGGACAAAATCGCTGCGGAAGATGCGCATGGATCTATCTCCTACGGTGAATTAGGCAGGAGATCGGAAATTCTGGCAAAGGCCCTTTGGGAACGCGGAATAAAACGCGATGTTCTTGTGGGGTTGTACCTCCGCAACGGTATCGACTTCCTGATTGGAATGTTGGCCATTCAAAAAGCTGGAGGAGTTTTCGTTCCCCTGGACGTTGACAGCCCCGGTAAAAGACTTCAGGCCATCCTCAATACAACCGACCCTGCTTTCGTGATTACAAACAGTGAGTTGGAAACGCCTCTGAAGACCGCGCTGGGTATGTTTGAACTAAACACTATACCCGAGTGGGTCGCTGTTATGGAATCGGCAAGTTCTGTGCGGCTTGAGAATTACCGCTCCGGCGAACAAACGAAGGTCGCAACGAGTGAGCCTGTTGAAATGCTATCGGATCGTCCTCGGGTGGAAGATGCCGCCTACGTTATGTTTACCTCCGGCTCCACAGGCGAGCCGAAAGCGATTCTTGGCGGTCACGAAGGCCTCAGTCACTTTATCCAGTGGGAAACTCGCGAATTCGGGTTCGACGAAAATGTTCGCACAAGCAACCTGGCCCTTACGACCTTCGATGTCAGCCTTCGCGACATTTTCGTACCCCTCACCGTAGGCGGGACTGTCTGTATTCCGGACAGCGAAACCCGTGCCGACCCTTCGCTTCTTCTCAATTGGCTCGATAGGGCTCGCGTCAACGCTGTTCACATTGTTCCCAGCATCTTCCGTCTGTTACTGGACGAAATCGAGAAGGTGGAAACTAGAGATGACTTGCTGGAGACGTTGCATCATATTCTGTTGGCGGGCGAACCTTCTTTCGGCAAGGATATCCAGCGCTGGAGAGACTCCGTAGGAAACCGGGTACAATTCGTAAATCTGTACGGTCCTTCTGAGACTTCGCTCGCGAAGCTTTTCCATCGAATCGAACATGAACTTCCCGAAGCGAACCGTTGTGTTCCTTTGGGAGAACCAATCGATGGAACGCGCACGCTTATCCTCAAGAACAACCGTCTCGCCCCCACCGGCGCGATCGGTGAAATCTGTCTGCAGGTTCCTTTCCGATGCAAAGGCTATTACCGCGACCCCGAATTGACCGCTTCTCGTTTCACTCCGAATCCTCTATCCGACAATCCTGACGATGTGATTTATCGAACGGGAGACCTCGGGCGCTATTTACCGGATGGTACGGTCGAATTTGTTGGACGGGTCGACCGGCAGGTGAAGATTAACGGTGTCCGTGTCGAGTTAGGGGAAATCGACAGCGCAGTCCTATCCATTGAAGGGATCGACCAGTCCATGGTGATGCTTCACAAGCGTCCGGACGGCGAAGACGCGCTTATCTGTTATTACACAGAGAAACAACCGGTCGATCAGTCGGGGCTTCGCGAACGGCTCGGCGACTACCTGCCCGCCGCGATGATCCCCCGGTATTTTGTCCGGCTGGACGCATTCCCTCTCAATATCAACGGGAAAATCGACCGACGCTCACTGCCGAAGCCCGAGGAAATCGTTCTCGATCATGCCGCATACGAAGCCCCGGCCAATGAAACGGAAGAGAAACTCGCCGCAATCTGGAAAGAAATCCTCGGAATCGAACGTGTGAGTGTCTGTTCGCACTTTCTGGATGTTGGCGGAAATTCTCTCAAGGCGATCCGGGTTATTGCAAGGATCAACCGGGCGTTTGACACCAAAGTAACCATCCGCATGTTCTTCGAGAATCCGACGATACGCGGCCTTTCGAAGAAACTGCCCACTTTGGAACGTGAGGCGTATTCATCTATCGAGCCTCTTCCAAAACGTCCCGATTATGCTCTTTCTCATGCCCAACGTCGTTTGTGGATCCTCGATCAACTCGGTGTACCGTCTCATGTATACAACATCCCCGCCGCTCTTCTGCTGGAAGGGAATATTGACGTTGATGCGTTGGAGTGGGCTCTGCTGTCCGTGGTTGAGCGACATGAATCGCTTCGCACAACGTTCCGGACAGTCAATGACGAGCCGCGCCAGATCGTTCACGAGGAGGCCGTTTTCCAGCTGGAAACAGTTGACCTTTCAAAGGAGCAGGACCCCGAGAATGCGGCCGGAAAACTGGCCCGGGAAGAAGCCGAAAATCCGTTCGATCTCACTACCGGTCCGCTGTTTCGCGCGAAACTCTTGAAGCTTGCTCCGCAACGGAATGTACTCTTGGTAAGTGTGCATCATATTGTCTTCGATGGGTGGTCGATATCTGTTCTCACGAAAGAGATTGTCGACTTTTACCGAGCCTACGGCGCCGGCGAAGAGCATCCTATCGAGCCCCTGAATATTCAATACAAAGACTACGCAGCATGGCAGAATGCCCTTCTGTCGGACAAACAGATCGAGCCCGTTCGAGACTATTGGCATCAGAAACTCAGCGGCGACCTTCCCGGCCTGGATATCCCCTCCGACCGTCCCCGCCTCCCAATACAGTCTTTCAATGGCGCGAGACTGGCCGTCGAGTTTGGTCGGGACACTGTGGAAGCGCTGCGGGACTTTAGCCGCAAACAGGATGGCAGCTTGTTCATGGGATTGGTATCGCTGGTGAAAGTCCTTCTGCATCGCTACACCGGGCAAAAAGATATCATTGTGGGAAGTCCCATCGCTGGGCGGGATCATCCCGACCTCGAGAATCAGGTCGGCTTCTATGTGAACTCGGTCGTCCTCCGCGATCAACTCACAAGCTGCGACAGCTTTGTCAATGTGTTCCAAAAAGTGACGCAGACGGCGAAAGAGGCCTACGATCACCGCATCTATCCGTTTGACAGGTTGGTGGATGATCTCGGCTTGGACCGCGATATGAGCCGGCCGCCGATCTTCGAAGTCATGGTGATCCTGCAGAACCTGGAACAACAAGAATTTGAATTAGAGGGCGTCAAAGTCACCGATTTCTACGATGAGCCCAACATCGGCAAGTTCTCCCTGACCTTTGAGTTTATGGAAGATCAAAACGGTGGGCTCACGCTTCATTTGGAATACAACACGGATCTATTCGACCGGGATCGAATGGAACGTCTGGGCGGTCATCTCCAGACTCTTGTTAGTCGAGTTCTGGAAAACCCCACGCAGGCTATCGGTACCGTCGATCTTCTCTCGGAGAAAGAACGAACGCAGATTCTCCATGACTTTAACTCGACAGCCACGGACTATCCAAAGGACAAGACATTTGCCGATTTGTTCGACGAGCATGTCGAGAACAGTCCGGGTCTTCCCTCGGTGGTTTGCAGGGAAACGGAGTGGTCGTACGCTGATCTCAACCGACGAGCCGGACGGCTTGCGCTCGCCCTTCGTGAGCATCACGGGGTAAAGCGCGGAGACCGCATTGCGGTACTTGTTGACCGTTCGGAGTGGCTGGCTCTTGCGTTTATCGGTGTCATGAAAGCGGGTGCTGTCTATCTTCCGATCGATCCCACATACCCGCGTGATCGGATTTCGTTCATGCTCCAAGATTCTCAGTGTTCGACGGTATTAACAGACAGGAACAATCGCAACAATCCGATTCTCGAAGGACGTGACGTTGTCGATATCCAGGCTTTGGATTCCATGCCTTTAGGTGAGCCTATTTCTGTTGCAACGACTGCGAGCGACCTCGCCTATGTCATTTATACATCCGGATCAACCGGGCAGCCGAAAGGTGTCATGATCGAACAGGGCGGTGCGGCGAATCTGGCCCATTGGCACCGCCGCACACTCGAGATTTCAGAGCAGGACCGGGTGCTTCAATTCGCTCCTTCTTCTTTTGACGCTTCCGTATGGGAAATGCTCATGGCTCTCGCTCAGGGAGCGTGCCTGGTGATTGCCGGCCCCGAACAAATCCGCGACACCGCCCGTTTCGCAGAATACCTACAGGACAAGAACGTCACGGTCGCCACATTGCCGCCTTCCTATGTCGCGGAACTGCACCCTGACGACCTGAGCCCGCTCCGGCTTTTGGTAACTGCGGGAGAACCCGCAAGGGTCGCGGATGCTATAGCCCTCAGCAGGAATTTGCGGTATGTCAACGCCTACGGTCCTACGGAAACAACCATCTGTGCAACGTACCACGAGGTCGATCCATCGTGCGAGTACGGTTCTTCGATCCCGATAGGTCGTCCGGTCGACAACTTTGAAGTGCTCATTTTGGATGAGAACAAATGCCTTCTCCCTATCGGAGTTCCGGGAGAGATTTATGTTGGAGGTGCCGGGTTGGCGCGCGGGTATTTTGATCGGGAATCCCTTACCAGGGAGAGTTTTGTTGCCCACCCGTTCCGTGAGGGGGAACGTCTCTACCGAACGGGCGACATGGGGCAGTGGCTCTCCAACGGAGAGATCGAGTATCTGGGTAGAAACGATCACCAGGTCAAAATCCGCGGACATCGAATCGAATGCGGCGAGATTGAATATCAGCTCTTGAAGCATCCCTCCGTTGAACAAGCCGTAGTGGCCGCGCGGCCTGGGAATAACGGAAATACGGAACTCAGTGGCTATTTTGTCGCACGTCAAAAGGTAGATTTATCCGATCTGAAGGGACGTTTGTCAGGGATCCTGCCGGATTACATGATTCCTTCGTATTGGATTCAGTTGGAGTCATTGCCGCTGCTTCCCAACGGAAAGGTCGACCGGAACGCACTTCCCGATCCAATCGATGGGACTGCCCAACGCCCAATAGACGCTCCCACGAACGACACGGAGGCGGACCTGCTTACTGTCTGGAAAGAGGTGCTTGGACGGCAAGACATCGGAATTCACGACCGGTTCTTCGAATTGGGAGGCGATTCAATCAAAGCCATTCAAGTAGTGAGCCGTCTACGCAATTTGAATTACGGTCTGGAAGTGCAAGACCTTTTCCAAGCCCCGTCTGTGCATGGTTTAGCGCAACGGGCTGGAAGAGTTGAAGCAACAACCGAGCAAGAACAGGCCACCGGCGAAGTTCCGTTGACACCGATTCAGCGATGGTTTTTCGAAAACCATCACGAAGATGTTCATCATTTCAATCAAGCCATCGTTCTCGAAGCGCAGGAACATCTCAACGAAGAAGCCCTTCGCGCTGCATTGTCTGCTGTCTACGAACATCACGATACGCTACGGATACGATTCCAATTCCAGGATGACCGGATCGTTCAGGAGTACGAGTCGAATGCGAGCCCGATTCCACTGGATGTGGTGGACCTCAGAGAGGAGGTCAACGCTTCTGAGAGAATCCGTGCTCACGCGGACAGCCTGCAGTCGAGCCTCGATCTTACAGCCGGGCCGGTGATCAAAGCGGCTTTGTACCGCTTGAGTAACAAAGATCGCTTGCTCTTGATTGCCCATCATTTAATCGTGGACGGTGTTTCATGGAGTATATTGGTCGAGGATTTGGCTCGTGCCTATCGCCACTCCATCGCTGAACGGGAAATCCGCTTGCCCGCGCGGACCGATTCTTATCAGCTGTGGGCGCGGAAACTGGAGGAATACGCCAAGAGCCCGGCACTTTTGCAGGAAAAGGATTTCTGGACGCGGGTGGAAACCACACAAGCAGAAGATATTCCGTTGGATTTCGAGGCGCCCGAGACAAACCGATGCGGGGATGCGCAGATTGTCCGCTTCGGCCTCGGCGAGAAAACAACGCGTCAACTCCTGACCGATGTTCACCGTGCATACAATACGGAAGTCGGCGACCTTCTAATTACTGCGCTCGCGGGGGCCCTGAAGGAGTGGCACGGCGGACAACGAAGCCGCATCATGATGGAGGGGCACGGACGCGAACCGCTGCCGGGGCGTGTCGATGTCAGCCGGACCGTAGGCTGGTTCACGAGCTTATATCCGGTGGTTCTCGACCTGAAAAACAAGGAAGACATTGGTTCCCAGGTCAAGGAAATTAAAGAAACCCTGAGATATGTTCCGAAGAAAGGAATTGGATACGGGGTTCTGAAATATCTTGTTCCTGAGGAACACAAACTCGGTTTTCCCACTGCTGCGGCGCCGCGATTGCTTTTCAATTATCACGGCAAAGTCAACTCGGAAAGTGGAGGAGGACTGTTTACTTCATCGGCCGACATGGAGGCCATCGGTAGGTTTCGCGGAGACGCGCTCGAGCGAACCGAATTGTTGGATTTGGAGGCGGTTATCCAGAATGATCGTTTGGAGATCTTGGCTCTGTTCAACCCGAAGGCTCACCGTCGCGAAACGATTGAATGGTTTGCAGATCGGTATCGGTCGACATTGGAGCGGATCGTCGAGCATTGCAAGTCAAAGCCCTCCACCGATATGACACCGAGTGATGTATCGAGGGTGAACCTCGATGTAGAAGAATTCGAAAGCATCTTTGAAGATGAATAGACGCGGTATTTCGAAGCAGAATCTCAAAGCGATTTATCCCCTTTTGCCGTTACAGGAGGGTATCCTTTATCATTCTCTGTACGAACCGCGTTCCCGGGCCTACTTCCAGCAGGCGTGTTTTCGACTTGCGGGCGATCTGGACTTCGAGTTATGCGAACAAGCCCTGAATAGTCTGGTACGAAGGCATGATGTCCTTCGCTCGGTTTTTGTCCACGAAAACACATCCCAGCCTCTCCACGTGATACTCAAGGAAAGACCGGTCGAGTTTCATAGCCAGGACCTTCGGACCCTGTCTTCGGAGGATCGGGATGCGCTGCTGAAGGCCTTCATGGAAAATGACCGCAATCGCGGTTTTGACTTATCCAGCGACGTCCTTTTCCGCGTGAATGTTTTTCGTCTGGCCGATTCTCTCTATGAAATGATTTGGAGCCATCCGCATATCATTATTGACGGATGGTCCGGAGCCATTCTGCAGACGGAATTCTGCTCGATATATCAGGCGTTGCGAACCGGACGCGCACCGGAGCTCCACGAACCTCCGCCTTATAATCAATATGTCGATTGGCTCGAGGTGCGAGATACGCAAGCGGCACGCGATCACTGGAAAAGAGTGCTCGCAGGCTATAATACTCCGGTCTCCATACCTGCCGACAGACACGCACACCTGGACGCCGACTTGAACGCCGACTATGCCTTAGAAGAACACGCGTTCTGTTTGGATGCCGACATTACAAAAGCAATGTCCAAACTGGCCGTATCGCAAGGCTCTACCTTGAACAATTTTCTACAGTGTGTTTGGGCGATTCTCCTCGCCCGATACAACGATGAAGATGACGTTCTGTTCGGCACAGTTGTCTCGGGTCGACCTCCCGAGGTTGAGGGGATCGAGAACATGGTCGGCCTTTTTATCAACACCGTCCCTGTTCGCGTTCAGATGGGCGATTTTCAGACTTTCTGTGAGTTACTGAGCACTGTGCAGCAGAATGCAGTAGACCGTGAGGCCCATCAGCACCTCTCTCTGACCGAAATTCAGTCGGTTTCTGAATTGAAACAGGATCTGCTGAACCATCTGTTTGTTTTCGAAAACTATCCCGTTGACCGGCAGATCATGGAAGAATCCGGGAAAGAATCTCTGGGATTTGAAGTGTTATCCGCCGAGATGTTCGAACAGGCACACTACGATTTCGGTCTTCTCATATACCCGGGCGAAGAAACCACGATTCGGTTCACATACAACGCGAACCGGTATTCCGGCGACCGGGTTAGACGAATTGAAGACCATTTCCGAAAAGCCGTTGAGAGCATATTGTCTAATCCTTTTACTCTATTGCATGATATCGAAATCCTCCCGCCGAGTGAGGAGGATCAAATCCTGCAAGGATTTGCAGGCACATCAGTTTCGTTCCCGGAAGAGAAAACTCTGGCGGATCTCTGGGAAGAACAGGTCGAGAAAACTCCTCACAATACGGCTCTTCTGTTCGAAAATCGTCGTTGGACCTATGCGGAGTTGAACGTAGCTGCGAACGGCATAGCGGACTTTCTGCGAAGAGAATATTCACTTGCTCCCGATGATCGCATCGGAGTGTTAATGGATCGGACCGAATGGCAGATTCCCGCACTGTTGGGAATCTTGAAAGCGGGCGGAGCCTATGTGCCGATTGAACCATCGTTTCCCGACGAGCGGATTGGATTCATCGTGGAAGATAGCGGCTGCCGGGTCGTACTCGCGGACTCAATAAACGTGAACCACTCGGTTGTTCCCACGGCTGTACCCGTAGTTGACGCCGCCTCAATCCTTCCGAAGGTTGAATTCTCGCCCGACCAACGCTGCTCCAGTCGCGACCTTGCCTATGTTATTTACACCTCGGGTTCGACCGGCAGGCCCAAAGGAGTCCTGATCGAACATCGTGGTTTTGTGAATATGATCCTCGAACAAATCCGAGGATTCGGAATTACTGCGGATGATCGTGTGCTTCAGTTCGCGTCTTGTTCCTTTGACGCGTCCCTGTCGGAAATCTTCATGGCCCTCTTGTCCGGTGCGGCTCTCGTTCAGATCTCCAGGGATATCATTCAGGATATCGGCCGGCTTCAAGATTATCTGACCGAACACTCCGTTTCTGTTGCGACTTTTCCCCCCTCGTATTTACGTGCGGCGGAGTATCCCGATTTACCGAGCCTTCGCGTTCTCATCACCGCCGGAGAGTCCGCGACGTACGAGGACGCCCGTCGTTATGTGGACGGTTTACGCTATTTCAACGCCTACGGTCCCACTGAGACTTCCGTATGCGCGACTTATCAGCGAATTACCTCCGAGTACGCGGATTGCGAACGTCTCCCCATCGGCCGAGCATTGGTCAATACGAAGATACGTATTTTGGACAGCCGTCTTCGGCCGGTACCTGTGGGCATCTGTGGCGAAATTGCAGTTGCCGGCCCCGGACTCGCGCGAGGGTATCTGAACCGCCCCGAGACCGAAGAAGTGAGTTTCGCCCAAAGTCCGAACACCCATGATGATCGGATTTACAGAACAGGGGATCTCGGGAGATGGCGGCCGGACGGAACCATCGAGTTTCTGGGTCGGAATGACGATCAGATCAAGTTGCGTGGCTTCCGAATCGAGTTGGGCGAAATCGAGGAGGTTCTACTGAAACATCCGGCTATCGCAGAGGCGGTCGTAATCTGTCGCGACGATGTGGGGGATGAGAAGAGACTCGTGGCCTACGTGGCATCCAAAGACCCAATTCCGGTTTCGTCATTGAATGAATGGTTAGTTTCCAGACTTCCTGCTTACATGATTCCCGCACATTTTGTGTGGATGGAATCGCTGCCGCTTACTCCCAGCCTGAAAATCGACAAAAAATCGCTTCCTCGACCGGAGACTGCTTCAACACAGGAAGGCCCCGATCCGCGAACTCCGCTGGAATCGACAATCGCACATGTGTGGAGAGAGGTACTTGGGATAGACCGAGTCGGTATCCATGATTCCTTTTTCGATCTAGGAGGCGATTCCCTCAAGGCGATTCGCGTGTCAAGCCGTCTGCAAAAGGCCGGATATAGAGTATCGCTCCGCGATCTGATCGATCGCCCAACCATCGCAGAAATTGCGGGAAGTACGGCCGAACCTGTTTCGGAACCATCGGCAGGAACGGTAACGGGCACAGTTGAACTGACGCCCATCCAGAGATGGTTCTTTGATGAACATTCCAGCGATCTCCATCATTTCAATCACAGTGTGTTGCTCCGTGCGAAAGAGCCGATCGATAAAGATGCAGTCCTGAAGGCTCTAGAGGCTGTTTGCGGGCACCACGACATTCTTCGGGCTCGATATCCCTCATCGAACGGTACTGTCGTTCAGGAATTGGCCCCACCAACGGAGTCGCCTTTTCTCTACGAAATCGATCTGCGAGGGAGGCTTGGCGGCGTGAGCTCGTTGGCCCGCCATCTGGACGAATTGCACCGGAGTTTCGATATTAAATCGGGGCCGTTATTCAAGTCGGCCTTGTATCGGTTGAATGACAGCGACCGTCTGCTCCTCCTACTTCACCATCTGGTGATTGACGCGGTCTCATGGGAGTTTCTTTTGGAAGACATCGCACGTGCCTATGGACAGGCCGTTCGAGGAGAGCCGATCAACCTTGGGGAGAAGGGGGACTCCTACCAAACGTGGGCCGCAAGTTTACGGGAGTACTCAACAAGCGAGACGTTGTTGAGCGAGAAAGTCTATTGGTCTCAGGTTGAATCCGCCCCCGCGACTCCTCCGCCTCTCGATTCACCGCTCGTGGAACATACCTATGGTGAAACTCAATCTCTTGCCATCACAATTCCAATGAACGGCAAATCGTCCGGCGATGCCGGCGAGTCTCTAGACATGAAAAGCATTCTCTTAACGTCATTGGCAAGATCTCTGCAATCCTGGCACGGCGGCGATCGATCGCGAATCCTGATGACAGGGCACGGACGTGAGACCGTGAATGAACAGCTGGATGTGAGCCGGACCATCGGCTGGTTTACCAGCAACTATCCTGTCTTGCTCGATCTGCAGGGAACCCGGGATGTCGTTTCTCAACTCGACTCTATCAAGGCCGCATTCCTGGAAACCCCCAAAAACGGGATAGGCTACGGGATTCTGAAATACCTCACACCGCCGGATCTCAAAGACGATTCACACGGGGCGGCCGTCCCTGAGGTCAGTTTCAATTACTTGGGGCAATACGAAAGCGAGTCGCACGATGGTCCCTTTGTTTTTTCTGAGCGGATGGCTCACTCGTCCATTGGTGAACGCTTTAAACGTCATCAGGCGCTCGAACTGGATGCGATGTTGACTGAACAGGTGCTGACACTGCATGCGAGGTACTCTCCTCGATTCCATCGTCGGGCGGTCATCGAAGAGTTCCTGGAGAGTTTTCGCCGAGAAATGAGCACTGTTCTGGACCACGTACGAAACAAGAATAGAAGTGCAGGCATCCTGCCTTAGGAGCATATCCACCGTAAGAAGGAGGTGATTCCAGGAAATTCCATCAACATGCGGTAATTTGATTTGAAAGGAAGTAACAGGGTCGGAAAAGCCGATTCGAGTAATGAAAACGTCTCTTCTATCGACAAAGGAGTGCAGAATGAGGAACCGTACCACGTTTCTAATTGTATGCTGTTTCGTTTTGCAGATCGGAGCGGTTGTATCAATATGCGCCGCACCGACGAATGTATTGGATTACAGACCATTCCCAAGTTCATGGCAGGCTCAACTGGATAAGTTGGTGAATAATGGAGACATTCCCGGGGCGGCGGTTGTTGTGAAATCGCCCGAATGGGGTGTGCGTGTCGGCGTCACTGGAAAGGCGGACATCGAGAACGATATCCCGCCCGCGCCGGATATGCACTTTCGTATTGGCAGCGTGACTAAGGTTTTTACCGCCATGGTGATCCTCCACATGGAGCAGGAAGGCCTCCTGAGGTTGGATGACACTGTGGATCAGTACCTCACAGGAGACCGCGCTCTCGAACACACCCCCGATCTCATCACCATTCGGGACTGTCTTCAGATGACCTCCGGACTTGCCGATTATATGGGCGACCAGACGATTCTTGCTTCTCCCGACACCAATCCGCTTCGGGAATGGACACCGAAAGAGCTGCTGAATGCTATCAACTCGCTGACTCCGTTCTTTACTCCCGGAGCCACTTTGCCCAATCCCTACCAGGTCCAGTTCTTTGGAGTCTCGGCTGATGAAGCCCCACGTATTCCCCACTGGTGGTACACGAATTCAGGATACACACTTCTGGGCATGATTATTGAAGAAATTACCGGCAATAAACTGGAAGATGTGATCAAAACACGTATCACGGACAAGATCGGATTGGGAAATACGTTCTTTGCTACTGATGAAGAATTCCCCCCAAACATGATGCACGGATATACGCACTACAACGCGCAACAGTCGGAGAGAGTCCATGACGATTGGCATGATATGACCGTCCTGAATGTCTCGTACGCCTGGTCCGCCGGGGCGGTTGTTTCCACCCCTTGGGACCTATTGCGTTTTGCGGAAGCGATATTCAAGGAAGAATCGATTATCAATGAAGGAACTCGACAGAAATGGTATCGATTCGAATCGGCGGATATCCGATGGTTCCATTTGGATTACGGAGTCGGCGGACTGATGCAAAGCCATCGCCCTTACGGCGATTGTCGGGGGCACGGTGGTGCGATACCAAGCTATCACACGCTTATGTATCACTTTTATGATACCGATACATTTATAATCATCGCGGTCAATACATGGGACGGAGGCTATGAGGTCACCATCCTGGACGATGTTATGCCGCTGGTTCTCAACGTTCCGCATGTCGTTTCTCCGCAGGATGACGGGATGGGCATAGAAATGGGGAACGATAACAGCGTCGTCCTCGATTGGCAGGCCGGACCGGTCTACGGAGACACCTACGAAGTCTATCTCGGCACGACCGCCGACGATGTGAATACGGCTTCCTCGTCATCCGGGAATGTTGTTCATCATTCCGTTTCCACAACCGATTACACAGCCATGAATCTGGAACCGGAAACCACGTACTTCTGGCGCGTGGACACCGTTGCTGACGAAAAGACGATCCAGGGACCTGTCTGGGCGTTCACCACCGCTCCCACCGGCCCCAGCAAAGTCGAACAGTGGAAGGAACACAATTGAGGCCTTCACATATGCTCGCCCGGGAGTTGAACTCCCGGGCGAGCGGCGATAACTCTACGGCGAGCGGCGTCTCTCGACGAGGATACAGGTTCTTTTACGATGGCGGGGTTACGTTCTCGCAGGCATATCGAACGTGTCGAGGAAAATCCCGAACGTAAGCACGATCATTAGGAAATCGGTTTCAAATGTCGTGTTCACCGTTGCTCCCTCCTGGGAGTACATGGTCTTGAGACGTTCTACAGTGGCGGGATTAAAATACCCTTGGCGACGGATGGTTTCAGTGGAAAGAATGTCATTCACCCAATCCACGTTCTGACGCAACAGGTAAGGACTACCGGGTGCGACAAAGCCGAACTTTTCCCGATCTCGAACCGCCGCTGGAAGGTACTTTTCCGAAACTTTTCGCAGGATGTACTTCTCCGTATCGTTCTTCAAAACAACCTTCGGTGGGATCGTCTTTGCCATATCGATCAGGTCTACATCCAGAAAGGGATACCTCGCCTCGACCGAATTGGCGTACGCTACGCGGTCGCCGTGATCCGATAGAAGATGATCGGCCAGGCGAATTTTGAAGTCGATATAGGAACGCTTATGCATGGCGTGGCGGTTTTGGATTTTGCTTGTGTCCACGACCGGTGAGGAGAGGCAGTCGAATTCGGGAAGGGAATTGACTAACTCATCGGAATACAAGGCGGTCTTGGTTTCTCTAAATTCGTTGTAGTTTTTCTCATAGAAGAAATCGGGATCTCCCCACAGCATCTCGCGCAACTCATTCTCGAGCATGGTTTCCGCATCGAGAAAGTCCTCTAGGTCTCTTCGGGTCTCATCGAATCGATACCCAACGTATCCCGCAAACAGCTCATCCGCGCCTTCTCCGGTTAGGATAACCTTGAGTCCGCTTTGCTTAACCAGGCCTGAAAGAGCAAGCGAACACGTATCGTACGATTCCTTCAGAGGACACTCGGTGTACCGGATGACATCCTGCAGACGGTCCAATATATCGGCGCGATGAAACTCGATCTCGTGATGGATTGAGCCGACAAATTCAGCCATCATCTTTTGATATCGGCGTTCGTCGATCTCCGATTGAGGAAACGTGATCGAGAAGGAATGTCTTCGCACATCCGGTGAAACCGAATGGATCAGAGAAGCAACAAGGCTCGAATCGAGACCGCCGCTCAGGTAGAAACCAACCGGAACGTCGGCGTTCAGCCGATACCGGACGGACCGAGCCAGTCGGTCTTCCAACTGCTCGACATACTTCGACTCACTAACGGTTGCATCCTGGTCGCCGATCTCGGGATAAATGAGATCCCAATACTCGTGCGTCTCGACCACGGTCTCCCGGACGGATAGATAGTGACCCGGTTGGACCGAGTGGATTCCCTTGAACATCGTGACCGGGCTGATTGGACCGGGGAAGGTGAGAATCTGATCCAGTCCGGTCAGATTCACTTCTCGTCGTACCCCTGGATAGTCCAACAACGCCTTGATCTCCGACGCGAATAGGAGTGCGTTGTCCACTTTTGTGTAGAACAGAGGGGCGATACCGACATGATCGCGCCCCAGCAGCAGTCGGCGGTTCTTCTTGTCATAGACCGCAAGGGCGAATTGCCCGTTCAAATGCTTGAAAAGGTCCGTACCGTATTCCTCATACAGATGCACGATGACCTCGACGTCGCAGTGGGACCGGAACGCATGCCCTTTTCCCGTCAGGTGGCTGCGCAATTCACGGTAATTGAAAATCTCCCCGTTACAGATGGAAAAGACGGACTGGTCTTCGTTACAGTGAGGCTGATTCCCTGTGGACAGATCGATAATCGAAAGCCGACGAAACGCAAGCCCGATGCCTCTGTCGATAAGAAAGCCCGAATCATCCGGACCTCGGTGGCACAGGACTCGTGCCATCGCATCAAGGTCGGCATGTTGGACCGGCACATCGGCGTCGAACGTGAAAACTCCTGCAATTCCGCACATTGAAAGAAATGCTGCTCTTTTGAGTGAATCGGTTCTTTTTCAGAGGCACCATACATGAAAATATAAGTTTATAGGCGCTCCAATTCCTCAGAAAGGGCAGGGCAGGACAAGACCCTTGGCTTCAGGTCCAAACCGTCTCAGAAGCGGATCTTTGCCGGAAGCCTTCCCTTCGAGGCGGGAATAGGGTTTTCTCTCGGCATAAAGGATGATAGCTTTCGCAATCCGATACCGGCGTCAGCCGGGACGTGCGCACGGAAAAGAAAACCGGCCACAGAAAGCTCAGGAAAAATGGAACTCATCGACTTCATCAAGAGTAAACCCAGTCACTTTCGGCCCAAAATTCTTACGGTTTTTGCCATATCGGGAATCCTCAATTTTCTTGTTATCGCTGTCATCATCGCTTCGGCCAATCAAACAGAGGAAGCGGATCTCAGGAATATCCTCTTGTTTGTCGTTGGAATCATTACGTTCGTCAAGACCCAGAAATTCTCGATGGACCGATCCGCATCCATCGCCGAAGAGATGGTAACCAACATACGGATTCGGCTGGCGGATATGATCCGGCGTGCTGAACTCTCGACATTTGAGAACCTCGGGCGGAACAGCCTCATGAATCTCCTGACGCAGGAGACAATGAACGTCTCAGAAGCGATCAAACTCACTTCGCGCATCTGTTCCTCGCTGACGCTGCTCATTGTTGCCTTTCTTTACATCGCCTATCTTTCAATGCCCGCATTTTTCGCTTCGGTGGGGCTGATCATTTTGGGAGTATTCGTCTATACAGTCAGACGCAATGAAATCGAGAGCGACTTGGTCCAGGCCTCCAAGCAGGAAGACAGGTTCTTTGACATCTTGAGTCACCTATTGGATGGTTTCAAGGAAATCAAGATCAGCACCGCAAAAAACAACGATCTTTTCAAGAATTATCTGCAGGTGCAGGGCGATACAACTGAGAAATTGAAGGTGGCTTCCTCCTCAAAACTCAACAATATGATCATCTTTGCCCAGGTCTTTTGTTACATTCTCATGGCGGCGATGATTTTCATTTTTCCGAAATTCTTTCCCATTGAGACTTCTGTTCTTGTCCAGATTGTGACCTTAATTCTATTCATCACCACCGGACCGCTCCAGGAAGTCGTTGGCTCATTTCCTTATATGGAGCGTGCAAATGTTGCCATACGACACCTCCGGGAGATGGAAGAGTTTCTTGAAAGAATCACACTCGAAGAGATCCCCGCCGCGGACCGATTGATCAAACCGCGACCGTTCGAGTCTTTGGAATGTCAGGGACTCACTTTTCAATACGATCATTCCGGCAGGGATTCTCAGTTTGGGATCGGTCCGCTGGATTTGACCGTTCGCCGCGGCGAAATCGTCTTTCTCATGGGCGGAAATGGTGCCGGCAAATCGACTTTTCTCAAGACCCTTACCGGTCTGTACTATCCGACGGGGGGAAAGATTTTACTGAACGGTCGTACCGTCACACGGAGAGGGTTTCCTCGATATCGTGCCAATTTCACGGTGATTTTTCAGGACACACATTTGTTCGATCGTCTGTACGGGATTCCGGAAGTGGATCCCGTCACCGCGGAGACCATGTTGGAGCGCATGGGGCTTGAAGACAAAACCTCGATCTCCGAAGACGGTCAATTCGAGACGATCAATCTTTCCGCTGGACAAAAGAAGCGCTTGGCTCTGGTGGCGGCGGAGTTCGAAGACAAAGAGATTTACGTGTTTGACGAGTGGGCCGCGGATCAGGATCCATCATTCCGGAAGTATTTCTACGAGGTCTATTTACCCGATCTGAAGCAGCGCGGAAAAACGGTACTTGCAGTGACTCACGATGACAAATACTACGGAGTGGCGGATCGAGTTTGCAAGATGGAATATGGAACACTGAGCGAAGTCGAAGAGTAACTCTGCCCCCACAGTCCAGCGGAACCGTGCCGCATGCATCCATACGGCGTAGAAACTTTGCTAGAATTCACTTAGGTCTGGAACATCGAACTCGCAATCTCTGAAGGCAAATTCTCTATGAAGTGTATTGCGATCGGCAATAAGAAGGGCGGGGTGGGCAAGTCGACCCTGGCAATCAACCTGGGGTGCGAATTGGCATCCCGTGGCCGGACTGTGTTGCTTTTTGATACGGACGAGCAGGGCACTTCCGCGGGATGGTGTGCCCGGGGGGATCTTCCTCTCCAATGCCGCTCGCTGCCTATCGAGGATGCCGGGCAGGCCGCTTCATTTATTACAGAAGTGAAAGGGTGTACGGAGGATATCGTTTTGATTGATTTGCCTCCTCATACCCGCGAGGCTACCGAGGCGGCTCTGGTCGTGTGCGACCTTTTCCTGGTTCCCGTTACCCCTTCGGGCGCCGATTTTACCTCCACCGGGAAGGTGTTAGCCCTTCTGCGGGAGGCCAGGCAAATCCGCAACGGCGCTCCCAAGGCCCTGCTTGTTCCCTCCCGTGTAGACCGCCGGACTTCCTTCGGGAAAGAAATCTCCGAAGCATTGACAGGATTTGAGGAACCGATCTGCCCGGCAGTTTGTCAGAGAAGTGTTTTCGTCGATTGTTTCGGACTTGCCGATTGGGTCGGACGTGTCGACCCAAAATCGCCCGCTTATGCTGAGATTGTCAGCCTGACAAATAGGGTTGAGGAGATGCTCTGATGACACGTAGTCACTTATCGGACTTCAGTCGAATCGCAGAGAGTGCGGAATTACCCTCCTCTGGGGTACTTGGCGAAGAAACAGTCGATACCGGGGCGCACGAAGATGGTGTACAGACCGGGCTTTCCAGGGAGGAACAGGCTCTTCGCATCGTCAAGAAGAATATGGCGTGGGCGATGGGGCTTGGTTTGATCCCCGTGCCCCTTGTCGACCTGGTGGCGGCCTCGGCACTCCAGGCCAAGACCCTGAAAGATCTTTCCGACCTGTATGGTATTCCGTTTAAAGAACACGCTGTCAAGAACGTCGTTGCGGTTCTCATCAATGGATTGGGGTCGATATACCTGGGCAAAAGGCTGGCTCACGGAATGATGCGCCTTGTCCCTGGAATAGGTCCGCTCATGGGTATCGTGTCCACTCCTATCGCCACGGGTGCGTTGACCTACGCTACCGGGAAGGTGTTTATTCAGCACTTCGAGTGCGGTGGGACACTTCTGGACTTCGATCCTGCCGAGATCCGGGAGTATTTCAGAGACCAATTCGAACAAGGAAAACTCATGGCGGTGGACATGCGGAAATCCACCTCCACTGCGAGCTGAAGACCGGTCGGGCGATAAAACAGCCCAGGCTTTACATGAATTCCACGCGTTGCAGATCGAGTATCGGGTTGGCGATATCTGTCGCGAGATGGCAGTAGTAACCGGGAGTAAGCGATACCTCCTTCAAATACCACCTTTTATCGTCGAGCAAGGCTTTCTCTGTTCCTGTCTCGATCTTCAACAGCGGTGCGGATAATCCCCTCCCGTCTGCTTTGATCACACTTTCACACCGAGTCCAGGAACGGAAAAACTCCTCTTGCGGTGAACGGGAGTGAATGATCCTTTGCCACTCCGAGGCAGGCATAAACTCACGAAACTCTTCCAACTCGATATCCCTGACTTCTTCGATATCGATGCCCAGAGCCATGCCTGATGCGAGGGCACACACCGCGCATGTTCCCGAATGGGAGATACTGAAATCGACCTTACAGTCCAGCGTTGGTTTGCCGAATTCGCCGTCACGAAGTGTTTCGATGGCCTCATCAGGATATCCTAGCCGCCTGAGTCCATCTCTCAAAAGCAATTTACCGAACAAACCCAAGTGGCGGTCCTGCCATCTCCGGTAACGCAATACGCGTTCTCGAACACTCGTGGGCACCTGATGGAAATAATGGTCCCATCTCGGCTCGTCGAGTGGACGGCTGAAGGTGGCAAAAAGGACGACTACGCTCCTGTCAGCCGCTGGCGCTGCCATTCAGAATATCCACGTCACTGCAACCCCTGTCGACCGGGCATATCGTACTGCTGCGGCAGGGCCTCGAACCGCTCTCGGTACAGTTGGTCGGTCGACTCGCGTGCGTCGATCCCGGACCCCTTCGGTAGTATTGTTCCGGTCTCTTCGAGAACGGAAAAATCGCCTTCGGACAACCGGGCGATGCGGTCTCGAAGCATCTCGATGGATTTGTCGGGATGAATCAGGTCCGCATTCGGATCGTTTTCTTTGATTAGGGTCAATGTCTGGTGCAGCAGATTGAAAAGTGCCTCTGTGTCTCGCTTGATTTGCTCGATCCGACCGCTGCTTTCACCCAGCTGCCCCGAAATGGACGAGACTTTTTCATGTTGCGATTTCAGCTCTTCGTGTTCCAATTGCAGGAGAGCCTGCAAAACGGGGGCGGCGGTGTTCGAGGTCTTTGCCTCTTGTTTCAGACTCTCATATTCGTTCTCTTTCGCTTCCAGAGCGTCCTTTGCGGAGGAAAGCGCCTTCTCGGCACCGGATTTGGCGATGACCGCCTGCGCCAACTGGGTTTCGTATCGCGGATACTCGACAAAGAAACGATACAGGATTCCCGCCGGAGAAACGAGATCGGCAACGTCCGGCGCATAGGCTTTCGCCCAGTACATTACGTCCCGCGAGAACATCAGAAACTCGTATTTGTTCTTTTCCGTTACGCCGATATATCGTCCTTTCCTGGTTCGAGTCCAAATGATGAAGTCGTCCGATGAACCGCTTTCACCGATGGTCGCGTACAGCGCCCCGTTAGGCAGTACCGAACCCGGAAGATCGGCTTGAAGGCAAAGATATCCGAACAGCATACTAACGCGATTCATCGCTGCTTCACCGAAATCGTTGAACTGGATGGAATCGCTCAGAACTTCGCTGCCTTGAAAATTGAACGAGCGCGTTTCCTGGTCGGAGTGTCCACCCGCCAGTCCGACGGTTCTCAGGGGGATCTCCGTGATATTCAGTCCGGCGGATCCTCCATATGTAGGGCTCCACGAGGATTGTCCGCCTTCCACTTTGAAGAAAACCGGCAGCTGCGCAGATTCCTGCACGCCGACGATGGCGTCGAGAACCTGCTGAGAGTAATTGGCGGCCGTTTCCTGACGAAGCGTCAGCAGCGACTGGTAATGTGGCCGGCGCAAGGCGCAGCCTGCTAATGCGATCACACATACTGCGCTCAACACTCCTACGGCAACCTTCCTGTTTCTTCCGGTTTTCGGGTCCATCTTTTTTTCTCCTGCATCTCGGTATCGAGCTGGATGGGTATGCAGCCTCTTTTGCTCTAAACGCAAGGGTTGTCGATCATAAGTCCTCTTTGTCCATTCGTCAATGAAATATTTGGAAGACTTGGAAGATCGCATTTAACCCCCGCATGGATCTTGTGGTGGTCTCGGAATAGCTGTAGGATTTTTAAAAGTAGTCCAGGGAGTCATCTCCCTTATTTGTACACTACTCCCCGCAAGGAGGACTCACAGTGAACGCCACGCAAAGTGCAACGGTTGACGAAGCGCAAGCAAAGCCGGAAGAGGGTGTTGTAACAAAAGAGGATGATGCCCGGAAGGTGGTCAAGAAGAATATGTATTGGGCCATGGGAATCGGTGTTATTCCCGTTCCTCTTGTAGACCTTATCGGAATCGTTGGTTTCCAGGCAAAGGCGCTGAAAGAACTCTCACGATTGTACGGAATTCCTTTCTCAGAGCATACAGTCAAGAATATTCTGGCCACTCTCATCAGCGGCCTGGGATCTGTGTACTTGGGACAGGCTCTGGCCCGAAGTTCAATAAAAATGATTCCTGTTATCGGTCCTCTCACCTCATTGGCGGCAACACCGCTCATGGCGGGAGCCCTGACCTACGCAACCGGACGCGTTTTTATTCAGCATTTCGAATCCGGCGGAACCTTCCTCGACTTCGATCCGAAGGCCGTGCGAGAGTACTTTAAGGAACAGTATCAGGAAGGACTGAACGTCGCGTCCAAGATGAAAAGCGAAAAATCCAGCTGACACGCTGGGGAGCTTTGTTCCGCTTCCACCGCTGGATGTTGACGCTCATAGGGAAGTGAACAGATGACTCTGTTGGAACGGAGGAGTTCACTGTGCATACAGCGATCCTGATCTACATTGCGCTCTGCGGTCTGATTGGCTTTATCGGGAAAGATCGTACTTTGGGGTTCTGGGGCTATTTTCTGGGTTCCATAATCTTCACCCCCATTGGCGGCATCCTCCTGTTGTTTCCCTCTGAGAGGAAGGCCAAAGAATAGTTGATTTGTGGATTTACGTTCTCGACGCGGAAAAGCACGCTGCTGCTCTCCGCGTTTTGTCTTTTAATCGAGGAATACGGTTCAACGGACCTTTTCGGATCTTTCCCGAACAATGTTGACCTTTCTCTTACCTAGGATGCGGCGTAGCCCACGGACTGAAGCTTTGCTAGAGTGTTTCTTTGAGGATTCATTTGTGTCCGTTTTCTGAAGAATAGCTGCAGACCGGCTGTTGAAAACAAGTCTTTTCAGGATGCGACGAAGGTCACGGAATTCCTTTTTATTGGTTTTGGACATGCCTGGACGGATGAACTCTCGGTTCGACTGCGGAAGAAGATTCTCCGCGAATCGCCACAATCTGCGAAGCGCGCACTGGTACCAGATACACGGTTCTCTATATATAGACAGCACGAACGCCCTCGGAGGGTGACAACGCATGGATACACATCCGGTGTTTACCGCAGAGCCGGAACCGGAAAAGCAACCCGATTTGGACTCTCCCGAGTCCAAATCGCGAGGTCTTCTGCGACGGTTTTATGAGTGGACTATTCATCGTCGATTCGCAATCGAATTGACCGCCATCATCGTGCTGTTTCTTGGGATCGTTCTCTGGAACCAGGTTTTCGTTACTGTCCATTCCGGTGAACGCGGTGTTTTTTACAGCCGGTTCTACGGGGGCACCGAAACGGAGTGGACGTATGGCGAAGGCATCCACGCAAAATGGCCGTGGAACAAAATCTATGTTTATGTTGTGCGCGTTCATCAACGTGGGTGTAAGTTCGACTTTCTGACAAGCGACGCACTCATGGTGCACATCGAGATATCCATCCGCTATCGTCCCCGGATCGAAAGCCTGGGGTGGCTTCACAAAGACGTGGGGCCGGACTACGAGGAGAGAGTGATTGTGCCTGAGGTCCAATCCGCTCTGCGGAGACTCATTGGCAGACGTCTTCCCACCGAACTCTATCAAACCAGCAAAGGCCTGCTCGAATCGATGCTGTCCGAGTCGCTGCTTCAAGTTGCCGAACGATACATCGAATTAGACGACCTCCTGATTAAGCGAATTGTACTTCCGCCGCTGGTAAGCGACGCGATTGAACAGAAACTGCGGCAGCGGGAAATGGCGGCCGCATACGAGTACCGTCTGCTCCAGGCCGAGCAGGAAGCCTCTCGTAAGAAAATGGAAGGGCAGGGAATACGGGATTTCCAGGACATCGTCTGGGAGGGAATATCGGAACAACTGCTTCGCTGGCGGGGGATTGAAGCCGCCCTCGAACTCGCAAAATCGCCGAATACCCGCATCATTGTCGTCAGCGGCGAAGACGGCCTGCCGCTTATTTATAATCCTGCGATGCTGTCAAACGATCGTGAGATGAGTGCCTCTGAAGAAATCCTGGGCGGTACCGACGACGATGGCTGAGTGAAGGCAATTTGAGGATGGTACATTGAAGAATTACGCGTTTGCTTCTCTTGTGTTCGCATTGCTTTTGGCGGTCGGCTGCGGTGATGGAGGACCGGGCGGGTCTGACGAAACAGGCACGATGGCAGACACGATTGCCGCACTACCCGATGGAAGCGAAGGTGAACCGTTACGGGTAATGTTTACTCCTGCGGAAGGAGGAAGGAAAGACGGCACGATCAGTGAATACAAACCTCTCTTCGACACAATTACCGAGGAGTTCAACATCCATTTCACCATTAACGTAGGGGAATCGTATGAGCAGGTTGTCGAAAAGATGGTGGCACATGAAATTGACATTGCCTATTTTGGTCCCTTTACATTTTATCAGGCGAAACAGAAGGGAGCCGCCGAGCTGCTCGCTGTGCCTGTCAGCGAAGGAAAATCGGTCTATTACTCCGGTATCTTTGTCCTCAGGTCGCTTGGAGCAAGAAACCTCCAAGATCTCAGGGGAAGGCGAGTTGCCTTCGGCGACATCAATTCGACCTCCAGTTTTGCTTACCCGGTTGCGATGTTGTTGAAAGCCGGTGTAGATCCAATCAAGGACCTGGACGAGATTTACATTACGGGTAGCCATGCGGACGCACTCGCTGCGTTGGCATCCGGCAAGGTCGACGCTGCCTGCAGCTCGCTGACTCGTTTTCAGAATGCCGTGTCGGAGGGATTGATCGATCCGTTCTCTGTGCGCTTGCTCCTGGTGAGTGACGCTATCCCTTACCCTCCAATGGCCATGAACGCACATTTGGATTCCTCGGTGAAAACGAGACTTCGACATGCTTTTGCCAATGTCCATGAACGACCCGGTGTTGATCCCGAAATGATCCGCGGATATGCGGGCACCAGGGCGTCGCGGTACCGGACCGATTTGCCGGAAGCAAAATTCGACAAAGCAATGAAGGAACTCTCGATTGTTACAGACGAATTAAAGAAAGCAATACTCGAAAAAGCGAAAGAAAGCCAAGGGGTACTTTGAATTCTCTCAAATCAGCGATGAATGCAACGACAGACATAGACAACCGGCGGGAGGTGGCGTGATGCCGAAAGCGACCCTCCTCGGACTGCTGTTCGCCATAGCCGTCTTTTTTCTGACTGGATGTGGAAACGACACCGGTACGGGGGCGGAACGATCAACTCGAGCCCAGACACCCGCCGCGCCACGTCCGGATGGCAGCGTTCAACGTCCTCTTCGAGTCATGCTGATCCCGGCTGAAGGCACCGGAAAAGACGAAACAGTCGCCGATTACAGACCGCTCTTCGACGCCATCACGGAAGCGTTCGATCTGCATTTCGAAATCCGTGTAGGAACGTCCTACGAGGCTGTTGTGGCAGAGATGATCGAAGGAAACATCGACATCGCCTATTTTGGTCCTTTGACGTATTACCAGGCGCGCACCGCAGGTGCCGCCGAGATTCTGGCTGTCGGGGTCAATCAGGGCAAGTCCGTTTATTATTCCGGAATATTCGCACGCAAGAATGCGGGAATACGAGAATTGTCGGATTTGGCCGGGAGAAGTGTCGCTTTTGGAGATGTGAACTCGACATCGAGTTTCCATTTCCCAATTTTCATGATGCTGAAAGCGGACATCAATCCCGTGAAGGATCTGGACACAATCTACATTACAGGTAGCCACGCCGGGGCGCTTGACGCTCTCCTTCACCACAAGGTGGACGCAGCATGCGCTTCTTTTCCCGCCTTCGAGCGAGCGATCCGGATGGGCGAACTCGATCCCTTCGAGTTCACTCCTGTGGCGATGAGTCAACCCATTCCCTATCCCCCGCTTGCGATGAGTGTCGAACTCGCACCGTCTGCGAAGGCGAGACTTCGCCACGCATTCAGGAGCATCCATAAACAGGAAGAGGTGACTGCCGACATGATTCGCGGATATGACGGAATGGTGGTCGATCGCTACAATACAGACTTTCCCGACTCCGAGTTCGACAGAACGATGGCGAAATTGAGCGCAGTCACAGATAAACTGAAAACCGCGATCCTTGAGAAGGCGAAAGTCGCCGGCGAAGGAGACGAAGGCACAACGTGATTCACCCTTGTATACTTGGAAAAAGTTGATGCTTGTTCTTTTCATGTCGATTCGCGGTTTGGACTATCCGACCGATGTTAAGAGACGATCGGGATTGTCGTAGAGAATGAATCAAGAGAATAAAGTTCAGTCGGAAACGAGAGATTCGAGCCGTCGGGGATTTTTCCGTCGTTTTCTCCATTGGTTCAAACGCAATCGCTTTGCCATCGAAGTGGCCGGACTGGTCATTATCATCGTCCTCATCTACTTTTGGAATTCATTTTTCGTTACGGTTCACCCCGGTCAACGCGGTGTTTTCTACAGTCGATTCTTTGGCGGCACCCAGACAGAATGGACGTACGACGAAGGGATTCACTATAAATGGCCGTGGAACCGAATCTATCTCTACTCCATACGCGTGCAACACGAAGAATGCCTCTTCGAGTTTCTGACAAGCGATGCATTGACCGTGCGTCTCCTCGTCTCCATTCGATACCGTCCTCGAACCGAGAATCTGGGAGTATTACACAAAGAGGTTGGTCCTGGGTATGTCGAAAAGGTGATCGTCCCGGAAGTCCAGGCCGCGCTCCGGACCTTGATCGGCAGACATCTTCCCACCGAAATCTATCAAACCAAGGAGGGGCTCCTTGAACGAATAATGGCCGAATCCCTTCTGCAGGTGGCGGAGCGCTACATCGAACTCGACGATCTGCTCATTAAACGAATCGAACTTCCCCCCATAGTCAAGGAAGCCATCGAGATGAAACTCCGACAGCGCGAGATTGCCGCCGCATACGAATACCGTCTTCTTCAAACCGAGCAGGAAGCGGCACGCAGGAAGATCGAGGCGCAGGGAGTCCGTGATTTTCAAGATATTGTTGCGGAGGGAATATCGGAAGAACTGCTTCGCTGGAGGGGGATCGAGGCGTCCTTGGAACTGGCAAAATCCGACAATCCAAAGCTGCTGATTATCGGCGCCCGAAAGGAGCAACTGCCGATCATTCTCAATACCGGCGAAACATTCTCCGGTCTTCCGGCTGCTGCGACCCAGTCCACAAGCGCCGCAACCCAGACCAGCCCGGCGTTTCAACCCAATCTCAACACAATGTTCAACTCGTTTGCCACAGACAATTGGTGATCCCACGCGATGTTTGGGACGTGCCTCAATCCCGAAAAGGATACTGTGCGCGGGTAGACATCTCCTTCAGCGGATACCCGGGTTCGACAACCTTGTGTCGTGTCGATTGGCCTCGAAACAGGCTGTCGATATAGTCCCATTCCGCAACCACGCCGTTGCGGAACGTCACTGTTGAATAACCGTACCACCAGACTTCCTCGCCGAGAGTCGGGTAACTCGAGACATGTTGGGGGGGACCGATGACCTTCAATACTTCCTCGCGCGTTGACTGAAGTCCCACATGAACATCCTCCGTAGGACCCTCTTCTTTCGGTATGTTCAGATTGTTGCTTGCGTTTCTCCATGCTGTCACCTCGCCCCCACGGAAAGTGACTGAAGAATGTTTGTACCACCAAATCTGTTCCCCGAGATGAGGATAAAACGAAATCCGGGTAGGAGTTCCCTGCGCCGCGACGATTTCTTCGGTAGAAGCACCGATTCGGATACCGGCGGCACCCGGTTCCTGTGCTCCGAGCGAAATTCGCAACGAGTAACGTGAATTCACTGAATTGTGCCATTCACTGACTTTCCCCTCGATAAACGTCACCGAGGACAATCCATACCACCAGGTTTCTTGTTGAATTCGAGGGTATTTCGATACACGTGTAGGCTGGCCCTGCGCCTCGATCACGGCCTCCCTGGTGGAGCCGACTGTGAAATAACTGTCTTTCTCCTGCGCCGCGATGGAAGTCGCAAACGCAGAAGCAATGAGGACGAAGACGATGATGTCTACAGAATGTCTCACGGTTTATTTCACGACGATCGAGTTTGAGGCTTCACTACGACTACCTCACTATGCAACTGCGGCGGGAGAGAACCGTCAAGTGAACTCTAATTCCCTTTACGTTCCCCGCGAACAGTCATCCCCGCGCGGAGGGCCGGGGTTTATGGGATATCCGCTTCGGCCACCCTCTTCAGAACCCGATCCATCGCTTCCAAAAAGCGAGGAATATCCAAAGGTTTCGTCAAGTAATCGTCAAAGCCGGCGGCAAGTCCTCTTCGGATATCGTTCGCCATAGCGTACGCACTGACAGCAATCACCGGTATTCTCCGTGTGTTCTCATCCGTTCGCAGCCGTTTCAGCGCTTCATACCCGTTGAGTCCGGGCAGATTGATGTCGAGGAGGATGAGATCCGGGAAATGTGTGCGTGCCAAATCGATACCAATTTGCGCCTCCGGTGCAGACAGCATTCTCGAATTCGGAATTCTCGATAGCACCCGCGAAACAAGCTCGAGGTTGGCGGGATTGTCCTCGATGTACAGTACCGTGTGTTCGTATGCGAACCCCTCGTTCTCACCCGCAGAATCAGGGCGGGCAATTCTCTGGATTTCGGATGCAGTTTCCTCAGCAAGGGGAAACTCAATATAAAACGTACTCCCTTTAGAGATCTCGCTCTCGACGCCGATCCGACCGCTCATGGATTCGACCAGACGCTTAGCAATGGTAAGACCGATACCCGTCCCCTCAACAGGACTCTGCTCCGCTCCGAGGCGATTGAACGGTTCAAAAAGAGCATTGCGAAGCTCGACAGGGATTCCCCTTCCGGTGTCGGCTACATTGAGGCGAATGTAGCCCCCTTCCACGGTTTCACACGAAAGGGTGACGCTTCCCTCTTCTCTGTTGTATTTGATGGCATTCGAGATCAGGTTGATCAGCACCTGTTTGATGCGCGTTACATCCGCTACAACCACGAAATCGTAGTAATCCGTCGCCAGATTGTGAATACGTATACCGAATTGTTCAGCCATGGATTCGGTCAACGTCAGTACCTCTTCAACGGCCGACCCCAGCCGAACCGGTTCCAGAGACAGCACTAACTTACCTGACTCGATTCGGGAAAGATCGAGAATCTCATTGATGAGCTCTAGGAGGTGTTTGCCTGCCCTGAGAATCTGAGCAACGCTGTCTTTCTGTATTGAAGACAACGGTTCGCTTGGATCGCTCTCCAGCAGCTGAGAAAACCCCAGTATCGAATTCATCGGCGTCCGCAGTTCATGACTCATTCGCGATAGAAACTCGGATTTGGCCCGGTTCGCGCGCTCAGCGTCCTCCTTGGCGTTCAGCATCGCTTCTTCGATCTGTTGGCGCTGCACCGCGATGGCGTATAGCGACGCGAGTCGTTCGAGAATCTTCTGATCCTGTTCCGTGTAATCTCGATTCGCATTGGCAACCGCGATCTGTCCAATGAGCTTGTCGCCCGCCAACGCCGGCGTAGAAAGAAAACGGTGAATCGGCAGATGGCCGTTTGGCGTTCCGGTCGACCGGGGATCATGCGTCGGATCGTTTGTCAGCAGTGCCTCTCTGTTGTCGAGGACCCATCCCCATAGACCTCCGAATTCCTCGAAGACAATTCTTTTGTCTGGAACTTGACACTCATCCCAAATATCGCGTGTCATGGTTGGACACACAAGATGCCCGGTTTGAGGATCGATAAAGCCGACAAACCCGAACGTACTGTTGGTGAGAGTCTCTGCTCCTTCAAGTACCATTTGAGAGATATCATCCAGGAATTCGGATTCGATTATCGCTTTCGATAAATCGGCCATGGTGGCATTTACCCTGGATTCTGAAGCAATCGCCTGTTCGGCGTGTCTACGTTCGGTCACATCTCGCGCAACGGCGATAACGAGAGAACTGTCTCGGGAACCAATCCCCCGTAGGGAAATCTCAACAGGAAACTCCGTTCCGTCTTTTCGCCTGTGGACGGTTTCGATGCGGCCGTCTTTTTCCCGGTTTTCCAGGATATCCGTGAAATAATTCCGCAATTGGTCCTCAGTCAACCGAGGCTTGATATCCTGAGGCCCCATTTGCAGAAACTCCTCTCGAGTGTACCCCAGCATCCGACACGCGGTTTCATTCATATCGACAAACCGCATCGATGCGCTGTCGATTAGGAACACGTTGTCAGGCGACATATCGAGTGCCGCACGAAACCGGTGGAGTCTTTCTTCGGCGTTTTTCCGTTCCGTAATATCCAGATGATACTCGATTACCTGGGTGAGACGCCCTTCCTCGTCAAACAAAGGATGAGCATGAACTTCCACAGTTTGCGTTGCTCCGCCCCGAATCGTATGCACATGCTCGACGACTACCGGTTGGAATGTGTTTCTTACCTCCTTAATCGGGCAATCGTGATTCGCTCCCGTACATGGATTCCGTCGGCAGTGGGTCATTTCAAAACAATAGCGCGTGTTTTCAGAATAGTGTGCTTTGGCCGCTGAATTCGCCATAACGACGGAGAAATCGTCGGCATCGATCACAAGAAATGGATGCGCGAGCGATTCGATGATCGTGTTCAGAAACTGACTTTGCTGTAATGCCTGATGTTCCGCCTGTTTCCGGACGTCGATTTCGTGCTGGAGCCTGCGGTTGGCTTCCACCAGATCCGCTGTGCGGTTCTTTACACGGACCTCCAGTTCTTCTTGTACCTTCAGTAAAGCTTCCTCGGTCTGTTTTCGCTCGGTGATGTCCTGGAGAATGCCGAGCGACCCGATCATTCTTCCTTCTTCGTTTCGGACCTGGACGGCCGCGTTGGCAATCCAGCGTTGGCTTCCGTGGGAAGTCCTTACTCGATAATCGGCACGCCAACTGATTCCCTCTTTCCCTCTCGCTTTCTTGAGAGCCGCCGCCATCGAAAGGTTCTTCAAATCGCCCTGTAAGACGATCTCCAGTTCATTGGCTTCCCATACTTTTCGTGTGAATTCTCCGGTTGTATAACCCAGCAATTCTCGTATCCCGGAACCGACAAACTCGTATTTCTCCGAGCAGTAGTCGAGGTAGTATGGAACTGCGCCTGCGACCTCGATTGCCTTCCGATACAGTTCTTCGCTTTCTTCGAGGTTTTTTTGAGCCTTTTGTCGATCCTCGAATTCCTTTTGCAGTTGTTCGTTTGCCTGTCTGAGCTCAGAGGTCCTCTCCTCGACTTTTGCCTCCAAGTCTTCCCGGGCCTGCCGGATCTCGTTTTCGCCGTGTTTCCTCTCTATGGCCAGGGCAAACAGCGACGCCAGTTGCTCCACGATGTGTTGGTGTTCGGGCGTATAGTCTTCCTCCGAATTCGCAAGTGCAATCTGGCCCACGAGGGTATCTCCCACCATCGCAGGAACCGACAAAAAACGATCGATGGGGATGTGTCCTTCCGGCGTACTCGACGAACGAGGGTCCTCGCGTACCGTATTGGTCAATAGAGGGGTTCGGTGGGTAAGAACCCATCCCCAGAGTCCAGTGAATTCTTCGAAGACGACTGTTTTTTCACTGACTTGACACTTGTCCCACATCTCCCTGTTCAGAGTTGGCGAGTGGAGGTAGCCGGTTGAAGGTTCGATATATCCGACAAAACCGTGCAGGCTCATTGTCAGGGCTTTTGCTTTCTCCAGGACTTTAACAGCGATGTCGTCGAACGAGCTGGACGAAATGAGCGAGCGTGAGAGTTCCGCGATTGAAGAATTCACCTCCACTTCGCGGGCCAACTTCTCCTCCATACGTTTGCGCTCGGTAATGTCTTGAAAGGTACCCCAAAGCCTGACGATCTCTCCGTTCTCATAATCCGCCTCCCCGATGGAACGGACCCAGAGTGACTTTCCCTTCGCGGTGACAAATCGAACCTCGAGATCGTACGGTTCCCCTTTTTGCATACAGCGGTATACCGCTTGCTCGATTCGCGGACGGTCTTCCAGTGCATAAAACCCGAGTGCCTCTTCCAGAGTCGGCTTGTACTCGAGGGGCAGCTCGTAAATTCTGTAGACTTCCTCAGTCCAGACAGGCGTCAGGGTTGCTACATCCAACTCCCAGCCGCCGACCTTGGAGATTCTCTGAGTCGCTTCCAGCAGGGACTCGACGCGGCCGAGCGTCTCCTCAGTCTGTTTCTGGCGACACTCCCTTTCTTCGAGTTCGCGTATACGAGCCCGAAGGCGCTCATTCTCCTCGACGAGCTGACGTTTCGTTTTGGAAAGATCGTTCGACACCTGACGTTCCTTTAGAAGATACAAAGATAGATGCTCTGCTGTATTCCGAATGGTCGCTGATCGCGCTCGGTGCGAGCTTAAAGAGAGTGTATCCACGACAGCTGCTACTACAAAGGAACTCGTTTCCGATGGGAGGGAGAGATTACTGAAGACCGGAAGACTACTGCTCCGGCAACGGACGCCTGCCTGCCGCGATTTCGATGGCTGCCTCCGCTGCCACATCGACCGGATCCAGTAGTGGAATGCCCTCGACCGAATCCCTTCCGAGTGCCAGGGCGACCTCGGTACAGGCAGTGAGGATAATATCGGCTCCTTGATCGGCGAGCCTTTGAGCGGCGGAACGAAGAAGGATAGCCGATTGGCTGTCTCCCGCGACTTTTTCCGCCGCCCCCGACTTTATACCACCCATACGCCTTCCCTGTTGGTCCGGCACGCCGTAGATGGCATCCATAACAAGCTCTTCCTGGAGGGACGCTCCTTCCGGTGCGTCGAATAGGGAGATCAACGAAAGCCGCGAGCCGGATTGACGGCCTTCCCTCTCAAAGACTTTGGCCTGCAACGTTCCCGTTGTAGCAAGAAGTCCAACTGTCTTGATACCCTCCATCCGAGCGATTTTTGTTAAGGTTTCATTTACAATGTTTAGAATCGGAATTCTTGTGGTTTGCTCCAATTGTCGGAGAAAGGCGTGCGCCGTAATACACACGATCACGGCGAAATCCGCACCGCGCGACTCCGACGTTCCTTCCAGCTGACGGAGACTCCTTTCGATCCACGGTACCGGGGAAGGTCCCTCATTTCGGAGTGCCTCCGTCCGATCCGGGGTCGCCGGAATCGAAGACAGGATCCATTCGGGATAGTCTTGATCGCAAAGTGACCGTCCGAGATGCAAAGAAGCGTGTCGCAGCAAGAGTCGCTCGAATTCAAGGTGTGCGTGTGGGCCAAGCCCGCCGACAATTCCTATTGTCCGGCAGAAACCGGGCCCCGGATCGATACTGACTCTATCGCCGTTTTCCTTTTTGATTGCCGGTGTGTTGGCCGCATTAAGATTCATGACTAGTCTCTATCGCCGAAGATCGCCTATTGTGTACTTTGGCAAATGACCTTATGTCAATCCGCTGTATTACTCCACGTTGCGTTTATCATTCAAGTTGCCTGTCGTTAGCCTTCTTTCATGGTTATTATCGGAACTTAACCTATATTATTCAGAAAAAGGTCACACATGAAACTCATGTCCTGGAACGTTAACGGGATTCGAGCCGTTCTCAAAAAAGGTTTTCTTGATTTTGTCCGCGATGCGAATCCGGATGTACTCTCTCTTCAGGAGGTACGCGCCACGCCGGACCAGGTCAACTTGTCCATAGACGGTTACCATGTCTTCTGGTACGCAGGTGAACGAAAAGGATACTCCGGCACGGCGGTGTTCACAAAAAAGGAACCCATCCAGGTTTCATACGGGATCGAGTTGCCGGAACACGACAGGGAAGGGCGCGTGATCACGCTGGAGTATCCCGACTATTTCCTTGTGAATGTCTATACCCCCAACGCCGGCCGCCAACTCGAACGCCTGGAATACCGCAGCAAAGAGTGGGACCCGGCATTCCTTCGCTATCTTCAACGACTTGAAAAGAAGAAACCCGTTGTTTTCTGCGGCGACTTGAATGTGGCCCATAAGGAAATCGATCTCGCAAATCCCAAGGCGAACGAACACAACGCCGGTTTCACTATCGAGGAACGAACCGGCTTCGACAATATCGTAAAAGCCGGTTTTATCGACACATTCCGGGAATTCACAAAGGATGCCGGTCACTATACATGGTGGAGCTATATGGGCCGGGCCAGAGAGAAGAACGTCGGCTGGAGGATCGACTATTTTTGCCTCTCTCCGACGCTGCGGCCACGCCTTCAAGACGCGACGATTTTATCCGAGGTCATGGGGTCGGATCACTGCCCGGTTGCCATGACACTGGACTAACTCGATAACCGGGACGTCCATCCCTTTGTCGGTGGTCGTAATCCTCTCGCTCCCTTGCATTTGTGCGTTTCTGCGGTATTTTTTTCTTTTCCACTGACCCGAATGAGTTTCAATCTGCGATTGCAGAATACGGTGGGGGCCGCTTCGCTCTCGAATAACGACGGGCGTGCGGAATTGAAACGGGGAAACGAATTCTGTCCGAAGCGACACGGACCCGATTTTCTATCGGAAGGAGAAAAGACAATGTCTGACCAGGCGCCTTGGATCACCTATCGGCCTGAGATTAAGGTACTCGATTGTACCGTTCGAGATGGAGGTCTGATCAACGACTCCAAGTTCGAGGATGATTTTGTCCGTGCGGTCTACCAGACCTGTGTTGCGGCCGGTATCGATTACATGGAAATCGGCTACAAAAACTCCAAAAGCGTCTTTCCCAAAGAGAAATTCGGTCCCTGGCGGCACTGCGACGAAGAGGATGTTCGCCGCATTGTGGGCGATAATGATACGCCGCTCAAACTCTCGGTTATGGCGGACGCGGGTGGAAAGAGCGATGTCTTTAAAGATTTGCTCCCGAAAGAAGAAAGTGTCTTGGACATGGTTCGGGTGGCCTGTTACGTCCATCAGATCTCCGAGGCGGCCGATATGATCAACCATGCCCACAACCTGGGATATGAGGCCACCTGCAACATCATGGCCATCTCCGCCGCCCAGGATGCGGAAATCGACCAAGCACTGGAGGTTGCCGCTCAGTCGGCTGCTTCAGTCGTAGTCATTGTAGACAGCTTCGGTGCCCTCTATCAGGAACAAATCCAAATGCTGGTCGAGAAATACCGAAAAGCGCTCGAAGGAACGGGGAAAGAAGTCGGCATCCACGCCCACAACAATCAACAGCTCGCGTTCGCAAATACGATTGAATCAATTATCCATGGAGCGAACCGCGTGGACGCCACGATGATGGGAATGGGCCGAGGCGCTGGAAACTGCCCCATGGAACTCTTACTCGGGTTCCTGAGAAATCCGAAGTTCCACATTCGCCCGGTCTGGCTCCTGCTTGAAGAACAGTTCGTGAAATTGTCCGAAACCCTCGAATGGGGCGCGTTACCGCAGTTCATCATGACGGGGCAGATGAATCAGCACCCGAGGACCGCCATGGCCGCACGCGCCGGCGCTGATAAAACCAAGTTTGCGGACTTCTATGATAAGTGTCTGGCCGACGTCTGAATCGCCGAGTCGATTGTCGGCAAACCACCTTACAGATCGAAATATTGACCACGTTCGGGGATGTCGATATTGGATATTCCTTTACCGAGCAGTCTGTCCGCCATCGCCGTGCTCTGGTCCGGTTCACCGTGGACCAGGAATAGGCGATCCATGGAACCCCTGGACGCCAGTGCGAACGCATCCAAACCGTCCTTGTCCGCGTGACCGCTGTAGGAGTTGATGACACGGACTTCCGCCTCCAGACTGTGCTCCAATCCGAAAATCCGGACAGTCGGTTCGCGCTCGACAATCCTCCTTCCCAGCGTATGTTTCGGCTGATACCCAACGATTAGAATCATATTGTTTGGATCGCTGATATTGTTCCGCAAATGGTGAAGAACTCGTCCGCCTTCGCACATACCGGACGCCGATATGATCACCATCGGACCATCCATTTCATTCAACCCCTGTGAATCCTCTTTCGTGCGCGTCATCTCGAGCTCGGGAAAATCGAAAGGATCTTCACGGTTGACGAACATTTTCTTCATCTCATCGTCGAAACACTCCGGGTGCAAGCGGAAGATATCAGTCACACGAATCGCGAGTGGGCTGTCGACAAAAACCGGAATATGGGGGATTCGGTCTTGTTTCAAGAGTCGGTGGAGGCTGTAGAGAATCTCTTGGGAGCGCTCGAGCGCGAATGACGGAATGATCAGTTTCCCTTTGCGTTTTGAAATCGTGGTGACTGCGTCTGCCAGATGATCATCGGCGACTTCAATCGGATCGTGTTTTCGGTTCCCGTATGTGCTTTCCAGAATCATCATGTCCGCATCTTCGATATGAGTCGGGTCTTTGAGAATCGGAATCCGTTTCCGTCCGAGGTCGCCGCTGAAAACAAGCCGCTTTCTGTCGCGTCCTTCCACGATGTCGAGAACCAAGATCGCCGATCCGAGCACATGACCGGCGTCATGGAACGTTAATGTCACTCCGTCGGCAAGATCGTAGGGTCTGTCGTAATTGATCGCGATGAATTGGGTGAGACATTTGTCCACATCGTCGCCGGTGTAGATTGGTGTGATATATTCGTTTTCATTGCGGGCGATCTTCTTGTTATAGAATTCCGCGTCTTTTTCCTGAATGTGGGCGCTGTCTTGGAGCATGACCGCGCAAAGGTCTCGTGTAGCGAGTGTACTGATAATGTCGCCACTGTACTTGCGACACAGGAGCGGCATGGTGCCGCTGTGATCGATATGGGCATGGGACAGTACCACGACGTCGACGTTCTCCGGGGCAAAGGGCAGGTTTCGGTTGAGTTCGTTAGCTTCGTTCCGGTGTCCCTGGTACATCCCGCATTCGAGCAAGATCCGTGTGCCGTTAACTTCAATCAGATGCATGGAGCCGGTCACTTCTTTCGCTGCCCCGAAAAAGAATATCCGCATAAGCTACCGCCTTTCGTTTACGGGACGGCAAAAAATCGGCGACTGGCATTTAGAATTTCCCCTCTCCCTCTGGGAGAGGATTAGGGTGAGGGGTGATCGATGGAGTACGCCTCGGACTTCTTGCCGCACCATCTTCCTTGTGGGTATTCCAACGAGAGTAAGGCAAAGCGGGCAGGTGAGGGTAGGGTAGTGAATCGAGGGATAAATACTCCTACGTACTCTCAGGATTTCAGGTCCAACAATTCCCCATACAGCTCCTCATGCAGGCCAATCATCCGCTCAGCCGTGAATAGCTCCAGAACCCGCTGTCTGCCCTGTTCTCCAAGTGCCTTCGCACGATCCTGGTCATCCGCAAGGGTTCGGATCGCTCCCGCGAGAGCATCCGCATCCCCGGGCGGAACAACCAATCCCGTCTGCTCGTGTTGGTTCACCCACGGAACCCCACTCTCCAGATCCGTGCTGATCACCGGCAACCCCGCCGCCATCGCTTCCAACTGGCAAATCCCAAACGCCTCATTCCTCGAAACCGAAGGAAGCACAAACAATTCCGCCGCATGCAGATACGCAGGCAGCTCCTCATCTGGTACGTGGCCTGCGAAACGTACACGCCTTCCTAGTCCTTCTCGCTCCGAAAGCCGCTTCAGATCCTCTTTCTTCGGACCTTCACCGACAATCACACAATGGATTTTTTCCAGCTGTCGCATCGACTTGATGAGAATGTCTACCCCCTTATAACCGACCAACCGTCCCACGAAAGCAACGAGAGGATGATGAAACCCCTCTCCGAGTTTCTCTGCCAAATCCAGGGTTTCTTGTGTTGGAAAGGTGAACGGCCGGGGATCGATTCCCAGAGGAATCGCTCGGCACTTCTCTCGAAATGCAGGCAGTACTTTTGAGTGCTCGATGAGTCTCGGCGAAGTCGCGATAATCGCGTCCGCACGCCGCAACAGCATCCTCTCCAGCGGTGCGAGAAGCGGCCGGGCCGCGCGTTGGCGTACGATATCGCTTTGCCAGGTCACCACGAGCGGTCTCGTCTTTGGAACACGCAGACAAGCTGGTATGCCAAGCGGGAAGGGGACCTGAACATGGACGATCTCACTGTTGAATCGTCGCACTTCTGTCAGTATTCGGGGAGATAGCGGCTGTGACCAAACCGTTCCCCAGTTGGGAGTCCTGTGGATTTGTAGGTTTCTCTGGCGTTCTTCGATAGAGAACGAATGGAAGCTGGAACAAAGCACATCGACTTTCCAGCCTCGCCGAGCCAGTCCTTCCGCGAGTTGTCTTGTATGGTTCTCGATTCCCCCCGGCCAGGGCGGATAGGCTTTGTTCAGAAGAAGGACAGACGCACGTAATCGCTGCTCGGGGCTCGTCATGGAGTAACGGTCAGCCGCCGATCAAACCGGGTATATTCACACCGCCGGTGATCTCGCTCATTCTGTTCTTCACATATTCCTGCGCTCGGGCCTGCGCCTCATTGCACGCGACCAGAACAAGATCCTCCAACAGGCCGATATCGTCCGGCTTGACCACCTCGGGATCGATTTTCACTTTGGTGACCTGGAAATGCCCGTTCATGGTTACTTCCACAAGACCGCCACCCGCCGATCCCGTCGTGGTCTTTCCTTCAAGCTCTGACTGGAGTTCATTAATTCGCTTCTGCATACCCTGGGCCTGCTTCAGCATCTGGCCCATATTCGCCAGGTTCCCGAGACCTTTCATGTCGCAATTTCTTCCTTTCTTGGCGGACGAACTTTCTCGTTTTCCGCCTTTTCGGGATAAACCGTTTTTACCGTCCCCGGGATATACTCCATGAGACTTTGAATGATCTCATGCTCCCGGGCACTTGCCACCAGTTCACCGGAATCCGGTGGGGCTGCGTCTCTCTCTTCCGTTATTCTACTCGGTATTTCGTTTTTTTTTGCAGTTCGATAGGAGACGCGCACCGATTTTCCGAGCAACTCTCCCAGCTTCTTGGCTATCATCTCGCGATAATCGCCGTCCTTCAACCGGGCCAGTCCCGCTTTTGTCGGTACGGCGACAACCAGCTCACCATCTTCAAATGACACAGGAAAACTCTGTTCCAGGGCACTGTTGAGGGCGGGCGCCGAGAGATCGGGATCGTCGAGCAATTGCTTCCACGCCTCGGCGATCGTATCGGTCTGTTTGGGTGCTTCCTGCTTCTGTGCTGTTTTGGGAGGTGTTTCGCTAGGTGGTGGAGGTGCTGGCTCCGGCGATGAATGGGAAACCTCTTTGCTTGTTGTTGGCTGCTGTGTTTTGCCCGTTGGTTTCTGTTTCGGAACGGGGGTTCCGCCGGACAGAGCCGAAAGGTGTTCCAGGATCGTAGTCAGCTCCACCGATTCACCGATCTTGGCGGCCTTGATCGCCGCTACTTCCAAAATCATCCTGCCTTCCGAGGCATAGCGCATGCGGCGGTCCGCCTCGCTGAACACTTCGATCACTTGAAGAATCGTCTCGATTGTCGTCGATTCCGCCTGATCGCGGAGTGTCTCCCTGAACTCATCCGGGATCTCCACAAGCTCGGGCCGGTCGGATGCTGCTTTTGTCACGAGCAAATGACGGAGATAGCCCAGGATCTCTTTGAGGAACTGCGCCGGTTCCTTACCTCGTGCACACATGCGTTCGATTATGAGAAGGACTCCACGTGGATCGCTGGCGAGGATCGAACCGACAAGATTCTCAAGCGCCTCGAACTCCACCACGCCGAGAATCTCTTCGGCTTCCGCCAGACTGATCTTGCCCGAACAAAACGCCAGCAATTGATCCAGTGAAACAAATGCATCTCGAAGCGCTCCCTCGGAGAGGCGCGCGATATGGTAGAGAATTCGGTCCCGCTCCGCCTCCGACCCGAGATCCACGGAGGGCTCTTGATCGGCGAGCGCCCGCAGACGATCCATCAAGATACTTACAGGAATCCGACGGAATCGGAATCGCTGGCAACGAGAAAGAATCGTCGCCGGGATCTTGTGCATCTCCGTCGTGGCCAGGACGAACTTCACATGGCTTGGCGGTTCTTCCAGTGTCTTGAGAAGAGCGTTGTTCGCCTCCTGGGTGAGCATGTGGACTTCATCGATGACAACCACGCGGTACTGACCATAGGTCGGGGCAAAACGAACATTCTCCCTCAGATCCCGGATCTCTTCGATCCCACGATTCGAGGCGGCGTCGATCTCGAGAACATCCAGGCTCTTGCCGCCTGCGATTGTCCGGCAGGACTCGCAGGTGTTGCAGGGCTCGGCGCCTTCACGTTGTTCGCAATTCAAGGCCTTCGCCAAGACACGCGCTGTCGAGGTCTTGCCCGTCCCACGCGGGCCGGCGAAGAGATAAGCGTTCGCGATTCGGTTTCGTTCAAGGCTGTTGAGCAGAGTGGTGGTGACATGTTCCTGCCCGAGCACCTCGCGAAACCGAGTCGGACGGTGCCTCAGCGCGGAAACGATATAAGGTGATGTTTGCTGGGCCTCAACCATTCACTGCTCAATCGAGACCGAAGTTCCCCGGTCTTTCTTGTAAAATGGCACTCAGTCAACTACACGTTGGCTTTTCGAGGGAGGGCGAAGCTCCTGCTGAGCCGAATTGTCCTTTCTACACACGGCTCAGCAGGAGCTTCGCCCTCCCGAATCAATAGCGTTTCTTCTTTATGGGGGGTGTGCACCTGCCATCGAGGTGACGATTCCGAGCGCCACTGGGTAGCCGGCTCAGGCTAGGCACCCCCGCGGCACATGACGGGTATCGCTTACCGCTGCTTCCTTCCGGACCTGACGGGGTTCACGAGCCGCCATTGCACGGGACCCGGCCATCAACGCTGCTTGCCCAGCGCTGCCTCACAGTCGTACCCCTCGGGCAGGAATTCAGCCCTGCTGGAGCGGGTTGCAGGTACAGGGCACCGCTACCTCCCCGCCTAGCACA